>NZ_AUKC01000044.1 GCF_000424545.1 Butyrivibrio sp. NC3005 | reverse complement strand
ATCTATAAAAATCAGTCGCTCGTTCTTTCTGATTTCCGACGGCTCGCCGCGAAAAAAGCTGTAGCATCAGCAAGAATTTCATTTTCTTCCTGAAGACGTTTATTTGCCTTAATAAGCTCTTTGTTTTGTTTCCTAAGGCTTTGAATCTCTTCAGCTAAAGACATGGCATTTTGAGGCGTATATGACCCTTCACCAAGATCAAGCATTCCTTGTTTTGCTGCATTTACCCAGCCTCTCATAGTACTGGCAGAAACACCTAGTTCCTTAACCGCCTTTGTCATACCTACTTCGTTAATTAGTTTGACTGCTTGGACTTTGTAGTCCTTATCATACCGTTTAGTTGCCATCTGGCACCTCCTTATTCTCTTACCTATATTTCAAGATATACGAGAACAAGTTGTCAAGTTTAACTATACAGCATCATAGTTTTATAAGTATGATTCAACAGTTATTAACCTTCTAGGATGTCCAGTTCATCATCAATAGCTCTGGATACAAACTGGTTTATTGTGATTCCTTCATTGGCAGCATATAATGCAATTTTCTTGTGCTGTTCGGGTTTAATACGGACATTGAAGGAGCCTTTAAACTCACGCTCAGGCTCTTTACCAATCTTTTTGCAGTAATCCAGGTAATTATCTATACAGTCATGCATTGACTGGGTAAGCTCTTTTACCGATTCTCCATGAAAGTTCAGAGAATCATTGATTCCGAGAACATGACCGATAAAAATCTGATCTTCCTGGTCAAATTCTACCTTTGCATGATATCCGTTGTATTCCATCAGTGAACTTATCATTCTATCTCACCTACTTCCTTAAGAAATGCTATGACCATCTTTACATGATACCTGTACAGCTCATTGCCTGGGTGTGGACCGTCAAATTGAAGGATGCGCTTGGTTTCAACATGATAATAGCCTATTCCTGATCCTCTTCCGCCCTCGAACTTTTCGCAGCCACATTGCTTCATAAGTGCGTCCAGTTCTCTTATTGTAAAACTTGTCGGTGCGGGTTTTGACAGTATTTTTTCTAGTAATTTTGATTTCTTTGGCACAGTAATTCCTCTTGCAACTATTTTCTAGTTACAATATAACACTTTAGCCCTACCTCGTCAATTCCAACAGAGTAACAGCTAGCATTTCCTTATTTCATACATATCTTCATGTTTCAGATACAATACCTGATATGTCGGGATTATTAGTGTGTTCCATGGATCAGATATATATACTCCGCCTGTAGACGTTGCTGATTTCTTGAACTGGATCCATAGGTCATCTATCATATCTGACATGATAAAAAGTTTAAGATAAACTTTATCTGCTTCAGATTCGCCAATTTCGTAAAAACGTATCCCACCTACACAAGTAACATCTTCCAGAGTATATGACCGTAAATTTCTTTGCATTACAGGCCGGATGTTGTGTCCAAGGCAGGCTGCGCTGATAGCATCACTGGGCTCTTCGAAGCCCTGCATTATCCATGTGAAGCATATTGCGAGCAGTGTCATATCCGAATCACGGATACTGTCCACGTAATGTAAGGTATTAACATCGTTTTCTGACAGTGAGAAAATGCCCTCGCCTATGATAGACATATATTTTGCGAATAAAAAGCAGTCAACCATATCATAAGAGTCATACTCTGCAGGCATAATACGGAAGAACTTCTTTATGCGCTCAAATGGGTTATATACTACATTCTGCTGATTAAACCACATTAAGAAACCCGCTTGAAAACAATCATATGTTTCCGGGCGTCGATCAACATACATTTTCGATATTATAGGCGTTTTATCTGCTTCTTTAGAAAGAATAGGTGAATAAAGATAACTTATATTTGAAGTGTACACTTTCCCATGATCTATTGATCACATCTGTATCATAAAAGTCATTTGGATTAGTCCTGCAGCAAGGAAGGGGTAATAAATAAGCATTAAATCCTGTCCCTTTCTCATACGGACTGCATCTGATTCCTTCTGCGTGATAGAAATTATGTTCAAAAACAAATCTCCCATTCGTCCCTGTTCCCGGATGGAAAGGGCAGGTCTTTACATAATGGAACTGATGGATTATGCTATGATATCCATCTTTCAGGCATTTGGGGCATATTCGCATATGATATGTACCAAAATAAGATCTTGCAGTGTTATAATCCATATGCGCAAAGATTTCCATTTTGTCTATATACCACTGGGGCAAAATTTTTCCATAGGCCAAGTTTCCATGAAAGAGGGAGTGAGTGAGAAAAAAAGAAAAAAAATAAAAGAGCGTATCATCAAAGGTACGCCCTTAAAGAAGCTTAAGTGAAATAAAATATTATGAGGTCTGAAGAGCCTTGTAATCCTTCCAGTGGAAATAAAAGATAAGAGCAAAAGAGCATATGCCGATAAAGATTCCCCAGATAAGATCATAAGAGGCCCAGTCCTTGAACATGCTAATAATTATGTCAGTCCAGATATAAGACATAAGCAGTGCCGATATTACAAAACCATATTTCGTATGCATTAACCACATGGAACCTGCAAATAATCCTGCCATAATCAGTATGAGAAATACAGGGTGAAGTGAACCGTGAAACACTTTACTTCGAATGATAAGTCCACCAATAATGGCAATGACGGCACTATCAATTATTGATATGTAGTTTGTCATTAATGGCCAAAGGAATTTAAAAAACAGGACCAAAAGTAAAATATTTACAAGCAAACCACTGATATTTGAAAAAGTATCACTCATAATATACCGCCTTACATGATGTTAAATGAATAGGTTATCGGGTTCTCTATACTATTATTATACCATCACTACAATAGGCATACAATCGTTTTACCGATAAAATTGGCATTTTAAGAGGCATGAGTGTTGCTCACGCCTCTTATTTGCTAGATTACTGGTGCAAGGGATTTCGAAGAATCTCTTTTTTCATAGTTTTGCACAATGTTCATTTTATCGTGAAGTGCTTCCAAAACACTCGTACTTTTACGGAGCTGAGTATTTTGTTTTTTCTTCTACGACATTATCTTCAGACGGCAGTTCAGGTGACGTAACAGATTGTGATAGCTTAAGAGTCAGTTCATCTAATCTTGTGGTTTTATCTTTGAGCTCCTGCTCTTGAGCAAATGGCTTCTTTAACATGGACTGTGCATCTGTAAGCTTTTGCTTGTAATTATCAAGTTTGTCTGACAAGCGAATAATCTTATCATCTAGACCTTTAAGTACATTATCTATTCTTTGAATATTACCAGTGCCGGAATTGCCTAGATAGTCAAAGAGATAATGAGAAGCAACACCCTTAAGATGTAGTTTATAGCCACCATTATGTACCCCGTTTGAGAAGTCATATCGTGCATAAATCTTAAATCCTAAGTATTCGCCAATTTTACTTTCCATACCAGGACCATTTTTGCGACAGATTTCAAGGATGGCATTTCCAGCCTCTTCTTTATCAGTGTAATCCTTGTCGCCAATAGTGATTCTAAAGGTATTGATGGAATCATCTTCGACTTGAGATGGCTTATTCTTGCCATACAGCTCCAAATCTTTTTTACATCCATCAATCATATCAGATAGGGTTCTGATCTCATTAGGATATTCCTTGGTTACAAGATCTTCCAGGTGATATTGCTGTTTCATCCAAGACGCCTTCAGCATTCTTAGTTTTGAAACGTACTGATCTAGCTTCATCTTCTCTTTTATTTCAGGATTGTTTGCGCAAACAGCCTTAACCTCACCATAATCCATTGCTTTGGCATCAAAATCTTCACAGCTACGGACTGGCGTTTTGGAAGTCATTATCTGGCTTATGAACTTCTGCTTGCTTTCCAATATTTGCCATGAATAAGAGTCAAACGTACCCTCTGTAACATACCTGTAAATCTGGATATGATCATTTTCATTGCCTTGCCGGATTATTCTTCCTTCGCGCTGACCGATATCTGAAGGTCTCCATGGCACATCTACATGATGCAGCGCACATAGTTTTGTTTGTACATTCATACCGGCACCCATCTTTTCTGTAGAGCCAAGAAGAAAACAGATCTGATAGCCTTTCTTCGCTGTCAGGGTAGTTACATCCGCTAATTCCCAGAGAATCCGGCAATTCCTCTATTCCATATCTAAAAAAGAAATATATCTGCTCTGCAACTCTTTTTCTTTCCGATGCATCTATAAAGCTCTCTTCAGCTTTTGTCAGGTAATCACCGGACTTAACCATTTGACGGGTAATCTTTTCTACAGATTCCCAATCATATAGTGTTGCATTACCAGCTTTAGCAGATGTACCCGGAGCAATTCTTAGTCCGCTTTCGTCATACCATACAGCGTATTTTTGTCCGTTGAACTCAAAACCTTTGCCTGTAGTGCCGATTTCTGTCTTTATAAATTCAGCCATTTCTGATGGAGTCTTGCCTGCTTGATACCTTTGCTTTGGGCTCTCATTATCCAGCGTATCTTCTCCATCCCGACTGATTCCCTGCTTCTTACTTTCCTCGAATACTCCAAAGATTTGCGGGAGTTCTGCGGTTTTACCAAGGTTCCGGATGCATCAAAAATCACCCGTTTCAAGCAGGAGTTTATCGACGACTTACAGATGTTCTTCGATTCTCTTGTTAATCTTACCGAGCCGATCCTGCAAGAGATCGATGCTGAAAATGAAGGTAGTGAAGTACCTTATTCAGCGTATGGACGTTATTATCTCAGAACTGCTGACGAAGACAGAGAAGTCTCACCGGCAGAATTAAAAAATTCTTTGTCGCAAATGAATATAAAGAAAAATGGGAAAAGACTAAATCAGAAGTTTTGAAAAAGGAAATGGAATATCGAACAGTATCTTTGGGTTTTATTCTAATCATTTTTCTATCACGCCGGTACTGATTTTTATACCGATTATGACATTACTCGGCGTATTGGTTCCACTTATCTCATACAAGGGACTGTCTAAGGCAAGTGTTGTGGAAAGAATTCGTGAAATCGGATAAATAAGAAGACTCCTGACCATATTATTCATGGTTAAGAGTCTTATTCTGCCAATTCGCCTGCTACAGTGCTCATTTTGTGTTACTGTTTTATGAATACTGCCACTTTGTCCCGATTTTTACTATTTGATAAATGAGTTTTGCTGGCTTGTAATATTTCATGAGCAGAACTGTTTATAAACGTTGGTCTGGGGTTTAAAGGCATAAATAATGCCTTTAAATCTGCCTACGGCAGACGACATAATTTAAAAGTGTTTAAATTATGCCGCATTTACTTATGCACTGTTTTTTAGCGCATTATGTACCATTACGTTTATAATCAAGCGAAAGCGTGTTTGCGACGAAATATACAACCATCAAAACGGACTACATAAAAACAAAAATCTATAGTTTTTTGGTTTTAATAAAGAATTAGCAGCAATCCCAGGTATAAAGGACATTATCAAAGTTTAGATTCTTTAAATCCTCTTCTGATATAAAGAAATTGCCTACACCTGAATCTCCCCACATAATCTCAACATCTTCATTGCCCATCTCAGAATCCATCTGAAACAGTAAAATGTTATGTTCATCATCTTCCTCTCTTGGATCGTCTTGTGTAAAATACGGATTTCCAAGTATTTTATGACCGCTATTATCCTTTGCAACTTTCGCTATATAGTTATAATCCTTGTTCTCTATAAAACTGTACATTTTTGAATATCCATGAATTTCATAATCATTGACATCAATTCCAAACTCAGATTTAAGAGCTTTGAAAAAATCTTCTTCAAACTCATCTGAATCAATAGAGACATACTCGCAATCTTCCTCAAATGTAATCGGAAAGCAGTCATAAAATGGCATGTATTCTTCTTCATCATTTAAATCGGCAGCAGAACGTATACCCATTGCCTTTACAGTATCTTTAGTTATCGAATCATCAATCAATGAATGATATACAACTTTGTATCCATTTTCATCATCAAGCCCGTTCAAATCGTCTGTGCTGATAAAAAATTGAAGGAGTCCCTGTTTAGGAAAAAGTTCGTTACTAATATCTTTCATATTGATTTGAGCAAGAAGTACAAGTTTTTCGCCTTCAGAATTTACAGGATAATCAAGATTATTTGGCCAATAAGGACATCCTCCAAATTTACTGGCAGTAAGTATAGGTTCTTCACCTTTATGTACCTTTATTCTGATGACTTTTTTATCCGTTCTTTTAACAACTTTTTTTAGAATAACATCAAGACTGTCCTGATCAATCTTCAATTTATTATGTTCAACGTATACGCTCATTTTAGCCTCTCTTTCGTCAAAAGCTTAATTATCGCTCTTTAACTTACTTAAACAATTATAGTACATTAGTCCTTTTTTTACAAAAAAACAAAGAATATGTAAACAGTAATACCTAGATATTATCACGTTTTTAAAAACTTTTGTGATATAATAACAAGAGGGTTGTACCAAAATAATTATTTCTTTCTTAATCCAGTTAACATTTTTTATATTTTGATTTTGGGAGGTTATTTTTATGGAGTTTGTTTATGAAATGCCAAAAGAAATGCTTTTAGATACGGACAAAAAGGGAGTTGTTGAGACTTTCCAGTACGATTCTAACACCTATGAAGGGGACCGTTCGATGCCGCTTCACAAAGAAGCATTCGTTTATCTTCCATATGGCTACGATTCATCAAAAAAATACGATGTTCTATATCTTCTTCATGGCGGCGGATTTACTCACGAATGGTGGCTTAAGCTATTCCCTGATACTGTGACCATTCTTGATAATATGATTGAACAAAAACTTTGTAAGCCATGTATTATTGTTACTCCGACATTTTATCATTCTGATGAAGATAAACATACTCAGGATGAATCCAGATGCGAAAATTTCAAATATGAACTAAGAAAAGACTTAATACCAGCAGTTGAATCTCACTATAGTACTTATACTAATGGAGAGATATCTGAAGAAAATCTTGTCAAGACAAGAAAACATAGAGCTTTTGCTGGTTTATCTCTTGGCTCAATGACTACTTATAGAGCTGCATTTTATAACAATTTTGACTTATTCTCATGGTATGGACCTTTCTCTGGGTGCTGTGGACCTTTTGGCAATCATGAATTAGAAGTTAAGCGAATTTGTGAAACACTTGAAAATGGCAAGAAAAACGGTCTTGAACTTGACTATTTATTCTGTTGCAATGGTGACAAAGATATTGCTTATGAAGAACATAAAGATATTATGGAAAAGGTTCTTGAAAAAACAGATATTCTTGTTCCTGGAACAAACTATGATTTCTATGTAATTCCAGGTGGCGTACATGATATGAAAGCATGGCAACTGGATTTATATCATCTCTTACAGATTATATTTAAATGATTTTTAGAATAAATTTCATCAGAAAGTCATAGGTTATTGTTTTCATCAGGAAAATCAAGAACCGTACCAGACCAAAATTTGTCTTCAAGACAAATTTTGGTCCTGAAAAACAATATTCTTGCTGATAATTATCCTAAATCTATAACAAAAGTCGTTATTGAATTTCCTTTCAAAAATGCCTTCATTTTGTTCTTCGCAGAATCTATCATTATTTCTTCAGAATGGCTTATATCCTGCATATTTTCGCCATCTTTTAGACTTCCACTTGTTCGAACCGTTTTAATATTTTTAATCTGATAAGGAATTTCTTCTAAGTTAAATGTATAATAATCATCATCTTTTTCATAAGACGCTGCTACTATTACAAGTTTTCTATCAAGGTCAGAATATGCACATACAAGATTATCTTCAGATTCCAAAAGGCAATATGATGGTTTTATGTACCTTGTATATTGACCCATTCCATAATATTTCTTGGTAAGAATTATTTCTTGTTTATTGTGATCTGCTATAGCAACTCCCCATAGACTGTTACCATTTTCAAGATTCAATTTTTCTAGGCATTCTTGTCTGCTACTATAATCGAATTCGTTTTGAGAATCTATGTGTATATCGATTGCATTCCACATTATCCATGCTGACGGGAGAAGCTTATTCAAATCATCTGCTATCTGTGTAGAAATTCCAAGTGCCTGAGCCATCTCCTTACTATTTTCTCCAGCTATATATGCTCCATCTACTTCACTCATCCACAAATTTTTATTTAGTGACAATGCCAATTTTCTTAACTCTTCTTTTTTTGTTCCAGCATAACTATGTGTATCAATTCTGGAAATAATAGGCATCGCTTCCCCAGAAAAAAGATTAATAGATTTTATGGTAGAATCTATACTTGTTTCGTCAAACGCGCTTATTTGAATTTTTATGGCCTTGTAACTTAATTCTTTTTCCAAAGCTTCATATAGTTTTGATTGCATAATTCCAGGACTAATATGACATCCTTCTTGCTTTTGGCTATAAGCTTTCCAAAAGTCTGTTGAAGGTTCGTTCATTGGAGTAATACTTTGAAAAATTATATTCTCTTCTTTGGCAAAATGTTCAACCACATCAACTAGATATGCTGCAAATGCCTTTATACTATCTTCCCTTAGATTGTCTTCTTTAGGATTAATACTTCCTGAAGTACATCCACTAACTGTCATAAAATATGGAGGTGAATTAGAAAACGCTTCACATATAAAGTCATCTCCAAGTTCATTTTTTATTGCTTTTAACACATTTATCTGATTTCTATCACGATTCCAATCATAATTCCAGGCAAAACCACAATCTTCAAATACTCTTTCATATTTTTCATTATAAAAAGAAATATCATGCCTTTGTAAATCAATTTTAGTAACATCGCAGGCAAAGCCTGGAATTTCGGAATCAGATCTTCTAATATGCTTTAGATGCGGATGATTTCTTTCATCAGTTAATATTGAAGATGTATCTTTTATACATTCTACATCATCTGACACATTATCACCGCCACCAATATTATATCTTCCTATTGAAAATCCTAGTCCTTCATTTTTATTAAAGAAAAGTTTTACAGCATCTTTAGTTAACTTTTCGCTATATCCAACTCTATTTGCCCACCAGCAAAGCGACGTACCAAAACCTTGAAACTCACCGAACCCATCACCGTTAGTGTCATTAAAGATGGATTTTTTATCAAGTGATATTGTTATTTGTTTTCCACTACTCATAATCTTCTCCATTTTTGCTGAAAATACATGATTTACAATAATTTTATATTAAAACAAGCTGTCATTTCAAAAAGTGACAGCCTGTAAGCATAATTATATATATATGTATTCTTTACTTAATTCCACTAATTGCAATTGACTCAATGATAACTCTCTGGAAAAGGAAGAATAGTATTAAAGTCGGAAGCATGGCGATAACCGATGCTGCCATAATCAAAGCATAGTCACTTTGAATTGCGTAATACGAATTAAATGATCTTATTACAACCTGAAGTGTCCAATTCTTTTCGCTTCTAAGGAAAATAGTCGGAGCAAGATAATCATTCCATATTCCCATAAACCACAGCATAAGCTGAGTTCCGAGTGCGCCTTTCATAAGCGGGAGGAAAATCTTATAATAGATTTCAAAATAATTACATCCATCTATTTTGGCTGCATCCATGAGCTCAGTTGGTATGCTGTACAGATTCTGTCTGAGGAAGAAAATCATTCCAATATTTCCAAAGCATCCAGGTATGATTAAAGGTGCAAGAGAATCTGTCCATCCAAGTTTTGTAAAAAGATTATATTGAGGAATCATTACTACTGCAAAAGGAATCATAATAGTTGCAAGAAGTGCCAAAAACAATGCATTTTTGCCTCTAAAATTCATTTTTGCAAAAGCAAATGCAGCAAGTGATGATGTGAATCCGCCAATTAGAAGTACTGGAACTTCCACAGTCAAAGTATTAAAAATACCTCTGATAAACTGCCCTTTACTTAAAACTTGTGAATACTTTCCTATAAGAATCGGATTCGGAAATAGAGTAAGTTTTCCAGATAGAATCTGATTCTTGGTCATAAATGATGTTGCCACCATATATACCAGTGGAAAAACCATAGTTATAGCAAAAATAAAGAGTATCAAAAAAACTATAACGTTAAATACTTTTTCTTTTTCAGATGTGACGCGGTCAGTCTGATAGTCTTTTGAATTTGCCCTTTGTTTAACTGTTAATTCCATCTTTCGCGCCTTCCTTTATTATTCAATATTTTTTACCCACTTATCCTGACCCCAGAAATTAATGGCAGTAATGATAAAAATAATAATTGCAAGAATAACTGATACCGCACTGCCATATCCTAGCTGACCATTAGTAAATGCTTTTTCAAACATATAGAATACAACCGTAGCAGAACTATAATTCGGTCCACCTGATGGTGTCATTACCTGAACTTCAACAAATACCTGGAATCCTCCTATAAGTGAAGTAATAAGAATATAGAATGTCACAGGAGAAAGAAGTGGAAGTGTTATACTCTTAAATTTTTGCCACATATTTGCGCCATCTATCATAGCAGCTTCATAGTAGTCTCTTGGAATATTCTGTAAGCCTGCAAGATAGAGTATTACTGTACCGCCAAGTCCTTTCCATACCATGAACAGAATCATGGATACCTTAACCATTGTTTCATCACCAAGCCAGTTAGGACCGTGAGACCCTGTAAGAAACTTATAGATACCATTCAAAAGACCATAATCGTAATTGAATACCCATGCCCAAAGAATAGAAACAGCTACTAACGAGGACACAACAGGGACATAATACATTGTTGTAAGAAGCCTTTTTCCTTTTATTTTCCTGTTAAGTCCCATCGCAACAAGCATGCCTAAAATCATACCAATCGGTATGCCTATCATGTAGATAATTGTGGTTCCCATTGCCTTCCAGAACTTTGTATCACTTAATATTTTGGCATAATTCTGAAAACCGACTATATTGCCCCAAAGTGAGTTCATTCCTGTCCATTTACTAGTGCTTGCAACCAGTGCAAATGCTATTGGATATGCCATAAAAAGTATAAATCCAATAAATGGAGCAGCAATAAAAAGCCATGCCCATTTCTCTTCTCTCTTTGCCATTGCAGACATTTGAACTTTGACTTTCTTTGATGTCATCTTTTGCTCCTTGAATAACTATTGAAAAGATTATTTAACTTGTTACTGCCTGTTAAAACCGCCTTACAGGCAGTAACAAGTTAAGACTGTTTTTAATACTTACTTCAATAAATATATTCACTTACTTTGTAGCAGAATTCTGAAGCTCAATTGCTTCATCAAGTGCTTCCTGCATAGTAGGTTCAACTTGCTTCAAATAATCATCAACAGAAATATCACCGTTTTTGATATTGAATACTCCGGACCAGAAAGGTGTGAACCATTCAGCATTGTAGGTGTAATCTGTTTCCTGAAGAGATGCCTTATAATGATCATTTCCATCAAAGTAACCAAAAATAACATCTACATTACTAGCATAAGGAACTTTACCATTTTTCACAGAATCTTTAAATTCTCCATATGCAAGACTTGTAATGTTTGGAAGCTGAATTGAGTTACCTGTTGTAATTCCAGAAACTGCCTTCTGACCTTCTTCGTCAGTAGAAAGTTTGGAAATAAGCTTGGCAGCCAGTTCTGGATTCTTAGAATTTGCAGAAACACAATATCCTACAGATCCCATCCATGTATGAGACTTTCCATCGCCAGATGGTCCAACCGGCCAGCCGCACAAATCCCAATTGTAAGGGAATGTTGATTTATCCATAAATGCTGCAACATCCCAAGTTCCGCAAGCATAGAATGCAACCTGTCCGTCAAGCCATCTCTGATATCCGCCTAGAGCTGTATCCTGCTCAACTGAAGGAGTTAAACCATCCTTTGTGAGATCTGTATAGAAAGTAAGAGCTTCTTTAAGCTGCTTGTTATTTGCTACATTTACCTTAGTCATATCATCATTTAAAAATTTAACCCCGTTTGAAAAAAGATATGGAGTCATGCCAAACTGATCTGCATTTGCAACGCCCCACTGATCAATTTCGCCATCACCATTTTTATCGATTGTGAGCTTCTTACATACTTCCTTAAACTCATCATAAGTATAGGGTTTCTCCGGATTAGGATATTCTACGCCTGCAGCATCAAAAAGATCTTTATTATATGCAAAGGCAAAGCAGGAAAGATCTTTAGGAAGTGCATATAAAGATCCTTTTCCAACGTTTTTGCCATCGTATCGATAAATTTCCTGAGTTGTGCCCCAAACACTATTCATAGTATCTTTATCAATATAATCGTCAAGAGCCATAATATATCCATTATCAACATATGATCTGACTGCTGAAGGTCCTACATAGAATACATCTGGCATATCATTTGCAGTCATGTTAGCAATCATCTTCTGGTTATATTCATCCTGAGTTGTAATCTCAAAAACAACCTCTTTGATTTCATCCTTATTCTCGTCTACAAACTTTTTAACCAGTTCTTCGTAAGCCTTTTTTTCATGCTCCTGCATATACAAGAAAACGTGAAGCGTTTTATCTCCATTACCTGTTAGAGATGTTTCAGATGATTCACTTTTCTCTTCTGCTGTATTTCCTGATTCTGAACCGTTTGATGAGCCGCCCTCGTCCTCAACTGTTGTTGTCGCACATCCAGTCAAAGCACCAATCCCCATCAAAGTTGCCATCGCAATACCCATAAATTTTCTTTTCATGGTAAACCCTCCTAAAGAAATGACCCAATGATTAACTTATATAGTAATATTAACCAAATGAATTCTTGACGTCAATATTTATTTTAGATTTATATATAATATTTTACATCTTTGGTACATTTCAATAAATTAATAAAATAGTTTTTGTCTATTTAAACGAACTTTTGTAAAAAATACATTTTTCCTTTACAAAAAGTATTTTTATGTTCAATATCAAAGACTCTAAAAATACACCAAAACTATCGCATATTACTCAATATATCTAACAGCCCAAATACTCTTGTTATTTGTTCCTTTAGAAGATATATTCAAAGTTTTATTACCAGCTTCATCTGTCATCCGCACAAAAACGCCCTCATATGCCACACCACCTAGACTGAGTGTGATATTTTCTCCGTTACCTGTAATAGTATACGTTCCAAGATTTTCCTCAGACTCTATACTTACAATTTTTCCATCGGAAAAACTGCACTTTACAGGTTTATTTACAATATTATCTATGCCTAGTCCATGACTTAGAAGATAATATGTTCCTTCTACACTTTTCGAATCTATTTCTACTTGTTTTTCATCTTCTACATATTCAAAAGGGCTAGCTGTAAACCAACCATCTTTAGTTAAATAAAGCCTATGTATTCTTGGCTCATGAAATTCCTGACCATCATCAAATCGCTGATGATATACAATATAGTAATTTTCTTTTTCATCCTGAAAAATAGATTGACCTCCAGGCGCCATGTAAGTCACAGAAAGACTAGGAAGCGTATAGTTTCCCATCATTTTAAGTCCATAATTCATGTAATCTTCTTCGCTTCCAAGTTCATTTCCACTGGCATCCACATATGGTCCTGTTGGATTATTGCTCCTAAACTGCCTAATCTGATAGCCTCCGTTACTAGTCAATCCGCCATATGACACAAAAAGATAATAATAACCAGACTCTTTTGAATATGTAATATAAGGTCCTTCGATTGAATGATGTCCGCCTCCCACAAGTTTATAGCCATAGTATTCATCAACTGTAGTATTTTCTTCGCATATTTTTTTATCAGGATGGATAGGCTTACCAGTTGTAGGATCTAATTCCAGCAAAAATATGCCTCCTGACCAAGAACCGTACACCATCCACATTTTATTGTTTTCATCAACAAAAACCGCTGGATCTATACAATTTGGCCACTTTTCGTTATCGTACCCTCCAAGTTTAAGGTATTTTGATATATCCGCATTTTTCCCTAGTACCTCATAAAGATTCGTCTTATCTGTTTGGGATTTAGTGAAACCTGAATACAAAAAAGTGTCAACATATTCAAATTTTCCTTCTGGCTTATCCGACACCGCCATGCATAAATTAGATTTTATGTATGATGATGTGGTACAAAAATACATCACATATTTTTTCATCGTTTCATTATAGAATGTATTTGCCGCCCAAACAGAATATCCACCCTCTTCATTTTTACCGACAAAATCAAAAGCCGGAAGTTTTCCTGAAAAAAGATTCGAAAAAACATTATTGCCATTGCCTATATAGCTCCAGTTCTTCAAATCGGAAGATTTTGCCAGCACTTGATGTGATCCTGTCATATAATACACTCCATCTGCCAGAACTATTTGCGGATCATGGCAGGCACAAGCATTCTTGTATACACCCTTCTTTATTTCTTTATCTTCAAGTTCTTTCATGTCGCTATCCCCATTTTTCCCAAAAAGCCCTTTACTACCGCATGCCGTCAACATAATTACGCTCATACAAAGGCATGCAATTTTCTTTATCAAACACCTTCTTTGCATTATCAACCCTCTAATAAATCAGAATCTAAAAACAGGACACCCGCCTTCGTCATATTGTATTTTCATAAGCATTGTATGCCTGTTAGGATTGTATAAAGGATCCCCCTCAATTTTCTCTGTTGTTCTTGCATGATATACAAGAATATCATTTCCATTTTCATCAACTGTAAATGAATTATGCCCCGGTCCAAAGATTCCTTTTTCTTTACACATTTTAAGGACCGGATATCTTTCTTTTCTCCATGACAACGGATCTAAAAGATCTGCATTTTCATCTGCTGTAAGCATTCCAACGCAATACGCTGGCCCAGTTTCACTTGCAGAGTATGTCAAAAAGATTTTCCCGTTTCTTTTCAAAACTCCAGGACCTTCATTTACCCAAAATCCAACTCTCTCCCAATCATAATCAGGACTTGTAAGAAGCACCTGAACAGTTTTTAATTTATAAGGAGTTAGAAGCTCTGCAATATAAAGGTTGGAAATCTGTTTTCCAACACCAACTTTTTCCGCCCAGACATAGTACCACTTCTGATTGTTTTCAAATACTGTGGCATCAAGCGAAAATGCCCTGAAGGAAAACTCATCATCATCTGCACACTTCATCATTCCCTTTTCTGTCCACATGTCATTTATAGGATCGTCTCCTTCACACTCAAGAACATATGGTCTTATATGCCACTTATCTTCTGCATCACCTGCAGCAAAATAGATGTACCACTTTCCCATTACATAGTGAAGTTCAGGCGCCCAAATATGTTCTCCCATTATTCCTGACTCATGTTTAAGCCAAATGGTAAACTCATATGCATCTTTCAATTCAGCAATTGTCTTTGCTCGTCTTAATACAATTCTGTCATATTCCGGTACAGAAGCTGTAAAATAGTAAAAACCATCATGGGCTTTTGTAATATACGGATCAGCCCTTTGCAAAATCCATGGTTCATTGTAGGTAAGTTTCAATTCATCGGACATAATATTCATTCTCCAAATATCTATATTTTTAGGTTAATCATAGTGGTTTATTTTTTTAATAAATATTTTATTTGTTTTTTGCAGCGTATAAATTAATTCATTGGGTTTATTTTATATTAAATTACTTTAGCTGCATCTAAATTATATTACATCTATTTGTATGATTCAACAAAAAATGAATGTTTTATATAATTAAAAAGGCTGAACCCCCATTATTGAAAATTAATGTAGGTTCAGCCTTCTCTAAAATCCAATCTCGCCTAAACTAGATACACAAGATATAATTCTTTTCCACGAACAAAGAATGACTTCTTGCTGAGATTTAGGATAATCATCAGCAAGAATCCTGCTTCGCAGGACAATATTTCTCTTGGCGACAAATTTTGGTCTGGTACGTTTCTTGATTTTCCTAATGAAAACAAGAACCTATATAAACATGGAAATTGAAATCGATTTTTATTGCATTACCACCTGATTCTTGTTATCAAAAATCCAGCTCTTTTTTTCTAAAAAGAAGGTATGCCAAAATAATGGAAATAACACAAACCTTTGCTACATGCCAAAGAAGTGTAAAAATTGCAGTTCCTCCAGTAAGCAGCAAATCTACTTTGGCACATTCAAGGGCATGCAAAAACATATGTCTGTCTAAATGCAAGAGTTTTATTCCTGGAATGCTATCAAATATACCTAATAAAGTTCCACCTGCAAAAATAAGAAATGCATCCACCAATGTGGCATAAGCAACATTCTTACTCCAAAAAAGAATGATCATGGAAATTGTTGAGTATCCCAAAGTAATAAAAGCATTGGTTAATATTGAACTATATAAAAAGCTGCTCTCTGACACGTTCATCTTTATACTCATTATAAAGACTGTTATAGTTACAAAAAGAGTATAGATTACATAAGAAATAAAGGTTATAATCACGCTGTTAATAAACTTGGCAATAAGAAGCCTTCTTCTTGAAATTCCCCTTCCAATAAGACATTGCATGGAATTGGAAGAAAATTCATCGGCATATACACTCACATATATGGCAATTCCTATAAAAAGATTTATTGTATTTATAGCAATTCCCTGATTAGAAGCAAATGTTAATCCGCTTATGAATCCGTTGTTTTTTGATCCAATCGTCCAAAAAAACGAAATCATTAGGCAAATTCCAAGCACAATCCAATATGACGGTTTTCTCAATATTCTTTTCACATCTGCAAAGATTAGATTTGTCAAAAGTCAAACTCCTTTCTCCGGAAAAAATAGGTCGTAATAGTAAGAGCTGCCAAAATATAACAAATCGCAGGAAAAATCTGCCAAGGAACTGCTCCAATTTCTATTCCGGTATATGCCCAGTCCAAAAGTCCATCAAAAGTATAGTCATATAATGAAAATGAAGAAAAAAATTCTATTAAATCAAAAACAAGTTTAAATACAGCCGAAAATGCAATACATGCGATTATTCCTAAAACTGTAGAGCTTGAAATGTACATAATTGTAGCTGAAAAGACAATGTAGCCAAAATGTCTAAACCACCTCAAAATGATAAATATTATAAGATTTATTTGCTGCTGCGTACTTAATACAATTGCAGATTCTGAATTAATTACCAAAACAGTCACTGCTATAATAAATAGATACAAACAAAAAAGCATTATTGCTGCATCAAGTAACTTGGCTATTATGAGCTTATCTCTTGTAATGCCGTGGCCAAGCACAATCTGCATCGATTTTGAAGACAGTTCATGTGCAAAAACAGCATAGAAGGTAGGAAAGACTATAAAAAGAGATATAGGCCCCCCGCTTAGTGATTTCTGCACGCCTCTGATTAGGCCAATTGAGCCATCATTTACAACACCTTCAAGTACCGCATATGAAATATATGTCATCGCAATCAGAAGTCCTTCATAAATTAGACCTATTCGAAAGATGCGCTTCAAATCTGCTCTTAACAAATTTCTCATTCACTAGATCCTCCAATGAGTTCAAAGTAATAATCTTCTAGAGTAACTTTCTCTTTTCCCTCTTTAAGAATATCAATACCATTCTCTGAAAGAATACTTTTGGCTCTTTCTAGGTTACTAGCTGAAACAGTCAGTTCAACTTCAGGACGCTTTGCAGAAAGATCATCCTGCGTGATTTCTTTAGCTATAATGCCATTATGAACTATTCCGAAACGATCTGCGGTATTTTCCAGTTCTCCCAAAATATGACTTGAAACTATGACTGTCATTCCAAACTCATCTCTAAATCGTCGTATCATATGGCGAATATCTGCAATACCTTGAGGATCTAGACCATTTGTAGGTTCATCCAGAATGAGGATATCCGGATTTCCAAGAATTGCATTTCCTATTCCAAGACGCTGTTTCATTCCAAGAGAATATCCCTTGGCCTTTTGTTTTTCCTTCCCGTCGGTCAGACCAACAATCTTCAGAACTCGATCCACTTCTTTTTTTAGCTCTTTTCCCTTAAGTCCTTTTGCTGCTGCATAATATTCCAGATTTGCTCTCCCTGAAAGATATCCATAAAAATTTGATCCTACAAAAAAACCCACCTTTGCTCTGTTTTCAAACAATTCTTTTCGATTCTGAGATCCAGCTATAGAAACACTACCAGAAGTATATTCTGATAATCCTAAGATCATTTTGAAAATAGTGGTTTTGCCTGCACCGTTTTTTCCCACTAGACCATAGATATCTCCTTTATTTACTTGCATAGTGACACCTTTTAGTACGTCGTGTTTACCATAACTTTTGATTATGTTATCGAGCCTAATTGCTGCATTTGAAATATCTGATTCCATAATTATCTCCTTCCTGAAAAGAAATCACCAGACATTAACTCTTTTTTCAGGGCTTAAGTACATTCCGTCTCCTGGCTTTATATCATAAGTTTTGATGAATTCATCATATTGCTGAAGCACAATATTTATCCTATAAAACTGAAGTGGATGTACATCACCTTTCATAGCGCCTAGTTCACTTTTCTCATTTGTCTGTTGAGCATATTGCCTTGCAAAAGCTCTGAAAAACTCATCATAATTAAAATCAGGCATTTCTCGAGCCGCATATAGTACAGATTTGACACCTCCCATATCAGCTATAGCTTCATCTTTTACCAGACTACCATTTACTTTCTGTTGTCCAGAAATTGGCCTTGCCATTGAGAAATACCCCGAAAGCTTCGATGCCTTTTCATCCATCTTTGACCTATCCTGTGGTTCCATCCAGTCAATGCTTATTCTATCTTCATCAAACTGTCGACCGTACAAATCAAACTTTGTTCCGTTTGAATCAAATCCATGGGTTATCTCATGACCAATTGTAGTACCAACTATTCCAGCAAACTGCTCAAGCGATGCATTTTCACCAAATGCAGCATCACACACAGCCACATATCCCGACATTATATAGATACCATTTTCGTTATTATAGTAAACGCAATTTACCTCAGTAGTAGATCTATTTGTGTCATAAATATCCCATCTAAATCTGTCCCACTTTGAATCTGCACTTTTAACTATCCTGTGAGCTTCTTCTACGCGTCTGCCTTCGGCAGCAGCATCAACAAGATTTCCTCCTTCTTCATAATTTTTTATTCTAACAACCGAATAATCTGCAATATTATCAGGTTTTATAAGATGCAAAGCCATCTTTTGCAATTTTTCTTTTGCAGCATCCCTTGTATCATCTGACATCCAGTCCTCTTCATCTAGTATTTTTGAGTAAGCCTTTATAATCGAATCTGTGTATTCTTTTATCTGATTTGTTTTTTCGTTACCCATAAAATATTTTTCCAAGTACAAAGAGTCCAATAGTGGCAGAAAACCACAGGTTTTTACATCATTTCTAAACAGAACACTTCGCTGGCCATCTGAAATTTCATAATTATTCCCACCACTTGGAGTGTACATTTCAACCATTTTTTTATATGATTCCAAATCAAGAAGATACTTAACTGAATCGATAGTTTGAACCATTAGAAAAGACTTAATATCCTCAAGATTCTTTTCAGTATAAATTTTAGATAAAGATTTTAGATATGAATAATCCACATAATAATTATTGCATTCAGTATATCCTCTGCTATCCAATATCTGCAAAAGCGGATAGTCTCCTTGTAAGTCATTTATCTCTTCTCTGTTATTCTGAGCCTGCGTAAACATTTCTGTGATACCAAAATAATCAATATTACTATTTCTTGCGATAAAAGTTTCTATTCTATAATTACCTTTTAGAATAACCTTAATCTCTTTTTCGGAATAGCCAAGCCTTCCAAGAAAGTATCCAACAACATCATCTGTTCTTTCCTTGGCTGATAATGTGTTACTAGTATATTCAAGATATGATGAAATATCCCCAAGAGAGAGCTTTGGAGTTTCAAGATTTAACGTGCTCTTTTCTGGAAACTGCAGTTGTGCTCCTACTGATGCTGGTATTAGCAATCCAAGACAAAAAGGATTTTTCATAGTATTTCCCTGATAATTTGTAAGTTCATTTATTGAAGATATACTCTGTATATCTGAAAGATATTTTTCAAGAGGTTTTACACCAAGCTTGTTCCGCTCATCCCAATTTGAATGTAACTTAACCAAAGCCTTATAGTTTTCTACATTGTTACCTGACATAGCATTATCAGCCGCAATATCCATGCACCTTTCATATATAAGCTTAGTTGCATCAAGAATCGTGCTAGCTTCTTCATATGCAGGATCAATAACAGCAGATAGGATATAATCTTTATTTACAGCCGCAGCAAAGTCATCTTGAAGCCGTATATTATCATTATGTTTAACAGCACCAATAATGTCGGAATCAACCCATTTTCCTAAACCTGGAGTACCGGAAAAATCAGAACTTTTTTCTTCTTCAATTGTGTCTAAATCTGTCTTACTCGCACCATTTTTACATCCTGTAAACGCAAAAAGCAAAGTAGCAGCAATAACCAGTGATGTGACCTTTCTTAAAACTCTACATTTGTAATTTCTCATTAGCTCCTTCTCCTACTCAATACGTTTTATCTATCGAATATTATTCAGAATTTCAAATATATAAAAAATGCGCTATTTAAATCCTACCAGCTGGTTCCCCGATTCTATTATTTTTCTTGCTACCATCTGTTTCTGCAAAAGTGCCGCCTCGAAAAATCGACCAAGATATGTGTCAGACTTATTTATGCTTTGAAGATACTGTTCGATATGCTCATCCTTATTAAAATCAGGAATTACTTCGCCTGAAAGACTCTCACCCCAAGATTTCCAATCACTAGAGGCATCAACCTGTCTCTTTGAGATTATCCCGCGAATTCTATCTATGTGTGGATGAATTATTTCCGTAGCATAGGTTTCTTTTTTAAAAACATTTACTGCTCCTTTAAGGTATCTAAGAGCATATACCATCTGAGCAAACGCCTGCTCATAATCATTTGGGTTATCTTTAATAATCTCCTTGTATCCACCCCAGGCAGGAAGATAAACATATCGTATAAAACTATAGTCAGGCAAATGTCCTGCGCGACCATGTCCAAGATTCATGATGGAATTTTCATCAGATTGATAAACACTCCCAACATAAACTGGCTTGTCAACGTTCTCAGAAGCCGAAGGATTATGAGAAAACTTTATCCGCCTACGTTCTATTTTCATACCATCCTCTGATAAAAGCTCATAAAAATACCAGTTTGTATTATTAATAACCAGAGAAGGTGTTCCAGCAAAATATGTATGAGCCCAAGTATCTGCGAGAACATGCATTGCAACACCAGCAGCTTCCATTCCCTTGTCCTTTGCAAGTGTTACTGTATCTACCAACAGATTTCCATTTGGCCCGCATATTAGTCGGTATTTGTCTTTATAATTCTTTGAACCTATATTGACCTCTGCATATAAATCCCTCGGAAGAAAATGGAAAGATGACCATATTCTTGTTATGTCACATAAACCTAGAGGGTCTGTCCTTGCCTGTAAAAGCTCCGATTGAAGCTGTGTTGTCGCAGCCTGCGAAGGTCCACCTGATTTTTTCAACCAAGTACGTGAACAGTGATCTACCAACTGGGCTGCATGACATATATCAACGCTGCTTTTATGATCGTACCCCGCAAGTAATGCAGCGCAGTAAGTTGCGTAATAATGAAAATCTCCCTGCATTTTTTCTCTGCTCCTGTTTAATCTATCGTTATTACCTGCTGACGACGTAATGCATTAACAATACTCATTACTGCTGAAAAAATAAATCCAGCTGCACAGATATTTACAACTCTTGCTCCACTTCTCATAAAGATAAGACATATAATCGCAAACATCACCTTAACTACACCCTGAAAAGTCTTAAATTTCCATGAGCTATTAATTCCTCTTGCTTCATTTGCGCCCACAAGATCAACAATACCAGAAAAAGCCAATGTCCCTGCTAAATACATTAGTACATACACTCTAGGTACCCATGCAAGAGAACCCGTAAAGATTCCAAAATCCAAAAATAGAACTCCACGAAATAGAATAGTTCTACCACCGACCATGTGTCGAGCCATCCGGAAATAAAACCAAAGCATACGCAGTCCTATGATTTCCAATGAAATAGAAAAGACGCCAATAATGGCCATATATGCTCTTTCCCCAAAAGCAAGCATCGCTATGCCAATTAGAATCATTAAAAAAGCAAACAATATCTTTCTTAATCTCTGCCAAATTGTCATTTTATGCCTCCTGCTTTTTTAGACTTTTTATTTTATTAGACGAATATAAAATGGAAACATAATTAATAAATGCAGTAACTTCCATTATGAAATAGGCCAAATCTATATTTCCGCTCATATCTTTTTTTCTGATACAGTTAAAAATATTACTTAAAATAAGCACTCCAGTGAATAACGCGCTAAATAAAGTCACCACAAGATAAAACTTATTACGCTTTTTGGCTGTTGACCGTCCGGCTCTAAAAGCATTCAACCCAATGTAAAGGTGGTATAGAAATACAATTCCACTAAACAAAAACAGTATCAACAAAAAGAATATCCACAAGATGATATTCACTATTTGTTCATATTCCGTACCTATAAGATCTGCACCACTCTGATTCATAACAATCTCAATTAATTTTGAAATTGATTCTTCTCCAAGAAAAAAAGTAATAAAGAGTTTGATGATATCCCATAGTGACATGACGATTACCATCCCACCACTTAGAGCCAATGCATCCTGATGACGCCGAAGTTGAATCTGTATCTCTTCATTTTGGGGTTCAAATAATACAGTGTTCATTACTTCTCCTTCCTCGAAACAATGGTAATTCCTAACTTATTTGTACTTTTTGTTCCACTTTTTAATCCAACCTCCCAACAAGTGTTGCGGCAGTAGCAATACATATATAGTCATGGGAATATTGCACTGCTTCGACATGATAAACGAATTCTCGACAAATCATGAAAATTTTATAATAAAGATGGCATTACTATATTCTAATTATCGGTTAAAAAATCTTACCGATTAAGCTTCTTCTCCCTCTCTTATGCCTATGATAAAGTAAAAACTTAATGTATCAAAAAAAGAGCTATAGCTCTAAATAATCTATCATCATCTAGGCTATGCTCTTTCAAACATATCTATTTACACATATTAAAGTTTTATCTAAAATTTTTGATTCTTATATTTTACAAAGATTATGCTTGCTTATTTCTTCCTTGAATTTATTTCTTTCTTTTTCGTAAATATGCAGCAAGTGTAATAAGACCACTGGCCGCTACACAAATATAGAATGTAATACATCTGCTAATCATCTCTAAGAGAAAAGCTTCATCAGTAGAAATAACACTTGAAAAACCATCAATCATCAAATAATCCGCTATTCCCATAGCACCTGGAATCGGAACAAAATTATATCCAATAGTAATAAGACACTGTTTGGAAAACAGTACTGTAAACAGATGCCTGTCACCACCCATTGCAAGATATACAAGAGCAGGAACAATTATCTGTGCAGTTCTCTGAAGAATATTCCAGAAAAATGCTTTTACAAGAATTGATGTCTTTCCAGCAAGAAGTCTCGAACAGTTATTATAATCATCCTGAATCTTATACAACTTTTTTATTCTTGGTTCAAGTCTGTGAATAACCTTTTTCTTGTGAAGGAAATTCAGAAGCTTTGATAATAATGAAAAAATCTTTTCACTTTTAACCAATACTGTAAGAAAAAAAACAGTGGTTAATGTTAGACCAAACAACCCGAGAATTATAAGTAATTTTGCCGGAAGTCCGAAGCTAAAAAAACACTGCGGCGTCAATATCATCGCTATTATTCCCAAAAATACTATAGACGCAGTATATAACATAATATTTAAAATCAGTGCAGCAGAAGCAACTCCGACAGGAATTCCATCCTTATGCATGAAATATGCACTTGCAGGCTGTCCTCCTGTAGCAGACGGCGTTATTGCTGAAAAATATACATCTGATGTACTATATATAATGCCTTTTTTCAAACTTCTTTTATACGATATTCCTTTTAAAATCGAGCATATCGCTACACCCTCAAAAAATACAAATAATCCTGCCGATGCAAAAGCTGCAATCATCCACCTTTTATCTGTCTTGCCAAGTATATCAATAAGCATAGAAAAGGACATATTTTCATTCTGTTTTAAAACTGTCCAGATAGTAAATGCTGACAGAAAAACAGAGAAAAGCATCCAAAAAACCTTCTTTTTCTGCGAACTATTCATTTAAAACAAAACCTCTATTTCCAGGATTGTGGCTATGACACCTATACCATTATATACAAGGTTTTTAGGTGTAACAAGTATAAAATACGTTTTTTAGTAAATCGTCAGTTTATTATTACCACTTTTAGCTTTAGTAAAACTGTAAATAAAAAAACAAGATAATGTTTTTAACAACTTTAATCACTCAACAGCAAAAAATCCTTGATTAGATTGCAAAAATACAACCTAATCAAGGATTCACACCTTTTTGCCAATATCTAAGATTATTTTCTTGTTATATCAAAGATTTGAATAACCCATAAGATATTCATCAACTTCTCTTGCACAGGCTCTTCCTTCAGCAATTGCCCAAACTACAAGAGATTGTCCTCTATGCATATCTCCTGCACAAAAAATCTTACTACCTGCTACATGATATGAATCGTCTGCAGTAAGAACTGTACCTCTCTGACTTCTTCTAACAGAAAATGCCTCTGCAGTGTAATCTTCGCATCCAACAAAACCAGCAGCAATTAAGAGCATTTCACACTTGATTGTCTTTTCAGAATTAGGTACCTCCACAAGTTTACCATCTCTAAAAGTCACCTTAACAGTTTCGATTTGCTTTATATTGCCTTTTTTATCCACTGCTATAGTTTTTACAGTTGTTTCATACTCTCTAGGATCTTTCCCGTAAAGATAAATTGCTTCCTGATGACCATAATCTGTCTTCAGAACCTTTGGCCATTCCGGCCATGGATTTTTATCAGTTCTTTCTTTTGGAGGGTTCGGCATCATTTCAAGCGCGGTAACGCTCTTGGCACCATGCCTAATTGATGTAGCAATACAGTCATTTCCTGTATCACCACCTCCAACGATTACAACATTCTTTCCCTTGGCGCTGATAAATCCCCCCTGTTTTTCAAGGGCCTCTACACTTGTAGAATCAGCTTTCATAAGAGCTTTTGTAGTCTGTGTCAGAAAATCTACCGCATTGTATACGCCTTTAACTTTTTCAGGGTCCGCAATAGGAAGACTCCTTGCCTTTTTGGATCCACAACACAAGACTACGGCGTCAAAACTGTTTAAAAGCTCATTTGCCTTTTCACCTGCCACGATGTTAGTATTTGTATGGAAAACAATGCCTTCATCCTCCATAAGTTTTCTTCTTCTCTTTATTACGCTCTTATCAAGCTTCATGTTAGGAATTCCGTACATGAGAAGACCACCTATTTCATCTTCACGTTCATATACTTCAACAATATGCCCTCTGTGATTAAGCTCATCTGCAACAGCAAGACCTGAAGGACCACTTCCGACAACTGCCACTTTTTTGCCACTTCTTATAGAAGGCACTTCAGGCTTTATATAACCATTCTTAAATGCAGTTTCAACAAGATACAATTCATTATCGTGAACTGTAACAGCATCACCATTTTGTGAATTAATACATGCTTTTTCGCAGAGTGCAGGACATACTCGTCCTGTAAACTCTGGAAAATTACTTGTTTTATGCAATCTGTTGAATGCATGCTTGTCATGACCTTTATATATTTCATCATTCCACTCAGGAATCAGATTATGAAGAGGACACCCTGTAACCATTCCGCTAAGATTCATAGCTGACTGGCAGAATGGAACTCCGCAATTCATGCATCTTGCAGCTTGTTTGCGCCTACTGTCTGTATCTAGTGCTTTGTGAAATTCATCGAAATTTTTAATTCTATCCTGTGGCAAAACATCTATGTTGTCTGTTCTTTTAAATTCTAGAAATCCAGTTTCTTTTCCCATTTCTAAATCCATCTCCTATTATAAAATTTGCTCGTTTTTATCAGGTGAGTTCCTTAAATGCCTCAAGCACGGCATGCTCATGATCTACACCCTGTTCCTCAAATTTTCCTATTGTAGTAATCATCTTTTGATAATCATTAGGAACAATCTTCTTGAAATCTGGAATGAATTCTTCGAAATTATCCAGAATTTCTCGAGCAAAAATGGAATTTGTCTCTTTTACATAATCAACAAGGATTCCTCGAAGTTCTGCAATATCATACTTTTCAGTCAGCTCGTAGAGTGATGCCATATCTTTATTCATTCTAAGATAAAGAGTATGCTCTTTATCAAGAACATAAGCTATTCCACCACTCATACCAGCAGCAAAATTTTTACCGGTCATGCCTAGAATAACTGCTCTTCCACCAGTCATATATTCAAGACCGTGATCACCACATCCTTCCGAAACAGCAATAGCACCTGAATTTCTAACACAAAATCTTTCGCCAGCAATACCGCATACATAAGCCTTACCGGCAGTTGCACCGTACAAAGCTACATTACCAATAATAATATTGTCATGTGCGCTAAAAGTAGAGTTTTCTGATGGTCTTACTATAACCTTACCTCCAGATAAGCCTTTTCCAAATCCATCATTGGCATCTCCATAAAGTTTCAAGGTTACTCCTTTTGGAAGGAATGCACCAAAAGACTGACCTCCACCTCCATGAGCTTCAATGTTTATGGAATCATCTCTAAGTGCATTCTTGAAATCCGCAGTTACTCTGCTTCCAAGAAGTGTACCAAAACTTCTGTCTGTACTTGAGATATTAACTTTCATATTGATAGTATGCATATCGCTACTTCTATGAGCATATGGATTTAAAAGATTCTTTTCCTTTTCATATGTTGGAATAAGAACTTTAGAATCTAATGTTTTCTCAAGTCCAAAGTCATACACATCTTTAATATCAAAGAATGATTTTTCACGTTTTGCATAGCTGTTATTAATAATACGACTTAAATCTGCAGCATACTTTCCTTTTGTTTCTCTCATCTGAAGACAGTCTGTTCTTCCAACCATTTCGGTGAGAGTTCTAAAACCAAGTACGCTCATGATTTCTCTTAATTGTCTTGCTATAAAGAGCATGAAATTCATTACATGTTCTGGTTTGCCTTTAAAACGTTTTCTAAGTTCTTCGTTCTGAGTAGCAATACCTACAGGACAAGTATCCTTAGAGCATACTCTCATCATCATGCATCCCATACATACGAGAGGAGCTGTGGCAAAACCAAATTCCTCTGCTCCAAGAAGTGCAGCAATAGCTACATCTCTTCCTGTCATAAGCTTACCATCAGTTTCAAGAACTACACGACTTCTTAGCCCGTTATCAAGAAGTGACTGATGTGCTTCGCTTACACCAAGTTCCCATGGAAGACCTGCATGGTGAACTGATGAGGAAGGTGCTGCTCCTGTACCTCCATCGTAACCTGATACCAGAATCACCTGTGCGCCAGCCTTTGCCACACCTGATGCAATTGTTCCAACTCCGGCTTCAGATACAAGCTTTACAGATATTCTCGCCTTATCATTGGCATTTTTCAAATCATAGATAAGCTGAGCCAAATCTTCAATTGAATAAATGTCGTGATGTGGTGGAGGTGAAATAAGTGATACGCCTGGTGTTGAGAATCTTGTCTTTGCAACCCATGGATATACTTTTTTCCCAGGAAGATGACCACCTTCACCTGGTTTTGCTCCCTGAGCCATCTTAATCTGTATTTCCTTTGCACTTTGAAGATACTCGCTTGTAACGCCGAATCTACCAGATGCAATCTGCTTAACAGCGCTGTTTTTCTCTGTTCCAAAACGAGCTGAATCTTCTCCGCCTTCTCCGGTATTAGACTTTCCTCCAAGTCTATTCATAGCAATAGCAAGTGTTTCATGAGCTTCCTTTGAAAGAGATCCATAAGACATAGCACCTGTCTGAAATCTTTTAACAATTTCAGTCTCACTTTCCACTTCTTCAATTGGTACAGGCTCTTTAGCAGGAACAAACGATAATAGTGCTCTCAAGGTATGCGGTCTATTCTCGTCATCTACCATTTTTGTATATTCCTTGAAGCGTTCATAATCATTTTCTCTTACAGCTCTTTGAAGCGTAACGATAGTCTTTGGACTATACATATGATCTTCTTTATCGTCACCACTTCTAAGCCCATGGAATCCGATAGAATCAAGCGTTGTATCTGTTGAAAGGCCAAGCGGGTCAAAGGCTTTATTATGACGGAATTCAACATCCTGTCCTATTTCTTCTATTCCAATACCACCAACTCTGCTAATAGTACCTGTAAAATATTTGTCTACAAATTCTTTTGAAAGACCAACAGCTTCGAAAATTCTTGCAGACTGATAGGACTGTAGTGTTGAAATACCCATCTTTGCAGCTATTTTGACAACTCCGCCAAGAAGCGCTTTATTATAATCCGAAATAGCTGTATGGTAATCCTTATCCAAGATTCCGATATCGATAAGCTCTGCAATACACTCCTGTGCCAAATATGGATGAATTGCTCTTGCTCCAAATCCGAGAAGCGTTGCTATCTGATGTACATCCCTTGGTTCACCACTTTCAAGTATAAGTGAAACAACTGTACGTTTTTTGGTTCGTACCAGATGCTGTTCAACTGAAGACACTGCAAGAAGAGATGGAATCGGCATATGGTTTTCATCTACTCCTCTATCGGACAAAATAATAATGTTCACATCATTGGCAATAGCTCTGTCAACTGATATATTTAATTGCTCGAGTGCTCTTTCAACTGGTGTATTTTTGTAATACAAAAGTGAAATCTTACCTGCTTTGAATCCCGGTCTATCTAATGACTCAATTTTCATAAGGTCAACACCTGTCAGGATTGGGTTATTGATTTCAAGAACTCTGCAGTTATCACTTTTTTCTTTTAAGAGATTACCATCTGAACCAATATATACAGTTGTATCTGTAACAACTTTTTCTCTAAGAGAGTCGATTGGTGGATTAGTTACCTGCGCAAAAAGCTGTTTAAAATAACAGAATAATGGCTGATGATGTTTTGATAGCATTGCAAGCGGGATATCAGCACCCATTGATACCGTAGGTTCTATTCCATTCATTGCCATAGGCATAATCTGCTCTTTGACATCTTCATAAGAATATCCGAATACTTTATAAAGCTTATCACGCATTTCCTGAGTATGAGTTGGTATTTTTTTGTTAGGGATGTTTAACTTATTAATATGAAGAAGGTATCTATCAAGCCATTCTCCGTAAGGTTTTGCCTTGGAGTACTTTTCTTTACATTCTTTATCAGAGATGATACGTCCCTTTTTAGTATCAACTACCAGCATATGTCCTGGTGAAAGTCTTGATTTTTTCTCAATATTTTCATCAGGAATATCAAGAACACCTACCTCTGAAGACAAGATAAGTCTTCCATCTTTAGTTACATAATATCTTGATGGTCTAAGACCGTTTCTATCGAGAGTAGCACCGAATATCTCACCATCTGTGAAAAGAACGGCAGCAGGTCCATCCCAAGGTTCCATCATAGTTGCATAATAATGATAAAAATCCTTTCTATCCTGCGCCATGAAACCATTATTTTTCCAAGGCTCTGGAATAGTCAGCATCATAGCAAGAGGCAAATCCATGCCATTCATATACAAAAACTCAAGAGTATTATCAAGCATAGCTGAATCAGAACCTGATGAGCCAATTACTGGGTATACCTTTCCAAGCTCATCACCTAAAATTTCTGATGACATGGTTTCTTCTCTAGCAAGCATTCTATCGCTATTACCACGAATAGTATTGATTTCACCATTATGTGCAATCATTCTGTACGGGTGAGCTCTCTGCCAGGACGGAGTTGTGTTAGTTGAAAATCTGCTATGAACCATAGCAATTGCGGTAGTGTAATCAGGAGAAAGCAAATCAGAATAGAACTTTCTCAACTGACCAACAAGGAACATTCCTTTATAGACTATGGTTCTGGATGAAAATGAACAGATATAAGTATCCTCGGAAGATTTTTCATACTCTCTTCTAAGACAGTACAAACGTCTGTCAAATTCAATTCCACGATTAACATCATTTGGTCTTTCAATAAAACACTGACAAATATAAGGCATACAGTTTTTTGCAACTTCGCCGAGAATTTCAGGATGTATTTCAACATCCCTCCATCCAAGAACTTTCAGACCTTCTTTCTTGGCTATGACCTCGAGCATTCTCTTAGCGAACATACGTTTCATAGAATCTGTCGGAAAAAAGAACATTCCAATTCCATAATCTCCGGCTTCTTTAAGACAAATGCCTATCTTTGCAGCTTCCTTAGAAAAATAACCATGACAAATCTGTACGAGAATACCTACACCATCTCCTACTTTACCAGTAGCATCTTTACCAGCTCTGTGCTCAAGTTTTTCAACTATAGAAAGAGCATCATCAACTACTTTATTGTCTGCGTTACCATTAATGTTGATGACTGCACCAATTCCGCAGGCATCATGTTCATTCATCCATGTTTCCATAGTCTTCCTACCTTCTATTTTTGTTTATCTGAGTGAAAAAAGCATCTGACCATAAGTCGGGTAGCCAAGGTACTTATCTGGAATAAGAGCCTCTGCTTTGTCTGCATATTTACGAAGTTCATCCATATCTGAAAGGATTGTCTTCTGATAGAAACTTGCTGTTTCAAGTGCCTGTGTCATGCTTTCAGCAATTTTGGTATCAGCTGCAAGCTTATCAAGTGCTTTGAACATAAGGCTTCCTGATTCATCGAGAACCTTAACAATATTGTTCTCAAGCAGACACTCTGCTCCAGAGATAACACTCTTTTTCTGGATTATTTCATTTGTAACATCCTTCTGATATGCAACTAAACCTTCTGTAAGATCTTTTCTTACCATTTCCTGCATTGTCAAAGACTCAATATGAATTGACTTTGAATAGTTCTCAAGAAGAATATCATATCTTGACTGAATCTCTTCCTTTGTGAAGATGTTATGCTTTGTAAAAAGTTCAACTGATTCATCAGAAATCCAATAAGGCATTGCATCTGGTAAAGACTTAAGGTTTGGAAGACCTCTCTTCGCTGCCTCTTCAACCCATTCATCTGTATAGCCATTTCCGTTGAAAAGAACTCTCTTATGCTTTACAATTTCTTCTTTGAGAATCTCAAAAAGTTTTGTATTAAGCTCTTCTTTGCTATATCCTGCAAGTTTGTCATAAAGTCTTGTAAGCTCTTCTGCAACTGCTGTATTCAAAACAATGTTAGCATTTGCAACAGAAACAGCAGAACCAGGCATACGGAATTCAAACTTGTTACCTGTAAATGCAAAAGGTGAAGTTCTGTTTCTATCTGTATTATCCTTTGTAAAATGTGGAAGAACCTGTGCACCCATTGCCATCTGTACTTTGCCCTGGCTCTGATATGTACATCCCTCTTCTACTCCCTTCAATACTTCTGAAAGCTCATTTCCAAGGAAAATAGAAACGATTGCTGGCGGTGCCTCGTTTGCTCCAAGTCTGTGATCGTTTCCAGCGGATGCTACAGATAATCTCAAAATAGGAGCATAATCATCAACAGCAGCAATTACTGACACAAGGAATACAAGGAAAGGAATATTCTCTCCTGGATTTTTGCCTGGATCAAGAAGGTTTACTCCTGTATCAGTACATACAGACCAGTTATTATGCTTACCGGAACCATTAATTCCTTCAAATGGTTTTTCATGAAGAAGACATGCATAGTTGTGCTTATCAGCAACCTTCTTCATTACTTCCATTGTGAGCTGATTGTGGTCTACTGCAATATTAGCTGTTTCAAAAACAGGAGCAAGTTCATGCTGTGAAGGAGCAACTTCGTTATGCTTTGTTTTAGCAGGGATTCCAAGCTTCCATAACTCTTCATCCAAATCATGCATGTATGCAGATACCTTTGGCTTAATTACACCAAAGTAATGATCTTCCATCTCCTGACCTTTTGTTGCAGGTGCGCCGATAAGTGTACGTCCTGTAAAAAGAAGGTCTTTTCTCTTTTTATAAAAATCTTTATCAATAAGGAAATATTCCTGTTCTGAACCGATTGTAGTATTTACTCTCTTAACATCTTCATAACCTAAAAGGTGAAGCATTTTAACAGCTTCTCTTGATAAAGCTTCCATAGAACGAAGAAGAGGTGTTTTCTTATCAAGAGCTTCTCCTCCGTAAGAGCAAAAAGCTGTTGGAATGTACAAAGAACCGTCTTTGATAAATGCTGGTGATGAAGGATCCCATGCAGTATATCCCCTTGCTTCAAATGTTGCACGAAGACCACCTGATGGAAAACTTGAAGCATCGGGCTCTCCCTTTACAAGCTCTTTTCCTGAAAACTCCATAATCACGCTACCATCATCTGTAGGAGAAATGAAGCTATCATGCTTTTCAGCTGTAAGACCTGTCATTGGCTGGAACCAATGTGTAAAATGAGTTGCACCGTTTTCAATTGCCCATTCCTTCATTACCGCTGCAACACAGTTAGCTACATCAAGTTCCAAATGACTTCCCATTTCTATTGTCTTATGAACTGCCTTATAAATATTCTTTGGCAGGCGCTGTTTCATAACTTTATCGCTGAAAACAAGTGAGCCAAATTCTTCAGTAAGTTTACTTGCATCTATCATTGTTTTTTCCTCCTGTTAATGGTGCAAAAAAATTTGTTTAGACGATTGGTGAATAACAATTATTTGCCGGATTCGCCATAGTTTGATAGTACTCGTGCAGACGGATCATCTACATTACAGCCTTCCCATTCCTTGTTGGGCATCCAAAAATCTACTATCATTTCTGACTGACCCGGGTAATACTTCTCAAAAATTTCTCTATATAAAAGAGATTCTTTAGTAAACGGTGTTGCATGTTCATATTGAAATCTCTTTTTATCAAATTCATCATCTGAATACATACTGTCTGCATATTCGATAAGATCATCTCTTAATGAGTGACCTACAGCATCAGAAAAAGCTGCTTTTTCTCTCATGAGAATTGACCATGGAATAAATTCATCTTTTTCAAAGGCTTTTCTCAAAAGATATTTTCCTTTTCCATAAGTATTTAGTTTCTTTTCTGGATCAATAGACATTACATAACTTGCAAAATCCAAATCTCCAAATGGCACTCTTGCTTCAAGTGAGTTAACACTTATGCATCTGTCTGCTCTCAAAACATCATACATGTGAAGTTCTCTAATTCTTTTTGCTGCTTCTTCCTGAAAAGAAACAGCGTCTGGAGCAAAATCAGTGTATTTATATCCAAAAAGTTCATCAGATATCTCACCGGTAAGTACTACCTTTATATCTGTGTTCTCATGAATCCATTTACAAAGAAGGTACATTCCAATTGATGCTCTAATAGTTGTAATGTCATAAGTACCTAGGGCTTTTATAACTGGTTCTAATGCATTTATTACATCATCTTTAGTAATAATCACTTCGTGATGACTGCTATGAATATACTCAGCAACTTCTCTCGCATACTTTAGATCGATTGCATCTATATCCATTCCTATAGCAAAAGTCTCAATAGGTTTGTCTGATCTTGCAGCAGCAACACCACATACAAGCGATGAATCAAGTCCGCCAGAAAGAAGAAAACCTATAGGAGCATCAGCTGATAGACGTTTATCAATTCCAAGAAGAAGCTTATCATGAATCTTTTCCAATACTGTTTCCAGACTATCCTCTGATACTTTTTCAACTTTAGTCATATCCCTATATTGGATAAATTTTCCATTTTCATAATAGTGTCCTGGAGGAAATGGCATTATCTTGTCACAAACTCCAATAAGATTTTTAGGCTCGGATGCAAATACAATGTTTTCTTTTTTATCATAACCATAATACAAAGGTCTGATTCCTATTGGATCTCTTGCAGCGATTAGTTTCTTTTTTTCGCTATCATATATAACACATGCAAATTCAGCATCTAGAAACCTGAACATTGCTGTACCAAGCTTTTCATATAAAGGAAGCAATATTTCACAATCGCTGTCGCTTTTAAACGAATATCCAAGAGACTTAAGATAATTCTTTAAATTCTCGAAACCATACAACTCCCCATTACAGACAACATAATTATTATTAAGATTAAAAGGCTGCATTCCAGCTTCATTTAAACCCATGATGGAAAGCCGATTAAAACCAAGCCATCCACCTTCAACCTTTTGTATTCTTGTCATGTCAGGTCCTCTGGAAATTGTCTTTTCGAGCATCTCTTCAAAGAACTCTTTAGATATTCCCTCTCCTTCGTATGCGAGTATTGCACACATATTGTTTCCTCCTAATAGTTAATAGAATAAATTTTTATACATATTCTTTGGTGAAAAAACAAAAAAGCGGCGCAAAAAGGAAGGCATTTAAGCCTTGATGCCCCTTTGCACCGCTAAAAGCTAAAAAAGTGTATAAAAATCCTTATAAAAAAACAAAAGGCGCCTTAGAGTACATTCTCTAAGACGCCTTTGCCTTTATGTGAAGTTATTCTACACGTATGTTTATTCAATGTCAAGAATTTTTTTGGAATAATTTTACATTTTTCTTATTATAAACTATAGTTGCTAAAAGCCTATTAACATTATCTAGTTATCCTAATCCAACGTGAAGCCTCACACGACTAAAGTCGCGTGCTTCCTATTGCCACAATCTATATAGTTACTGTCTCAGAAAATATATGATTGTATTGTTTTATTTTAACGGAATACGTAGAATATATCTTCATGTGTTACTTTTCTTTCTGACTGCTTATATAATTAGTGATCTGCTCTTTCGTGCGCTCACTTACAGTTGCTACAAAATATGATGGATTCCATAAATGTCCACCCCAAAGCTTAGTTTTGATTTCTGGATGTGTAAGAAACAGCCATCTTGCAGTATTGCCTTTGAATACTTTAATTGCATCTGAAATCCTGCATTGAGG
>NZ_AUKC01000043.1 GCF_000424545.1 Butyrivibrio sp. NC3005 | reverse complement strand
ATGACTTCTTGCTGAGATTTAGGATAATCATCAGCAAGAATCCTGCTTCGCAGGACAAAATTTGTCTTAACGACAAATTTTGGTCTGGTACGGTTATTGATTTTCCTGATGAAAACAATAACCTATACAAATAGGAAGGGGTGATAATTAGATGGCTAAATTATATTTTAAATATGGAGCAATGGGTTCATCAAAGTCTGCCCAGGCTTTGATTACTAAGTTTAATTATGAAGAACAGGGAATGAATGTTTGGCTGATTAAACCATCTACAGATACAAGAGATGGAGAAGACATTATTAAAAGCCGCATAGGACTTGAACAGCATGCAGACGTGATACTTCCTACAGATAGCATAATTGATAAGTACCAAAAGCATGGCAAAACAACAGTTATTATTTCTGATGAAAGTCAGTTTTTTACTCCAAAACAGATTGATGAACTAAGAGAACTTGTTGATGAAGAGAATATTCCAATTCTTTGTTTTGGGCTTAGAACAGACTTTTTGACAAATTTCTTTCCTGGTTCTAGAAGACTTATGGAGCTTGCAGATTCAATCACTGAGATAAAAACTGTATGTAAATGTGGTGCAAAGGCTACAGTAAATGCCAGAATTGATGCAAGAGGCAGAGTAGTAACAAGTGGTGATCAGGTGCTTCTGGGGGGAAATGACAGCTATGTTGCTATGTGTCATAGATGCTGGAGACATGCAATTAAGGAAAGTGAGAAAGATTAAGTAATGTTAGAAGGATTGTTAGACAAACTGTCTTTGAAAAAAGATGCAGAAGTTGAAAAATATACATATATATTAAGATATCAGGGACAGGTTATTTCATTTAGTGATGATATTTATGATACACTCGTTAAATTGATTGAGAAAATGGATAATACATCAAGCGTTAGTGTGGATTTTAGACCTGAACTTAAAGGATTGTGTTCATGGGAATTCAAAAAGAATCATGATAAGTATTATTCAATACTTACTTTTAATAAAAGAAATAAAAAAGTTAAGTACTTTGTTGAACCTCAGAGTCTTGATGAATTGCTTACTGTTTTTAAGAAAAGCTATTTTGATAAAGAAGCAGTTAGTTCTAAGATATTAAATGATATGAAATCTCTTGAGAAAGCAATAGGATGCAATACTCTTGCATTTGTTTAATATAGATTATTTCAAAATCATCGTGCTGGCGAACAAAAAATGATTATAAAATAGCAATAATTGAATAGAGTGTGTATTCTTTACATGATAAACTAGACACAATATGAAAAGCACTTTTATAAAAGATGTTTTCATATTGTGTTTTTGCTTTTAGTAGTAGAAAGTTTACATGGAGAAAGAATATTATGAAGACAAATTATAGAAACGTATTTGCAGAAATCGGCATTCCGGAAGAAAAGATTAATAAGCGCCTTGAGGAAATCAAGGAGCAGTTCTTTCACGGAGAGGATTCTTTTTATCACGAAGTAGGCGATGATATGGGTTACCTTGAAGATACAGGTAATTTCGATGCCAGAACAGAAGGTATGTCCTATGGAATGATGATTTGTGTTCAGCTCGGAATGAAGGAAGAGTTTGATCGTATTTGGAAGTGGGCTCGCACATATATGTATATGACAGAGGGCGAGAACGAAGGATATTTTGCATGGTCCTGTGGAACAGATGGAAAGAAGAATGCTTATGGAGCAGCTCCTGATGGAGAAGAATTCTTTGCAATGGCTCTATTCTTTGCGTCACATAGATTCGGTGATGGAGAGGGTATATTTAACTATTCTGAACAGGCAAGAACAATTCTTCGCGCATGCCTTCATAAGGGCGAAAACGGAAGACAGGGAAGCCCTATGTGGAATAAGGAAAATCACCAGATTCTTTTCGTACCTGGAATTGATTTTACAGATCCTTCCTATCATCTTCCACATTTCTATGAATTATATGCTCAGTGGGCTGATGAAGAAGATAGAGAGTTCTTTAAGGAGGCAGCAAAGGCAAGCCGTCTCTACCTTGCAAAGGCATGTCACCCTAAGACAGGATTCTCCCCAGAATATGGTGAATTTGATGGTACACCAATGAGCCGTCCGCTTCCATGGACAGATATTAGATTCGACAGATTCTTCAGTGATTCATACAGAACAGTTGCTAATATTGGTCTGGACTATGAATGGTACGGAATTGATGAAGGACAGAAGAAGGCAGCAGCAGCTATTCAGAGGGCACTTCTTGAAGATATGAGAAATGATTCATATCATATATATGAAGTTGATGGAAGAGTTGAGGGAGAGAAAGCACTTCACCCATTTGCTATTACCGCTACTGTTGCACAGTCAGTTCTTGCAAGTGATTTGGATGACATTGCAAAAGAATGGGTACAGAAGTTCTTCGATATGCCTCTTCGTACAGGTGAGAGACGTTATTATGATAACTGTCTTTATTTCTTTGCATTCCTTGCACTTAGCGGAAATTATAGAATTTATTAATGGATTTTCACGATTAACTTATTATTAAAACTTAAAGCCGTATTAGATTTTACCCAAAAATCTAATGCGGCTTTATTTATTAAGGGTTACCCCCAAAAATGGGTACTATACTATGGAATTGTATGAAAGTGATGAAGGAAGCAATGCATGAAATTGTTAGTAGTACTAGATATAAGTAATTAAATGACGGATTAAGCTTATATAATATGTTCAAATGTACTTGAAAATATTATGAAGTACGATATTATCTAATAAGAATAATTGTTGTTTTGCTTAGACAACAATGTGCATTATGCCACGAATTTTATAAAAAAGGTGCACACAATAAAAAATCGAGGGGGGCTAATAAAAAGTGAATCTATTAGATAGGATTCTTAATAAGGTTGTATCATACCGAGTTAATCACATTGTTTTTCCAAAAGAAATTGCAAAGAAGATGCCGATTTATTGCTCATGGCATGTTAAATGGAGTGGTATTCAAAAAGGTAGTATCAAAATGGATACAGATCAAATTTATAAAGGAATGATACAGATTGGATTTGACAGAATTGCAGAAGGACTTCTTGGAGGAAGACGTTCCATAGTGAGTATCACAGGTAATGGATGCCTTATTTTTAGAGGAAAAGCTGATCTATCACAGGGAATATCTATTTGTATTAGAGATGAGGCGCAGGTTAGTGTAGGAAAGGGTTTTTATTGCAACGGCTATTTTTCCATACGGTGCAGAAAAAAGATAACAATAGGAGATGACTTTATTGGTGGATGGAATGTAAGTATAATGGATTCTGATGGTCACCCAATATTCGATTTAAATCACGGTTTTATAAATCCAAGTAAAGATATTGTTATTGGAGATCATGTCTGGCTTGGAGCAGAAAGCAGAATTCTAAAAGGTGCTGTAATCCCTAATGGTTGTATTGTTGGATTGGGAAGTATCGTATCAGGAAAGAATATAAAGGAAAATGCAGTTTTAGTAGGTTCACCTGCAAAAGTGGTTAAAGAAGGTGTTGTATGGGATAGAGGAGATATTGCTACAATCGAAAAAGCTAAGAATTTGGCTAATATATCTTTAGAAGAACCAGTTGTCTAATACTTTAATCTAAATATTTAACAAAAAAAGCACAAACTAAAATTTGTTATATACAAATTTAGGTTTGTGCTTTTTTTGTTAGGAAAGCGCTTTCCTAGATTTTCGTTGACCACAAAATTGTGCAGTGAAATAATTAGTATTGTTAAAGGGTAGCAAAAAACGTATTTTTCAGGGAGGTTTATAAAATGAAGAAAACACTTATTTCAGGTATTCTGGCAGCATCAATGATTGCATGTCTAAGCGGATGCGGAGGTAATAAATCTTCTGCCGCAAACAATGTGGATGACTTAAATTCTGGTTCTAAAGAAAATGAATCATCTTCTACCAGTAAAAAAGACGTCACTTTAAAAGTCTGGGGTGCACAAACTGATCAGGAATTGTTAAAAGAGCTTTGTGAAAAGTTCGCTTTAGAGCATCCTGAAAATAATTGGACTTTCGATTATGGAGTCGTAGGAGAAGCAGATGCACAGGCAAGGTATCTTGAAGATCCTGCTGCGGCAGCAGATGTTTTCTCATATCCTGATGATCAGATAACAACACTTGTTCAGGCAGATGCTTTGTATGAAGTAACCAGAGATGTAGAAAAGATAAAGAAGGAAAATACACCTGGATCAGTAGATGCGGCTAGCTATAATGGGATTTTGTACGGTTATCCTATGACTGCTGATAATGGATATTATCTTTATTATGATAAATCTGTTTTAAGTCAGGATGATGTTAAGACATTAGATGGAATTCTTGAAGCTGCCAATAAGAAGGGCAAGAAAGTACATATGGATGTGTCGAATGGCTGGTATCTTGCTTCATTTTTTATCGGAAACGGATGTACATTAACACTTGATGAAAGTGGAAAGCAGGTATGTGATTTTAATAGCGAAAAAGGACTTGAGGCAGCCAAGGCAGTTAGAGAGTTCTGCAATAATAAAGCATTTGTAACAGGAGATGACAGTGTATTACAGGGAGGAATCGGTGATAATATTTGCTGCGGAATTAGCGGTCCATGGGCATCAGAGAGCATCAAAGAAAAGCTTGGAGATAATTTTGGAGCAGCAAAGTTACCAACATTTACCTGTGGTGGAAAACAGGTTCAGATGGGTTCATTTCTTGGATGTAAGATTCTTGGTGTAAATACACAGACTAAGTACCCTGTGGAAGCAATGGAACTTGCTAGGTACCTTACAAATGAAGAGTCACAGGCAAGAAGATTTGAAGTGTTAGGATACGGTCCGTCTAACAATAATGTCGCTTCTTCCAAGGAAGTAGCATCTGATCCTTCACTTAAGGCTTTGGCAGAGCAGAGTAAATTTGCAATAAGCCAGCACATAAATGGAGATTTCTGGACTCCGGCAGAAGCTTTTGGAGCAGAACTCGAAGCACATTCCAAAGGTGATCTTAAGAAAATGCTTGATAAGCTTGTAGAACAAGTGGCAGGAAAATAAAAATAGCAGGTAATATGTAGAAGGATTTGAAATGATAATACTAAATTGTTTGTATATTATTGCGGAAGTACTGCTGGCGATTTTCTTCTTTAGATTTGGTTTAAAGTATATTTCACATTTCGGTACACTTGGAGAAAATACACAGTTAAAAGTTTGGAATGAAGAACTACAGATTTATGAGCGCAAAACTGGAGATAATTCCATGCTCATACTTCTTTTCTCAGTATTTACAATTGCAGCGATTATTCTTTTTATTTGGATACTGTGTCTTATTGTAAAAAACATTCGGAAAATGATACAGCTTAATAAAAAGGGTGAACATATTCTATCATTTAAAGAAGTTTTGATGGATTTATTAGATGGAAAATTTCATATCACTCTTTTGGCTGCTCCAATGATAACTTTGGTTCTATTTACGCTTTTGCCTATTATCTTCATGGTGCTGATAGCATTTACAAATTTTGATTCAAGTCATCAGCCCCCAGGAGAACTGTTTACGTGGACTGGGCTAACAAATGTAACTGATGTATTTCTTGGAAATTCAACAAAAACACACACATTTTTTGGAATATTAGGATGGACTGTTTTGTGGGCAATCCTAGCAACATTTACTAATTACATTTTAGGAATGCTGCTTGCTATTCTCATAAACCACAAACTGGTTAAGTTCAAAAAAATGTGGAGGACACTTTTTATTATTTCAATTGCAATTCCGCAGTTTGTAAGTCTTTTGCTGATTTCAAGGGCATTAGAGCCGGCAGGTGCAGTAAATGCTGCGCTGCTTAAGTGTGGAATTATACATTCGCCTCTTCCTTTCCTTACCAATACAACTCTTGCAAGAATATGTGTTGTGGTCATAAATATGTGGATAGGAATTCCATATACGATGATGACATTTAGCGGTGTTCTTATGAATATTCCAGCAGAGTTGTATGAGAGTGCGGAAATTGATGGAGCAGGAGTATTGCAGAGTTTTATAAGCATTACACTTCCATATATGATATTTATTACAGCTCCTGCTACCATCACTACATTCGTAGGTAATATCAACAATTTTAATGTTATCTATCTTCTAACTGCAGGAGGTCCGTTTGCACTTGATTATTATCAGGCTGGAAAAACAGATCTTTTGGTTACATGGTTATATAAACTGACAGTTGATCAGCATGATTATGCCCTTGCCTCCACAATCGGTATTTTTATTTTTATGATCGTATCAATCGCATCATTGACAGTGTATAACCATATTGGTTCAGTTAAAAAGGAGGATATGTTCCAATGAAAAGACATAAGAAAATGGTAAGCATAGGGCTACATGCATTTTTAACTTTACTTGCCATTATCTGGCTTATACCAGTGTTTTGGCTTGTATTATCCTCCTTTAGAGCTGAAAAAGGTGCGTATACATCAAATCTTTGGCCAAGGAGCTTTACCTTTGATAATTATATAAGACTATTTACAGATACAAGACTTTTTAATTTTCCAAGATGGTTTATTAATACATTATTTGTAGCAGTATGCAGTTGTCTTATAACGACTATTTTGACCTTAATGGTTGCATATGTATATTCGAGACTTAGATTTAGGACAAGGAAAGGGCTAATGAATGTATCTCTTATACTTGGCATGTTTCCAGGCTTTATGAGTATGATTGCAATATATCATTTCATGAAGGCAATAGGACTTGATCAGACACTTTTGGCACTTATTCTTGTTTATTCTGGAGGTGCTGCACTTAATTATTACATAGCAAAAGGATTTTTTGATACGATTCCAAGGTCGTTAGATGAAGCTGCAAGAATAGATGGAGCCAATAGACATATTATTTTCTGGAAAATAATATTACCTAATTCAAAACCTATAGTAGTAAACACTGCAATTAATGCTTTTATTGCTCCATGGGTGGATTTTATTTTTGTATCAGTAATTATGAAAGATAATTATGACAATTATACAGTTGCCAAAGGATTATATACGATGGTAGATAAAGCAAATATTTTTGAGTATTATACATCTTTTTGCGCGGGAGCTGTTTTGGTTTCCATACCTATCGTGGCACTTTTTATCAGACTGCAAAAATACTACGTATCCGGAGTAACAGCCGGCGCTTCGAAAGGATAAGGCATGATATATTCAGCAATTTTTCATCGTCCAATGAGCGAATATGCTCATGCGTATGATGAAACTCACTATATATTTCGCGTAAGAACAGCCCCAAATGATATACAAAATTGTTTGTTCTACTTCGCAGACAGAGCAGCTATGACACCAAACCTTTCTTTTTCTTTCCTCCCTATGAAAAAAGAAAGAAGTGACAAATATTATGATTACTATGAGGTACTTCTTGAAACAAATTTACAGAGAATTGCATATTATTTTGAACTTGATGATGGAAATGAAAAAATTTATTATTTTGGAGATTGTTTCAGTAATACCCCTATAGCAGAAAGATCAGAGTATTTTCAGCTTCCATTTAATCTTAGGGCAGATAGAGTAGTTATTCCAAAATGGGTAAAAGATGCTGTTGTTTACAATATTTTTCCGGACAGTTTTGCAAATGGCAAAAGGAAAATGATTCCTCAAAAGCAAAGTACTGAATATAATAAAGAAGAATGTAAATCTCTTCTTGGAGGAACTATAAACGGAATCAGAGAAAATCTTGATTATATACAGAATCTTGGCTGTAACTGCATCTATTTAAATCCTTTTTTTGCAGCGCAGTCATATCACAAATACGATTTATTAGACTATTTTCATGTTGATCCAACAAGGGGAACAGATGAGGATTTCAGGCTTTTAGTAAACAAAGCACATGAGAAAAATATGCATGTTATTATAGATGGTGTGTTTAATCATGTAAGCTGGAGACATCCTTTTTTTAAAGATGTCATGGAAAAAGGTAAAGGTTCCAAGTATTACGACTTCTTTTATGATCTTCCAGAAAGACCTGTATTTCCCGAGAATGGAAAAGAACCAGAGTATATGTGTTTTGCCTATGTTCCGGAAATGCCTAAAACGAATACTGCAGATGATAGATTAAGAAAGTATTTCTGTGATGTGGGCACATATTGGATTAAAGAATTTGATGTTGATGGATGGCGCCTTGATGTTGCAAATGAACTAGATGACAGATTTCTAAGGACATTTAGAGATACTGTTAAAAGTGTCAAAGAAGATGTACTTGTCATAGGAGAAGTATGGGAGAATGCTAACCATTATATTAATGCAAATATGATGGATGGCGCTATGAATTATGATTTCAGGAGATTTTGCAGACAGTTTTTTGCAGAAAGAAAAATTGATGCTAGTCAGTTCGATGCAAGAGTAACAAATATGCTCTTAAGATACAAAAAACAGGCTCTTTATGCTCAGCTGAATTTATTAGATAGCCACGATGTCAGCAGATTTATGAGTGTTTGCAATAATGATAGAAACCGTTATGAAATGGCACTTTTGTTTCAAATGGCTTTTATAGGCATGCCATGTGTTTTTTATGGAGACGAAAAAGGCTTGTGCGGTGAATCTGAAAAAGAATACAGAAGGCCTATGGATTTTGAAAAGAAAGATAATTTGGAAGAAATCTACAAAAAGTTTATAAAGCTTAGACAAAAGTATTCATGCCTTAGAGAGGGCAAATTTGAAACTATTCTGGCAAAAGGCGGTTTTTACGGATTTAAGAGATATAATGATAAAGAAGAAATCAGTATCTTTATTAACAATAGTAAGAGCGATTTATTTATTGAAGTAAATGGAGAAATTCTTTTTAAGAAAAATTATACAGAAAAAATAATACGTGAAAACGGATATATTATCGTACTGGGAGGAAAATGTCGGCTACTATTTATGAACTAGCAAGTAAAGCTGGAGTATCTATTTCAACTGTGTCCAAAGCTTTAAATGATAGTTATTCAATTTCGGAAAAGACAAAGCAAAGAATACGCGAAATGGCAGAAGAAATGGGATATTTGCCAAACGCAAGAGCCAGAAGTTTTGCCAGACAAAAAAACGGCATTATTATTTTTGGTGCAGACTTATCCAAAGGTGTTGGTTTCGAAAATCCCCATATGTTCGAGATAGTGACAGGAGCTGAGAGGTATCTAAGTGATAAGGGATATTCACTTATATTAAAGCATATCCCAAAAGATACTGCTCCGGAAAGCGTTAAAGAATTGATACAAAGTAATGAAGCAGATGGATTAATTCTTCATGCGGGAATTCTGACAAAACAGCTTTCTTACGTTCTAGGGAAAGAAACTTATCCCTATCTTATTATTGGAAAGCCTGATTTTGCGAACACTCTTAGCTGGATGGATGTAAGTCATGAGTCAGCAGGACAGATGGCAGCTAATTATCTTTTGGATAAAGGGTATAGAAGAATTGTCTTTCTAATGGGAGATGAAAATAAAGACCAGATTTCCCTAAGGCGTCTTGATGGGATAAATATTGCTTTTGGCGAAGAAGAACTGTTTGTTGAAACTATTGCGGGAATAAGTAGTTATGAGAAAAGCAGGGCGGTAACAGAAGAAATATTGAAAAGAGATAAGATTCCGGAAGTGATTTTGTGTACGAATAATTATCTGTCAATAGGATGCTTGCAGAGTATTCATGCAAAAAATTTGCGAATTCCGGAAGATATAGCTATCATGACCTTCGATAATTATCCTTTTTCTATGTTGCTAGAGCCGACACTTACAGCTATTGAAGTAGATATGTTCGAGATGGGGACTCAAGCGGCAAGATTTATTCTTCAAAAAATAAAAAAACCAAATCTTTTGACACAATCGTTTTGTACTACGCCTTTGCTTTTGGAAAGAGAGTCAACGTAAATAAGGAGATAACCGTATAAGCTATCTCCTTATTTATTTGAGATGGAAATCTATTTTTATTTTATCGTAAAGGATAAAAAAGGGGACATTATATTCTTCTACTTCCTATATCTACAAAGTCTTGTCTTTCACCAACATATTTTGTAGCAGGACGCATGATTCTTCCGTCATAGAGCTTGTTTTCCACATTATGAGCAACCCAGCCAACAACTCTGGCAATAGCAAATAGTGGTGTGAATAAATCCATAGGAATTCCCAGCATTTCATAAGCAAATCCAGAATAGAAGTCAACATTGGTAGGAAGAGCTCTCTTTTTTCTTTCAGCTGTAACTTCATGAACTGTGTCTTCGAAGAGCTTGTAGAAGTTGAACTTTTCCTCACAATTCTTTTCTTTGGCAAGATCTTTTGCCATTCCGCGAAGAATTTCTGCTCTAGGATCTGTGATAGTGTATACTGCATGTCCGAAACCATAGATAAGACCACTATGATCATACATTTCACCATCCAGAAGATCATTTACAACTTTTTTTACTTTCTTCTTGTCTGTTGTATATCCGATTTTATCAACAACTTCCTTCATCATTTTGGCGACAGAAATATTGGCACCACCATGTTTTGGCCCTTTTAAAGCACCAAGAGAGCCGCATATAGCAGAATACAAGTCTGTTCCGGTTGAACCTATAACAACATCAGTAAAAGCGGAATTGTTTCCGCCGCCGTGATCTGCGTGAATCAGAAGAAGTGCATCTAATACATTAGCTTCTCTATTGGTAAATTCTCCGCTTGGTCTAAGAAGCTGGAGGATGTTTTCAGCAATAGAATACTCTTTAATAGGATAATGAATTACAAGGCTCTTTCTGAAAGTGTCATGCATTTTTGCTTGATAAGCATAGCAAGCAAGTGAAGGGAACTTAGCTATAAGGTTAAGTCCTTTTCTCATTGTTTCATAAACATCTATATCATCTGGAGCATCATCATAGTTGTAAAGTGATAATGTAAGTGTCTGAAGTCTGTTCATGAGGCTGTTAGAAGGTGAACGAAGTATTTCATTTACCAAAAATTTGTCAGGCAAATCATATCTGTCAGAAAGTGAAGTCTTAAAATCCTTGAACTGTTGTTTAGTAGGAAGAAATCCGAATAAAAGAAGAAAACAAGTTTCCTCGAATCCAAAATTTCCCTGACGGTTATTAATCAAATCAGTTATGCTATATCCTCTATAGAGCAAGTCACCTTCACAAGGGGCAACCTGACCATCTTTATTAACCTGATAACCTACGACATCTGATACTCTGGTAAGTCCGATACGAACACCAGTTCCGTCATCGTTTCTTAGACCTTTTTTGACATTATATTTCTGGAAAAGATCATTTGGGATGTCGGTATAGTTTGATGATTGGCCAAAAAATCTAGCCAGAATATAATCATCATGATATGTGGTCCTACGTGTAGCCATGTTACCCTCCTAGCGCATTGTTACATTTTATTTTTATAAAAAGCTTAGATATTTGTCGTATTTATATGATTTAAGGAGTAAAGGAAGTTACTGCTTAATCGTCTGTATCATAACCATAATATATAAACACTTTATTAAAGTCAAGTGCTAAAGCAAAAATTGAATTAAATTTTTGACAAGAAATCATTCTCTAAAGAAATTATTAAATCTATATAGGTATGATTTAATAATAATCGAAAAAAGTCGATATAACTTTAGAACTTATATTTGGTTAGTGTTTCACTTTTTATAGAGGTCTAATATGCTTTGGTATTCACAATATGAAGTAACAGCATTGTTTATTATAGCACTTTTTATATTCTATTTTTCTATTCAAAAAGCTCTTCCCATGAGGAAAAGCTATGCTTTTAATGCAATAATGCGTACATCTTTTGAAATAGTAGTAACAGATTTAATAGCATCCTATCTTTGTACCTTCTATGATAGGTATCCTAGTTGGATACTAGAGTTTTCCAATGAGCTGTACTTTTTTGGCGTAGTGCACGTTTTCTATTTGATATTTGCATATTGCTGGAATATAACTGCAGAATATGCTAAAAAACCGATTTTGAGAATGACCATATACAAAATACCTCTTTTTGTCATGCTTACGATTTTGTTGACTAATCCTATAACCGGATATCTTTTTACAGCCAATAAATATGATGGATTTAGACGTGGACCTCTATTTTATAGTGTTTTTGTGCCTTATTGCCTGTTATATCTTGTAATGAGTATTTCTTACTTTTTTTATCATAGAAAGTATTTTCCATTTTCGGTTAAAGCTCCGGTACTTTTTACTTTGTTTTTGATTTTGTCATTTTATAGTGTTCAGGTCTTTTTGACTCCTTATATACTTCTTTTTGGAATCAGCCTTGCACTTGGTTCTGGGATTTTATATTTATCTATTCAAAATCCTGACTTTGACAAAAATTCCAAGACAAAAGTATATACAGCAGAAAGTTTCAAGAGGTATTGTGATGAACTATTAAGAAATGGTATAAAAACAAGATATATTGGAATAGAAGTTGCAAGTTATACGACAGTTATTAAAATTTATGGACAAGAAAAAGCGAATGCGTTTATAACTTCTATTGCTGATTTTTTGCGCAAAAAAATAAAAGGTGTTAAAACATTCTATTTGCATAAAGGAAAGTTTGTACTGGTACTAAATTCTGATATTAATGAGAAGATTATTTTTGACAGGCTCTGCGAGTATTTTTCACAGACTTATAGGATAAATGAAAACGATTTAATTCCACTAGTTCATTTTGTATTTATCCCAAGAATTATGAAAACAGAAACAGTAAATGATGTCTTGGAATGCATTCAGATGGGGTTTGATATGCAGAAAGATAAAAACAGTCTGACTCTTCTTAGTTGTGATCAGGATCTTTATGATTCTATGGTTCGTGATAGAGAAATAAGGCGAGCTCTTCATGAAGCTGTGGATAAAGACAATTTACAGATTTTTTTTCAACCTATATTCAATAATGAAAAAAATAGAATTACTTCAGCTGAGGTATTGGTAAGAATCGACGATGCAAAGCTTGGAATTATTCCACCTGATTCATTTATCCCAATTGCAGAAGAGGACGGAACAATATTGCGCCTGGGGCTTCAGGTATTTCACAAAGTCTGTCAGTTTATAAGGGAACATAACTTGGATGATATAGGACTGGAATTTATCGAAATGAATCTTTCACCTATACAACTAATGCATTCAGAGCTCGCAGATGAACTTATAGCAATTTCCCATAGGTATGAAGTGGGATTGTCCAATATTAATTTTGAGATTACGGAGACATCAACTTCCGATATTACCAGTTTTCGCCAGACCATGAATAGACTAATCGGAGAAGGTGCAAAGTTTTCATTAGATGATTATGGAATTGGATATTCCAACCTTATAAACGTTTTGTCTATGCCATTTCAGATTGTTAAAATTGATAAGTCTATAGTGTGGGGATACTTTAATGGTACAGATTCACTTCTTCCAAGACTGATTGAAATGTTCCAAGAAGACGGACTTATGATAGTGGCAGAGGGTGTAGAAACAGAACATATGCAGCATGTTTTAGGGCTGATGAATTGTCATTATTCACAAGGATATTTGTATTCGAAGCCTATTCCACAGGAACAGTTTCTTATCTACATGCAAAAGCATAAAGCAATTTGCGATATACGTAATAAGTATTTGAATCCTTCAGATATCAAAGCTTTGAATAATATGCCTATTATTTTAGGACAAGATACTTTTCAGGAAAAGATTAGAAATGGAGTATTTGTAGATAAAAAAGTATTGGCAAAAGAATATGAAAAGAATGTAACAGCTTCGATGTAGTTATAGGTTCTTGTTTTCATCAGGAAAATCAATAACCTATAGTTTATTAGGCTGCAATACATCATAGCTACGCAATGAATTTGAACTAATATTAAAAAAAGTTGGTGTTTGCACACAATATCGTCTATAATAGTATATGAAATAAACTGTCGCGCTAAACTGGTTTTACCACAAACAGGTTGATAGGTTATTGTCTGTATAAAACAGACAGTTACTTTGAAGGGGGCTAGCTACACGATGGATCAGCAATTTGATAGAGATTTTGTTAATGCAAGTACTACTATGGATGCTGATGAACTAACAGGGTTGATGAACAAACGCTGTTTTATTGAGTTTGCTCAGGAACTGGTGGAGTCGGATTTATTCTATTCGAATAAGTATTCTCTTATTTATTTTAACTTAGTGCATTTTAAATATTACAATGTAAAATATAGTACCAAAGAAGGAGATAAGGTTCTTATAGAAGTTGGTAAGATTTTGAAAGAAAACTTTGAAGAGAGCCTTGTTTCGCGCTTTTCTGATGACCATTTTGTGGTATTTACAAATGAACTTAATATATCAGATAGAATAGAGATAATACGAGATCAGGTATCAGAACTTCGATCTAGGAGCAGAATTCGTATAAAAGCCGGTATCTATGAATATGAGTCAAATGAAATCGAAGTATCTTCTGCGTGTGACTATGCCAAGATTGCCTGCGATTCAATAGAAAATAATGTTGAACAGCATTATTGCAAATACGATTCCATTTTACAAAAAAATGCAGAAATCGAAGATTATGTCTGTGCTAACATAGACAAAGCATTAAAAAAAGAAAACATCGAAGTTTTCTATCAGCCTGTAATAAGAGCTTTAACCGGAAGATTGTGCAGCATGGAGGCTCTAGCAAGATGGGAAACCAAAGAGTATGGAATGCTTAAACCAGAGCAATTTATTTCTGCACTTGAAAAAAGCAGACAAATCAGTAAGCTTGACGTATATATAATCAGGAAAATCTGCGAAAACTTAAAGAAAAGACTCGATGCATATGAAGATGTTGTACCTATTTCTTTTAATCTATCAAGAATAGATTTTGTTAATTGTGATATTTTCAAAGAAGTAGAAACAGCAGTTATAGATAATGCTATTCCCAGAAATCTTATCAGTATAGAAATAACAGAAGGAATAATGGTAAGCAGCAAATATATTCAGAGTGTTATACATAAATTCTCTGAAGCTGGTTACTATATTTTGATGGACGATTTTGGAAGTGGTTACTCAGCGCTTAATGTATTAAAAGATTTAGAGTTCGATGAAATAAAATTCGACATGGCATTTCTAAAAAATATGAATGCCAGAACAGTCGAAATACTTACGTCTATGGTTAATATGGCCAAAAAAATAGGAGTTCATACGTTGGCAGAGGGCGTAGAGAATGAAGACCAACTTCGTTTTCTATGTAGTATAGGATGTGAGAAAATCCAGGGATATTTCTATGGAAGTGCCAGCAGATATGACGATCAGCTTCAACATCTAAGATATTTTGGAATAATGCCTGAGAATCAGGAGTTAAGAGTACTTTATGACAAAGCCGGACTACGAGATTTGATAAATGAGAACCCGATTGCTTTATTTTTTGATGATGGTAAAAGATTTGAACTACAGTTTTCTAATGCAGCATATCAGAAGATAAATGCTTCTCCTGATTTTTCAAGTCATGAAATTATAGAAAAAGATATGAATTCTACTGAATCTCCTCTTGGAAGAAAGTTCAGGAATCTTGCTAATCGTGCCAGAAGAACAGGGCTTATTCAGAGGATGACTTTTGTAAATAGAAACCATTATTTCAAGTTCTCGTTTGAAACATTATCAACCAGCAGTGTTGGCTGTGTTCATTTTGCAAGGATAGAAGATGCAACTTATGATGATGAGCAAAAGTATATTTCGAATTTAAATGAAGCACTTAGAAATCTTGTTCTTATGTATGATCGAATTTATCTTATTGATTTGGAACAGGATACAGAAGATATTCTTGCTACTAACCTTGTTTCTGAGAAAGCAGGAGATACATTACTTGACCTGCAGCAGATTTTGGCTTTTTATAGAGAACACTATATTTATCCTGAGGATAGAAAGAGATTTTCGGAATTCTGCAGCAAAGAATTCATTATAAATGCAATACTTCAGAGTGGACGAGGAATATACTCAGAAGATTTCAGAGTAAGAGATGATGATGGAAGTTATCACTGGATGGAAACAAACGTCATGATATTACCGGAATCTAATCAGAAAAAGCTCCTTGCCTGTATGAAGACATCCTGTTGGGAAGATGAAGGAACTATGAAGACTTTCAAACAGCTTAGTCAGGCTAAAAATTATTATGATGAGGAAGGAAGAGTTTGGGAGAATGAGAGTAGCCTTTGGAGAAGTTTTATTTCCTCTTCAACTTTGAAAGTATTCTGGAAGGACGAGAATAGACGTTTTGTTGGAGCCAGTAAATCATTTCTTGATTATTATGGATTTTCTTCAGTAAAAGATATATTGGGAAAAACAGATGAAGAAATCGGCTGGCATATAGAAGACGAAGATTTTAAGAAAATAGAGGAACAAGTTATAACAACAGGCACACCTTCAGTCAATATTGAAGGAAAAAATATAGTAAGAGGCAAGATAAGGAGCATAGTAGTCAGTAAATTTCCTATAAATAAAGGAAATAAGATAAATGGACTTATAGGCTATTTTGTAGATAAAGAGGAAGTTACTAAAGCCTTTGGCGAGAATGATTATAAGTCTGAGACAGATTCTGTGACAGGGTATATGAACATTGTTTCAATGATGGCAAATTTGGAAAAATATGACTCCGGCAACAAGACGAATAATCAGGAATATATAGCTGTAATGGTATGCGTTGAAGAGTATAAGAGCATAGTCGAGGAATACGGTGATGAAACAGGAAAAATGCTTATTAAACGTGTTGCGGGTATTATAGGAAAACACTTTGATAAGAGTGCATTTATATCCAGACTTAAAGATTGCAAATTTGCCATTTGGTCAAGAAATGTTTCGTCAGAGGAAATACATGACAAGCTTCTTGATTGCAGGAAAAAAATAAACGCTATCCACGAAATCAATAAAAATAAAGTTAACCTGACAGCTATTTCATCATTTGCCAGTAGAAATGAAGTATCAAATGGTCAGGAATTATACGAACTTCTTATCAAGAGGCTATATGAAGTAAGAAATCTTGAACTTGGAAGAAAAGAGTTCGATGAAAAAGTTATTATTTTTGATAGAGAAAAGTTTGATGATTTAAATGAACTTGTATTTATGAGTAGTACCAGTGACTATTCACTCGTATATTTAAATAAATATGGCAGAAAACTCCTTGGACTTGGCGAAAGAGAGTCACTTCGCGGGCTAACATGTCATGACATAATAAAGTCTATGTCTACTCCATGCACAGAATGTAGGCTTTCTGGATGCGGAAGAGATACTTTTACCAGCGGAGTGTGGCACATTCCAACTCTTGGTAAGGATTTTTTGGGGAAAAACACGATTATTCCATGGAAAGGAGAAAACTATTTCTTTTCCATGAATCTGTGCCTTGATGATTATTTTAAGAATACCGGAAAAGGTTTTGACAGATTTACAAACGGAAAGACATTAAATGATATTACATCAGTGTTGGAACTTGCACTTGAAAAAAATGATATGAATTCATCGCTTGAACTTATGATGAGTATTATAGGTAATTATTGTCTTGCAGATAAGGTACTTTTTTTTACAAGAACAGAAAAAGAAAATCTTATTCTTGAAAAATCATGGGCAAGAGAAGGCATAGAGAAAAAAGAAGACGTTCAGATAAAAGTACCTCTTACAAGGGTTCTTCCATTCTATAAGATTTTTAATACCGGAAAGAATATTGTGATTCCGGATATGGAGAAGAATAAGAGCCTTGGAAGATTTCTTAAAGATGGATTTATAAAGAACGGAGTTAAAAGTCTTATAGCTGTAGAGATTAAAGTTGATGACAAAGCAGTTGGTTTTTTGCAGATAGATAATCCATGTGCTGAATCTCTAGATCAAAATGATATGACTATAAATGGAGTTATAAGAATCTTCAATATGCTGATTCAGACTCAGTCTAGTATTGAGAAACTGCAGGCTATAGGCAATGAAGATGCACTTACAGGAGTTCAGAATAGAAGAGCTGCACAGAAATACATACAGAATATGGATGATGTAGGTTTTGCTATTATCTTTGGCGATATTAATGGACTAAAAAAAGTTAATGATACACAAGGTCATGAAGCGGGAGATAAGCTTATTAGAACAACTGCGAAAGTTTTAAATAATCAGTTTGGAGCCAATCATGTATTCAGACTTGGCGGCGATGAGTTTGTATCAATTGTCGAAATGCCCAATAAAGACGATGTTGACAGCGTCATGGAACAGCTGCGATCAAGTTTTGTGAAGAATCATATCAGTATCGCCCTCGGAGCAGTTTGGAAACAGCATCCAGGAGAAGATGCAGAGGCACTTATAAGAGAAGCCGACAAGAGAATGTATGCTAATAAACAATATATGCATGAGGAGAGAAAAGTATAAAATAAATAAGAAATTTGTCCGATATAAGTTGTAGCATTAGTATTCTTATGTTTATTCGTGACATTGATTATATAAGGAGACGATTAAGATGAGTAACGTAATTGTTGCAGGAGTAACACAGATAGAGACAATTGTTAAAGTTGATTCATTTTATTTGGATGAGAACGAAAGGTTATTTTCTGCTCCAATTTATGTATCGGCAGGTGGAGATGCATATGATGAAGCGCTGGCTCTTTCATGGCTCGGCGATAAAGTAACGTTTATGTCTGTTGTCGGAAGAAATCAGGATATGGGAGTATTCAATCCGGCTGATTCCGGAGTAAGGATTGATACTCAGTATATGCTAAAGAAAATGGAAGAAACTCCAACAGAGGTTGTGTTTGTAGATAAAAACTGGAAACAGAAGATTTTTGAAGATATCAAAAATCTTCGTGACACAGCTTATGACATGAATCTTGTATCTGGTCCAATTTCGGAGGCAGATATAATACTCTTATCTAACGCCAATTTTTGCAGACCATTCGTTCAGGCAGCAATTGACTCTGGTACTAAAATAGCACTTAACCTTAGAACTTATAACAGAGAAAAAGAAAAATATAATGTCGATTTCTTAAGCAATGCCAGCATATTGTACCTAAGTGATGATGGCGTTGATGAGGATCCGTTTGAATTTGTTAAAAATATTGCCAGTAAGTACGGAAATGATATCGTTATACTTGGTCAGGGTGGAACCGGTCTTATTTTGTTTGACAAGAAACAGAATATAAATATTCATCTTAACGCTGTTGATACAGTTAAGGTTGTAAATACGCTGGGAGCTGGTAATGCACTTATAGCAAGTTTTGTTCATTATTATCTTGAAACAGGCGATAGTGTTATGGCAATTAAGAATGCGCTTTTGTGTGCATCTTATAAACTTGGATATGAAAAGACTTCTGAAGGATTTATGACGCCAGAACAGGTAGAACACTGGAAGAAACTTATTTGGAGATAAAATTTGCAACGAAATAAAACTTTTATAGATATAAAAACGTATTGCTATACGAAATTAACCAAAATACACTTCCTATACATTAATGAGGCTATTGCTAATGGATTGTAAAATTTTGCCAATTGCAATAGCCTCACTGATTATTCTATGGAAATATTAAATTAAAGTTCTGAGAAAATAACATTTCTGAGCTTTCTTGTCAGTGACCAGGTTCCAGCATTTATCTTTTGCATACCCATAAGAATTGTAAGATTATACTCTGGAACATTCTCAAAGTAAGGTCCAAGCCAGCCATCCCATCCATATTCACCTTTTGAAGAAAGAGTAGTAGCAATAGACGGATTATCCATAACTCTTAGAAGGTTCGCATAGGTAAAGCCTATGTTGTGTTCCATGCTGTTATCCATATCTTTCTGACATTCAGGACGGAGCTTGCCGCTGGTCATAAAGGATACAGTATTAGGACGAAGAATAGTAGTACCTTCGTAAGTTCCGCCATTTAAAAGCATCTTTGCAAATTTGGAATAATCTGAAAGAGTAGACATGACGCCAGCTCCACCCGATGCAAATGCCGGATTTTTATCACAATCATAGTTTATAAGAAGATTGTCTGTCTTAACTTCTTTAAGATCTTTTGTCTTGTTATCGAAATCGTATACCTTTGCTAGTCTGTCACGTTTTTCATCAGGTACATAGAAAGCAGAATCATCCATATGAAGAGGTGCAAAGATATTGTCATGCATAAACTGTGCAAAAGGCTTTTTAGATGCAACCTCAATGACAGCACCTAAAACATCAGCTGAAAAGCCGTACATGAAATGCTCACCAGGCTGAAATAAAAGAGGAGCACCAGCAAGCTTTTTTGCAAATTCAACAGTTGAAATAGCCTCATCAGTCCTAAGCTTTTTAAGTCCATCAGCGATTATTTCACTAGTCTTTGCAAAAGCAGGATTTCCTAATCCTCCATAGGTAAGACCTGAGGTCATATTTAGAAGATCACTTATCTGCAGCGGCCTTTTCTGAGGAACAAGTTTATCACCACACACAACTTTTGTGTCTGCGAATTCTTCGATATAGTTTGCAACAGGTTCTCCTAAATCAAGTAATCCCTGTTCGACTAGAATAAATGCACAGGCACTTGTGAGTGGTTTAGACATTGAATACAACCTGAAAATTGTATCTTTGTCAAAAGGCTTCTTTTCTTCAATATCCCTGTAACCACACTCCGTATAGGCGATTTCTTTTTCGTTTTGAATTATAGAAACATTTACACCTGCAACCTCTTTGTTTTCAATACTTCGTTTAATTGTTTCATGTAGTCTTTCTGAAAGTGACATTTTGATGTAACCCCCTGTGTTGTATTAAATCTATATTTTGTTTTCTGTGACTTCACCTCGTGCCTTTAATTTTTGGAGCACGCAGCCTAGTACTATCATTATAAGACCTATAAGGTCAGTCAAATGATTTGGATCAATCATGCATACACCACCAACAAGAAGGAGAAGTCTTGAAACAATAGTCATGTCTGTAAAGATATATCCTTCAAGTGATGAAGATACTCCGAATATTCCAATAAAGGATGTAAGTGCAATTGTAATAACACCTAAAACTGTTGTATCGATAAGAAGCAGTGCCGGGTTAAAGCAAAATACATAAGGTACGATGAATACTGCAATAGCAAGTCTTGAAGCATTGAACGCTGTTTTCATAGGGTTAGACTTGGCAATTGCAGAACCGGCATAGGCAGCAAGTGCAACAGGTGGTGTTATATCAGCAACTATACCAAAGTAGAATACGAAGAAATGTGCAGCAAGAGCAGGAACACCCATTCTGATAAGGATAGGAGCAGTTGTTGCAGCCATAATACAATAGTTGGCTGTAGTAGGAACACCCATTCCAAGCACAATACAGCAAAGCATTGTAAGAATAAGTGCGATAATAAGTCTGTCTCCGGCTATTGAAATAATCGCATTAATAAGCTCATTTGCAAGACCTGTCATTGTGATACAGCCAGAGATGATGCCGGCTACGCCACAGGCAGCAGCTACTGTGATAGTACCTTTTCCACCAGCTACAAGAGCATCTAACAATTTGGCAGGTGTTATACGGTCCTTTTTGTCGAAAAGACTGACAAAAATAGCAAGAAGAATTGCAAAACTTGCAGCTCTCTGCATTGTCATCATGTTGCCCGAAACCCATACAACCAGCATGACAAGAGGAAGAAGAAGATAAATCTTCTTGATCATGTCTGTGAATTTTGGAAGCTGATCCTTTGGAATACCTGAAAGCTTTAATTTTTTAGCCTCAAGATGAACTGCTATGAAGATTCCTGCAAAGTATAAAATAGCAGGAATGATAGCTCTACTGATAATACCAGAGTAAGGAACTCCGACAAAGTCTGCCATAAGGAAGGCAGCAGCACCCATAATAGGAGGCATTATCTGACCACCGGTCGAGGCAGCAGCTTCAATAGCACCGGCAAACTCTGCTCTGTAGCCTGTCTTCTTCATCATCGGGATAGTAACAGAACCTGTAGTAACTGTATTACCAACTGAAGATCCCGATACCATACCGCAAAGAGCAGAAGAAATAACAGCAACTTTAGCAGGACCTCCTGCATACTTACCAGCTACGCTGTTGGCAAGTTCGATGAAGAAATTGGAAATACCAGTTCTTTCAAGGAAAGCACCAAAAATAATAAATACAACGATATACTTGGAACATACATTTACAGGTGTTGCGAAGATTCCTTCTTTTGTATAGAAAAGATTTCTAACAAGGTATTTTAATCTTCCAAAAAAGCTTGGGTTGGTAAGACCAAAAAACATAGCATAGATAATGAAAAATCCGGCTACAATCAAAATAGGAATACCAACACATCGCCTTGTTATCTCGATTAGCATAAGAACACCGATTATACCTATAACTATCTGGTAAGTCTTAAACCTTGTTCCCTGCTGAATAATACTTTCTGCATTGAAAGTAAAGTACAAAAATGAAGAAGTACCGGCAATCATCATTACAATGTCGTACCAGGGCATGTGATTAGGCTTTGTAATACCTTTTTTGGCAGGATAAATTAGAAAACCCATCATTATAATAAGAGCCAAAAAAGATGTTAATCTAATTTCTTCAAGGAAAGTTGCAAATAAAGTTACATAAATACACCAAAGAGAAAATGCTGCTACAAAAAGTCTGATAACCTTCTGTGGAGTACCTGTCCATACTCTGGTGTTACTTTCTCTGTCATATTTTTTCATTACTGCATCGATGGAAGCTTCTGCTTCACTACTATGCAAAACCGGGGTTGAATGTTCTGTATTATTAATCAATAGAAGTCTCCTTTTTAGTTGGTTTTAACATTAATGTCATGCTCTTTGTAGTAACGGGCAGCGCCTTTATGAAATGGAACAGCCATACCATCTGTGGCGTTTTTTAGACTAAGCTCTGTGCCTTTTGCATTTTCTTTGGCAATATCTTTTGTGTGGTCAAAGATAGCTGCAGTCATATTGTAGACAGTATCTTCATCAAGAGATGCATCCACTATTACAGTTGCCTTGACTGTTATTGTCTCAACTGGCTCGTTTTGTCCAGGATAAGTCTTGGCTGGGATTTCAAGCGCTGTATAATAAGGACATTTTTTTAATATGGCATCTCTTAAACTACCATTTATGTTAATAAGATTTACTCCGTTAGTGGTTGCAAGCTCTGTAATAGCGGTTGTAGGAGCACCTGCTACAATAAATGCAGCATCTATTTTACCGTCCTTGAGAGCCTCTTTACTATCCTCGAAACTAAGATATTGAGGTTTTATATCATCTAACGAAATTCCTGCACCATCGAGAACATCGAGAGCATTGAAGTAAACACCAGAGCCAGCTTCGCCTATTGAAACACTCTTACCTTTTAAATCAGCTACAGACTTTATATCTTTTTTCATGGAAAAGAGCTGAACAGTTTCGTTATACAAACCACCCAGTACTCTAAAGTCATGAGTTGGACCATCCTTTGCAAAAGTCTTGGTGCCATTCCATGCATAATCCATAACATCAGACTGTGTGAAGCCAAGCTGAAAATCTCCATCTTGAATAGATTGGATGTTAACCTTGGATCCGCCAGTAGAGACAGCAGTAACCTTGACCTTTGCATGACTTGTAAGATATTGGGCAATGATACCGCCATAAGAATAATAAGTGCCGGCTGTACCTCCAGTTCCGAACATAAGCCTTTTCTTTCCATCACCGCATCCTGTGGTTAAACATATACATAGCGATAAAGAAAGAATTATTGAAAGTATTTTTCTGATTGATTTAGACAAAAAGTAATCCTCCATATTTAAAAATTGAAATGTGCAAAAAAGACTTTGAGCTGGATTAGTTTGTCACCTAGATAAGAATCTCATGAAACTCGCAGTTATTGCTAATTTTATGACTTCTTGCTGAGATTTAGGATAATCATCAGCAAGAATCCTGCTTCGCAGGACAAAATTTCTCTTGACGACAAATTTTGGTCTGGTACGGTTACTTGTTTTCCTGATGAAAACAAGAACCTATGAAAAACAATGACAAGAGTAATACCACTCAATATATTATTGTAGCATAATGGCTGTTTTTTTAAAATGAAGCAAAAAATAGAGTTTTTTGACAATTGAACTGCTTCGGAATAAAATGAAGATATATGGATTTTTGTCACTACGTTCCAAAAACCACGCAAACTGGTCATTTGAAAAGGCTTCGCCTTGGACCAGTTTGCCACTTGACTTTTGTTCTCACGAAACTCGCAGTAAATGCGAGTTTCTGAATGTAAGTGACGAAAAATTATTTGATGATGCAAAAGTTATTTTGCGCATAATCACTAAATCCCAGTAAAGAGAGGACTTATGAACTCAGATTATAAGGTTATTACTATCAGCAGGCAATACGGAGCAGGTGGAAGAACTGTTGCGAAGAGTCTTTCCGAGAAGCTCGGAATCCCTTTTTATGACAATGATTTTGTTAAATTGACAGCTAAGGAAAGCGGATTTTCAGAGAATGATATTCTTAGAGAAGGTGAAGATATAAGCTACGTATCACGCTTTGTGAATAGCATTTTGAATAATTCATCATCATATACCAGTTCTCATGATGCGATTTTCGATGCGCAGGTTAGAACTATTCTTGAGCTTGCTAAAGAGCCATGTATCATAGTAGGACGCTGTTCTAATATTATCCTTAGTGCAGCCAAGATTCGTTCTTTTGATATCTTTTTGTATGCAGATATGGAACATAGATATAAGAGAGCAGAAGAACTGCACGAGAACGGTTCAATGGACCTTAAGAAGTATATTGAAAAGCGTGACAAGCAAAGAGATATTTACTACAAGACTTATACAGGTCATACACCGGGAATGTTTCAAGATTATGATATCTGTCTTAATACCGGTGCAATTGGTATGGATAACTGCGTTGATATTTTGGTAAACATTTTAAAGTAAAGGGAGCTTTTAAATGGAAATTGGTATAACACTGATTTTGCCAATCTATAATGTTGAAAAGTATCTTAGAAAATGCCTGGACAGAGTATGTGTGCAAACTCTTTCTGACAAGTCACAGACGATTCAGATTATCCTTGTGGATGACGGGTCTACTGACTTGTCGGGAAAAATATGTGATGAATATGCAGGTAAAGACAATAGAATAGAAGTAATCCACAAGAAAAATAGCGGCGTAGCATCCGCTAGAAATACAGGCCTTGACCTTGCAAAAGGAACATTTGTTGCTTTTCTTGATTCGGATGATTTTATCGAGAACGAGTATTGCCAAAAAGCATATGAAGAAGGAATGAATTCAGGTGCTGATATAGTTATTTTTGATGGCTTTTGGGATAAGTCAACAGAGACTTTGTTGTGGAAACATGCGCCAGAACCTTTTTGTATGGATTCAAGAGAACAAATTGAAAAAATCGAAGCGGCAGTTCTATATCCGCATTTTACCCCTTTTAAAATGAAAGATGTTCAGGAAGTGCCTTTTGCAGCTCCCTGGGATAAAATATATCGTCGAAGCTTCTTAGAAGAGAATAATCTACGATTCAGAAAAAAATTAAAAGTATTGGATGACATGGTCTTTAATTTTGAATGTTTTGATAAGGCCAGAAAAATCTCCTATATTAGTCATCCGCTGTATCATTATATTTATCATTCAGATTCTATTACAAATTCATATAAAAAAGACAGAGCTAAGAAAGATCAGGAAGTGTTCAAATTTCTTCAAACATTTTTGTCTCAGAAGAGATACATGGAAGAATTTCAAAGTACAAAACAAGAAATAAACTCAAAAGTTATACAGAAGCAAAATAAAGAATCAAAGAATGATGAAAGTCAGTATTTGGATTTGGCAGAAGTTAAAGGGAAACCGACATTACTCGAACGAGCATATTATTGCAGGGTAGTAAAATCTTTTGCTATTTTGTGTAGACTGTATTTTTTTGCGGCAAAATGTCCTTTGACCAAAAATGAAAAGTACCAAAGAGTAATAGACGTTATGGAAAATGATACCTATAAAATCGCATTTAATAGGGTTTCATGGCAGGATTTGGAATGGAAACTAAAAGCGGTATATGTTGTATTTAAGCTGAAAAGCCCGAGATTATTGTATCTATTAAATAGACTTCAGGAAAAATCTTCCTAGAGTATCTGATGAGGAAAACATGAAAATTCAAAGCATACTTGTTCCAAGTAAAGATATATGTAAAGAAAATGAATTATACTTTCATAATAATCAGAAATGGCAGCTTTTCAATGGATATTTCAACCTTTTCTATATTGAGAAACATAAAGAGTATACTTTTATAGAAAGTCTATCACTGATTGTTACACTAAAAGGATATAGCTGGATTAGACTTATGCATGATAAAGAGGTACTTGTAGAGAGAAAGTTAGATGAGAATAACTTTGTGACATATACATTTGAATTTCCATATGCGGACTATACTAAAGGTGTATTCTGGTTTTCTTTAAAAAAGGCTAACGAGAATGTGGAAAAAAAGATAGAAGGCTATTATGACGCAAGGGCAAATAAGAAAAAAGATGTAAGACTTGCAGTCAATATCTGTACATATAGAAGAGAAAAATACGTTTTAAAAAATATGACTAAGATTGCATCTTTTATAGAAAGAGAGCCCGATATAGTCAGGAACATGCAGATTTATCTCATAGATAACGGGCAGACTTTATCCACAAGTACAGAATTAAAAAATCTAATCAAAAAAGTTCAAATTATTCGAATTATTCCTAATGACAATACAGGTGGATGTGGCGGATTTACAAGAGGTATGAAGGAAGTAATAGCTAAAAACAAGTGGATTACAAATGTATCACGGTCTAGTATAGAAAGACCTTTTACACATATTGTAATGATGGATGATGATGCATGTTTTGATCCTGATACCTTTGTACGGTTATTCGGAATACTGCACTTTATTAAAGACAAATATGCAAAGGCTGCAGTAGGTGGAGCTTTATGGCGTGAAGATTATCCATATCTGCAGCATGCATGTGGAGAAAGTTTTGAACGATTTAGGATAATAAATAAACATCTTTTGACAGATTTAAGAGACTATAATCAATGCACTTCTGACTGGATGTGTGAGGTGGGTCATGAAAATGAGTGTTATGGAGCGTGGTGGTGCTGCACATATCCAATGAGCGAGGTTACAGAAGATAAATTGCCGTTACCAGTATTTGTTCATCATGATGATATTCAATTTGGACTTAGAAGGAAGAAGAATGGAGTATTATTTTTAAACGGAATAGGAGTTTGGCATCAGGGATTTGAGCTATGTTTTCCAGGAGTAAAACAATATTACAATATGCGGAATACCCTGATAACAGAAGCTTTATATGAACCTAAAGTGAAATCTTTTGAAGTGGCATTATGGGCAAGTAAGCGAACACTTGGGTTACTACTTATGTGTAGATATGCTGAAATGGAGTTTGTATATAAAGGCATAAAAGACTTTTTAAAAGGACCAGAGTGGATATCAAAGCTTGATAGTGCGACATATCATCGAAGACTGTCAGATTATTACAAGAAAAATTTCCCTCTGCAAGATATAGAAGAGCTAGAACTCGATGTAAGAAATAAAGATGAATTGGTTAAAGAAATTAATAATTTTCATCAAAATCTTTCAATATCTCAGTTGAGAAACTACTATAACAAAAAGAAATATAAGACTACTTTTTTCAAGAAATTAACCATAAACGGGTGGTTGTTTTGGGCAGATAAAAAATGCGGAATCATGACACCGCTTGATAATCCGTGGAAAATTTATAGAAAGAAAGAAATTCTTATGTATGAAATTTCGTCTAGAAAAGCATGCTTTGTACGAAGAGATTATAGGAAACTATTAAGAATGATTAAGATTGTGATATTGATATTTTGTGATATCATGAAAAACTATAAAAAAGTATCAGGAGATTATCATTCGGAAGTCCTAATCAAGAAAAGCTAGATAGATGATTGTTATTATGAAAACAAGAACCTATAAACTTTTCATAAAGGTTCTCCGATAAAATGAATGTATTTGGTTTTGGTATTGATACTATTTATCAAAATATAGAATTTTTCTTTGAAATCAGGATAAAAAGAAATTGAGAAATCCGTAAAATGTAGAGGGATTCTATATTTTTATAGCTGAAAGAATTCGGGAAAATTTCACAATTATCAATTTGTTATCAAAAAAGCGTTAAATTGCGCTTTAAAAATTGTGAAGCCGGTAGTAGAATAGTATTTGTATCAAAATATATTATATTCTAACAATAAATTAACGGAATATAATATAAAATCGAAATTTATGTGTAGTTCGTTTACATATAAATTACAAGGCATACGCCTTGGAACTACAAATTTTTCATTTTATAAGGAGGAATCCATATTATGAAAGTAAGCGTTGCAAAAAAGTTACTCGTTACATCTCTTGTGGCTACAATGGTATTGGCACCGTGCACAGCATTTGCTAAGACTCATACCGCTACACCTGAAGCTCCTAAGTATTATCCAACAGCTGAAGAACCAGAACCAGCACCTAAGAACTACGAGCCTACAAGCGAAGTTGCAGGTGCTAAGTCACAGCTTCCTGGAGCATATGCAGTTAAGAAACTAGCTGGTTTTGCTGTTACAACATCACTTGCTAATGCAATTGCTAACCTTGGACTTACAGGCGCAGAGAGACCATTTATAAAGGTTTATGATATTTCTGCTAAGAACAGCCCTCTTGCATTTGCATGCATCGATGCAGCAGCTAAGTCAGTAGGTGGAACTGTTATCGAAGCTATTAATGTTGACTTTGGTAAGATGTCAGGCGGCAAGTTTGTAAGACTTGAAAATGGCGAAGTTGTAGCTAAGGTTGGCCTTAAGAAGAATCAGGTTGTTGCTGGTAAGAAGTACGCTATAGTACAGGTTCTTCCTGGCGGCGCAACAAAGATTATCGAAGATCAGGATAATGATCCAAATACAGTTACATTCCCAGTACAGGCTGGTCTTGGAGCATATGCTGTAATCGTATACTAAGTCAGGTAAAATACTAAAAAGTATATCGTTACTTTCTTAAAAGCATTATCATTCAAGAAGTAATGTAAAGACAAGATGTCGGGAAATGATTACATGCTGGTCATGAATTATTTCCCGATGTTTTCTAAATAGATACTAAAAAATATCTAAATGTGATTAAACAGGGGGCATGCACTTGGGGAAACACAAAGATAGGATTTATCTTGGAATAGGAATACTTATATTGATATGTCTTTGTATGCATGATATTTATGGAATTTACGGATTTACTTTTTTTCCAGATGAATTTGGATATTGGGCTCCGGCAGCCAAAATGCTCGGGTATGACTGGTCAAGAATAACAGCTCTTGGCTCATTTTATTCTTATGGGTATAGTATTGTACTGTTACCCGTTCTTAAATTTTTTACAGATGCGATAGTTACATATAGAATGGCAATTGTTGTAAATATGATAATGCATGCTGTTTCCATAGTGCTTCTTTATCATATATTAATAGAAGTAATTGATTTGAATAGCAAAGACTTTAATAAGGAAGCGGCAATTGCAAGCGCTTTTGCTGCACTAAACCCCTCATGGGTTACATATACCAAGTCTACAATGACAGAAAGCTATCTGTGCTTTCTATATATACTTATTTGTTTCCTAATGCTAAGATTTTTGAAAAAAAAGAGAGCAGTAAATGGAATTTTACTGGCACTTGTAACTATATATATGTATTTCGTGCATATGAGATGCATGGGAATGATACTTTCCGTAATGCTTACTCTTTTTTTCTATATGATAGGGAAAAGGAAAAGCAAAAAAGCAATTAGAAATATTTTGATTGTTCTGGCGATAGTAATCGCGTTGTTTCTCATCAGTTTTATAATATATGATTTTGTTATTGCAGGTATTTACAAGAATTCTTCCAAAGATGTACTTGCATGGAACAATATTCATGGACAGGTTCACAAAATAAGACAAATATTGTCTTTGGAAGGAATACTAACTTTGATAGAAGATCTTCCGGGGAAAATTTTGTACGTTTGTATGGCAACCTATGGGTTATTTGCCTGGGGATTTATATACATAATAGGAAAAATTAGAAAAGAAAACAGTGAAAAAAGATATTTTTACATATTTTTACTAGTATCTTTTCTGGGACAGTTTGGAGTTGAATTAGTGTATCTGTATGGAGCCAGTAATAAGACTTCTACTAGATTGGAGCTCCTTTTCCATGGAAGATATATTGATTTTGTTCTATCTGTATGCATGGCTATAGGACTAATAGCACTTCTAAGAGAAGAGAAAATCCTAACGATATGGAAAAAGACAGTTTTTATCATGCTGTTTTCTATAGTCATGATGTGCTTTGGATATCTTATTATACTTAGAAATCCTATGCATTTTAATGATGCACATAGCTCCTTGATGCTGGGAATGAGCTTCTTTCTAAATGAGTTTAATCCTGATGTTCCAAACTATTTATGGAAAGAAGTAATAGCAAGACTTCTTATATTATTAGTAATAACAGCTTTAGTCATATTTTATAAAAAACGTAGAACAGATTACGTTTTTGCCGCTATGGCACTTATTCAGATATTGGGTGCGATTTATTTTAGTAACAACCTTGTAATGCGTAATCAATCGTATATATACGGTGATTTAATAGTAGGAGACAAATTACAGGATATACGAAAAGAGAGGAAAAAAGCAGATATTCTATATCTTTATGAAGATGCAGTGCAATATATTGAGATTGTTCAATTTGCTAATAAAGATGCGGATATAAATGTCATATATCCATCTGAAGAATACGTTGGTGATGCTGTTAATGAGAGCATGATAGTGTTGTGTGATTATAACAGTGGTTACTGCAAAGAACTCTCACAAAGATTTGATAACAAATATCAGATGGGACATTTTATTATGTACTACAATGACTGATGCATGAACACTTGTGAAATAAAATTCGAAAGGAGAATTATCATGAAGCTAAGTAGAACGTTTTTAAAAGTAATGAAACAAATGTTCCTGGCGCTTTTTGTTATAGGATTTATAGTAATGAGCTTTCCAGAGATAAAAGTATATGCAGGGAAGTCTACTCAGGTGGAAGGAATGATTTACAATGTAAGTACCGATTCATCCCTGCTGGAGAAAGCTGATGCGAAAAGCCCCAAAGTAGCAAATCTGTCAAAAGGTGATATGGTATTTGTAACTGGAGAGAGTGGAGATTTCTACGAAGTCTACTATCAGGGAAAAACAGCTTATATATTAAAGGAAAATGTTGGAAACAAGCTGATAGCAGAGGAAAGTTCCAAAGATAAACAAGATGAAAAAGTTTCAAAAGAAAAATTGAAAGAATCAGGAGTAAATAAAAAAGAACTTAATGAAGAGTTTGAAAACCATGCAAATGCAGATGAGATATACATTGATTCATACCTTGCCCAGATGAGAGCAAAGAGAAATGCATTTATCTGGAGAACTGTTATCATAGTACTTATTGTAGTAGCAATTGCAGCACCATTTGTAACAAAGCTTTTTACAAAAAAAGATTCCAAAGACAGCTCAAAAAACGAAAAGGAAAACGAGGCTGCATATGAAGCTGATCATACAAATTCCGTGCTTTAATGAAGAAGAGACTTTACTGGTTACACTCAACGATTTGCCAAAGGAAATCGAAGGAATTGATGAAATTGAATACATGATAATAAATGATGGAAGCAGAGATGCTACATTGAATGTAGCTAAAAACTGGGGAGTTCAATATATCGTCAATTTCACTCAGAATAAAGGCCTTGCCAAAGGATTCATGGCAGGCATAGATGTGGCGCTCGAAAATGGAGCAGACATAATCGTTAATACAGATGCGGATAACCAGTACTATGGTGAAGATATAGTCAAACTCGTAACACCTATTCTAAAAGGGCGGGCCGATATTGTTATTGGTGAAAGACCGATTGATGATACCAAGGATTTTTCTTTTATAAAGAAAAAACTGCAACACTTGGGAAGCTGGGCTGTTAGACAGGCATCTAATACTAAGATACCGGATGCGCCAAGCGGCTTCAGAGCTTTTTCGAGAGAAGCAGCTCTGCGCCTAAATGTAGTCAACGATTATACATACACATTAGAGACAATAGTGCAGGCAGGAAGAGAGAAGATTCCGATTATATCAGTGCCTATAAGGACTAATCCTGCACTAAGGTCTTCGAGACTGGCCAAAAGTATGATGGGATATGTCAGAACGTCAATGCTTACGATTCTAAGGGCATATCTTATTTATAAACCCTTGAAATTTTTCATGTTTCTATCATTGTTTCCTTTTATGCCGGGATTTGTTATTACACTTAGATTTGTTTATTTGTTCATTACAATCGGCGGAGCGGGACATATTCAGTCACTTATTTTCGCATGTACACTTATTATCATCGGATTTGTCTGCCTGATGATAGGAATACTAGGTGATACGATAAGTGCCAATAGGAAGATTCTGCAGGATACACAATACCATTCGAGGAAACAATATTATGACGGAGTCAAAATTAAAAAAACTGATACAAAACAAGAATGTCATATATATTACCGTTAAAAACAAAGATTATATAAGAACTTCTCAAATAAGGAGATTTTTAAAAGAAAACGCAAGCGGCGTCAAAATAGTGACATCAGAAAAAAGTAATGCCTTTTTGCGGGCATCAGATATTAGAAAAAAAATAAATACTAACCTTTTGGAAAATGCAGACGTAATCATAGCTGGGTTTCTTCCTCAATTAATATGGTCTAAAATAATAAAAGTTAATAAAGAGTTTCAAAAAGAAAACAGGAATAATCCAGATAAAAAGAAGCTTATTATTATAGCTGAGTTCTTCTTGTCCTTATATGATACGATTTGCTGCGATAGGAAATACTTTTTTAAAAAAGGAATAGTGGCAATATTTCTTAAAATAATGGATGTAAGAGTTCTGAAAAAAGCTGATTTGGTAGTAACAGATACAGCTTCTGATGCAATCTATTTTTCTAAAATGTCCAAAAGGAAAATGGAAGATTTCGATGTAATGTATCTGGAAGCTGATCCTGAAATATATCATACAAGTAACATTAGCCAAAACAAAGGCCAGGATACAGATGATACCCTTGAATTAACTAGAGAGGAAAGATGTGAAAGATTCTTAAGAAAACGCGGGCTTATAGAAGGTAGCGCAGATGATAGCGAAAGAAAAGAAGAGTATAAAGTTTTGTATTTTGGAACTGGCCTTCCACTGCAGGGGAATGACATTGTGGTAAGAGCTTTTGCAATACTCGGAAATGCAGTGAAAATCAGTCATATTGATAATAAAATTCTAGAGCTTGTCTATATAGGCAGATTAAGTAGGAAAAATAAGAAAATAGTAAATAAAATTCCTAATTTGACTTATTATCCATGGCTTTCGCAAGAAAAGCTTGCTGGTGAAATAGAATCTGCGGATTTGTGCCTTGCAGGACACTTTAATGCAACAATCGATAAAGCAGACCGAACAATTCCCGGAAAAGCTTTTATCTATGAGAAAATGAATAAAAGAATGATACTAACAGATACTAAGGCTAATCATGAACTGTTTGAGAAAGATTATAGACACTTGTGGATAGAAAGAGGCAGTTCCAAAGAACTGGTGAGAGTTATATGGGAATGCTATTATGAATAAAACTAAAGCGGCCTGCCATGCAGACCGCATTTTTTATCCTATTAATACTTTTTTGCCCTGAAAAGCAAAACCATCGTTTTATCATATCTTCAAAGGTGTGTAGAACTTCAAGATTTGTGAGAGACACATTGCATTTTTTTCTGACACCGCTTTGAAGTATGTATGAGTTTATTCTTAGATATCCGGAAGCTAGAAGCATACTAAATATTCCAGATTCACTTTTATCTATGAGGTTAAATACAATTTCGTCATCTATAAGAACTTCAATAGTGTCACCTTTTAGAAGAGATTCCATTGACTTTTTTACATCTATGCTTCCTTCTCGTATGAGTTTTTCTACCAGAGAGTTCTCACTGGTGTTGGCCCAGTAATTGCCAAGAGTACGCTCGTCCAAGTATTGCGTTACTGACCAGGGATTATAAATCTCAGTACATTTTCCAATGGTAAAACCGTCATACCATTTTTTTACATCTTCAAAGGTGTTGCTAAGACCATAGGATAAAAGAGCATTCCTTACTTCGGACTCTGTAAAACCAAAATCTTTGTCGAATCTGGCGTTTGTTATAGTGTCAACCTTGAGATTGTTAAGGTCTGAGAAAATTGATTCTGTACTGATTCTGGTAATGCCTGTCAAAAGTGCTCTTTCAAGATATGGATTGGTTTTCAGAGTAGCATTAAATAGGTTTCTGATAAAGCCTGTCATCTCACTCCAAAAACCATCAGTATAGGCTTCATGGATAGGAGTATCATATTCATCTAATAGAATAATGACTTTTTGGTTATAGTACTTGCTAAGTATCTCGCAGAGGAAACGTATCGAGTCAGTAGCTATGGCATCTGTCATTTCATAGTTAATTTTGCTCCAAAAAAGTTTGTCCATGTCAGTTAAGAAGTCAGCATTTCTAACATTGTCATTGTTACGATAAAGAGTGATAATTTCTTGTATAATCTGAGCTCTGGCGGTTTGGTAGTTAGTTCCTTTGACTGATGCAAAGCTTATAAACAGTACTGGATAATTGTTGCAAAGATTATGAAACTGCGGGTAATGCCAGATACTAAGATTTTTAAATAGTTGGTCGCTATTAAGGTATTTGTTCGAGAAGAAACAATCGAGCATACTTAGATTTAAAGTCTTTCCAAAACGTCTAGGTCTAGTGATAAGAGTAACTACATCAGCACTTTCCCACCAAGGACTTTTTGGACTGTGCTTAGAGGAAGACCGGATTTTTGAGAGATTTCTGTATAGGTCATTTTTAGGCTCTTTTTCAAGGCTTGAAGTTCGATTATCTTGTTTTGTGACATAAAAACTCCTTTGTAATACTTGATGATAGTAAATTAATATATTGCAATGAGAATTGCAATATATTGCTATTATATATTTGCAATTGCTATTTTTGTAATTACAATGTAGCATTATTTAGATATAAAAGCAATGGGGGCGTTTTCTAAGAGATAAAAAGGTCGTTATCGCAATAAGGAGAAATAAACCTGTATTTGATAACATTGGCGGCGCACACTCGTGACTTTAGTCATGAGTTAGCCGCCTTTTCTTGACTCTGCTAATTACGTATGGTATTATATAGACATGGATAAAGATAGAATATTTACAATAAAATCAGATGTAAC
>NZ_AUKC01000042.1 GCF_000424545.1 Butyrivibrio sp. NC3005 | reverse complement strand
TGGTGGCAGATGTCATGATAATGCCAGGTGCGAAAGTATGTGGGCAAGGATGAAAGATGAACTGTTCTACTCCAGAAATATTAAATCTACTCAGTTTACTGTTGAAGAACTAAAGGTAATAATCTGGAGATACTTTATCAGCTGTTGGAATAACAGGAGGATATGTACCTCCAATAATGGTCTTCCTCCTATGGTCAAGAGAAAGCGATACTATGATTCAATGGCAATGGCTGCATAATAAAACAGGTAACTGGATGTACGAGTGATAAGTGTAAAGTAATATTGACAATATCATTATTTCATCATTTTGGAAGCTGTTGGAATAAACTCCAATCTCAATTGCATTCCAAGACCTTCTGCAATTCTTTTTACCATTGCAAGGCTCGGATTACGGGTACCATTTTCGATACGACTAATATCTGCCTGTGTTATGCCGGTTTTTGCAGCAAGTTCTTTTTGGGTAATATGCTGAGAATTACGTGCATCAATCATTGCTTGAATAATATCGTATTCAGGCTGTAATGCGTCATATTCAGCTTTTACATCAGGATTTTGCAATGCTTTTTCACGATATTCTCTATAACTACTCATTACAATACCTCCGTTCATAAAAAACTCTGCATCATATGAAGATCACAAAGCACAGTACAAGAAAAAGCATAAGTCCAAGGCCAGCGCCGTACTGAGTTGAACGATAGTTACATTTGTGACCCCTGTATTTGCCACCTGCAACAAATTGTTGCAAAAGCTCAATCTTTGAAACCTCTACTTCTTCTTCGATTTCATCTACCGAAGCATCGTTAACATCCGTTTTTTCTTCAGTTACAGTGACTTCATTTTCATTTTCAGTAACAACTTCAACCAGATCGACAGGTCCTTTTAATCCGTTTTTATCATCAAACTAAATAGCGGCTTTAGAGCCATCTGCTTTTTGCTTTTCATTAATATGTGCACCTTCTTTAATTATTATTCGATATAATTTATCATCAGCCATCGTTTTTCTCCTTACATTAAACTACTAAGATGTAAGTCCATAATCTATTACCATAAGTATAATAAAAAAAGCACTCCCTTCCCACTCTTTTGTATTGTGAAAGGTCTGTGCTCATATGCTATTAATTTTATGCTAACTAAGGGGCTTTCTTCTATGTAGTCAACAGCCACTTGTCAATAAAAAAAGCCCTCGCGATGTACATTATAATGTCCATCCATTCTGGTTTAATCATAATAGAAGCAGTATATGACTATCGTCGGGCAAGGAGTACACTTTATGAACAATACTTATATCAGTAGTCTCATTAGCTCCAGGAAATGCCTTATTTCTATATTACCTCCTTGCCTTTCTGCCGTTGCCACGTCTCTGCAATGAGGCGTTCGTTATCTGATGATTAGATGATACCAATTGACCATAGAAAAAAGGTCAACCCGAAGGCGACCTTGTGATCATCGGTTAACACAACACGGTACTTTAGTTCATAAATCAAGGAAGAGATCCTGTGCGTTCAGAATCCCTTCCCTGTTATATATTCTTAATCACATAAGAACAGACCTACTGCCAGATAATAATCTTCAAATTTTATAAAAAATAAGTCAAAACAATTATCAAGATAAGAAAGCTCATTAAGCGCAGTCTTTATTGTATCATCAATAGGTGATGCTAGAGTATATATCCTCTCCGGCTTCCCGATATATCTGTCTATTTCCTTTATGAAAGCATCATAATAATGGTCTGCCTTTTCCAGATCAGATTCTGTAAAATCAGCTTTTGTCTTAAGTACACTTAAGATATCCTGTCCCCTGTCGACTACGTCGAAATCCATAGCTGCTACACACTCAAGCCTTTCTTCATAGTCATCATCCTCTTCAGACAAATAAACTTCGACTAATTTATTCTTAAAATCGCTGACAAGAGTATCGAGGCTACTTTTGAACATAAAACTATCAATCATTACATTTTGGGGAAACAATAGATCAAGATCTACTCCCGCACTTACAGCCACTTCATCTTCATAAGATGAATCCTTATCAGGATCTGCATCTGATAATAGTTCCCAGTGATATAAGCAGATCTTATTATTTAGAAATTTTTCCAGTACTGTATCAGCTTTCTTTGCCTGCAATAAAGCTTTGAGTCCGCAATGGGTCCTTGTTACTACAATATACCCACCATCTATCTTCGCATCATATATTATCTTCGTAGATCCATCATCTGACATCTGGATAACGAACTTATTCTTGTCATCAGTTCTTGAAACTTCAATGTTCCTCAAAGAAAAAAATCCATCATCATAAAACGCATTGTCAGCGTAAAAGCTCTTATACTCCCCCAATGCCTGCCTTGCACCATACTCACTTAAAGTCTCAATTTTCATATCACAATCTCCTTAAACTTAGTATTATCAATAACACTGTAGTGTCTCAGACATCAAGTATTATAGCAAGGCCAATATTAAAAAAACAAAAATATGATAGAAGGTAGATTATATAGGATATACGGCTTAGATATTACAATATTTTATTGACAATGTTTTGCTTTTCTATAAAAATAATATTGGAAGTATGATCTTCCATCTGGCCGACATCCGGCTTCAATCCACATAACATGCAAAACTAAATATTTATTTCAAGGAGGTGTCTATGGAAAAATATGATATCTTAAATAAAGCACGCAAAATGACAGATCCAAGTGCCAAGAAAGTCAGTATGACTATTACAACGTTAGATCCGGATGCACCGTATAAGCTTACATGGGATGTAACATTGGATATACCTGAGTTTGTAAGCTATTGCAAAAATTCCGGTGAATATGTATTTGACTTTCTGATCAGTTTCAGTAGTCTTCTACTGGATGTATGTATTAACTAATAGAGATTGTTGAAGTTGTCCTGCCAGAATAAATTGATGGTAAAAAATAGGCAATACGAAGAAGCGGTATTGCCTATTTTTATATGCAAGTTATCGACCTTTTATCTTTGAATTAATGAATTCAATATCCTTCTTTGTCTTAATGACATCAACCAAATATGCCAAAACGAGAACAATACCGACATAAATAAATGCCATCCAGAAATTACTTCTAAAAAACCAGCCTGCAATAAAACCAAAACAGATGCACTTAATGCAAAATAAGCTAACGGACTACCCGGCACAGGCCAGTTCGCAAAGATTTGTTCGAAAAGAAGACAGAATTTGATAAAATAAACATACCTATACAGCATTCTCTTATCTATAAGTTGGCAGGTACCTAGTCCTTATCAAATAAGCTCCGTATACTTCTTACTACTCCCATAGCTCTTCTCTACAGGATACTTAGCCGCATTCTTCTGAATCTTATCCATAATGGCATCTTCAATACTAATACCCATCTTATCCGCCATAAGAATGCAGTAATTCATGATATCTGCCAGCTCCTCAGTCGCAGCCTTCTTATCATATTCCGGGCTCCATTGGAAACACTCCAGAAGCTCTGCTGCCTCTATTGAAATACTCTTAGCAAGATTCTCAGGAGTATGGAACTGATCCCAGTCCCTGTCCTTAGTGAATTTCAGTACCTCTTTCTTAACCTCTTCAAAATCCATAGCTGTCAAAACTCCTCCACGTATTTCATAAAATAGTTTCTAAGCTTCTCATCGCATACATACAGATAAGTCCCCCTGATTCCCCTTGTCATCAAAACATAGTATATATTTTTGATATACAGATCCAGTTCCTCATCCGAAGCTGACTGCTTACCACGCTTGTCAAAATAATTGGACCTGTCTACATAGATCCTACCCTTTTCATCATCGTATTTAATATCATTCCCGAGAATGACAAAGGCGTGATTGAGATCATATCCTGCACTTGTATGAATACATCCAACTTCATCAAGCGCTCCATCGCTATTGATCCAGTTATTAAGGCAATGATTCCACCTCTTTTTGACACCTTCGATTTCTATATCATATGCAGTCTTGTCATTCTTGGTCTTCCACTCCCACGCATAGCCTGCTAGCATCCTGCAAAGTTCCATGTCCTTTTCTTTGACATAGAGCTCTTTATTAAAATCAGCAAAGTGGGTGAAAATCTTAAAATCGTAATCGTCAAATGTCTTCCTTGGAACATCAACATTATGAAGTATATCATTTACATAGTTGATATACTCCTCTCCGCCCTTGACACGCATCTGCATTCTCAAGAAATGTGTCAGATACGCAGTCATACGCCTTCTTCTTGAAAGCTCCATCTTCACTTTGTTCTGAAATACCTCGATAGTTGTACCCGATGGGCCTGATAACTGATCCGGGTCAAAAAAGAAAACCGGAGTCTTAGAAATCTTAAGTATCCAGTCAAGCTCTGTTGCATCACTTGGGAGTCCAAGCTTTTTATTGTTATTATCATAAGCCTGATATCCAACGATACTACGCCTTACCTGAAGTTTCTGAGCTTCGTCCACAAAAAGGATATCCCACTCCCCAGCCTTAACCGCTTCTGATGCACCTATTACATCTTTGGCAGCAAGTCCTTCTATCTTTTTGAAAAGACTCTTAAGCGTAGACCTAAGCGATGTCTGAGGAATAATAAGCCCCATCTTCTTTTCACGGAAAGGAAATCTATGAGTCTTCTCATCCTCATAATCTCTCAGATACTTCATCAGATAAACTGCAACAATTGTCTTGCCGGTGCCGGGACGGCCCTCTACTACTATAGGTAGCTCTTTACCTTCTCTTATCTCTCTTATGATATCGTCGGCAAGGATCTTTTGATCTTTATTCAGTTCTTTAAAAGGAGAATATTTGTAGAACTCGCTGTTCTTGATGTATTCAAGCGTGTGCTCAGCAAGATTATAGGACCTTAATTTATTCCATAACGCTTCAAAAGTCTCGTCGTATTCAGGCTTGCTGAAATAGTTCTTATTAGCAATACCATCATTTTTATTGGTAATAGTATACTTGCCATCAGCGGAAACAAATTGGATCAGCTTAGACTCATAATCAAAAGTTACAGACTGATTGAATCTGCCGGAATATATGAAATGAACTTTGTTGAATTCACGCTTTTCCTTATTGTTATAATGTTGCTTCATTCTCTCCGCAACATTAGTAGACTCGCCAATATAGACCTTATCTCCATTTTCCAGGATATAAAGCATCGGCCAGTTGCCAAGATAATCATCTTCTCCGTAGCTGTCGCTGGGGAATTTATGATTGGTTATGACATAGAGATTTTCTTTGGTAGCTTCAGAATTGTTCATATAATTGCTCCAGTCTTAAGGGGGGTGTACAACACTATAATAAGTATACTACACTAAGACAGGCAGCTGCTAAAAATGATACTTCATATTATGCAGCCGCTTGCCATGAATCAGCAATATTCAATTATACATTAACTATCGTAAAATTAACCTGAAGTTAAGTTATAAATATCTTAATTATTGTTAACACAACACGGTACTTCAGTTTGTGTTAACTATGGCATCTGCTTTTACTTTTGTAATATCATTTCTAATGATTTGAAATGGCATGAATTATACCTTCTTTACTCATTTCTCAGGCTCATGGTAATTCTTTCCTGTATCTCATCAGATGTTTCCTGACATGTTTTCATTAATTCAAGCAGTTTCTCATGGTTATTCCAATGTTTTTCCCATAACTCTTCACCTACAATTTCTACAAAATCAAGCTTTGTAGGTGCATACTTTCTCTCGTATACTTCCAACTTCCGGCATCTTTCATTTATATCCGTGATGCCTCTTGTTTTTGGAGAAAGTGAAGCATCACTATACATCCATTTTTTCCATTCTTTATTACCTTTGCTTTGATTACACTTGCCACAAGCAGGAACAAGATTATGAATTTCTGAAATATAGCCTGTAGGCCCCTTGTCAACTATTAGTGGCCTAAAATGATCCCATTCCGTGCAAGTATCGCCACAGTAAGCGCAACATATACTCTCTCTTGTCATTCCAAGAGTAGCAAGAGCATCATCAATTTCAGCTTCAGTTGGTTCAACAACAGGAATAATTCCGTTAACAAACGCATTTGTAATACTTGATGTTCTTCCAGTAATTTTGACCGGAGTAGGCATTCTAAATACATTCTTTTTCATAAATCCCCTTATCCTGATTCTGTGTAATATTGTCATAGAACCTCTTTACTTCATTTAAGTCCGTAGTTCTATTTTTTATAGGAATAGATTCCCAAACAATGCTCTTGTATGACGCATTTGAACTGTCTCCAATTCTAGGATCAAGAATTGATACTATTCCAACATCACCTTCTTTTCTTATCAATCGTCCAATGCCTTGTTTTAGTTTTAGTACCATCTCTGGCACTAGTACCTCCATTAAGCCATTTTTACAATGCTCCATCTTTTTCTCATATATAGGATCTGGAACTGGAAACGGAAGTTTAAATATCACCAAATTAGAAAATGCTGTTCCTTCAACACTCACTCCTTCCCAATAGGAACCTGTCCCTAAAAGAACAGAATTAATATCACTTTTGAATTGTGATACTGCCTCTTTTTGTGGAACTCTTTCATCCTGAACGATTATTTTATACGGGACACGACCAACAAGTTTATTATAGACCTTTTTCATATCACTTTTTGCAGTAAAGAGAACTAGTGCCTTATCAAGCAAATTTAATTATACAGTATTGCTTAATATCATGTGTAAAAAAGCAGCTACCTCGTTTGAGATAACTGCTCTATGTAATAGGCGGTTATTATATTTCAGTTTGAACGATATGCCCGAAGTTCAACTCATCTTTGTATAAATCATAAATATAAGCAGAGCTTTCACGATAAAGCCCTGTTTCTACATCTTGAAGCTTATCAAAAATCTCTGATTCATAAAAGAAGTTCATAGCCTCGTCATATTCTACGTTCTGATCTTTCGAGATCATTTCAACAATATCCTGAATAGCATACTCTATTAGTTGCTTTTTCTCATTCATGACTAATTTTCCTCAATAATGAAATAGCTGCAGGTGTATGGAATGAATACTGTGAAGATGTCTTTTTATATATCATGCCTTTAAGAAGCGTATCAAAGTCTATAACTTTTTCTTCATATTGTCTAAACAGCATTGCCATATTATCATCCGCAACAGGTCCAATTACGATATCATACTTAGAATCGAAATTGCACAATGGATCTGAATAATTCTCAAAGCCTCTATTCCTATTATTCATTACAAAACGAGCCCAATCTTCCGTTGTTTCTTCACCAAAATTTTTGATTCTAAGACTAGAGGAATCCAAAAAAGAATCATCTATCTCATAAATATTGAGTACAGGTTCACCACCGTAAATCCTAGCAACTCGTTCTGCCATGCGCTCAGCCTGTTCCGGAATATCTGTTAAATAGAATCCCCTACCAAAATCCTTATATGGTCTGCAAGCTGATATTTTGTATATCAACATTACTACCATGATAAAGAATCATATAGTTCCTCCATTTCTCCGGCAAAGAGCTTGTAAATCTTCAACCACATTATCAAATGATAAAAGATGCTCTTCCTCATAGAAATCCTTCAGGAACTCTATTCCCTTGAAATCTCGAAGATATCTATATGCTTCTTTAACATTCAAATTAAAAGCTTCAGCAAACTCATTAACACATGCAACTGTATAATTTATCAATCTTCTCTGATAGCTCATAGCATTTCCTCTTCTAACAATCTTCTATTTAATAATACCATTACCTATTGTATTTATCTACTTGTTTGGTCTTTCTGGACCTAGGGGACGGGGTTTGTGGTCCATTTTTCCTGTCCTGCGCACTTGATTTTGGACATAATAATAGACCAGTAGTGTCTGGGCGTCCCCAGGGTACTGGTCTATGTAAATATATGTATTTGATTTTAGTGTTTTGGATTCAGATATAAACGACGATTTTTCTTCCACAACTCACATTTTTTCGTAGTTATGGAAGTTTTGCTGATATGAAAAATATAGGCTTTAAATATCATTCATTGTTCATCAATACGCATTTTTTGCGTGTTGTTATCTTTATCAATTTCCCCTTCTGAAAAAACGTTATTTATATGCTTATTCAGATTTCTTTAGAATAAGATCTGTGTTTCCAACCGCACTTTTTCCATGTCAAAAGCACCTTCAAAGCGATTTAATGAACTCCAAGTTTTTTTAAGAACCGCCTCAACTGGCATATCAAGCCAGTTCTTACCAGATTTTGAAACAGAATCTACATAAGCCTTATTGCTAAAAACTCTTTCCACACGTTTAACAACATCGTCCATTGTTGCTACGTTTCTAAGTGTTTCATCAGAAATGATATACTTATCAATGCATTTTCTAAGTTATTCCTTATCCACCTCATCGCTTAGATAACAGATATCAAATACATCCTTATATCTAGTTGATCTACTTGCAAATCGCCCAGATGATTTCAGTTTTTCTGTAATCATCTGGGCCTTGGAATTAATCAAAAGGCTAACAGCATCTTCCTGAAATCCTATGTCAAAAGCATAATCTTCCTGCTCCAATGATAAATCAGCATGAACACCTATATCCATTTTTAGTGATAAAACTGTATCATTTGAATCCTTTATTGTGATTGTGATTCTTTTTCCTTTGTAATCCTGATGATTTAGTTCAGTTATCTTGCCATCTATAGCAATAGACAGCCCATCTATACAGTCAAGACGTTTAACAAACTGCCTTATGGATTCATCAGATATCGAATATCTGATGAAATCAAGATCTATATCCTGCGTAGCACGTCTTGCATTCTTAGAAAGACTTCTCATTACAACTCCGCCCTTGATGGTTGCATTCCTCGCCATTCCGCTTTCTGCAATTGCCTTGAGTACTATATCCTGACAGAGCTTAGATTCTGCGTTTGCTTCGCTATACCCCTCTGTTTTTATCTTTTCTACCTCATCCCTTAAATTCACGAAATCAAAGAACCTCCATCTGTATCTGATTCATAAGTGTATTACCATTTCGGAACATGTAGGCATAATCCTCAACAAGTCCAAAATCCATCTCTTCTGCTATGCGCCTATAATTTTGTATTATCTCCTTGTACAAATCAAATGGTATGCTTTTTCTAAAGCGCATAAGTTCTATGAGCATCCTCTCCCTGTCATATATCCTAATACTCGAATTATTATACTTCATCTCAATTATGCCCGGCTCAAAAATATCATCTTTGAGAAAAGACTGTATTACTCTTTGATCCTTAATCCTTGAATCCTCTCGCCGAGTTGCAAGATGAAAATGATCTGGTATCACATCAGTAAGAGAATGGTAATAAAACGCACTTTTTCCGGTAAACACTGCCCTCGGATATTTGCTAGTTATTATATCAAGATCTGAAACATTTCTTACAGTAGAATACACTCCCTTTTCTTTCATAAAGAGCTCTCCATTGCTCAGCTCTTTCTTTATCTTATAATCCGATCCATATTTTTCTATACATTCATTATAGGTAAGAACCATGTTGTGCCTCCTTTGCTGAAGGTTTAGCATTTTAAAGTAATCATACACACGCAACCACATAAGTGTGTATTTTCGCTTTAATAGTACAACATCACACAGGATAAATCAATTACATATTCAAGTATATATACACACCTTTACTCTTTATGTGTATTTTTACTGTAACGGACCTAGGGGACGGGGTTTGTGGTCCATTAGAAAATTAATTTTGCCACAACATCATCTTCATTCGTATATATAAGCAGATAAGAAAAACAACCATTTCACTTTACGTGGCTTATGCTTCACAAGCGGCAGGAATAGTTGTTAAGTGGCTACCTCGATTTGAGATAACTGCTATGTAACGTTCAATATTCAATTAGATCGACAAATTTGAAGTTGTGCGATTAACTTCGAATTTTCTGCTCTAAGTCCCTAGAAGGTGGAGCGTTATGCTGGAATTAAAAAACTATATCGTGCATTCAAGAGCTGGCAAGACTTTTTTCTCTATGAATTCCACACGATCAAAGATCCTTACCTTAAATGTACCAGTAATTCCCACAGATACGTTTTTCTCTTTGTTTACATAGATGATATTTCCGCTGTCGCCAATTGCTGCATATACCTCTTTATCATCGTAGGGCTTGTACCATAAGTAGCCATAATTCATGAAGCCAAAGCGCTCGCCAAGCTTAATGTGAGGCGCCAGCATGTCCTTCAGATATTCTTCGGAGATGAGCCTTTTATCGCCGTGCATTCCGCCGCCCAGCACCATCGTGCCGATAACCGCCATATCTTTTGCCGACATGCACAGTCCCCAGCCTGCGGTAACACAGCCCTGAGGGTCAGAGTACCACTCATATTTCCTTGGATTCTTGTTCATAAAGAAATCAAACTGATCCTCTTTGGAACTGTCACCGTGTGGTATTCGTTTCGGAAGTCCCAGTGGCTCAAAGAGATTTTTGTTAGCAAAATCAATGCATTTTTCGCCCGTAGCTCTCTCAATTATTCCTGCAAGAATCTGAATGCCAAGGGTAGCATATCTGAACTCACCTGTTATTCCATTACGTCCTCCAAGATAATCAAGGATTGCAAGAGTAAAGTCCTGTGAAGTACACACCTTTTTCCAGGGTTCTGACTTACCCTTATACGGAGCTGTCATAGTAAGAAGGTGCCTGATGGTAACGTCATAGATAGTCTTCTCTCCGCGCTTAACGTTGTAATCAGGGAAAAAATCCATCACCTTCTGGTCCAGATTCCTAATGTAGCCCTTATCCAGAGCAATTCCGGCAAGTAGTCCCATGACGCCTTTGGTCACGGAATTGACATTCATCGCATCCTCAGTCATAAATCCATGCCAGCAATCATCATAGACAACAGAACCGTCTTTGATGGCATATATCTGGCAGATATTTGACTCATTGCCCGTACTGTTTTCAATGTACTTGTGAAGCTGTTCTTTGTTCATCAAAAAAGCCTCCTATTATGATAGATTGGACGTCCTAATAAAAGGCTAATTGAATTAGAAATTGTTTTCAAGAAAAATCTTTAATTCTATTTTATTCGAATTTTATGTTCCAACGTTCATCCCGACAAATCACTCATCATCAAACACATTCTTAATCAGCCATTCGACACCGGATTCTCTGCTCATAATCAGACAGATTCGCAAGCGATGCAAAGAACGTTTTGCTCAAGGTCTTCTAACAGCATTTCTTTACTCTAGGCCAAGTTCTTCCCCAGGCTGAAGTATTATCTTTCCCGGCACATCAAAACGCTTAGCCACGTTCATATCAAATCCGCTTTTATCCTTTACCGGTTCCATATGGTAAGGAATTGTATGCTTTGCGCCTATTGTTTTTGCACAAGCAGATGCTTCAGAAACATCCATGTTATAAACTCCATCACAGCATAAAAAAGCATAATCAAGCTTCTTTTCTGCAAATCCAGCCATTGAAGGCGTTGTAGATGTATCACCGGAAAAATATGCCTTCACACCATCAGAAAATGTAAGAATAAATCCGACACATTCTGAGACATCATGGTTTTTGTTATATCCAGCTTCCACAGCTTTAACATTTACAAAACAAAAATCATATTCCTTATACTCACCATTCTTTAAAGCATCCGACCATTTAATAACCGAACATCCTTCGTTTTTGATAGAAATAAGATTCTCCTGAGTATGGTCATAATGTCCATGTGTCATTAGGATAAGGTCTGCTGGAAGGTCATAGCCATCACCCTCACCCGAGAACGGATCGATATAAATAACCTTTCCTTCACTTGTAACGATTCTTACGCTACCATGTCCCTGATATAGTAATGTCGCTGTCATGCCTTTTCCTCCGTCAGTTATGCTGTAATATATTCCGGTATAACCGATAATAGCCGTTTATAAAAAAAACACGTTTATACATTATTCATGCATAAAGTCTACAAAATCTTATCAGCATTGCCGCTATTTCTACCAATCAATTACATCAAAGAACTCTTCAATGTTACTGTCACGCTTATTAAGAACATCCTGATCATAATTAGTTTGTTTGATTATGATGTCAAACGTCTTTTTCTTGATTTCGTAATTGTTGGAAACCAATTTATCCTGCTTTCTGATAGCATCTAGCAGAGTTCTATATGAGTTGTACTCGGTATCACCTTCGCAGAAAATGGCGTACCTTTTCTTAAGCACTCTCTCTTTTCTACTCAAAAGCTGTTCCTCCCAAAATTCCCTTCATGTAAAACTCATATACCTTAGCAGTCTCATATCTAACCTCAGGGAAATCTGCAAGCGAATACAGCTCTGACGTAAGGCTATCCTTGCTCTTTGTCTCAAAATAAATTTGTTCCTTCATATATGTCTTAAGGTTCAAATGCAGTACGTTGTGTGTAGAGAAGATGAACTGCCCCTTGTGCTCCTCGCCATTTACAAAGGCAACAACTCTGTCTGACAGAATGGGATTGAGAACCCTATCCATCTCATCAGCAAACACAACCCTGTTCTCATAAACCACTCTGAATATCTGAACTGCCCAAGCAAAAAACTCCCTTACACCAGTTGAATCCTGCTGAAGCTCTCTGCGGATTTCATTTTCCTCAGCATCTTTTCTAATTATCAATGACTTACCATAAGGTTTGTCATTATCCACTTCTATGCCGCAGATACTGTAGTCGACCATCCGGAATATATCCAAAAAGCGGGAATCTCTCATGATCTTGATATCCTCATCTCTGCCTACTGGATTTTCGTCCTGGTCCTCTGGAACCGCCCCAGGAAGAAGTATATTCTTGAACCAGCTCGAAGTCTCAATAGCATCCGCATTACCAAGAAGTGCCAGCTTGCTTATAAAAAGTCCATAGCTATTATTACTATTCTTTATTGCAGTAGTAAGTTCAGAAGCCTTTCCCTCCTTCTTTTCATATTTTCCGGATTCATCTCTGGTAACAGAAAATAAACACGAAAAGGTTCCTTTTCTCTTGCTCTGCTTATAAAGCCCTTCGCTTGTGATTCCATTAGAATCGATTCCCAGGCAATACTTGTAGACATGTTCCTTTTCTGATATGAAGCAAATCTCAAAACGCTGTTCAGGATCCTTATCTGTCAAAAAACTAGATGCATTGACATATGCACCTACAGACTGCACCTGGGAATTAAAATCTATGAGTGATTTCAAAAACTTCAAACTTCCTATGAAATTGGATTTACCACCTGCATTCTCACCGACTATAATTGCTGTCTTCAGAAGATCGTACCCCACACCTGTAGAAGTATAGTTGTCAGGATATCTCGACTTAACCTTGCTGTTTGGTGCTTCCATACTAAATTCGCTCTCGACATTGAAAGAGCAGAAGTTATTGAACTTAAAGCTTATCAGCATCTGGCAACCTCCTTTTTCTCGTTTGCAGCTCTATTATAACACAAAATCTTTCACCTAAAACAAATTTTTGTTTTAGGTGAAAGATTTTGTGGCCATTCGAGCCAATAAAGATATAAAAATATCTCAAAATAACACTTAGGTGCAAAATACTGGATTCTGAAATAAAACTAATTGTAGCCATTTCAATAATAGTACGTTTGGTCGTACTTTATGAAATGTACTCCGCAAGCGCCATCGCTATCCGGAACTTTTATCGGAAATTCCGATAGAAGTATCATCAAGTTCTCCTTCAGAAAGAATATTATTCTACAAACGATATAACGAAATATACCTACTTTGAAAGTATGAAACTTCAAAAATAGGACTGTTAACTACGACAATTTTTACCTCTTTTCCTTACGACGTTAATTTTCGATCAATCCATTTTCTTTAAATACTCTTTCATCTTGAATGCACAAAAATATGGAAAAGTATATATGTTATTTGCATTACCAACATTGAAGTCTCCCAGCTTTATCCCATATGAGATATCGCTATAGTTCTCATTTTTTATCAGCGAAGATAATGATTTTGACTGGTCACTATTTGACTTAACTTCGACTGGAATCAAATTATTCTGAGTCCTTACAAAGAAATCTTCCTCTAATGTTGAGTTTTCTTTCTTATAATAAAAGAGTCCTAAACCTTGCTTAACAAAAGCCTCTGCCACAAAATTTTCGTAAAGAGCACCTTTATATACGCCAAGGTTTTTATTAACTCTCAAATCCTCTTGGGCTTCCACGTCTAGTGCAGATACCAATAATCCAGTATCGGGATAGTACAGCTTATATTTACTTTCCTCGATATTTCCCTTTAATGGCAACTCAGGATACTGCAAACAGTTACACTCAGTTATAACGCCAGCATCAATAAGCCATTCTATACATCCGGTATATTCTCTTGAACGGGCATTCTTAGAAATTTTATTAAACTGAAACTTCTTGTTTTCCTTTGCAAGCTGAGCAGGAACGCTTCTATAAACGCTTATAATTTTAGTTTGATCAAGACCTTCTGCATACTTTCTTACGTCTTCTTCGTAATCAAGCCTAATCTGTTCCTGTACATCGAGAGTTCCAGAAAATGTTCCGGTTTCAATATATAGTTTTACGACATCCGGCATTCCTCCTAGTACACAATAATCAAGAAATAAACTCTTAAAAACAGCTAACTCATTATCATTAAATGGCTTTAGTTCTACCATATGAGATAAGATTGAGTCAATCTGCTCTTGATTATAGCCCTTAGCCCAAAGGAATTCCTCAAAGTCCATTGAATACATCTCATAGTCCGTTTTATGCCCAACGCTATTACTATGAATCTTCTTATAATTAATTCCTAGCATAGAACCACTACAAATAACGTCATAATTACCATCTATCTTAAATGATTTAAGTGTCGTTGCTACATCGGGGTTTTCCTGAATTTCATCAAAAATGATAACTGTTTTGTTAGGGACAAACTTTATAGATGGATCAGCCAATGATATATTCTTTATGACACTTGCAACATCATATCCATCTGCAAGAATTTGCGAGAATTTCTTCTCTAAAGCAAAATTTATATATACAACATTCTCATAATTAGCCTTAGCAAAATGCATGATTGATTCTGTTTTACCAATCTGTCGTGCCCCCTTTACTATAAGAGGTTTATGCGCTGGATCCGCTTTCCAATTACTTAAATAATCATCAATCTTTCGTCTGTAATACATTTTCTTTACCTCCAAGCACATATTATCACAAAAAAATAGCCACTTCAATAAATGGCATCACATTTTATGAGGCACTTTCAACGTTATTCATCACATTTTATTCTAAAAGCAAGACGCTTTTTATACCCACTTATGCCGGAATCTGTTTAACACAGGATGAGCACGCAACTCTCAGGTATTTTGGATAAAAGAAAAAGACCAGTTTCCCGATCTTTCTCAATAATAGTATTATGTTTCTCTTCTTCAATTAGAAGTTACTAAAACGCTTTTGTTAAAATATGTTTTATTAAAAATAATTTTAGCATAGTATCATAGATGTCCATGTATAAGAAAAACAACCTTACCTTTTCAATATTGGTTCCGGAGCAGCATCTTCTCCTTCTAGATACCAATTATATATAGCTCTTTCCAATTCTATTGCGCCATTCCCCATAATCCCCCTCCATCAACACCTCTCTCTTACTCAACCCATTTCTCTTAGCAGTCTTAGTCCAGCCGTGGTTGCCATAAACAAGATATAAAAAGCGAGAGAACTTATACGCATCTGCAAATATATCCGCAACACCCTCTGAAGCTGAGATTGCTCCTCCCAATTTCTCAAGGGCAAGTGCCACATCTCTGGCATAAGTCTTGGAGGCATCAGGGATCTTAATCATCTTGCCAAGCATCTCGCCGGCACCGACAGCCACTCCGCCGCAGTACTCGTAGCCGCATTTCTCAGACCATGCTTTTACCATGCCTAGCAAATTCTTGATCTGTCTGCTTTCATAGAAGCCCATATTAGCCACAACATAGATCTGCTTCTTGATAGCCCCACTCTGCTTCTCCATTTTTTCCATCTTCTCCATAAGTCTCAAAACAGAAGATGGTGCTCCATCAGCATATAAAGGCATTCCGAGAATTATCTTTTGACAGGATGACAGGAGCTCCACTAGCTCATCATATTTACCAATGTATGACACCAGATTTACGGTCTCTGTTTCTCCTTCAATGCTCTTGTCCAGTCTTCTCAGAAGGTTTCTAGAATTGGAATTGTCGCCTCTCATACTGCAGTTTAACAGAACCACTTTGCCGCTATTTTCCTCAGCCTTTTCAGTTCCAACTGCCACATTATCTTTTTCCATTTCCTCGAAACTAATACCCTTGATGGTTGCGTAGAAGTTCTTGCAGAACGCGATGACGTATGTTCTGGCAGCCTCTTTCTCCGCATCTGTCAGGTTATTACCTCTGAAGATAAAAGAGAACTTTTTGCTCTCGTGATATCTCCTTCTATGATGCATCTCACCATGACTGATTGTGAGATAAGGCAGAATATAAGCTATGCTGCGGTCGAATACATTTTTGACAAAAGAGCTAAATCCACCATAAGTATACTTGCTGATTACCAGCACCTCGTCCGCTTCATGGATCAGCGCGCCCATCCTCTCGTAGCCATCTTTTATAGCGCATACTCCAGGCTCTTTTACCCAGCATGCGAAGCAGCCTGTACAAGGTTTAATAGTGCCGTTGTCAGAAATAACCTCCCATCCTTCATACTTGTCTGCCACCTTGCTCCACTCTTCTGTTGAGAGATCATGAATTAGTAATTTCATCTTGTTTTCCCCATTCTTTTTATTTCGTTTATTGCTATACTTGTTTTCATGACTTTATTCTACATGGAACTCGCACTAACTATAATACACTTGTTGTATTAGTCGTAAAAGAAAAACTTTCCATTACGGAAAGTTTTCTAAATTATCATATGTAATGTGTTACTCCTCAACAAACTGCCTTTCAATATAATTCACCGCAACTCTGCCATCAGCAAACTCCTGGTATATAGGCTTGCCACTAGAATACGTAAGGTGGTATATGCGGTAAAACCTATCATCATATGTAAAAAGGACATCATCATTAGAGTAGCTTCTAGCTAATGCCCTAACATTGAAATCAGGTGCCAGAGCCAACTCTTTCCTCAACTCATTCTCAAAGAATTCACTCTTAAGCTCTGTCCCCCAGTTAAAATCTTCTCCGTATTTCTCCTCTAGTTTTCTGATTTCGTCTATAACATCATACATGCTTTTATTCACTATCCCCATCCATTCTCATGCTTTCTCTATTATGCGCCCTATGACATTAGCAGTGCAACGTAAAAGAGCTATCGCACATCAGCACGACAGCTCTACCACGAATAATTTTGCTGCCAGATGGTTCTGAAGAATTCGATATTTTCTGACTTATAAGCAGTTGTATAAATTAATAGTTTAGTATCAAACAATTAATTGATTATTGGTCTGCTACATATTCTTCGATATAATGAAATCACACCGGTGAATTCATCTAAGGAGAGCTTAAATATGAGGATCATGTTAGGCAACAAAATTAAGGAATTACGTAAAAGAGACAGAAGAACGCAGGATGATCTTGCAACAGCGCTAGGAATAACAAATCAAGCTGTATCACGATGGGAAGCAAACAAGGCATATCCGGATATGGAGATGATTCCTGCAATAGCAAACTACTTCCATGTTTCAATAGATGAACTGTTCGGTTACAACAATGATCGTGAAAGTACTCTTTCAAGATACATTGAGAAAGCGAACAGACTATTGGAGCCAGGAGTTACTCCTGATAAAAAGCAATTAAAAAGGCATGAACAGTTTCTTCGAGAAGCATTATCTGAATTTCCAAACGAATGGCATTTGCAGGAAAGACTGGCTATGATTCTTTCGATGATTGCATCGAATGACAAAAGAAAAAAGAATGAAACTGCTGCATTAAAAGAAGCTGCCAAGCTATATGAGCAAGCTTACCAGAACTGTGACGATATTCACATGAAAGAGCTTATTCATTCCTCGCTCATTGGAGTACTTGGCAGGCTCAGAGATTATCAGAAGATAGAAGAAATCGCCCTTCAAAGTTCTTCTCTATCAAGTTGTCGTGAATTGGTTCGTACAGTGATGATACATGACAGCAAATATGATCGATATGTAAGTGAAGCCCTTCTGTCACTGCTTCATCAACTGGCAGATTTGCTAGATATGAATTTTGAGCATTTTGCAACTGCCAATAATCCAGACATATATCTTTCACTTGCTATGCTTTATAAGTCAACTTTTGGAGATGGTAATTATGGTTGGTTTAATAGTGATATATGCCTGCTTTATTTGAATGCAGCGCGTATTTGTAACAGGAATAAAGATTATAAACAAACCTCAGACTGTTTTGGAAAAGCCTATGAGCATGGCACTAGCTTTATGGAGGCCGCTAAAGAACCTATAAAAAGGCCAACCAACGCAGGTGTAAGTGACGCAGTTGAACTACCTTCACGTTTTGTTTATATCAGCGAAAGCTTATTCAAACAGTATATCGGGCTTTTCTCAGAAGATGTCATTTCTAAACTGCGAAGCAATCCCAAGTACGCAGCAATTCTTTAATCAAGAATACTACCGGTATTTGTGGGCGGAGCCCACAAATGCTGATAGTTATAGTAACTGTCGGTATGGAAAATAAAATGCCGCAAACTATGGAATCCTTGCTCGCAATGGCACTTGCACGTAACAGTAGAAATCCCGGAACTTCTTTTTCCTATCCATAGAGATTGCATTAAACACGATGTGGTTATGGATATGGTTCTTGTCCGTATAGCTGTCCGACGGACATGGCCTCTAGTGTGGAACGCATCTGCGCAAGTTGGGATGCATTCACTGCAGTAGAGTTTTGGATAGTGTTTCCGCTCTGGGAAATCACATGCCTCGCCACATCGAAGATTGCCATGGTGATATCAAAGCAATGCATGATCAGCATTACTGCTACATACGTCTTGAATTCCATTTGAAGAATATCCATTAGGAAAGCCCGCTAATGATTCTGCTTCCATCGGCGACGCATACTTTATTTGCTCATTTGTATATTCCTTTAAATAAGCTTTCCAAAACATCTTATTTCGGCGAGAATCCCATACTGGCGTATCTGTATACTTTTCCATTGATGCCGTATTCATCCGCCTATCTAAAACTGGATAAATCAATAGATTGCCTTTAGGGCAAGGAACATTTCTATCCTTTGACATCAACGTTACTGCCACCGAGATATTTGCACCAGCACTATCCCCCGCCAATAGTATCTTATTTTTACTAATACCTAATGCATCAGCATTATTCAATACCCATTTGTATGTTTCAAAACAGTCCTCAATCGCAACTGGAAATTTATACTTTGGCAACAAACGATAATCAGCAAAAACCACCTTGCATCTAGCTTTTGAGGCATACCATTTGGCTATTTGATAATGAGTTTTTGATGCTCTCAATAAAAAGCCTCCACCATGGTAAAAAATAATACAAGGCAATTCCTTCTCAGCATGCTTTGGTTCAATCAAAAAAGTTTTTAGCCTTGCACCATTATATCCGTGGATATAATGTTCTGTTACAAGAACATCATCATCTGATTTACATGAATACATCTGAAAGAAGACATTCACTAATGGATATAAATATATTTTAGATGGAGCTTTTTTCTTTCCCATTTTTGAAAGCTCCTTGTTTAAATTGTATTTCATAACATGTTCCCTACAAACTGCGATTGTTATTTTAACTATCCTCCATTATACCGAATCAACCTCCATCAAGGAATGTACAATTCAAAATGAGCGCCAAATCTCTTGTAATATGTTTGCAATATCACCATCAATACATATACTTCTATCTGCAATTTCCTCAGGACAGAATGCTTCACCAAAATTTACGCAGGCATATACAGCTTTATCATTTGCCAATGTCATCTGCCAGAATGGATACTTTATAATTACAGGCGTATTAGCTCCTACGCCCAGTTCAAGGTAAAGTACATGGTGATTCTCATATCTACTAATAAAATCAGAATATGCCGCAGATGCCCTATGCCATCCTTCATCCTCGACAAAAGAATCATCAGCTCTCAAATTCATAGTCATATCAGAGCCGTCATCAAGGCACTTGGGAATCAGCTCAGAAGGAATTTCCATTAGTAGCTTACCGTCAATCGGTACCTGAAATACTCCCTGATCATCTCTTACAAACCCTTGTGCTTCCATAGCTTTCATTACCCAATCTTCATTATCAAAGGTTTTCTGAATAGCAGGATTCACGCTCTGAAACAAACCGTAATCACCCTGAGTATAGAACAGTCTTTTCTTGTCAAAACCTGCTCTTTGAAACTGGTGATCTACATTTGTTGTGATAACAAAATAATCCTTATCGGAAACCATCTTAAGAAGATCACTATACACTGGCTTTGGAGCATCAATATATCTGTTGAAATAAATATGTCTCGCCCACCAAGCCCAGCGTATTTCTTTACTAGGAAACGGATAGAATCCTCCTGAATATATATCTCTTATTCCAAATCTTTTGGCAAAGTCATAGAAATATTTCTCAAAACGTTCTCCGCTATATGTTAAGCCAGCAGATGTTGATAGTCCGGCACCTGCGCCAATGACAATGGCGTCTGCTTCCTTGATTTCATGCAAAAGCCTTTTTATTTGCTCTTCATCATATAAGTTTTTCATAAATGGCCTTATCTTCATCTTTGAAAACATTGAATATCACCCTTTCTACCTTACCAGGATTATCACGGAGCCATTCTGATACAGTCTTAACCGCAATCTCAGCAGCTCTCTCGTTAGGAAAATGAAATACCCCTGTTGAGATACAGCAAAATGCAACACTCTTCAGGCCATTTTCAGCACACATATCCAAAGTGTTTCTATAGCAGTTCTCCAAATCCTTTTCCAATTCAGGAGTAAGTTTGTATTGAACAATTGGTCCTACTATATGAATAACTTTCTTTGCCGGAAGATTATACGCTTCAGTGAGCATTGGAACGGCGGTCGGCTGCTCATAATCTCTTCCATATCTGATTCGAAGTTCATTCATCTGCCTGTTGCACTCAGCTCTTAATTGCACTCCTGCAAAAGTATGGATACAGTTATCTATACAGGTGTGCATCGGAACAAAACAGCCAAGCATCTGCGAATTAGCGGCATTAACAATAGCATCCACCGAAAGTCTTGTGATGTCTCCTTGCCAGATAGAAAGTCCATCCCTGATAACCGGGATGTCTGATAAATTCACCACACCCTTTTCAGCTGCTCTTTCTGTCAGATATTCATCCTGTACTTTCATGACTTCAGAAGATAATTCTTTTGGCATACGGATATTCATTAGTGACCTTAATATTCGTCTTTTATCTTCCGTACTATTTGGAGTCTGTAATTCCTTATATTCATCAGAATCTGCCTTGAACTCTTCTACAAGATAATCAAGACGTTCTTCCTGTGTTGATTTTTTAGCCTTAGTTTCCATATTCCACATCCTTCCAAGAAAGCATGTTGCTTGCAACATGCTCGCGCCGAGCGCGGTTGCTGAAGGCAACATATTCCTATTGATGTAGTCGCAATGGTTACAACATCTCAATTTTTTCAAAAAAAAGTGATTTTACAGTAGTATCTACATCCATAGTTGAACGCATATCCACGCCAACTAATGAAGACACTAGAAGGCCGCCCTTTAGCACAAAGTTATCTCTATACTTTGATAGAGAAACTCTCTCCAAAAGTCGTTCCATCAGATATATTCTCAGCATTATCTGGGGTTTATCACTATTTCCACCTACCTTGTTTTTTTATCTTTGCCTTTACGGCTGTAGCACTTTTAATCATAATAATACCTCTGTATATTGTCTCACCTTATCTGAAATCCCCATAATCTCCGAATATTTCATAAGGTTATGAATATTTTTATCACCATTAGTAAAATAAGATGTCAAAGCCATTTGAAATACTTGAATATCCATCTTTTTTTTATTCTTGATAATATCGCAAATACAACGTTCTCTGTCATAGATTCGTACTGTATTTCCGGTGAATGTCTGTGCATGCGTTAATCCAAGCTCTAACCACTCCGATCTTACCGTATGAACTACAACGCCATTATCTTTTAGATGTTTCGCATTATATCCTCTCCCGACAGTAATGACCGGCGAAAAAGGTTCTCTATCAGAAAGATTATGCATGTACAAAGCGGACTCATGTGAAAAAACAATTTTCCTGTTACGAAGCTGCAATAAATACAATCTATCTTCCCAAGCATCAGACGAAATATATACACCAGGTGCTAGTTTTTCCATTTCATTCTATGCCTGAAAATATGAAACGGCAATTTCATGCGCAGTCTTCATGAGCTTGCTTGCGATACCTTGTCTCTCATAATTCCTATCCACCCCAAGGTCTGTCACGTACAACCAATAGCAGAAATCTGTAAGCCCAAACACCCCCCAACAATTAGACCTTTATCATTACGCGCAATCAGGCTGATGGAAACATTCTTGACAAGCTTCCTGATTCGTTCTTCAAAACGCTCTTTTGGATATTGTGACCCCAAATCCGTCCTCTTTAAAAAATCAACATATTCCTCAACAGTAATGCGTTCTTCCGCAATATGAATCCAATCTTTTTTCATTTCTTCTTATCCTTTTTACTAAAAGATAACCATTCCATCAAACTTAAAGTTATAACTCTTGCCACTGAATACAAGCTGGTCTTCCATAAGTAGCACAAAATTCCCTAATGCAAGAAAACGCACTGTTTAAACTGATGACCGCATTGGCATCCGGCTTCCATTCTTCCCCATCAGCCATAAAAGTAACCTCTTCTTGATTTTCCTCATTATAAGACAGCCACATATCACCTGTATCATTTTGAAAATAATTAATAGCTGCATATTCTCCGCAAATACATATAGTTATACAGGGATAGGATTGCTTTCCGCTAATCCATAGTTCAATATTATCCTTTGCTGATGATTGTACAAATTTTAATACATCATCTACTGATTTGAAAGAATGATCGCCTTCATCTGTACTTACAGTTATCATGTTGTCCTCCTGCAAATATTCCTGATTTACCAATCTATCAAATTATATAATCACTCAACAAAAAGGAAAAGTATTTACTATTTTAGCCATACATAAAAAGCCGCAGCCCAAGGATTTATCATTCCCAAACTGCGACTCTTCTATGCTTTTCTCACACCCGAAATATTCAGGTAAAGATCTCATTTCTTCATCGAAATAGTAGAGATTTACTATCTCTTCAAAAGTAACACCTCTAAGATATTTTCCAGACGGCAAGTGCTTAAAAGGTTGCTTATATCCGCCAATCAGAGAATAATAGCTTATTTCCTTTAATTTATTCTCAGCATAGTTCCTGTCCTGAATTATCAGGTCCTTTTCTATTTCAAGCTTATCCAACTGTTGCTGATATGTATAAAACACTTTTGCCACAAAAAGTTCCTCCAAAACAAAAAAGAGAGCTCACGCATGAACTCTCTGGACCGTGGGCATCTCGAGATTCCACAGCGCATCCACTACCTATAATATACAAGTAATCAACCTTTTTTCAACAACTTTTTTATTACTTAAGCATTCCCATTTTATTGTATATTTTATATTGGGTAAAAATACAAACGATAATTAAAAATCTGTATCTCCGCTATACGCGATAAGTCTTCTATAGTTGCTTTTCTTATCATAGAGTAAACACCCTCTTCTGCTATTTACGTTCAAATTTAATGCTTTATCAAGTATCTCTTTATGATCAAATATCCGTAAAAGAACCAGATATAGAAATACCACAATACCAGCGTAATTGCCGGATATTCAATGGCAGCAAACTTCATAATTACAGCAATGATGATTATGAACAACGAAAAAAGATGTATCCATATGGTCTTTTCTTTTCTGTCAGCGAATAAATGAAGTATAGTCGCCGGCATAAATGAGTAATCCTGTCGCACTCATACATGCCTGGTCCTGTTCTAAGAGCAACTGAGTATCCCTTTTTGCCTTCTTTGATTGAAGCATTCATTGTTTTATTCAAAGCCTTTATTAGCCTGCGCTATTATCTGTTCAAGAAGTTCAATTCTCTGAATTAGTTCTTTATCCATCATATCCTTGGCAGTCTTAGTTCCCCTTGGAAGTGTCATGTACCATCTAGCTATATCAATCTGCTTTTGACAGGATTCGATGATCTCAACATTTGTCTTTTCGTGAACAGAGCTGCCCATAGCCATTGCAATCCTGATAATATCGAATCTGTCGATATCATCGCTGTCTCTGATGGTGGTCTGGAATACGCTCATATCCTCAGGTAACGTGTCAGTCAGATTATGCCTTCCGATTCCCTGCACTATTTCTTTTGCCATATCAGGATCATAGCCTATTCTGGCAAGATACTCTGCGGCAATATCGGCGCTTACCTGTGGATGTATGCGCCAGTCGTCACCACATTCTCTGTAGCCAACGTCATGAAGAAGGCAGGCAACAACAGTATCGGTGACAGGGAGGTTCTCAGCAATCGCAATCATTCTGCCGTTTTCTGCAACTCGTATTGAATGTTCGTAGCGATAGAGCATGTCGCCTCTATCGGGTGTTGGCCCTAACATCTCATATACAAATTTCTTGGTAGTTTCTATCACATCTTCTGTTTTATTGTATCGATCAAGTATCTCTAGTGCTCTTTCTGATAAAGACATTTTGTATCCCCTTTATTTGCTTTTTTCTTTATGCCCTATTTCGTTTATCTCAACGACATCTCTTTTATCAAAAACTATTTCCACAATGTTAGGCATCCAGTCATTAATCTTCCAAGAATGCGCATCTCATCTGCATTTCTTTGATGATACTATATTGAAGCGCAAGAAAAAAGAGGTTTTCACGAATTACTATCGTAAAAACCTCTCTGCGACTCTTTTTCTGACATGAATCTCGCATCAACTATGTATTATTACTTTCCAATCTGCTTAAGGAATTTCTTATCATTCATCTGCTCGTTGGTCACGTACTCGCCATCACAGAAGAAAGAATATGTTGTAATAGGAGTAGGCGCATTCTGGGCTTCGTCTCTACTTTGGATCTTGATTGCTTTGAACGGAATGTTGTTCTTCTTAGCTGTTTCTTCCAGGACTGGAACATACTTAGCATTGAATGGACACTGGTTTGTGTAATAAAGCACATAGCCTTTTTCATCTATGTGTGGATGCTTGGCACATTCCTTGAAATCTGGCTTATCAGCCTTCTTATCAAATGGCAGGTACCAAAGCTGAATACCATTATCAGCTTCATCGCATACTTCAAAGCCTTTATATTTCAAGAACTTAGGATCCGCAAGAAATGGCTTTTTCTTGGCTGATGAAAGAATGCAAAGTCCTTTCCTACCCTTTTCCTTGCTGTCTGCAACGCAGGCATTTAGAAGCTCTGTGGAATAGCCATGTCCTTTAAAAGAGCCAGAAACCCACAGGCAATCTATGTACATATAACCATCAGCCTCAATAGGGATCCATGCACTCTCAGCAGGAATGTACTCAATAAAGCATTTGCCACGCTCCGCGCTCTTTAAAAAGACAAGTCCCTCATCGAATCTATCTGCAAGCCAGGCTTTCTTTGATGAAACCTGAACGTCTTTATTATTGGATATAGCGCAGCAAATGTGCTCTTCCTCTAAATTGTCCTTGGTAACTCTAATATATTCCATGATCATTCCTCCAATTTACATTACCAGATTTAGTTATTTCTTTGGGTCAGTCATAGTTAGAAGTTACTTGTATCTTTCTGCTTTATAGGATGTCTTATCACAGTTTTAAGTTTCTCCGGAGCTACCTTCCTTGCATCACTAAGATATATTTCATGGTGAAGTCTTTTATCAGTAATGTCAAGCTCGTAGCCCTGCTGCTCAATAAATTCGTGCATCATCTGTACCGTTGCAGGCTCATCATCATAGGAGCCGATATGCATACACTGTACACACAAGCCTTCCTCAACGGTTAGGAACTCCACCTTGGAAAAATCCATTTTCTTTTTCCTTGTAGCCTCTGCTATCGCCCAGTCAAAATCCTGCTTGGTAACAAAGTCTGGAAGACGGATTACAGAAATCCAGTGGAAGTTCTCTTTGTGGGCATAATCAATACCGTCCACGTCCTGCTGCCACCAGAAGCCTTCCAAGGGCGGAACAACATAGTCAAAATACCCTTCTATCTGATGGTCACCCTTCTTGCTTAAATCTCCAAGCACTATCTGGTATGCATGATCCAGCAAATCCATCAGAATATTATCCGGCACCTCACCATCTGCTTTAACAAAATTCCAGTGAACCTTGTTCATGTAATACCCTGGAATTATATCTTCATTATCTTTCACTCCACTAAAATCATATCATTGCAAACACGACATCTATATGTCATGTTTATTATAACATTTTCTTATTTGATATAAAAAAACTCTATCTCATTACAAGATAGAGGCTAAAATTATATGATTATATTCCGGTATAAATGACTATCAGCATTTCTTCCAAACACTTTTACTGATCTCATATACTCCGTCATGATATGGGCCTTCTCCGGTAAAAAAGGTTTCGAATCCACATTTTTCAAGAACTCTGCCTGATGCTTTATTCTCTATAAGGCTAATTCCATAAACTTCTGCTATGCCAACTCTATCTGTTATCACCGGAAGAAAAGCTCTTACTGCCTCTGAAGCATAACCTTTTCCAGTGTACTGTTTTGCTACATGATATCCTATTTCCCATTTACCATCATCGATTGGAACCAACTGCACATAACCGATATTCGTTCCTTCTTCCTTTGTAATCAGTGCATAGATAAGAGGTCCTTCAGTAGAATTATACTGCGTCATTATAAACTCTATAGTTTCCTTGGCATCTTCAATTGTCTCAAAAACTTCATCCGGAACGAATCTCCTATTATCCTCATCAAGTGAGTTTTTATGGACATCCATTGCCATATCCATAGTCATTTCTCCTCGTATTAGAGGCAATAAACTCTGACATAGAAATTGTCACAGAACGAATAGAAATGAACTGGGAGGCAAAGGATCTCAGTGACCTTTGCAAGATAACTTTCGAGATAAATCAAATACAAACAAAAGTTGCATTGTAACTCTTTGTAGCCCCGTGGTGTACAGTTTCCGGATGTAAATTCCAACCTGCATAGTAATTATTTGCATCTGTTATCTGAAAAGAATTAAAATCTATTTTTTCCCTGACATACCTCATCCATGTAACCAAATCATTAGTGTCAGAAACAAGATAGCCGGCTGCAGTATTTCCATAATAGGTTGGCGCATCATATTGCCACATTCCAAAAGAGCCATCCTTACGTCCCGTAAAGATACGCTGTTTGTCAGAGTATGAAGTCCTAAAAAATGACTCATTCATTCCTACATCTTTAAGAACAGTCTCTGTAATATAATCCTCGTATTTTTGACCGGTAACATTTTCAATAATAAGTGCAAGCACATCATAATTGATTGTTGCATATAATTCGTTGGTACTATTTTTGCACCATTCAAGAAGCATAGTTTCAAAGGATTTCCAAATATTGCATCTTTACGACATTTTCATTAAAAAATATAAATGCCTTGTGTGATAAATCTGCTATAGGATTATAATGGAAAATCATAATAAAACATATACCCAAGGCAATGGTATAACTAACCAATATAGGCCATATCTTATACGTTAATTTTATTTTTTTATTCAATAAATCTATAATCAACGGAATAATCATTATGATTACAAAAATAGCGCTAACTATATTATTTATTAACCTTCCCGCTTCTGTATAACATACTGCGTACATAGTACCATCGCCAAAATCTACCGAAAGTGAAGGTTCCTGAAGATTAAATCCATAAAAAAAAGATATAAATATAAAACCATAAATAATAAATAATAATAATTTCTTTCTCATCATGTCCTCTGGCAATTTGAAGTTAATTTCATTTTATGCAACGCAGTGTAGTAATCTCAGATTACTTGTTAGCGATAGCTGCCTGAACAGCTGTCTCTGATTCGACTCCCCTGTTTGCCCATAATCACATCTATAAATGTAATCTTCGCTTCAAGATCATCTACATATGGTTTTCTAATTTCAGAAACAAACTGGATTTCATCAATAAAAACGTAATATCTTTTTTTATCATCAATAATCTTTTCTCTAATGTATTTATCTAATTCAATAGGATTACGATATTTTGCATATTCCAAGGTATCCAACGCAAGGGTGATAATATTACTTTCTTTTACACCTTCAGACAATAAATACTCCTTGTAAAGTTGAAATAATAATACCGACTTGCCACATCGTCTCATTCCTGTAATGATTTTTACACGACCATTATTTCTTTTTTTATTAATTGATCTAAATACTGCTTTCTTGCAAACATTTTAACCTCACGACATTTTTGCGGTTATCCGCACTTTTTTCATGTATACATTATAACATTCCTAACCTACATCACAACAGTTCACATGAAATTTTTGCGGATATCCACATTTTTTTCATGGATAATAATAGACCAGTACGAATCTGGACGTCCCTAGGGTACTGGTCTATGTAAGATTTTATTTAGTTTTGTCTGACAAACTTAAATTGTGCGATTAACTTTGAATATCTTGGTCGCCCATTTATGACTCATTAACTAACTTTCCTGTCATATGCTCCGGAACCAATTCCAAGAACTGAACATTTCTGAAAGAATTCCTAATCTCGTTCTCCAGATAAACCTTATCATCTGTAAACTTCTTTGTAAGCTCTGAACAAATTTTAAGCGCCACTTCTTCATCTTCAACCAGATGAATTCTACCAAAAGTGATTACACTGGTGATATTTAGTGCCCAATCTCCTTCTTTACGAAAGCCATCATTATAAACACAATAGCTAGCCTTATCGCAAGTCTTGATTGCATCTATCTTGTGCCCAGCCTTTGCTCCATGGAAATAAATCTTACCATCATCCTCACAATAATAATGGTTAATTGGCATTCCATATTGATATCCATCATCGCCTATTACAGATAAAACACCTCTCTTGGTACTTTTTAAAATATCAATGCACTCAGCTTCTGACACCTGCTGTTTAAATCTACGCATTTCTCTAAACATCTCAAACACCTCATTCTTTCGCTAAAATCTTAAGCCCAGCTATTCCAATTACTATCAGAATAACACAAACCAACTGTGAAACTGACAGTTTTTCATTGAAAAAGAAAACGCCTAAAAGTGTCGTTCCCAATATTCCAATACCAGTCCACATAGCATAAGCTGTACCCAATGGAAGCTGTTTTAAAGCTATCGCTAAAAACACTGCGCTGGCTATATAGCCTATTCCTGTGATAATAGATGGAATAAGTACTGTAAACCCATTTGACATTTTCATTGCTACAGCCCACGTAATCTCAAGCAAGCCCGCAATCAACAAATAAATCCACTTCATAAAAATACCTCCATATAATAAAATACGCCATTTCCTTACCTGCTAAGACCTAACGGTAAAGAAATGACGTGAATCCCACTACTCGGTAGCAATAGGCGTCTGTGTATTCTGTTTCAACAAATATACTTTGTAAAGTGCTTTGTTGTCAATAAAATATTCGAATATTACGCGCTAATAACCTTTTGACCATCTCGTAATTATGTTAAATTTGAGTTCGATAAAGCTGCTGAAACTATTATTGCTTATACTGACACATATTACGGAGCTTATCATGAATATGATTTTGAAGGAAACAGGCTGGAGAATCAAAGATGAAAAGATATAAAGACAAAGGCTTACTTATATATAGCCTCTCAATTATGATTGTAGCAGTTCTTGAATTTGTTGTACCGTATAGACCTGGAGCGCTTAGTATACTGTCATATGGTCTCATGCTTGTAAAGATTCCGCTTGTTTATCTAGCTATCATGAATATACAGGCTATTGACAGTGAGTCCCTTTTGAAGAAATCCGTACTTACTTTCAATGTGCTGCTTGGTATATTCATTATTGATTTTATAGCCAATATTTTCTGTACATTTAACTTCTATTCTGCAGATATTGCACTTATGGCATTTGACTTCAGATTATTCTTTATACTTTTTATGCTTGAGATTTTGACAGAAAGCATTGCAGTATTTGGACTATTGAAGAATGCTAGTGTTAGGAACACAAAAATTTCATGGGCAGTTACAAATGCGATATTACTTGTAGCTCTCTTCTGCCACATGGAGCAGTATTTTATTAGTTGGGAGTTACCAAGGATAATAGATATACTGATCGTTGTTTCGACTATCATCAGAGTATTCCTGCTTGTGAATATAAGTAGGAACGTTGAAGAATATATATAATAAAGGAGAATTTAGCCATGAGCAATGTAATCAAAGTTTTGGCAGTAATTGTCTTTGTATTTGGCACAATCGTAACTGACACACCGGTCACTTCACCAAAAACAGCTTTACCTTCTTTTCCTCAAGCTGAAGCTTCATCTGAGTCACTCAAGCATCATTAGAAGCTCCAAAAAGAGTGACTAAATTCGGGAATTATTGATGGTTTAGTCAAAAATGAAAATATTTCAATGTATGCCTTATATAAGAAAAAATATAGCTATAGGGCATACATTTTGGTGCCAGTGAAGGTTTTCCATACGTAATGTATGCCTTTAATAGATACAAAGGGCTTTTAAAGGCATGCAAAGGCAAATCAAAGATCAATAATATATAAAAAATATGCCTTCAGAAAACAAACACATCTTGTTAAGGCATATTTTTAAAATTCCGCCCCGCACTTTGTCATCGTACATAATTCTGAAAAATATTTTCCACTATTGTACCCTTTTGTTCAGTCGATAAATATACTGGGCACATCCTGCTTTCGAAGCGATTCTTTCTCCATATCACTAAGAGGGCTCTCGTGAGATTGTCCATCACTTTTATACTTACCTGCTTCAATCTGGGCATAAAGATTCCCTATGAAATCCAGCCAATTTGAAGCATATTTCTTATGATTTTTTACTTTAAAAAAATCATAACCGCCAGCAGCATAAAAGACTTTAATTGCCTCATGCAAATAGCTTTTGTCTGATAATATGAATTCTTCAGGGACTGAAAAGCCTTCTTTATCCCATTCTTCGTAATGTACCAGATCGAACACATCCGGATTATTATTAAGCTTATCGAACTGCTCTATTAGCTCTTTTCCCCAGACTACAATCTCCTGCTTCCAGGGATGACCAAACATGCCATAGGTCCAGTCTTTATCTATGAAGAAATGATAATCTCCGTTCGGGTAATAAGTAGGAAAATAAAAATTGAAGCCGCCTTCCTCATAGCTGTATTGATATGGAATATGCTCAGAGGGATTGTACTCAAAACAGTCATGCTGATAATCAAGTGCATAGACTGCTCTGTCAGAAACCTTCTCAAACAGCGAATTCACCATCATTTCAGTTTTCTCATCCCAATAAGATGATGCTATCTTATATGCTTTACTAGGCTGTGGAACCTTTATCCAAGGATGGTCCCTCCAATCATCATATAAAGGTTTAAAGCAAAACTCCGTAAATAAGCGGTCCCATATTGTGTTGTATTCATCATCATTAATAATTCGTCTCATTATAAGCCTTTCAGTTTCTACAATTTCTTCGCCAGAGTTGAATAGATTATTTATATTCATTTCATATCACCGAATTAGTTAGATGGTCATATAAAACTGAAATATAATTTGCCTCTAAAAATTCCGATTTAGCAAGATTTTTCTGTACTTTTAGAAAACCTTATAAACTCATACGGTAATCCTATATCTTCAGAATATTTGCGAATCTCCATTTTTTCATTGTCTGTCATTTCATCATAGTAAGGACGATCAGATACTTTCCAATATGTTTGAACATCGTCTATTTTTAATATATCACCCCACGGGGCGATATATGATTTACCTACTATGTATTTTCCTACTTCTTTATATACTCTTGTTGTATAACAATGTCCTAAGTTATTTAAATAGTTTTGAATAGATTCATATTCATGTTCTGGGAATGAAATTTTTTCATACATATAGTTTTTCTCCTAATACCAGTTTCATTACATAAGTCAATTGTTCGTCCATATGTTTTATAGTCGGAATATGAATGAACACTGCTCTTCCCGAAAACAGTTATCTTTTATACGAAACCTTTCCAAGTTCGATCGGATCGCTGTTAAGGCTTACCCACTTCACTGCTAGCTCTTTCAACAGGTCAACAGGCTCCATGTCGCAGCAACCTTTACTGTTATTTATTTCAAGCGCAGCATTCCTTGCTGCTTCAATATCCGTATCCTCCAGCGGTGTTCCCATAGCCAGATATCTCTCAACTGCTTTAAGCATCTTGCTATATGAGCTGTCCCAGTTACAACCGCCGTTTCTGTATACTTCATCAGCCACCCTCTCTATTCTAGAAAAAGCATTCCAGACTACAAAATCAGAATGCTGCCAGCATTTCTAACGTCCGCTTCATAGAAAAAATTCTGCTTACCATACTTTTCTTTTGCAAAATCCAATAAATTAGAAAGCGCTTCATAGGCATAGCCTTTCCCCTGCTCTGCTTCTGCAATCCAAACACCTAATTCAGGACAGTCTTCCGAAAGACCATGCATCTCAACACTTCCAACAAATCTTTCATCGGAATCAAGGACTGAAAATAATAAAGTCTCTCCTCTTTCCATTTCGTCCAAAAATTCCTGTAAAAGCTCTCTCGCTTCATCAATATTATTGAACGGATCTGGCCATTGATACTTAGTAATCTCAGAATTGAATCCATCATAATATTCATTCAAATACTTCATCTCAAAAGGAACAATGTTAGTCTTATTTCTAGTCATACTTTCCTCCCAAAACCATTTTTATCTAATATATCGTTTTTCTGTGCATTAAGAAAGCCCTGTGGGAGCATTTTTTCAAATACCTCCACAAGGCCGATTTTTAGCTATTTTCCACGAGTATAAGCTGTTAATATTTCACATTAAGAATCAAGGCTATTTTCATTCAATAAAAAGTCCAACAGTCCCATAACCTTAATTAATCCATTATTTCGCTTACTTATAAGCTTATTTAAATATCTATCTCTTTTAATCTCCATAAATCTAAAACTCCTATTTTAGATTTTCGGTCTGAAAGGTCCTCATACAGAGGACCTTGGATATTTATGATGCCTGAACTGAAACCATATGAGCATAAACCCCTTTTTCTTCCATGAGTTTATCATGATTTCCACGCTCTACAATTTGTCCATCAGATACAACTAGAATCTGATCTGCATCTTTGATTGTCTTTAACCTATGTGCAATAACCAAAAGTGTTTTATTATTACATAATTCAGAAATTGCTTCTTGTATGGCACGTTCATTATCCGCATCAACACTAGCTGTTGCTTCATCTAAAATTACAATCGGAGAATCCTTAAGAATGCATCTCGCAATGGAAATTCGCTGCTTTTCACCACCAGAAAGAGAAGCTCCACCTTCACCAATCATTGTATCAAAACCTTCCGGAAGACCCATAATAAAGTCATAACATCTAGCTTTCTTTGCAGCCTCTATAACTTCTTCTTTAGTGGCATTAGGTCTTCCTATAGCTATATTGTTATATATAGTATCTTGGAAAAGATATACTCTTTGAAACACCATACTAATTTGGTCCATAAGGCTTCCTAAAGAAACATTTTTTATATCTTCACCCTTTACCTTAATGCTTCCATTCTTAATATCCCAAAATCTGGCAAGAAGTGATGCAATTGTAGATTTTCCACTACCTGACGGTCCTACAAGAGCTGTCATCTCCCCCTTCTTCATTTCAAACGAAATATTCTTTAATACATCTTTATCAGTATATCCAAAACATACGTTGCTATATTCAATAACTGAATCCGTGTTCTCATTAGTCTTTTTGGCTATTACCAAATCACCCTCATCTTTAAGTTCTTTTGCTGCAAACACCTCTTCTATTCTGTCTAAACTCGTTGCTGTTACAGTTAACCTTGTCATCTGTCCATAATAGCTTTTAATCGAAACAAACAAATCAAACGCAAAGAGTACCATGCCTACCATATAATCTGCAGCAATTTCACCACTTGTAAATAACCAGCCTGATACCGCCAGCATCAAGGAAGTACCTACACCAAATGTAAGATATAGTGCTCTGGACCAGCTAACACCTATAAGATCAGGACCACCGTAGAACGGGATATCAATCACATGAAGGACAACCTTTGTTTGGCTGGCCGCCGCGCTCAGAATGAGAAAACTTTGCATGCCGATCTGATACTTGCTGGAATCACTCAGCTAATATCTGTCGTGCTTGCTGACAAGATTCATCACCATGAATACATCAGAAGCCTCAAGCCTCTCATAGCATAGGACTTACCAACTTAATAAAGTGCTAGCCTTATTAAAGTGCGCCTTAAATAAGATTTATCAGCTCAGTTCACGTTACCGCTCTCAAAAAACGTTTAAGAACGCTTTTGTTAAGGTTACACATAAATTTCTAATGAGTTTCGCAATTACCTAATAACTTCTAAATATTCTAAAAATATCTCTACAGCTTCCTTTTAAGGATTTTGATACAGCCAATGATTTTCCGTAAAAAGGGCAGACACCTGATCATTTCATTATTAACTATGATACGACTTGTACCAGCACTCTCAGTTATTATTCAGCCCAAAGTCCTTAGTCAAAAATCTCTTTTTATAAGCGGTCTCCCTGTCTATCACATCTTTATTCGAAATCTTCATTGGTAATATCTGTAAGATTATGAATTTGTACTTGTCAAAATACTTCTCTCCATTAGCTTCATACAGCTTCAACAGTTCCTCATCATCCCCGTGACAAGTAAGTGCATATGTATTCCATCTTCCCCATATGCCTTCGGTGCCATATGCACTTCCGACATATTGTTTTCCTGTGTTACCATCAATGATCATGTAGATGCCTTTGACACAAGACAGCGGTTTATAATAATCTGGGTAGTGATTCTCCATAATTTCCTTTAGTTCTGCAAAGGATAGCTCAACATCATCATAATTAGTGAAGGGCTTGACCTTCCGGTTCTCGGCCTTGCTCCAAATCTCTTCAACAATAAAATCCCTGGCAGTTGCACTCGTATTATAAAAAGTAAACCCTGTCTTTCGTATAAAAACTATTCTATTAGCATATTCATCAAGATTAAGCTTTACTCTTTCCCAAGTAAATATTGTATCTGTTTCTGTTTTGATTAATCTGATTGCAAATCGATATCGACAAGTATTGTAAACCTTTGAAAAAGTTCTTATAGGCTATACATGCGTCTTTGATTGCCTGCTTGGTTACGTTGTTTGAAATATTTTTCAGCCAACTGTACTCATCAGAATTTCTAAGTCTTGTAAATTCTTTTCTAAGCTCTGAATCTGAAATGAATTTACCGCCTTTTTTATAGTTTTCATTTTCCTTGGCTAAAGCCCAGTTATAAGCAAATCTTGCGGCACCTGCATACTGAAACATCTTAGTGTTTTGCGCGTTGTTTGGTACGAGCATTACTTTTATGGCTTTTACCATCTGCTTCTTCCTCCTGTATCAATTCTTCAACAAGCTTC
>NZ_AUKC01000041.1 GCF_000424545.1 Butyrivibrio sp. NC3005 | reverse complement strand
CTACAAACTCCGTTCGACTTGCATGTGTTAGGCACGCCGCCAGCGTTCATCCTGAGCCAGGATCGAACTCTCAGTTTTATATACCAATTATTCTCTGGTTCAGAATTACACTGACTTCTCAGAATAATTCTGCTCCGCAATTGATTTAAAATCAATTGGTGATTGGTGGCTAAACCAATCATAATTTACCTTGTTAGGTTTTGTTCTCTGAATTTCTTTTGTTTCAATTTAATTGAAACGCTGGAATTTTCAGGGTTGCATTACTATTTAATTGTCAAAGTTCTTTAGTTTGTTGTGACTGTCTTGCTCGCCGCAACGTGTTATATCTTAACTCGTATTGGTTTGTTTGTCAACAACTTTTTTGATTTATTTGAAAAAATGTTATTTTTGAAGTTTTTATATGTTTCAAAAATATCTTTTCTCATTTTCAATCTTTTGCCTCTGCTATTTCTACAAAACCAATTCATTCGAGGATGATTATATTTTGTTTCCGCTCGCAGCGACGTATATTAGAATAACTCCATATCCATATAAAGTCAACAACAATTTTGAGACTTTTTTTCGTTTATCCGATCATTGTCTATGCTCATAATGATATAAGGATATTTTGCGCACTTTGTCCGTTTAACTATATCTCATTTTGCAAAAACTTTATGCAGTTAAGCAGGCACAAAAATGCGCACTGCCGACTGCATAAATAGTTAAAGTAAACAAATTGTAATCAATCATTTTTTTCCATGCTTTGAGATGTATTATTATTCAATTCACCATTCTCTTCATGATTACTTCGAAGTTCTTTTGGAATAGTTACAAGAACTTTCATAATTCTATGCTGTTGTATGCCTCTTGCAGCAAGCGAGATACCATTTTCCATTTTTACCACTTCCCTGTTGTACGGTATCCTGTCAAGACATTCTATCATCAGTCCACCAATCGAGTCATAATCGTCACTTTCAAGACTGGTGTGCAGAACATCATTTATATCATCTAGTTTCATGGCTCCTTCGATAAGATATTTTCCTTCGCCTAAATCTCTTATTTGCTCTGCTTCATCCTGATCATATTCATCTCTTATTTCACCTACGATTTCTTCCAATAAATCTTCAAGTGTAATCATTCCAACTGTTGCACCATATTCCGATAAAACAAAAGCCACATTTGAAGCTTTTGCTCTCATCTCTTCCATCAAATCGGCTGTTTTTTTGTATTCGTACGTATAAGATGCTTTTCTAAGATAGTCTTTAACATGGAAATTTTTTCCATCTTTTACAAAGAAAATGTCTTTTATATTTATAAGTCCAATTATATTATCCTGATTGTCTTCGTATACTGGAAGTCGAGTGTACATTTCTTTATGAAAGCAGCTTTTTACTTCCTCATATGTAGCCTCAGCTGAAACACATGTCATATCTATTCTTGGAATCATTACATCTTTGGCAACTGTATCCCCAAAATCGAATACATTGTTTATCATTTCTTTTTCTTCAGCTTCGATTACACCATCCTGATGACTGGCATCAACATACGTTCTAAGTTCTTTTTCTGTAATTGCTTTCTTAAAATCTCTTTCAATGTGCAGCATTTTAAGAACACTTCCTGCCATAATGTCAACAACATAGACTAGCGGTGTAAAAATCCTCATTAAAAATAGTATTATTCCTGCATACCTTAGAGTTGTTTTCTCTGCCTGAGCTGTTGCTGCCGATTTTGGTGCTATTTCGCCAAATATTAGAACAAGTACAGTCAGAATTCCTGTTCCAATTCCGACAAAAGAACTTCCGAAGATTTTAGTAACTATAATAGTAGCAAGTGAGGACGCTGTAAGATTAACTATATTATTCCCCAACAAAATTGTTGATAGAAATTTCGGATAATGATCTAGTATATATATTACTTTTTGAGCGTTATGATTTCCTTCCTCTTCAAGCGCTTTTATACTGATTCTATTAACCGTTGAGAAAGCTGATTCCGCCCCTGAAAAAAACGATGATAAAATCAGCAAAATCATAAGCACAATACTCTGAACTATAGTTACTTTTTCCAAACTGTCCATTAAACCTCCAAAAATCAACTTGCTTCCTTTGCCTTTTTTATAAGTGGAATTTCTGTTCCACTATCAAGAAGATCTATTATTTGCAAAGGATTAGTGATAATAGTATTAGCATTGTTTTTTTTCAAAAAATCTCTATCTCTAAATCCCCATTCACAACTTATGCACGGAATATGTGAATTATAAGCTGTATTTATATCAACATCAGAATCTCCAACATAGACACACCTTTCCACTGGTGAATCCAAGCGTTTCATCGCTTCGATAACCGTATCAGGTGCTGGTTTTTTACGTATTTTCTCAGACTCTCCAATAGCAACACTTATATATTCTTTAAAATACATTTGAGCCAGTTCTGCAGTTGCCTTTTGATATTTGTTGGACACAATTGCTAGTTTATAACCTTCTTTTTTCAGCCTATCTAAAAGCTCCATTATATTATCATATGGCTTTGTATTGTCGTTACAGTGGATAAGATAATGTTCCTTGAAATCTTTAAATATCTGTTCGAACTTTTCTTCGTTTGTCCCAGCCTCAACTGCTCTTTCCATGAGCTTTCTGACTCCGTTTCCTACAAACATTCTCACTTCTTCAAGACTACGTTCTGGCATATTATGCTTTTTTAGCGCATAACATGTACTGTTCTTCAAATCTTCCAACGTGTTCAGTAATGTACCGTCCAAATCAAAAATAACGGTATCATATTTTCTGCCTTTCATTAAATCACCTTCTTTAAAAATCCTATGGCTATTTTTATCGTTTTTCATGTTACTATATAACTACATAATTTTTACTACTCGAAAAGCCTGCAAACGGCCTTAAATTAGCTAGAAAATTTTAACTTCTTGATGAGATTTATGATAATCATTAGCAAGTTTTTTACAAATTTTCAGATTAGTAACTTCTTATGTTTGTAACCTTCAAACTTGAAAGGATATAATTCATGAAAACGATTTATCTCAATATTAACAATTTTAGAAATGCAACGCAACCATATGAAAACCAGCCTTTTAATATCAGATATAAAAAATGGCTTGAGATTATTCCTTCATCCCGCATCGAACATATTAACAAATTCAAAGGAGAAGATGATAAACTTCGTTCTCTTGCCGCATCCATTCTCCTGAATATGTGCGTCTATGAATATGTCTCTTCATCGAAAAATGCATCTCCTGATTATTCTATACAGGTTTCTGAATATGGCAAACCTTCTATACCTGAATATCCATCACTGTCTTTTTCACTTTCACATTCCGGAGATTATGCTGTTATCGCTTTTGCAGACAAAAAAGAGTGCAATCAGATTGGTATTGATATTCAAAAAAGAAACGAAAAAAAATCTGTTCTAGATATTGCCAAACACTTCTATTCAGAGGCAGAAAAAAGAATTATCGAGTCCGCAGAATCAGATAATAAAGACGCTGCCATAAATCTTTTTTATGAAATCTGGTCAGCCAAAGAAGGATACATTAAATGTACAGGGCTTGGATTATCTGAAACTTTATCCGATTTTTCTGTTGTTCCAAAAGAAGAATACTGTATAGAACAATGCAATAATAACAACTCACCTATTAAAAAAAGTTTATCTATAATAGGTGACATTTTCACTGATAATGGTGTAAAAGAAGCTTTTTTGGATAATTCAGGAAATTTTATTATAAAAAATTTCTCAATTAATTCTAACTGCTACAAAGCAAACAAAAGTATTAATTCAGACGCTTCTTCTGAGTCACAGTTTATTTATAGTTGTTTTCCAAAAACCAAAGAATATATTATTGCAGATAGCAAGAGCAGAGAACTTCTAGCTTTTGCAGCAAAAGTTCCCTGCCCTTTAGATTATTCTTGTACTATATGCTTTAAGTAAAAACTATTAGTTCAATGGATTTTTATAGAATTCTTTAAACTCTGTATATCCCTGCTCATTAAGTTGCTGCTTCTGGAATTTCTTGTTTTTATTCATTCTAACTACAAGAATCTGCTTTCCAGAAGCTCTTTCTTCTTGAGCTTCTCTAATGATATCAGAAAGTCTTTCTCCTGCAACACCTTTTTCGATAAGATATGCAGTCTTATCGGAAGTACCAGGTACAACAAAACCTTCATCCATCATAATCATAATAATACGCTCAAATCCAATTGAAAAACCACACGCCGGAGTATCCTGACCAAGGAATTTTCCAACCATCTTGTCATATCTTCCACCGCCACCGCAGCTTCCACCGTACTGTGGCATAGCAATTTCGAATATAGTTCCTGTATAGTAATTCATACCTCTTACGAGTGTAGGATCAAATACAAGTTCAAAATCAGCAGCTTTATTGGACTCAACACTGTTAATGATTTCTTCAAGATTATCACGTACGCCTTCTTCAAGATATTCACCAAGTGTATCTGATATAAATCTTACTGCATCAAGACCTTTCTTTTCTTCCAATCCTCTGAATATATCAAGGTACTTTTCAATAGATTCTTTGGAGAATCCATCTTCTTCAAGTTCTTTTGCTACCCCATCAAGGCCAATCTTATCCATCTTATCAAGAGTAATAAAAACTGAATCATAAGCTTCTTCTGCAAATCCGCTATAAGCAGCCATAGCCTTTAAAATTCTTCGCTCATTTATTCTGATTTGAAATCCTTTAAAACCAAGTTTTCCTAGTGTTGTTGTGGTAGCTAAAATAAGCTCTATTTCAGCAAGATTGCTAGGCTCGCCAAGAATATCAATATCACACTGCATGAACTGACGATATCTTCCTTTTTGCGGTCTATCTGCACGCCATACATATCCCATCTGCAAAGCCTTAAAAGGAGATGGAAGTTCATTTGCATGATTAGCATAGAAACGAACAAGCGGTACAGTCAAATCATATCTAAGTCCAGAATCTGTAAGATCATTTTCTTCTTTTGCGGTATCAATATGGAGCTTTTCTCCTCGCTTCATAATCTTAAAAATAAGCTTCTCATTGTCACCACCCTGCTTACTATTAAGGTTCGCCAAAGATTCTACGCACGGAGTTTCAATTGATGTAAATCCAAATTTAGCATAAGTTTCTTTAATAACTCCTATAACATAATCTCTAAGCTGCATCTCAGCAGGCAGAACATCTTTCATTCCTGTAACGGGTTTCTTTATTAATGCCATGAAAAAATCTCCTTAATATATCAATAATTAATAATCACAATTCAAACATACACTATCTTACTCAAAGAGGTTGTATTTGTAAATATTACTATTTACCAAAATCTTTCAGGAAAAAGCGAAAATACTTTACTCTGCTAACAAAACAGAGTTTTTGAAATATTTTTTTACATCTCCATATGAAATGCTTACAGCCATCTTATCTTCTGTTCCACCTTCCAGCATTCCGACATAGTTTCCGTATTCGTCGAAAGTACCTGTTCCACTCATCCCATCTTCAACATAGCAGTTTATATAGAGCATGTTCTTATTTAAACTTTCAACAAAAGCTTCTTTTTGAATAACTATTCCTGTAAAACTGGTATCAGCAACTTTATCTTCTGCTTTTTTTTCAAGAAGTGCGCTTCTTTCTATCTGCTTTGAATGAATCAAAAAAATGATGGAATTATCAGAAAGTCTATCATTTGATACATCATCAAGTACTACACTTTTTAATTCTTTCTTAACTTCTTCATCTAAATGTTTTGGATCAATTTTTAGAAAAGCAATGTCTAAATCTTTATCATAACATTGCAATTTCGCTTCTTTTGTCACTCCATTAAAAAAAGTTACATAGCACTTATTTTCATTAGAATAATCCAAATATTTTATTACGTGATAATTTGTTCCAATTATAATTCTCTCTTCATCTATAAGAAAAATATTACCACTGCCAAAACATCCTGACACAGATGGATTTGTTATGTCATTTTTATCTGGCGAAAGTGAAAAATCAAAAACATGAATCTGAACTTCTGTCCTCTTTGCGTTTTCAAATGCTTCAGACACATTTGCATTTTCAAGAACAGTCATTGAATAGTCACAAGGTTTAATATTACCTTTTTCTTTGTGACATGAACAAAGTAATATCCCTGTCAGTACTACCAACAGGGATATTTTTATTTTTTTAATATAATAATTATATTCTCTCATTTTTCTCTCTAAAGTGTGAGAAGGACTATAAGCCGGGTTATGTCGAGAATGATCATCTATCTAGCACGTCTGTTACCAGCCGTTTCAAGCGACCCACCTGAAAGCTCACCGAGCAGGGTCAACGCTTTCTATTCGGTCTTGCTTCGGATAGGGTTTACATGGCTACCGATGTTACCATCGGCACGGTAGTCTCTTACACTGCCTTTCCACCCTTACTAACCTTGCAAATTAGATAAAATCAAAAATGCAAGCTACAGATACTTCTTCATAAGAAGCATTAACTGCGTGTTAGCGGTTTATTTCTGTTGCACTTTCCCGGGAGTTGCCTCCGCCGGCCGTTAGCCGGTATCCTGCTCTATGAAGCCCGGACTTTCCTCACCCGCACCCTTTCGGGACTTGCGGCCGCGATCATTTATCCTACTCACACGTTTATTTACTTTACTCCTATAGAAGCTTTCTTGTCAAGTTTTATTAAAAAAACTACTCAAACTGGTCATTTAAAAAGGAATGTAAATGACAAAAATCTATACTTTTTTGTTTTATATAATCTGTTCTGATGTTTGTATATTTCGTCGCAGACACGCTTTCGCTTGATTATAAACGTAATGGTTCGTAATGCGCTAAAAACCGGGGCTTACGAACCAACGTTTATAAACAGTTCTGCTCATGAAATATTACAAGCCATCAGAACTCATCTAATTAGTTCAAATAACAAAAATCTATGACTTCTTGCTGAGATTTGGGATAATCATCAGCAAGAATCCTGCTTCGCAGGACAAAATTTGTCTTAACGACAAATTTTGGTCTGGTACGGTTCTTGATTTTCCTGATGAAAACAATAACCTATGACTTCTTGCTGAGATTTAGGATAATCATCAGCAAGAATCCTGCTTCGCAGGACAAAATTTGTCTTAACGACAAATTTTGGTCTGGTACGGTTCTTGATTTTCCTGATGAAAACAATAACCTATAGATTTTTGTCACTACGTTCCAAAAACTACGCAAACTGGTCATTTAAAAAGGCTTCGCCTTGGACCAGTTTGCCGCTTGACTTTTGTTCTCACGAAACTCGCAGTAAATGCGAGTTTCTGAATGAAGTTGACAAAAAGTTATACATTAAATATGCTTCCACCGACAAATTCTCTAACTATTGAATTTCCTGGAAGTTCAGATGAATCAATACCTATAAAATAATCCAAAAACTTCAAAAGCCTTTTAGCTTCATAGTATTCCGGATCATCCTTTGTGATTGAGAATAAAAGCGGTTCTGCCTGATTTTTCAATACTGCCAGTTCGTAAATCTGAGCGGAATTAAACATTTCATCTGCACTTTCCTGGAACGGGAATATATTTTTTTCTTCACCAGCGCGCACAAGAGGCCACATATGAATTGTTCTTCGTCCTGAGGCACCTCTTGTCCTTGCATCGCGTACCATTCTGCGAATTAGCCTTGCATCAGTTGTAGATATTCTATTATGTGCATCTACGTTAAGTGTTGTCAGAGCGCTTACGTAAACTCTAAATTTTGATTCCTTTGGAAGGGAATAACTCATCTGATCATTCAATCCATGTATTCCTTCTAAAACCAGAACATCACTTGCACCAAGTAAAAGCTTATCGCCCTTATACTCTCTTGTTCCTGTAACAAAGTTAAAAACAGGCATTTCTATTTCTTCTCCGTTAAGGAGTCTTGTCATATCTTCATTAAATTTAACAAGATCCATTGCCTCAAGAGACTCAAAATCATAATTGCCATTTTCATCTTTCGGAGTATCAATTCTGTTCTTGAAATAGTTATCCAAAGAAATAAGATGTGGAATCATTCCATGTGCTCTTAACTGGATAGACAAGCGATTGGCGAAACTTGTTTTTCCTGATGAACTAGGACCTGCTATCATCACGAATTTAATGTTAGAATTACTGTAAATTTTTTCAGCAATCTGACCTATTCTATGCTCCTGAAGAGCTTCCTGAACCAAGATGAGTTCACTTACCTCACTTCTACATATAGCATTATTCAAATCGCCAACATCATCAATGCCCATTTTGTGTCCCCACTCATTAGACAAAAGCATCTGATCTACAATTTTTTCTCTCGGTGCAAATGAATGAATGACAGTAGGATCTGAAGTTGGAGGAAGATTGAGCATTATTCCATTTCGATATTTTTTCACTTCAAACGCTGTAACATATGATGTATTAGGGAGCATATATCCGTAAAAATAATCACAAAAACCATCCATTCTGTAAACGTTGATTTCACTGGCTCTTCTATATCTAAACAGATTAACCTTATCCATCATTCCCTGTTCACGAAAAATCTCTCTAGCATCATCAAGTGGGTACGTTCTTTTGGTGATTGGGAGTGCACTTTCTCTCATTTCTTCCATTCTTTTCTGGATTCTTAACACAAGCTCATCTGTAACTTCTACATCACCGAAAAGATGACAAAAAAATCCATAGCCAACTGAAAACTCAACTTTTGTTCTAAGTTTTGGTTCAACGTCATGAACTGCTTTTATAAGCATCATAGTAGCAGTTCTGCAATACGTTTTGTGGCCAATATTATCAGAAGTTGTAATAAATGAAACCACTCCATCTTTATCGACTCTTTTAAACAATTCCTGGATTTTTCCATTAAAGATTACAAGTGCAATCTGATTAGAATATCTAACCTGATATTCATTTGCAACATCTTCGAATGTGCATCCTTTTTCGTAATTCTTTTTTTCACCCTGAATGATTAATGTTGGCATATTCTCCCTCCTGTTCTTGTCAAATATCAAAATATGGAGCTTTAAATTCTGCGCACATTACCTCCAATGATGGAAATTCCCTATGAAGATAGTCTCTCATGTACGGGATAAATATCTTTTCAAGTCCATAGTGACTCGCATCTATTATAGGAAGTCCCTGTGATACAGCATCTATTCCTTCATGATGATCAATATCACCTGTAATAAGAACATCAACTTTCTTGTCTAAAGCTTTACCAATTACACTTTTGCCAGATCCCGGACATATAGCCACACGATGAATTTTTTTGTTCAAATCCCCATAGACACGAACACTTCCGATATGAAAACACTTTTTTACAAAACCAGCACATTCTTTTAATGTCATTGTTCCCGGAAGATTTCCGATTCTGCCAATGCCTTCTCTTGATATGTCATCTTCAAATGTGACATCTAATACGTCACGTCTTTCCAATTCCATCTCATCTGCTGCCGCATCTGCCATTCCCATCACATCAAAATTGGTGTGCATTGCAAAATAACTTACATCATAACGCAAAAGTCTTACTATTCTTCTTCCAATAAAATCTTCATCACTGACTTTTTTAATGCCTTTAAAAATAAGCGGATGATGTGTAAGCAACAAATCCGCGTCACGTCTTATTGCTTCATCTACCACTTCATCAGTAGCATCAAGCGCTATAAAAACACGCTGAACCTCCTTGTCTTTGCGTCCTGCAAGTAGTCCTACATTGTCCCAACTTTCAGCATAAGAAGGTGGAGATAACTGTTCGAGATGATCAATAACTTCACTTAACTGCATCGCAATACCCCTCATTAAACACAAAGAAAAAATATATAAAAAGCTATCTATCATAATGTCACTGATTTCAAAATCAAAGTAACGAAAGAATAGCTTCTATATCAGATTTTTCCTCATTGATTTCCTTAATTCGTAACATTTTCTCTGTTGTGGTCGTATCCTTAATCTTATATAAAATTGTATCACACACTCTATTACTATGCATTAAAAAGCGATAAAGATCACTTCTTTTACCTTCATCTTTTCTTGTACAAGAGTACATAATAATGCAAGGTCCAAATCTGTCGCAAATGCGAACAGCTTGCTCAAAAGAAGTTTCTCTACCGTTTTTTTGTAAATTGGTCATAAGAAAATCTGCAGCTTTTTCATAGATTTCAGAAAGGTTTTCTTTGCATGAAAGGTCAGAGCACTCCGCTTTTATCACAGGATAATATTTCCCATCTTCTTCAATAAATTTTTCAGATATAATACTATATCCATTTTTTCTAAGATATTTTCTAAAGCAAAGAATATCTGACTGTGGTTCCAAAATCAGATATTTTAATCTCTTTTCTCTTGGATTTCCCTCTTCAAGAATTTTTACCATTAATGGACCGCCCATTCCTGCGCAAATCATCTCATCAGCTTCGCCTTGTGAAAGCTTTTCAAGTCCATCTGATAATCTAAGCATTATCTTATCCTCAAGTCCATATTCTGCAACATTTTGCCTTGCCCTATCTAATGGACCTTTCCTAACATCCATAGCTATTGCCTGATTTACTTTCCCACTTCCTACAAGATATATAGGAACAAATCCATGATCAGTTCCGACATCTGCAATTTTACTACCTTTATCTACCATGTCAGCAACTGCCTGTAATCTTTTCGATAATACAGGAAGGTTAACGAGTGACTTTTCCTTAACATTTGATGGACTATTATCTGTATTATTATCTATTTTTTCCATTACTTCTCCAGTTTTTTATTCTACTAATAAATCATCTATTTTATTTATAAGTGATTTAAATCCAAATCTGTTAAACTGATTGATTGTTTCATCCTTATTAATTTGAATTTTAAAATCATCAAGCGATTTATCAACAGGATAGTTTTTTCTTATTGTAGCCAAATCCTTAGACATAAGAGCTGTTTCTCTGTAAGTAATCATCGCTTTAATAGGACTTCTGCTAATACCAAGTTTCTCTTTCCACCATTTAGCAAGTTCTTTCTGGGCTTTTTCATCCTTACAGTCATCTATTGCAGCATAAATATTCTCTACTGTCCCATACTCTTTAAGCAAAGGAAAAGCAGCACTACTAACACCTTTTACTCCAGGAATATTATCACTTGTATCACCCTGTATTCCCTTCAAATCCGGAATTTGGGAAGGTTTAACACCATATTCATTTATGCACACTTCTTCTGTGACTTCAATTGCCTTATCCGGAAGGGTAAACTCTCTTTTATCATAACCATACTTTGAACTGTATTTTGCTATGATTTCATCTGCTGCCTCGTTTTTGGTCTGAACAAGCCATAAACGTGTATATTCATTGACAAGCTGCAAATAATCATGATCTTTGGTAATGATATATGTTGGTATATCTTTTTCAAATTTTGCAGCAATACTTCCAACAATATCATCAGCTTCAAAATTGTCATCAAAAAATACAGGAAATCCCATTTTAATGAGCATATTTTCCATATTTACAAACTGCTCTTTTAATGGATCTGGGGTTTCTCCTCTATTTGCTTTATAATCAGCATATTTCTCACGTCGGAAGGTATCTCTTGTTTTATCAAAAGCAAAAGCCATATGTGTAGGTTTTTGCTCTTTAATAATTTTTTGAATAACTTTAATCATGGTGAACATAGCATTAGTATACTCTCCCTGATCATTATGCATTATCTGATTGTACATCAGTTTCTTTTTCTCTTCATCTTTCTCAAACAGAATAGCTCGAGGAAGATTTCCATAATATGAAGTTACCAGCATTGAACTTCCATCTATTAGTATTAATCTTTCATCTGTCATATTTATCATCCTTTTTCAAGTGAATCCAACAATTCTTTCAATTTATCATAAGGAATAAGTGCTTCTGGTACCAGAAAGAACTTTCTACCATTTACGTCTCTTTCAATGATCTTATCTTCAGGAAGAACCACAACATCCTTGTGATAATTCTCTATGCCTTCAAATTTAACTTCTTTCTCTTCTTCAGGTCTTGTTATAATCTCAACATCTTTGTTCTGATTGATAGATGTATCAATATTTTCGCTTTGATGAATAGCTTCATCCATATGAAGAGAATATCCCTCTTTAGCAGTATCATCTATATATGAATCCTGAACCATCTCTGCCTCTTTTGATATTATCGATGCAGATGCCTTTGGTTTTGGTAAAGGCTTTACGTAATCCGGCAATGTTGCCATGAACATTTCTCTAAGCATATTTCTTTCAGGATCATTCTTCACACAGCAAAAAATATTGTCAAAATCAGATGCCCTATCATTAAATGAAGGATAAATAAATCCAGCAATAGGATTTCCAAGAACTTTTATAACATCTGACTGATGTAGCTTATTCTCTGAAGTCTTCATAAGTCCGCCTTTTTCTGGCTTGAACGAACAAATGCAAGCTGCCATGTAATTAAATACTTCTTCACTTTCTCCAGTCTTTGTCTTAGAAGAATCTTTTACAGGTACATCATATGTGTCGGAAAAGACGAGAAGGGCGTACTCTCCATTCATAGTATAAGAATCAAGTATCTTCTCTGCCCATATTCTTACTAGATTAGCATCTGGTATATTAGAAGCCGAAAGTGCTGTAAGCATTTTTTGGTTATCACCCGAAATCTCTATGTCATTTGCAAAAGCACCGCTTGCAGATGAATATCCTTTTGACAAAATAGTCAGGAATCGTTTTCTTTCATCATCAGAAAGTGTAAGAAAACGTGAGCTTTCAACATTATCAACAATGCTTTCTTCATCGTTTTTATGAAAAATAGCATATGATAAACCCGAAAAAGAACAGTCTGTATATTTAAATCTTTTCTTTATTTCCATTAATTCTGCTTTAGTCATAATTAAGCCTTTCAAATATAATAAAATATAAAGTTTGCATTTTATTATATCACAGGTCATTACATTTCTGATTATTTATGTTAACTGCATCACGTCAAAGTTTCGATGCTTCGATGTAGTGAAATTGCACAAAATTTATATATTTTTTATATCTTTTGATGTTGATTTTCCACTAAAAAGTGTTATTCTAAGTATAAGATAGAACGAGAAAAAAATACAATTATTACATCATGGTTAGTTCAAAAGTTACTGCTTTTATATTGTGATCTTAGTTACTGTTTGCACGTATTTTAATAGTAAGCAGTAACAAGTTCTGTGAAGGGTTGCACGAAAGGAGAACTTGTTATGTTTGAGAAGATTATGAACACATTGCATTCGAACTACTTCCGTGAGATGCTTAGAAAAGAGGAGGAAGAATCTGAAAATATCATGAAACGTGAAATAAGTCATGAATTTCAAGGCATTCAAGAAGCACTTTGTACAATAAATAGAACTACATACAGATAAAAATAAAAGGTTATCTAGTTAGCATGCTAGATAACCTTTTTATAATAGTGTATTTAAAATAAAAGCTTATATTTATTTTGTTTTCGGAAGTCTCAGACCAATGCTGTCTGAAACATAACACTTTCCATCAAGTCTTCTTACAAAATACTTTGCTTTTCTTATTACAGTCTCATCTGTGGTATACTCTATCATATAAATCTTCAAATTGCTTTTATGGCATTTAAATAAATAATCCGTATAATATTTTCTTGTTTCCTTGCTCTGCTCGCCAAACTTTGGCGTTGTATAATCTTTGATATATGAAAAAACAGATTCCTGATTAACTCCTGTAATTAGATTCTGTCTTCCATTTTCTATCAAATTCTCTACAAATCTGTCACCGCCATTTATTATAACATCCAGATTAGTCTCTGAAATCTGAACCAGCATATTGAATAAGCCTGTATATATCTTTGTCTTTGGATAATTGTCATATACATCCGTATTGTCAATAAAGAATCCATCGATGCCTTTCGCCATCAAGTCAGGAACAAGCGTTGAAGTCACATATTCCTGCCACTTTGTGGAAGATACATCTATCCAATACTCCTCTGGCCAATTTTCATATGAATCAAGTGTAATAGATGAAAACTCGTTATAATATGGTCTCCAATTCTCTAAAGAACCTATATTCAAATAGGAATAAACCTTTTTATTCTGACTTTTTAGTTTTCTAACTTCCCCAGATGTAAAATTCTGCGCATCAATAACTATTTCATCATAACCCTTTATTGATTCGTAATCATCCTTATCAGTAATACCTATAAATACTCCATAACTACTTTTATCCATATCTCCATCCGCAATCGTTACTTTTCTTACTGTTATAGTCAAAAGCAGACAAAGTATTATCGCTATAATCCCTGCATACTTGTAATCAAATTTAATTTTCTTCATATTGCTCCCATATTAAGCCTGAAAAATATTTTTTGTACACCTGCAGATTGATGATAAATAAACGTAACACCCCAATGCAAGATTATAGAATAACATAGACTGAATGTTCATGCAAATATTTTTATTTAAAAATCATAAATATTATTCCAATTGACAAAAAAGGTCCTAAAGCTAATATTTTTTTGCTATTTTGTTTCTTCAAAAAAATAAAATAGCAAAGGCAGGCTATTATTAATCCTGCAAAAATAGCCCATAACTGTCTTTCAAACCCAAGAAGAAGTGAAGTTGATACTACTAATTTAACATCTCCTCCTCCAATTGCTCTGCCCTTAGTAAACTTATATAACAAAATAAAAGCACCGCCTACCAGTATTAATGCCTGTATCTTGTCTGATACATTTTCTTTGCAATCAATGCAACTGAATATTCCAAGTATAAATAAAAAAACATTGAATAATAAGGGAATTTTATACGTCTTAAAATCGACAATAGAAATATTAATAAGAATATATGCCGCTAATACTTTTAAAATCCATGCAAATTCAAAATAGAAATATGTTAATAATAAAATTAAACCTATAAATAATCCAGAAAAAATGCTTTTGCAAACAGATTTTGCTCCTAAATTTTCTCTGGAAACTGAATCTATAGTAATACCTGATAATAATCCGACTAAAAAAACAACAATAAAAAACATAAAAACTAATAATGTGCTATACGATTTTCATTCATTCCCGTGCAGACATAATGAATGAACAAATCATCCGGATTTGTCCCAATTATAATTCTTACATCAGGGTTTAATGCATAGTAATCGTATGCATTGAAAAAATCACTATTGTAAGGATATTCAATCATTCTTGATACTTCATACAAAGATATTCCATTTATCAGTGCTATTGTCGTATCTACAATAATACTATCATACCCTAGTAACGAAATTGATATTTTTGAAAGTTTCCTTGAAACTGCCTCTTTTCCAAAATCAGAAAAATGAACACCATCTCTATCAAGTTTAAGATTCTTGCCACTTTCAGGATTACTTTCTTTTGTAAGCGAATATATATCCGCATATATGATACCATTTACCTGCGCTACAGCTTGAGCAGCCTTGGCATAGTCTTCTACTGTCCCATAGCTGTTACTTGCATCGCATCCATTTCCTATAATATTACCATCATCATCTACAATCTCACACTCAGATGGTCCAGTAATGATGAAGCTTGAAAGCGGAAAACTTTCTTTTAACATTTTTATTCCACTATCAAGTGCACCATAATAGCTGTATCTATCATTCCCCCATATAGGTACATCGTTCATGTAGTCATTTATTCCATACTCAATTATAAATATATCTGTCTTGGATAAATCACAACCATTATAAGCATAATAAGGAAAAACAGAAGTAAATACATCTATTGGATTCTTTATATTTTGTATCACCTCTGCAATATCCACTATTCCATTATTATCATTGGATGAAGATGCCATAGACCCCCCCATTGCACAATTAAAGACCTGTGAATGAGTATAGATGGCAAGACGTGAAGCAAGTCCACTGCTTGTACGATCTCTATCAAATTGACTATCGCCAAAAACAACTATCTGCGGCTTTTTTCCAAACTTTCCCTGAACATAATCAGTTGGACCATTCTCAACAAATGCCGGCATTTCATTTGCTTTTGTCAAATCACCTGATACTCCCTCGTCCTGTGAATCTTCTACGGAGAAACTATCAGAATCATCAGCCACACTAACAGCTGGCAGAGATAAAAAGATTACCCCTGCCAATACTGGAAATATCACTAATATTTTTCGGATTAGGTTACGACGCATAATTGTCTCCTTTTATGTTATGACCTAAATGCGAAAGAAAAGTTAGTGTATAAAAAACATCAATCCAAATAATCCTTAAGCTTACGGCTACGGCTTGGGTGACGAAGTTTTCTAAGTGCCTTAGCCTCAATCTGACGGATACGCTCTCTGGTTACGTTGAATTCTTTACCAACTTCCTCGAGAGTTCTAGCTCTTCCATCATCAAGACCAAAACGAAGACGAAGAACTTTCTGCTCTCTTTCTGTAAGAGTGCTTAAAACTTCTCCAAGCTGCTCTTTAAGAAGAGTGAATGCAGCTGCATCTGCAGGTACAGGTACATTATCATCCTGAATAAAGTCACCAAGATGGCTATCTTCCTCTTCACCAATAGGTGTTTCAAGTGAAACAGGTTCCTGTGAAATCTTAAGAATCTCACGAACTCTATCAACCGGCATGCTCATCTCTTTTGCAATTTCTTCTGGTGTGGGTTCACGACCAAGTTCCTGAAGCAACTGCCTGCTGACACGGATGAGTTTATTAATTGTCTCAACCATGTGTACAGGAATACGAATTGTTCTTGCCTGATCAGCAATAGCACGAGTTATTGCCTGTCTAATCCACCATGTTGCATAGGTGGAAAACTTAAATCCCTTACGGAAATCAAACTTTTCAACAGCCTTGATAAGACCAAGGTTTCCTTCCTGAATAAGGTCAAGGAAAAGCATGCCTCTTCCTACATAACGCTTTGCAATACTTACAACAAGTCTAAGGTTAGCTTCTGCAAGCTTATTCTTGGCATCATTACCATAGTACACAAGATCTTTGAGTTCTTTATCAGTCTTGCCTTCTACCATGGCTTTTTCTTCATCTTTTAATTTAACTTTAGAACGATCAGATGCCTTCAAAAGCTTTTCGGCAACCATCCCCACTTCCATATGTCTTGCAAGTTCAATCTCATCATCTGCAGACAAAAGCGGTACTTTACCAATTTCCTTAAGGTACATACGTACCGGATCTTCAATACTGATTCCCTCCGGAGCAGAAAGATCGATACTAGCCATATCGATTTCTTCTTCATCAGAAAGATCTATCTCATCATCATCATCTACAACATCATCTGTATCATCAGACATTCTGAGTACGTCGATTCCAGACTGTTCTAACACTTCAAGAACCTTATCAAGATGTTCCTCATCAAGATTCAAATCAGCAAAAAAGTCACTGATTTCATCATATTCAAGAACATTCTTTTTCTTTTTTGCACGAGCAAGAAGCTCTTTTAATTTCTCTTTGAATTTCTCAAGAGAAGCTTCATCCATCTCACCATTTTGAGCTGCGCTGTCATTCTTTCCCTTTTTAGACTTAGAAGTTGTCTTTTTAGGAACTTTTGGTTCAATTTCAAAATCATCATCCATTAAATCAATGTCGTTAAAAAAATTTTCATTATCCACTGTTATATAGCTTCCTTTTCCAAAAATATTTGCTATTTTACTACCTATGTTACGAATATCGTACGTACAAAAAATTTAGTCCAGTGATATGCGAGTATGCGCCAGTTTTTCGAGTTCTTTTTTACCCTCGATAGTTAATGTAATTGCGTCTGCGTTATCAAGCTGTAACTCTTTCATCTGCTTTTCATACGATGTCGTACGAATATTCATGATAATATCATGCATGGCTTTCTCTTTTTCATCTTTAGTTTCAATTCTTATCAGGTTAGTATTGAATATTTCAGCTACTTTTGCCTGATCCTTAGTTTCTGAAAAAAGAGATACAACCGTTGCTGGAAGAAAACTTCCTTCATCCAAACCTTCAAACATTTTTTCGGCAACTTTACGATATAAATCATCTGTAAAATCACTTACTTTAATATATTTTTTTACTACCGTATACAGTGTAGGTTCATCTGCAAGCCATGTCAACAAAACTCTTTGTGACTTTAATATTGTATCGGCAGGGTCTGTCTTCTTAACATAAGAATTCTTTGGTTTTTCTAAATTTTTTCTTGGTATACCGGTAGCTGCCACAGATACAACTAAAGCTTTTAAATCTTTCACCGGTATATTAAATCTTGCTGCTACAGCCTGTGTATAATTTTCTCGTTCGAGATTTTCTTCAAACTGGCAAAGCATTTTTGCAATTTCTCTCTGAAACTGTGTTTTTGATGCAGGATCAGACATATCAAACTGCCTCTGTAACATTCTTATTTCAAAAAAGAAAGTATTCTCTGCTTCTTTAATTCTCTGCGCAAAAACTTCACTTCCTTCATTTTTGATAAATTCATCAGGATCCTTGTAAGGTTCAAGATTAAGCACCTTTCCCCTTAATCCAACTTCTTTGAGAATTTCTATTCCTCTAAGTGCTGCTTTAACTCCTGCACCATCACTATCATATGATAAGATGATTTCATTTGTATAGCGCTTTAAAATCTGTGCCTGACCTGAAGTAAACGCTGTTCCCAGCGATGCAACAGCCTCTGTAAATCCAGCTTGATGCATGGCTATTACATCCATGTAGCCTTCACACAAAATAAGATGTCCTTTATTTGCATTCTTAGCATAATTCAAACCATAAAGATTTCTACTTTTGTCAAAAACAGGTGTTTCGGGCGAATTCAAATACTTTGGTTTTCCATCACCCATAACTCGCCCGCCAAATCCTATTACATGCTGACTTGCATCCATGATTGGAAACATAACCCGATTCCAAAACTTATCGTGTGTTCCAAACTTTTCATCAAAAGATGCCAAACCTGCCTCTATTATGTCACTATCTTTATATCCTTTAGCCTTCAGGTATGTAACAATTTCTTTACCTGAAATGCCTGAATATCCAAGACCAAATCGCTGCATTGTAGCATCAGAAAGTTTTCTGTCACGAAAATATTCAAGCCCTGCTTTTCCTCTCTCACTTCTTAATTGCTTATAATAATATTTTGCAGCTTCTTTATTTATATTTAAAAGTAATTGTCTTTTATTCCTCTGTTCAACAGCTCCAGGATTATCTGTGACTTCCGGCAGTTCTACTCCACACTCTTTGGCTAAATCCTCAAGTGCTTCAGGAAATGTCATGTTATTGTATTCCTGTATAAAAGTAAAAACGTCACCGCCTTTTCCACAGCCAAAGCAATGATATATTTGTTTGGTTTTGGAAACAGAAAAAGAAGGACTCTTTTCGTTATGAAAAGGACAAAGCCCCATATAGCTATTGCCTTTTTTCTCTAAATGAACATATTTACCTATTATATCGACTATGTCGCATTTTGAGCGAATTTCTTCTACTAAATCATGATTAAACTGCATTTTCTTCCTTTAATAAACTGACCACGACTTTGGAATAAATAAATCCTGATAACGCGCTATTGCAAAACGATCCGTCATCGACGCCACGTAGTCACATGTAATTCTTTCTTTTGGTTCTCCATTTTCAATTAAACGAAGAAGATACATAGGAAATAAATCCTCATGTTTTAAATAGTATTCATACAAAGTCCTTACTAAATCTACAGCTTTTCCTTCTTCGCTTTTGGCAACGGGGTTAGTATAGACATGACTAAACATAAACTTTCTAAGATTAAGCATAGCCTCGCCAACTTCTTCTGACATTTTTATGTCATTTTCACCATAACTGTTCTCTACTATATCATGAATAAATGTATCAAGCCATTCATGAATACTTCTGCCTACAACTTTACAGATGCTCTCCGGAACATCAGATTCCGATAGGATTCTTCCACGAATTGCATCATCCATATCATGGTGAATATAAGCAATTTTATCAGAAAGTCGAACAATCTTCCCCTCTAACGTAGCTGGCATTAAATCAAGTTCATGATTTAGTATACCATCACGAACTTCCCATGTAAGATTAAGTCCCTTGCCGTTTTTCTCCAATATTTCGACTGTTCGAAGACTCTGCTCATTATGTTTAAAACCAAGTGGACACACATTGCTAAGTGCACGCTCCCCTGCATGTCCAAAAGGTGTATGACCTAAATCGTGTGCAAGAGCGATTGCCTCTGTTAAATCTTCATTTAATCTAAGTGCCCTTGCTATTGTTCTTGCATTCTGCGCAACCTCAAGGGTATGCGTCATTCTAGTCCTGTAATGATCTCCATCTGGGGTGAGGAAAACTTGTGTTTTATCTTTTAATCTACGAAAAGATTTCGAATACAATATTCTATCCCTATCTCTTTGAAAACAAGGTCTGATATCGCATAATTCTTCCGGCCTGACTCTCCCCTTAGAATTCGAGCTCATCGTTGCATAAGGACTTAAAGTCTCCAACTCTCTCTTTTCTAAAGCCTCTCGTATGATCAATTATCTTCCCTCTCCATATATCAGTCTAGTATGCTAGAGTCTTTGCTCCATTCATCTTTTCGCATATCATACTGCTCATTTATCCATCGAATAGCTTTATCGAAGCCTTCTTCGGATATTTCAAACATTTCCGATGTCAAGTCGTCCTTTTTCATATAACCATAAGCATATGGCTCTTTCCAGACTGACGCTAATAAGCTCGCCTTGGACCTTTGATCAACCGGTGTAAATACGACATTTTCCAGTGGCTCGCGTGCCAATCGATAGCGCATTCCCTTATAACTGCCAAAATACGCTTCACCATAATCATAGTGACGTAGTGGAAAAAAATCTTTTTTCTTTATCTTAAGTTCATCGTTTCCCATTAAAACTCTATACGTCCTGTATCTTGATTATTAATTACATAAAAAGCTTTTGCTTCATTAGGTTTAATATACACTTGCATATCATGAATTTCTGACAATTTATGACCTTTATTTATATAATCAAGTCTGGCTTTCTCGAGAATATCTTCAGACCTGATCTCATGATCATTGTATTGAAGAAAAATTTCACTTTTTATTGCTTTCTTTGCAGCATTTTCTGAAAGATCATCTGTAACAATCTTTGCCATGCGTGATGCAGGTTCAGTTGCCTTCTTTGCTTTCTTTAGATATGGATCAGCCTTAGTCTTAAGCGTTTCTACAACCGGCTCAGTCTTGGAGATAATCTCTTCAACAACCGGTTCTGCCTTTGTCCTAATATTCTCCATAACAGGCTCTGCCTTACTCCTCAAATCCTTAGCAACAGGAGCTGCATTTTTAACAGCATTCTCTACATATGGTGTAGCCTTATCAATATATGGCTTTGCAACCTCTGAAACAGAATTTACAAACTTTTTTACTTTATTCTCATTGTTACCATTGTTATCAGCACTCTTATAAGCCATAGCAAGTCCTCCACAAAAGATAAGCAAGTTAAAAGTATTTTTTCGCATATAAAAACAAGCAAAAAATCGAATGTCTCAATTATAACACATTTTTTCAACTACTTCGACTTTTTACCTTAATTTTTTATATAATATTTAAACCAGCCAAGACTTTATTTTTTATAAAGATTTTGATCAATTTTTTTGATATGTTTTATTTTTGTACTGACTTACATCTTACTGTTACCCTGTTTGCTCCACCTATAGTACATGTAAACACAGTTAAATCCCAATCACCCTCAAGCATCTTATCAACATCTTCTGCTCCAATTATTTCAATTGAGACAACTTCATAACCAAACTCATTTCCAAGGGTATCAGTTACAATTATTTTATCCTTACTGTTAAGCATCTTAAGTCTCCCAAAATGCCTATCGTAGTTATGACCAGCAATTATAAGACTATTCTCATATACTGAACCAACGTATCTACACGGAGATTTTTTGGCATTTATTGAAGACCAGTTACTTTGAACCGGAAGTTCTATAGACAAAGATGGAATCTTAATCGTTCCTATAAAAGAATATCCCTCCGATTCTATAGCTGGCATTTCACCAGTTTTTTTTACGGTTGCCTGATAGCCTGAATAATTACCTGGAATCTGTGCTTTCACTGCATCCAAATACTTTGATGAACTTTTTCCAGCTTTTTCATTTTCCTTGATATTTCTAATCACAAAACAAGCCGAAAGAAACATTAGAATTATCCCTATCAGCATGCAGATTCTGCCTTTTGTTACCATTTAAATATCTTTATTCCTTTCGCTATGAAAGCCATATACAAACAATAGTATCCCAATAATCGCAAGAGCAAATACAGGCATCCATTCCTGTCCTGTTTGAGGAAGTCTTCTTCTTCCTAAAACTTCCGGAGTATCATCTCCTGTAATAACTCTTCTTGAAACTCCAAGAACTTCTTCAACCGGAGTTCTTGGCTTATCTGGCTCATTAGGCTGTTCCGGATTTTGTGGCTTGTCGGGTTTTCCTGGTTTTTGGGGAGAATCAGGATATGTATTTGTTATAATAAATGTTTCTTTATTACTATCTACCATAACCGTATAATTCTCTGGGACTTTTTCTGCAACTGACCATTTGCTTCCTTCATCAGACTCCCAATGATATGACCATCCATTAGACGAATCAAGAGTCACAGTATCATATTTTTCACCATTTAAATACAGTTCTACTTCAATTTTTCGAGGTCTTTTATTCTCATTTCCCAAATCCATCCATCTTTTCATGAGTAAATACTCTTTTTTCTTTGGATGAATTATTTTTTCACACTTAGGAACGCCTACTACATTGTAACTAATAAAATTAGCATCTATATTCTGAGTATCATTTACATTCTGCGGAATAGATACAAAAAAAGAACTAAATGTATAAGTGCAGTCATCAAGCTTAAGCGGACTTGTTACAACAAGATAAATTCCAAGTTCCAAATCAGAAAAAAGAGCCTCTCCACTTATATCAGAAACATTGCTTTTTGTTTCAGCAACTTTATTAGTATATATATATGACTCAATAGGAGTTTTTACCAAATCCCACTCTTCATTCCTAGTAATAGAGTTTATATCTGTTATTGGAAAAAGATTCTTATCATTATAAGGAGGCAATAATACAAAGCTTGCATTTTCTTTTATCTTTGCAATCTGATATATTTTAACCGTCACATTCGCCAAACTCTCTGTATCATATTGATATTTAAGACAAAGAGTTCCTTTTTTGCTCGTATCAATACTACCATTTGCAAAAGCATAAGTTTCATAGAATAAAGAAACGAGAACTATTACCAAAACAAACGAAAAAACTTTGGATATTTTCCTTATGAAATTTTTTATCTTTTTTTCAAAAAAACAATTCATATTAACCTCGAGTCCCAGTTCCTTTGCTCGATGTCCTGATAAGTGCAATTAAAAACGCAACAAACAAAATCGGTGCAGCAATAAATGGTGCTACCATTACCGGTGTGAAACGTACAGCATCAGCAACAATAATCGAGTTTTGACTCTCATATTCTATACGCTTGCCACGCACAAGAAGCCTATGAGTATTAACACCATAAGGAGTGCATGTTACAAGAGTACAATAATCTTCTCCCTTTGAAACTGACAAAAGAGAAGTTTCATCTGGCAATACAATGTTTATCTGATCAACCTGATATGCAAAAGTCTTATCCATAACATGAACAAGAAAAACATCTCCAACTATCATTTGATCTAAGTCTGTCAGAAGTTTCGAAGAAGGAAGTCCTCTATGACCGGATAATACAGTATGAGTGCTTTCACCACCAGTAGGCAACGATGATCCTGGAAGATGTCCTATTCCAACTGCAAGAGTAGTCTCTTCTACGCCATGATAAATCGGAAGATTAACACCAATATTCTCTATCTCCAAATATCCCATTATTCCTGTTTGGGTGGGATCTAAAAGCTTGTTATATTCTGCCAAAGTCTTATCAGTAACTTCAAAACTCGTCTTCTGATCCGCGAGGCGTTTATTAAACGCCTCAGCTTCTTTCCAAAACTTTTCAAAATCTGCAGGCTTTACATTCGCAAGCTGCTTCGAATAATTATCAATAGCTTTGCTTTGATGTTTTGAATTAATATAATTACTTACAGACGGATAAAGAACTATTCCAAGTCCACTCACAAGTATCAAAACAAGTATTAAATTAGCCAGATATTTTTTAAAAAAATTACGCATTACTCCTTTGTCACTTTACGCTTTGCAAGAAGTGTTACAACAGCCAAAAGAACCATTGAACCACCAACCATATAGAAAATTCTTGTTCCTATTCCACCAGTTGAAGGAAGAAGTGTACCCTTCTTATTCAAAATATCAACTGTGTACTGCTCAACATTATCATCAGCATTTGATGTTACAGAATAGGTTCCATCAATTGTAGTACCATTTTGTCTATTAAGATTAACTGTAATAACGCCATCATAGATGTTATATCCATCTTCAACAGAAAGCTCTACTAACGAGAACAGTCCATCAGCATCAAATCCATGAAGATTTGCCATACCAGACTCTGTTGTAGTAATAACTGCGCTTGTTCCATTTCCGTTTTCATTAACGTTATATACACCATCTTTAACATCAAAAGTCACTAACTTTTGGGAAAGATTTGCGTCATTTTTTACATTTTCAAAAGTTTTAAGTTCAAGAACTTTTCTGTACTCTTCATCTGAAAGAGCTCCTTTAAAGAGCATGAAGTCAGCCTTAAGATTTCTGCTATCATCACCATACTTGTGAAGCTTGAAATCATATGTATAAGTCTTAGTCTTATCCCATTCTGTAAATGTTCCATTTTTGTACTCAAGACGTGTCTTGTTCTCAACACCTGTACCAACAACTGCTTTCTCATTCAACACAGCAGAATAAAGAAGTTCAAAATCTTCCTGGCCATTTCTTGATTTCATATAAGAATCAGAGAATGTAACTACGAATGTACAAATCTCACCATCTTTTTCAACATCGTAATCAACAGTATAGTCTGTTCCTTCTGTAAGTCCGGAAACTCTTACCTTATTCTCACCTTCTTTTACAAGTGTAAGACCTTCCTGCATTACGTCGTAGATTACTCCCTTGCTGGCATTCTTATCAAGATGGATATTAGACTTAAAGTTTACTACTTCACCTACTGCTGCATCATCGAAATCACCGAACTCTTTTGTAGAATCCTCTTCAACTGCTTTATCGATTGTTGAAGGAGTGTTCTTTTCAACAACATCAGCATGTGGATTTGTAGTTTCAATACTAAGTACAGTACCTACTTGAGAAGAAAGTACATAATAACCCATATCAAGGTTTGTGAAATTTACAGTTCCGTTATCGCCTGCTACGCTGTTTCCTGCAAGAACAAGATCTGAAGTATCGGCATTTTCCAAATATTCAGAGACCTTTTTAGCCATCTGCTTTGCAGCTTCTTGATTAGCAATATCACTTCCTCTATCTATCCACTGTACCAAGTCATCTGAACAGCTGTTGTTGTCTGCACCGTAGCTAAGAGTAAAATACTCGCCAAGATTATTTGCGATAAAGTTTTCCCATGTCATTGAAGCTGGAGAATAATTACCAACTGCATGACCTTGTGTACCTGGATTTCCAAGAGAATTGTAGTCCATCATTCTATAAATCTTGTATTCCTGTCCTTTAACAGCACTACTTACTGTTATTGAACCATTACCAACAGCATATGCAATGTTTCCGATTCCCATACCGCAAACCATGCTTGAAGCCATAACAGCAGTTACAAATTTCTTAATTCTGTTCATTTTTTTCTTTTTTCCTTCCATGAAAAATCATTCATTCCCACATAATCTCTTGTTAATGCAACATCAATATTCCCTTAAGCTTCTACTCTTTACCAAAAAAATTGTCAAAGAGATTAGTATCATAATTATTCCAACTACGTGCCACTTCTTAGTACCCTTTCCTCCTGTTTCAGGAAGCTCATAGTTTGAAAGCGTGTTCTCGCAGCGATACTCTAGTTTTATTGTTTTGTAAAAGTTTTTCCAGCAGTTTCCTGCTACGTTTGTAGCAGTGCCAGTTCTGTCAAAGTACCTTACGTTGTCTGTTATTTCATTTCCATATTGATCTGTTTCGACAAAATAGTATGCAACAGAATATTTTCCAACATTTACAGGCAATCCATTAAATGTAGCTTCAAAGTTATTTTCCTCTGACAAAGCTATAAGATCACCTTTTCCATCACCATTTAAATCTACCCAGATTGGAACATTTCTATTCGCTTTACTTGTTGACATAAGCTTGAAATAAGCTATTCTTCCTTTTATTTTTTCAGAAGAAGCATCAAGCTTTTCGCCCTTAAATACCCAGTCTTTGTTAATGGTCACTGATGTAGATGCATTAGTTAAAGTGACCTGATGATTTCCATCCTGATCTACTATCTCATCCTTGTAGCCAACAAGAAAATAACCTTCAACCTGATTTCCGCCACCTTTTTCAACATCATATTGTTGCATTTCAGTCAAGTTGCCATTCTTATCCTGATAATACTCAAAAACTTTATACTGATAAGTCTGACCGCTGCAATTTCCAAGCGGCAAGTTCTCGAAGGTATAGCTCCAATTATTATTGGCTGTTAAATCAGCTTCCCATCTATCTGTCATAACCTCATTATTGTCAACTAGCTTTACGCCTTTATCATTCCAATTTTTGCCATCAAGTGACCACTTAAGGACAACATGAACTTTATCCCATCTATTTTTCTCTGAATCGTTCTCCCACTTTTTATTCACTGTATATTTTATATAATGAATATTCGTTATCCATGCTTCATTACTCTCATTTGCCCATGAATAATTGGCTACAGAAGAAAATTCATTCACTTCTCCTGTTGTAGAAAGATACCCTTGTGGAATCTTTGTTTCTTTAACAAGGTAGCGCACTTTCTTACCATTTATCCTCGATGGAAGTCCTGTCCACTGACACTTCCAAATAGTTGTATCAGTTCTTTCCATGGTAGGCCTTTTATTAAGAATGCTCTTAGGCACTTCTTTTATCTGCCAATCATCTTCAGCTCTGTAATAGAGTTTGAAATCAACTTCATTTGGTGAAGGAAGCTTTGCTCCTCCATTAATCCACATTTTTTTGAAAAGAACTCTCACCGAAGTGTAATTGTAAAAAATAATTTCCTTGCAATTATATGATCTTCCGGCAAGTACCGTTGACCATGAAGCTTCTGAAGGATTAGACATGTGACCAATTGCATGAAAATCTGGGCCATTATCTGCAACATAGTACGTTGTTAAATTACCTTCCACTTTTTTGCAGACCTTGAAATGAACAAGGTAAACGCTATTGTCATATGTGCATTCCGGGTCATTACCCTTTTCTTCATATATTCTGTAGTAATAATCTCCCTCTTTTTCAACATTTCCAAAATCAAAGGTTATTATTCCTTTATTGTTCTGAACGACTATAGGATTTCCAAAATATTTACTGTTTCCATTGCTGTCAACCTTAAACTGTTTTGCGTTGAAATTATACTTTTGATTATCATATGCCGGATGATCGTCAACGAGTTTCTGAGCATACATAATCAATTTTGCCGGAACTGTTTTTTTCTGCAAATTCGGAGTTGGAATATCCTTTGGCATATTTCTCCAGACGCAGTGCCATTCATTTCCGTTATTGCACAGCTTATTAACAAATGCCCATCCTGAAGATGTACCTGAAATCTTCATTTCTGCATATGGTGCAACGAAGATTCCCAAAACTCCTCCATCAGTATCGACACTTTTTGCATATGGCATATTGAATATAATTGATTCTGATTCTCTTTGAACTGCACTTCCTGACTGAGAAGTCGATTCAAATCTTCCTTCTCCATCAGTTACTTCTACATAAAACCTTGGAATTGACACTTGTTCTAATGAAATATTGAAAACAATTTTCTGGTTTTTCCTTTTTTTAATGGATAAGCCTCCATTTTGAACAGATTTCCAATATTTTCCAAAATAATCATCTGTTGCTATATAATAAGTTCCATCTCCGCTTTTAGAAATATCAACCTCTGTCGAGTTCTGATCTGGTGTATTGGTTTTGTACACATTCCAATCGCTTTGATAATACATCTGCCATGACGTTTCTGCTATTTTCTGATTCATCTGGTCAATGTAAGAGTTTATCAAAGAAGTGTCTAAATCAGTTATTTTTCTATATCCATACGATACATTAACTTTATAGGCATCTTTCGAAGGAACATATACATTTCCTCTGTCAACTCTAATACCGCATCCGACTTCTCCGAGGTAACATACACCAGGATTATTATTACCCGTATATGCTCCAAGAGTTATATTTCCGCCATCGCCATAGAATTTTTTGGTTGCAACATTTGAATCCATATGTGCCATTTTTTGAATTTCGTTTGCAACAATTCCAAAATACTTGGCATCTCCGAAAGAATAATCGATACCAACATCCATTCCTTTTTGCAAAGAATAAGGATTAACATAAACACCTGTTTTAGTGGTAAATGCTACTATTGAGAAGCTATCGAGTTCAAAACTTGCTTTTTCTTTGTCTATATCCACATTTCCATTTGTAAGCGGCTCTGCTTTAATATCACTTGCTGTGATATCACTTGTTTTTATGTTTAAATTGTCATCACTTTTCTTATCTTCTGAAACCGGAAGATGAACTATTTCTACTGAGTCTTTTTCCTTAGCACTAATATTCTCTTTCAACTGATTAGAAATAAATTCAACATTTATCTTTACGCTTCCAGCCTCAGGTTCGATTTCATTATCATCCAAAAAGAAAGCTATATCATAGAGCAAAGTATTTGTTTCATCATATTTTATTTCTTTTGAATCATTTGATTTAGCAATAGCCTTTGAATTGTTATTAAGCGATTCCATATAAGCTTCGTAATTGTACTCTTCTGAATGCATTGTAACAGGTGTTACCCTCAGCTTTGCATCATCTGGAAGCGCTTCCGGCTTTTCTAGAATTGCTGTAACCTTAACTTTTGAATCCTGATATGAATAAATTCGTTTAACTCTTTCTTCTTGTTTTTGATAAACAAAACAAATATCTGTATCTTCTTTGATTTCAGCAACGGTCGCATCTTCTGTTTCATAAAAAAAAGAAGAATTTTCTTCTTTATCAACAGTCGATGCTGTATGAGATTTATCACTTACCGTTTTGTTCTTAAAAATATTCTTGATCTTAACATCTCCAATTTTAGAATGTAGGTACTTATATCCTTCAATTTCTCTTGGAGCCTTGCTTAAATCAAGTTTATCCTTAATACTGAGAACACTTTTATCTTCGCCATTTTTACGATAAATAATCTGTCCATCTTTATCAACATACAAAGAGTAAACAATAGCCTTATTTTGCTCCTTGATTTCTTTATCTTTAGAAGAGGCAGAAACTGAACTGTTTGATAAGTCATCTGTACTTTCCAAACTCGAACTATCCGAAGCATCTTTAACAGACATTCCTTTATCGGATGATACTTCATTCACTGCACTATCTGATTGTGATGCCAAATCATTTTTGCTATTTTCTTGTTGTTCTTCGTTATTCCCTGGATTTACCTTGCCTTCATCATTTTGACTTAAAGAACCATACTCTTCTTGACTTTTTTCTTCACTTTTATCTTGTTCATCTTCTGTTTGTACATCTTCATTAGTCTCACTGTTTCTTTCATCATTAGAATCTGTATCAAGAACCATTCCAACTTCACCTGTAGAATCACTAGTAAGTGCAGACGCAGACTTATGAAGAATGTACATTGTGGTAATAACAGCTACAGCTACTACCAAAAGCATTATTCTTAAAACTAGATTTTTATTCTTTTTTATGCTCAGATAGAGTTTAGCCCAATCTTCGTCTCTTTTTCGCATATTATCATCCCTGATTTTATTTTCCAGTTTTCAGTATCCCCATTCTCCCAAATGGATATACTCTAAAAAATACCTTTCCTATAAGTTGTTCTTTTGTAACGCATCCTACCGAATTAGATCTTGAATCTATTGATTCACTCCTGTTATCTCCCAAAACAAAATACCTGTTTTCAGGCACCTGATATGGAAATTTTATATCCGTCGGTTCCAGACTTTTCTTAGTAACTAAATAGTCCTCTTCTATTGGATTACCATTAATCGAAACATTACCTGCCTCGTCAATATTTATCCAATCTCCAGGTGATCCTATTACTCTTTTAACCAGAACTTTGTTGTTATAATAAAAAGCAATCATCTCGCCAACCTGAAAATCTTCTGTATTGCGCGCCAACACTATTTCTCCTGTTTCTAAAGATGGATACATACTATTACCGCTTATTCGCAAAACCGTAACAAAAAAGCTTGAAATAAGAACAGCAATAGCACCAGCTACTAACACTGCAAATATTGCCTGTTTTAAAGTTTTCCTAAATTCACTTTTTTTCTGAATTCTTATTAGCTCTTTTCTCAGTTCATCTGCACTTGGCTTTTGAATCTCTTCTTTTTTTTCATTAGATATTTTTTCTGACATAATTGAACTCATATTTCGTTTCTATCTATACACATACTGTCTTTATATATCCCTACACAAGCAATTAGATGCAAGTTTTCTCTAACCTAGCTAAATTCCAGCAGCTCTACTCATCTTGCTGCATTTTAGCCTTGTTTCATCTTCCATTTTCTGACATTTTATAATTGTGTCTCTTTCTAACTGTTCTAATCCGCGTTTTGTTTCGTACATTTCTCTTTTAAAGTCTTCATATTCTTCTTTTGCTTTGTTTTCGATTGTTGAAACATATAAATCAGCAGCCTTCTGCGCAGCTTCCATTATTCCTCCAAGCTGAATAGATGCCTCTGCAAGTGATTGGGAATTCTCAATCTTTCTAAGTGAATCGTCTACTTCGCATTGCATCTGCTTTTTTTCTCTCTCAAGCCTTGCTTTAAGACCAGAAATATCCTTATCAAATTTTTCCTGCATTATCGCCTTTTGCTCTGAAAACTTTTGACGCATTTCACTTCTTTCTAAATCAAAGTTTTCAATGAGCATGCTCCGTTCCTTAGCACTTTCCTGCAAAATTTGTTCTTTTTCTTTTTCAAACTGTTCTAATAAGTTTTTTTCTCTTTCAGCAGCTGCTTCGGCATCTTCGGAAAACTTAAGCATCATTTCCAAAAGCTGTGCTCTGCTTAGTTTCTTCAAATCTAACTTAGACATATTTCTTTTTCCTTGCTCAATACTTTTCAATTTTGAACACACATCTATTAATGACTTTAATATTATCACAAAAAGCTCACGCATTTACAAAAAAATTTCTTTTTGTGAGTTTTTTACAACCATATATACTTATATTTGAATATAAATAGTCATTATTTTAGAAAATCCATCTTGCAAGTTAAAAATGATTCTCAAAAATAATGTGGCCATGAAAATCTTTCCAAAGAAAGAATCACCTACTTGATAAAAAAACACAATAAAAAAGCTTCTTGAAATTAAAAGTAAGCTTAACGCTTATTCTTCTAATTCCAGGAAGCGATAGTTTTAAATCACTATTTTTGTCGCTCAAGCCGCGTCACGGTATTTATAACCTTTCCGCTTCTTTCGGACAACTTTATCTTTAATGCTAACCAAAACTTTTTTATAACCAGATACAAAATCATATCTACATACAAACTGGTAACTAGCCTCTGCTAACATCACACCCGAAATAGTATCAACTATTGCATGTTGCTTCGTTGTGAGGGTTGATATACAAATAGCTAGTGTAAATAAAACAGAAAAATATTTATATGCTTTTGGTATATCATTCTGTCTTCTAATTGCTATAACACTAAACCAACTTGTCAAACAATGAATCGATGGAAACAGATTATCCGCTGCATCTATTCTATACAGAAAAACCATTGCAAGATTGAATACTCCATCATCTGAAGGTACTGGTCTTGATTTCGTAGTAGGTATGACCACGAAGCAAATAAGACAAACGAATTTTGCTATGAAATCAGCACTTAGGAACTTTTCTGCTTCTTCCTCATCCTGAAGACAACCAAACGCATAATTGATTCCCCAGAACAAATAGCACCCAAAATAAATAATTATGGTCCAGGATGCAAATGGAATTTTGTCATCCAACATAGTCGTCATGTCAAAATGTTCCATTTTCTTTGTAAACAAACGGGTTCCGAAGTATGTAATCATATGTAAAGCAATCGAACTAAGTAAAAATAACAATACAGGACTGTGAATTGCTTTTTTAAATCTTTCCCAATACTTTTTAAAAAATCCATTTATCTTCATATTATTTTCCCACTTATCATTATTGAAAACTTGTCTTTCAATAATATTTATCCAAGTTTCACAGTAATGATTCCCCAATCATCACAGGTATCTCATTTCCAACTTTTTCCCTTGCCAAAATATCCCTGTTGACTTTCACTTTTTCATTTAATAACACAATAATTGTAGAACCGCCGTATTCAAAAAAGCCCTTTTCTTCTCCCTTCTTAACAACCGAAGAAGGTTCAGAGTTCTTAGAATTAGCAATTTTCCCTACAAGCATTGCCCCAACTTCCATTTGAATGACTTTTCTATTGTCATCACATTTCATAACAATGTATTCTCTAGAATTCTGCGAGAAAACATTCAGCTTACCTACCGCAATTGGTCTTACGCAATGCAAAACTCCCTTTATTTTGCGAAAAGCCTCAATCTTGCCATCAGCACAAAAATCATATCTATGGTAATGACAAGGTGTCAATCTAAAGATAAGAGCAGTGCCACCTTTAAATTCCTTCGAAAGCTTCTTACTTTTTAAAAGACGTCTAAGATCATATCTGCTATGTTTAATCTCAAAAACAGAATCATCATCTATATCTTTAACAGTAAGATAACCATCACAAGGAGAAATAAGTTGTGCTTTGTCATCTATATACGGTACTACCTTAAGCTTTCTTGTAAAAAAATCATTAAACGATTTATATCCACCCTTAGGGATAATAAACCTGTCCATATTAATACCATTCTTTTTAACAAACCACGGTATTATTACCTTAGAGTACTTTGAAGACATGTACTTTGCAAAAACTTTTGAAATTCTAGGGTCAATCAAAATCTTTAAAAAAAATCTACCAAGTACTGTTCCATATAAAAATCTTACAGACAATGACTCTTTCATGCCAGCTTCCATCCTACAAAGAAAATCCCAAAAGCCTCTGCAAGTCCAACAATAATAAGACAGATTTTTCCAACAAGATTAGGCTTCTTAACTTCTATTGGAGAAAGAAATCCAATTCCACAAAAACATAATAAAACTGCATATGGAATAAAACTCTTAAATCTATTCTCAACATTTAAAATGTAAATAACCGGAAGTAATATAGCAATCGTTGTAACTGGTACTCCCTGAAATACAGATCTCTTCTCTGAAGTATGATTCTGTCTCTCTTCTTCTAATACATTGAAGTAAGCCAGTCTAATCAAAGCAGAAAGAGCATACAACGAAGATACAATTCCAATAGCAAAATTTTTCTCAGAAATCATGTATACAAAAATAGCAGGCATAATTCCAAAACTAATAAGATCACTCAATGAATCTATCTGGATACCAAAACGCTTCTCACTAAAGCTTCTCTCCTTGGTTGAAGCAACTGTTCCATCGAACATATCACACAATCCAGCCAACATCAAAAGCATAACCGAATCAAGAAAATTACAGTTAATAGCCATCAAAATAGATGTAAATGCGCACAACATTCCAACATAAGTCAGAACAACAGTATAATCATAGTATCCAAGCATCTTTTTCGTCTTCATCGGTAACAATCTCCTCCAAAATTCTATAAAACTACGAGTATTATACTCCCTCTTTTGGTTCAAAACAGTTATCGTCATTCGTCACTTTATTCCAAATAAGCAAAAATTGTTTACTAACCACTACTTGTAAACAGTAATTAGAATCATACTAAGTATTGCTTAAAATTAGATTAAAAAGCATATGCTATCAACCTCAAAAGTAATCATAACCTATATCACCTTATGAAGTAATTTTCTTATCAGTAAGTAGTGACAAACTATCCGATAAATTGTTTTGTTTATTTTTTTGCAAAAGAAAAGCTTCAAAGCACTCCCTTCTCTAGTGCTCTGAAGCCTTGCAAACTAGTGCGGAAGAAGGGACTTGAACCCTCACGATATAACTATCACAAGATCCTTAGTCTTGCTCGTCTGCCAATTCCGACACTTCCGCGAACAATCATCGCGTTCATCTCTCGCGACGACTTGTTTATAATAGCAAGAATTTTCCCAAACGTCAACAATAATTTACAAACTTTTTTTCGTTTATTTATTTTTTCTGCTAAAAAGGCGCTAAATACATAACACATACAAATTTATTATTATGTTAATTCGTTTTGATTCGAGTTTCGCGAGAACAAAAACCAAGTGGCAAACCGCTCCAAGGCTTAGCACTAAAAAAGAACAGTTTGCATAGTTTTTAGAACGAAGTTACCAAAATCTATGACTTCTTGCTGAGATTTAGGATAATCATCAGCAAGAATCCTGCTTTGCAGGACAAAATTTATCTTAACGACAAATTTTGGTCTGGTACGGTTCTTGATTTTCCTGATGAAAACAAGAACCTATACATATCAATTGAATGGCCAAGAAGCTTCATGATCAAAAGTTCATCTCTAGCATCTGCTGCTGCATTATGTACCTCATTATAACTATTATCCTTCTTCAGCATTCTTAAGATTTCTTCTACTCCATAGCCTCTTTTCAGTCGCCCAGTCTTACAAAATTCCATATTCTGAGGAATTGAAGCATTATATTGTTTATAGGCCGCAAGTCTCATGATGTCATGCCACGCAAAATCAGCCAATTCTGGCAGATGTCCATAGTCAAATTTAGCATTGTAAGCATATATTTTAGTAATATTCCGAGCTTCCAAGTATTTTTTCAAATCAATCATAGCTACTTTTCTAGTACATTTAATATCTTCCACTCCTGACTTTCCATATAACACATTCGAGAACATTCCCCCACGGATGCTTTCACGTTCAAAGATATAATATTTCACATCCAGGCACTCAAAACTTTTAGAATCTCCTATCGCCACTCCAACACTCATAACTTCATTATCCCAGTTAGTCTCAGTGTCAATTACCGCAATTAGTTCTTCTGATTTTGCATTATTATGTTTATCTTCTTTCTTTAACGATGCTTTCTCTTTTCCATGAGGAATAGATGAATTTTTAATCTGCTCTAAAAAGTCAAGTGATCTGTTTCCTACCATTATTACTTATTCTTCGCTTTCCTTTTCTTTATTTTTCTCTAATTTAGGCTCTAAAGCCTTCTCTTCATTTTTTATCTCCCAATGAATAAGGAATGTGAGTGTTGCTCTAAGAGCAATAATTGCACCAAGTATTCCAAGCTCTGACCATTCTCTGACTACAACAGTTCTAAGCACCTCTCCTCCTAGCTTGAATTCCAGTGCAAGGGCAATTCCCTGTGCAAGTTCCAGTCTTATCGAATCATCTTTCTTGAGCCAAAAAACAAAACTCTTAAGAGCTGTGAAAACAAGAATACAAATACCAAACATTTCAAGAAGAAGTGTAGAAAATTCAACTATGTAGTGCAATATGTGCTCTGCTTCATAATAAAACGTTTCCATAAAGACTCCTTTCTGAACCATTTGTTGACACTCTCTTCTTTATTATAACATTTTGATATCTATTTTGACGAATGCATGTGAACATGTTACGTGAAGCCTCACACGACTAAAGTCGCGTGCTTCCTATTGCCACAATCTACGTTGTGGTTGCCTTTTAGGGCATCGGACTGCGTTTCTGTCCATACGGCTAAAACTCAGTACTTAGGCAACTAATATGTTGTCTAAGACCGCATTTAAGCTAATAAGGTCAGCCAACGTGCAGGTGCTTCTCTTAGAGCACTGAGGGACTTTAGCCTCAATGTCCAACCTGTCCGTCACCGAACAGGATTTAAAAATTTCTCGTATATAATAGCGGGCTGCTATATTATACGAAGCGTTAAGATCACAGTTGTATGTTTTGCCATTTTGAAATCTGCACAAACTGTATGTAGGCATATC
>NZ_AUKC01000040.1 GCF_000424545.1 Butyrivibrio sp. NC3005 | reverse complement strand
TGGTGGCAGATGTCATGATAATGCCAGGTGCGAAAGTATGTGGGCAAGGATGAAAGATGAACTGTTCTACTCCAGAAATATTAAATCTACTCAGTTTACTGTTGAAGAACTAAAGGTAATAAGCTGGAGATACTTTATCAGCTATTGGAATAACAGGAGGATATGTACCTCCAATAATGGTCTTCCTCCTATGGTCAAGAGAAAGCGATACTATGATTCAATGGCAATGGCTGCATAATAAAACAGGTAACTGGATGTACGAGTAATAAGTGTAAAGTAATATTGACAATATCAAAAAGAGTTGCCGGATGTAAAATCATTCTCTCCACGAAATCTCTTATATATGCATCAGTTTTACAGGCTGTTCCCAATTACGCAACAGCTTGTTTCGCAAAATGATATTGATAATGAAATATTTCTCATTTTTTCACAGCCCCTTTTTTATATGTATCTAATTTGGAAAGAAGTTCTAGATTGTATTTTTCGTATTCATTAAATTCGTTATCATTAAAGTCTGCTGCTTGGATTTCGGGAATATACCATAGTTGAGAGAGATAAAAATTGTTTAAATCGGAATCAGTAAAAATATAACCATGTCTGGCATAGATTTCGTTTTTTGCTAAATGAATGATTACAGGAGGAAGGTTTTCGAAATCTGATGCGTGATAATATTGAGTATCTGTATTAAAAAGTGGATAGCAATCGACAGAGATATCAGTGCATTCACGATCTTCTTCCATATATTTTAGGAAAACAGAATAGTATGAGGTGGCATTCTTGTTTGATTTTCGTTTATCAAGTTCAGCCATTATCTGTTCAGTAGTCCAGTTCTCATTATATTTTTTTAAGCTAGTATTGCTGGTGGTATTTTGTGAATCATTTTCTTGAACTTTAATTAAATCATAATGTCCATCAATTCCGTAACCAATTACGTTTTGATCCGACATAACAAAATCTTTTACATCAATAGTAATAGTATTATTCTCTAAGTGAATTAAAAGCGTTCCGCTATTACCCCAACCATCATCAGTGAATTTATATGTGCAAGTTCCATTTTCGATAGTGCCAGTTATATTTTCAATTTCAGCAAATCTATCATATGAGCTTGTTTGTGTAAAAAGATAAGCATTAGTTATTTTGTTTGCTTGAATTTCTATAGTAAATTCAGCGCCATTATCTTTTATTCGTGAACCATCTGTGGACCATAATCCTATATAATCAGAGTAATCTGTTGTTTCTGTACTCTCAATATGTTCATTGTTATTTGTATTAGTAATAGAATCTTGAGAGTTTTCGGAGGTTGTATTTGGCATGGTGTCAGTTGTTGATTGTGGTTTTGAACATCCACTAATTAATAGTAAAGATGTGATAGTAAGTATTAATAGTTGTTTTTTCATTTCAAGTCCTCTCTTGTTAGTAATGTATTCTTTATTTTTTATAAGTATTACTTACATAATTCATTAAATAATTCTAGATTTTGTCGTTCAGTTTCAGAAAAGCAGCTATCATCGAAATCTTCAGGGAATGTTGTAGGTACGTACCAAATTTGTCCTAAAAAGTAGTTTTCAATGTTTTCATCTTTAAAAATATAACCATGTCTTGCATAGATTTCATTTTTTCCAAGATTGAGAATCAGTTTAGGTTCGTTTTCTAAATCAGATTTTGTATATTTAATTGTGTATGAATATTTAGCAGTATCATTCTCTATATAAGTATCAAAATCTATTTCTGATTCATGGTCATGTGGTGCATGGAATATGTTTCCAGTAAGGTGATTCTTATTATCTATTGAAACAGTGTTGTGGTCAAGTGTTTTTGTAACGATCTGGTCTAAGTAATTGCTACAGGATTATGACATCCCGTAGCGTGCCTCAAAAGGTGTTTTGTAATTATTATAAGAATGCGGTCTTGAATGATTAATATTCAACATACGCAAATTCTTCGACAGCCTCATAGAGTTCTTTCTCTGAGCGGTAATAATGGTGGTTTATGAGATTATTTTTTAGAGTATTAAAATATCTCTCCATAGGAGCATTATCATATGGAAGATTCGAGCAGTTTCAGGAATTCAGGTTTATCGGATTCAAAAAGTTTTTGAGTTTCTGTAAAAACATCGGCCAAAGTCAACTGATGATATGGTATCATATAGGTGACAACTCCTTTCTTTGGGGCATGGTTGATTGTTTTTCGACAACTCAATTTTGCCATGAACCAGTGAGGAGTTGTTTAATTTTGTAGCAAAAAGAATGCCGTAATTACGCGGCTTCTGGCATTTCGCAAACGCCTAGTAAAGAAAAAGAGGGCAAGGAGTGGCAGGCAGACTATCTCCCTGGAGCATTTAAGGAAGCTGAGGAGCTGATCCAAAAGGCCAGGGAGAGGAAAGGGTTTTGAAAAAGAATATGAAGAAAGTATTGTTGACAACGTTAATAATTTTAACCGTAGGAACTGTGGGATGCGGATCAAAGACAGAAGAGAGTACTGATGATCTGGCTCTTGCAATCCCTGGAACCTGGCAGACAGCTTCCGTAGGATATATGGATGGAGAAGACATGCAGCCTGAGTATTATGTGCAGTTTACAGAAGCAGAGGTAAACTATGGTCACATGAAAGATGGTGCTTTCGCATTAGATCATTCTGATAAAATCAGTGAAATTGAAAAAAATGCTGATGACGAATATAAAATAAAGGCGGAGTCTGCCGGTGGAATACAGTATACATATCAGACTGCTGAAGGTGATGCAGATATACTTGAATATTATGAGACCTGGGATGAAGAGGATTTCTCAGAAATGTATAGAGGCGGAGCGTCATTAAGTAGGATTAAGTAATTAATAGGTGGCGAGGTGGATGTAAAAGCATAAACCATCTCATTATTTTAATAAGAAAAGGAAGTCTGGAAGGTATGTTCCTTTCAGACTTCTTCTTTTTTGCCAATCTACCGCGACAATGCTCATTTTGCGTTACTGTCTTATGAACATTGCCGTAATGTTCCGATTTTTTTATATAGGCATAAGACATAATATCGATAAAAAATAAATCATTTTATGATACAATATAGTAAAGTAGGTCCATATTTTATCATTGTTGCGCAGGAGGGTTAATTTCTTGGAAAAGTATAGATATAGTGATGAAGAATTAGCTTTCATAGAAAGAAGTCCAATACCTTTTGCAGTATATCAATTTATTAATAGAAGAGTAGTAACTGTAGCTTTGTCCAGAGGTTTTTATGAACTATTAAATTTTGATAATATGGCAAAAGAAGAAGTATATAATCTTATGGACAGTAATATGTATCGTGATACACACCCAGATGATCTTTCGGATATAGGAGATGCTGCCTATAAATTTGCAACTGAGGGTGGATTTTACGATGCTGTTTACAGAAGTAAAAAAGGTGATGGCTACAGAATTATCCATGCGTATGGAAGACACATCGAAAAAGAAAATGGAGTACGTCTTGCTATTGTATGGTATACAGACCAAGGTCCATACATAGACGATGGAAAAAAAGGAAGAGACTCTCTTTTAAACTTACTTAATAATAAGCTTATAGAAAGAAGTTATTATACCAAAACCGGTCATGATTATTTGACGGGTTTGCCTTCTATGACCTATTTTTTTGAACTAGCCAAAGAAGGTTGCGAAGAAATGCGTAAAAATGGTTTAAAACCAGCAATTCTTTTCATGAATTTTCAAGGAATGAAAGTTTATAACCAAAAATACGGGCTTGAAGAAGGAGATAGATATTTAAAATCTTTTGCTGAAAAGATAATAGAACTATTTAGTCATGAGAATTGCAGCAGATTTAGCGCAGACCATTTCTGCGTTTTTATAGATAATGAAATTGCAAAAAAGCAAATTCCGAAACTGATTGAGTTTAGCAACAAAGTCGAAGGTGAAAAAAGGCTTCCACTAAATATCGGAATGTATATCTATGATGATGAGAGTATAAGTATAAGTGGTGCTTGTGATAGAGCTAAGATTGCGTGTGATGTTGGTAAAAAAGATTTTGCCAGTAAAGTATATCTTTTTGAATCAAGCATGATGACTGCAATCGAAGAAAAGCAATATGTGGTAGAAAATATAGATAAGGCTATAAATAATAACTGGATAAAAGCATATTATCAGCCAATTATTAGAACTGCAAATCAAAAAGTGTGCCATGAAGAAGCCCTTTCAAGGTGGGAAGATCCTGAAAAAGGCTTCATTAGTCCTGCTACCTTTATTCCAGCTCTTGAAGAAACCAATACTATTTACAAACTTGATTTATATGTAGTGGAGTGCGTGCTTAAGAAAATGAAAGAACAGTCGGACAGCGGACTATACGTAGTTCCTATTTCAGTTAATCTATCAAGATCCGATTTCTATACTTGTGATATTGTCGAAGACATACGAAAAAGGGTAGATCAATCTGGAATTTCAAGGGATAGGCTAGTAATTGAGATTACGGAAAGCGCTGTAGCAGATGATGTAGATTATATATTACAGGAAATTAAAAGATTCAAAGATTTAGGCTTTTCTGTGTGGATGGATGACTATGGAAGTGGTTATTCTTCACCTATTCTTCTTCAAAAAATACCTTTTGACCTTATAAAAATCGACATGCTTTTTGTGCAACAAATAGATACGAGCGAAAAATCAAAGATAATACTTACAGAACTAGTCAGAATGGCGATGTCACTTGGTATGGATACCGTTGCAGAAGGAGTTGAAACTAAAGAACAGGCAGATTTCCTAAAAGATATAGGATGCACTATGCTGCAAGGGTATTATTTTTGTAAACCAATTTCTCTTACAGAGATAATAGAAAGAAGTAAAAAAGGAATCCAGATTGGATTCGAGAATCCAAAAGAATCAGATTATTATGCTCAGCTTGGAAAAGTAAATTTATATAATCTTTCTCTTTCAAGCACAGATACAAAACAATCTACAGATTATTTTGATACCTGGCCGATGGTTATGATTGAATGTGACAAATCAAAACTATCAGTAGTAAAGGCTAATATAACCTTTAAAAAATATATAAAAGATAATTTCCCAAGTGTTGTAGGAATAAAAGAATTTAACACAGAAAACATTATAGATAGACCAGGTAGTCGTTCTTTGAAGGCGGTTTTACAATGCGCTAAGGATGGAAAAAGAGTTATAGTAGATGACAGGACAGCAGATGGAAAAATTATCCAGATTATTGCATGGCGGATAGCGGTAAATTCTGTTACAGGCGTTTCTGCTATTATGATAGCCATTTTATCTTCAGCCGAGGCAAGAAACTCTTTTGGTGATGATAGAAAGGCTTTAAAAAAGATGTCTGGAGAATACGCAAAGTTACAGAAAGAAAATGTCAGACTTAAAGAGGAAGCTGATGCCAGCAGAAAAATAGCAGAATTAAAGAAATCAGTTTCAGCTCTCTTGACAAATATGCCTGCAATGACATTTTCTAAAGACGTTATTACAAGAAAATATCTTGCTTGTAATCAGGCCTTTGCGGATTACGCGCACAAAGAAACACCTGAAGATGTTGCTGGACTTACTGATTTTGAAATTTTCGATGAGGCAACAGCTCTTCATTTTATAGAAGATGACAAAAAGGCTCTTTCCATGGATAAACCATATATCTTTTATGAAGATGTGCCGGATGCTAAGGGAAATAAACGCCAATTTCAGACTACTAAACTAAAGTTTGTGGATGATACAGGCAGAGAATGTCTGCTTGGTCTTTGTCAGGATGTAACAGATGCTATGAGCATCAAAAGAGAATATGTGGAAAAACTTGCACAGGTTCAAAACCTTGCACATATAGATGCACTGACAGGTATCAAAAACAAAAATGCGTATCAGGAACGAGAACAACTCATGAATCGAAGAATTATTGAGCGACGCCAGCCGGAATTTGCCATTGTTGTTCTGGATGTAAACGATTTAAAGAAAATAAATGATACCCTAGGTCATAAAGCAGGAGATGAATGTATTTGTTCCGCATGTAAGATAATATGTAGTACATTTAAAAGAAGCCCTGTTTATAGAGTAGGCGGAGATGAATTTGTGGTTATATCACAAGATGAAGATTATTCAAGAAGTGATGAGTTAGTAGAACTTATTTCAAAACACAATGAGGATGCAATATGTAACGGCGGAATAGTAATTGCCTGTGGTATGGCTAAATTCAGCAATGAAGAAAACGTTGTCTCGGTATTTACAAAAGCAGATCAAAACATGTATGAAAACAAAAAGCTATTAAAAAGTAAAAAGAAGAGATAGTTATTTGCTATTTTAAAGAAACAACCTTTGAAAGTGCATCGGAATGGTAGTACGAAAATATTTTTGGATTTTTTTCAAAAAAGTGTTGACAAAATAAACACTATACTATAAAATCTATAAATGTCCGCGCGAGATATAATCAATACAACAAGCGCTGATGTTTAATCGGGGTGTGGCTCAGTTTGGCTAGAGCGCCTGCTTTGGGAGCAGGAAGTCGCAGGTTCGAGTCCTGTCACCCCGATTTTTATTATATTAAGGTGATTAGTTGTAAGATACAGTTTATTCTGTTTATACGGCTGATCACCTTTTTTGTTTTTCCTTGCTAGCAGCGTATTATAGCTGTAATATTGAAATGGAGGATAGTTTTTTGTTAAAAACAATTCTTGTTCCTTACACCTATAATTTATGCTGCAAAAGGAGAATGTATGAAAATTTTTCTGAAGAAGAAATATGCAAGAATATCAGCTATTTCTATTGTAACAGTTGCTTTATGTTATGCTGTAATGCTTATTTTAGATCAAAGTGGTGCTATTTTTAATGGTTTTGGAAATGCGTTTATTTGGGTAATAAATGTTATAGCCCCGCTTCTTTTTGGTTTGGTTCTTACTTATTTACTATTTCCGGTTGTGAATTTCTTTGACAAGATTTTTCTACGTATTCCATTTTTAAAAAAGAAAAGCGGATTATGTCGAAGCCTTGCCATTTTCAATGCATTCTTCATTATAATCCTGAGTATTTTTATATTATTATCAATGGTTATATCAGCGTTTACTTCCAATATTCACTTTGTTAAACCTGATGAACTTGAGGGAATCATTCATGATATAGGTGTTCAGGCTATTAATTTTTATGAAGGAGTTAGAGCATTACTTCATAATTATAACTTTGAAATTCCCTCTTTTAATGAATTATTTACTAGTTTATCTAGCTATTTGAGTAGTTTTGGCAGTAGTAAGGGAACTAATCTTGTTGGAGGATTAGGAACTGGAATTCTAGGTGCTTTTACAGTAATAAAAAATACAGTTATCAATTTCTTTTTTGCAATTATATTCTGCATATATTTTCTAGGAGATACCAAGAAGCTTTCAGATTATTGGAAAAAGGCGTTTCATGCGATATTTGGCGATAAAATCTATAAAGTATTAAGTATAGCCTGCTGTGATCTTGATAAGTGCTTTTCAGGATACATAAGAGGTCAGTTTGCAGATGCATTATTTATGGCAGCAGTGGTTAGCATTGGCCTTGGACTATTGGGAGTTCCATATGCAGCTTTGATTGGTGTAGCAACAGGAATCGGAAATCTTATTCCATATGTAGGCCCTATCGTTGCTTATGGAATGACTATATTAAGTTGTCTTATAAAAGGCGAATTCAGATTGATGGTTATCGGTATAGTGATTATATTTATTCTACAGACCATCGATGGAAATATCATTAATCCCAAACTTCTTAGTAACAGTGTAGATGTTCATCCAGCGCTTGTAATAGTGGCTTTATTATTTGGAGGTGCAATAGGTGGATTATTGGGAATGCTTTTATCTGTACCAATTGCAGCATTCCTTAGAATCCAATTTGAAAGATTTATTAATTACCGTGAAAAAACAATTCCGCCGGAGACACAATTAGAGAAATCTAAGAGTATATCAAAATAAATGCACAATTACGAAAAGCTGTTTATATGCAAAAATGTGTAAACAGCTTTTTGTAATGATAGCAGAGAAGAACTGCTAGATAATGTTTAAAACAGTAGTATTAATTACCCCTCCCAAACTATTCGCAAAACGCTGATTTTTCGAATAGTTTGCGAGGGGGTGAATTCGACATTAGTTGAACTGAATTTAATCTACTATTTTGCCATTTAAAATTACTTTCTTTATAGATAAATCCGAAATAGATAAAAGGACACAGTCTGCTAGTTTTCCTTTTTCTATGCTACCTATTATACTATCAAGTCCTATTGATTTTGCTGGGTTATAGGAAGCGCATCGTACAGAATCTTCAAGTGAAATTCCCATGGAAACTGCTTTTTTCATACAATCCATAAGATTTGTGGCTGATCCTGCTATTACGCCATCTTTCAAGGTGGCAAGCTTTCCTTTTACGAATACTTTCTGACCTCCAAGTTCATATTCTCCATCATTCATTCCTGTAGCCATCATACTATCACTTACAAGGATTATTCTTTCCTTGCCGAACATTGAAAATGTCATTCTGATGACTGTATCTTGAATATGAATACCGTCGCAGATTATTTCTGTCATTACATGTGGATTATCAAATGCTGCCCCTATAACGCCGCTTTCTCTATGAAGTAAGCAAGGCATGGCGTTATACATGTGTGTAACATGGTCAGCTCCAAGTTTAAATGCTTTTGAAGCAGTTTGATAATCTGAGGTTGTATGTCCTACTGATATGTGAATTTTATCAGAAAGACTTTTTATAAACTCTATTGATCCTTGAAGTTCAGGCGCAATAGTTATAAGTTTTACAAGACTACATGATTCTTCATATAGTCTTTCTACTGCTTTGATATCAGGATTTGTTATATATTCTGGATTTTGTGCACCCTTCTTTTCCTTTGAAATGAAAGGACCTTCCAAGTGTATGCCGCATAATCTAGATAAATTTTTATCATTATTTTTGGAATATTCATATGCATTTTTGCATATTTTTTCAAGCTTATCCACGGGCAAAGTCATTGTTGCCGGACAGATTGAAGTTATACCATTTTCAACTTCATATTTTCCGATTTTCTTCAAAGATTCCTGCTCTCCATCAGAAAAATCGTATCCAATGCACCCGTGAAAATGTACGTCTACAAGGCCTGGAATAAGATAGCATCCTTCTCCATCTATAACATCACTACTATTTGATGGTTTGTTTTCGAGATTATCTTGAGGTAAAGCAGTTTCTTTCATATAGTTTATTTTACTGGTGAACACATTATCTTTTATGAAAACATCTTCTTTGACAAATCCTCTATTTAATGTAAAAACAAGTGCATTTTTAATAATCATTTTTGGGACTCCTGTCTTTAGGTTGGATATCTTTTTTAAAACTTTTTTAAACTGTTCTACCCTAGCGGAATTTTAGCATTAAAGTGAATCTTTTAGATTGGTGCCTGTGAAAGCGCTGCTTCATCAGCGACCAAAGTGACATCTTTATGAATCTGAAGAATTGAAGCAGGAACTTTAGGAGTTACCGGTCCCCAGAAAGCTTCTTTAACTATCTTTGCTTTTTTAGAACCATTTACTATGATTAAAATCTTATCTGCTCGCATTATTGTTCTTATACCCATTGTAATAGCCTGGGTAGGAACATCTTTAATATCTTCGAAAAACCTTGAGTTTGCTTCTATCGTACTTCTTGAGAGTTGAACGCAGTGTGTATCTTTAATAAATTCGTCTGCCGGTTCATTAAATCCAATATGACCATTTTCTCCCAGTCCTAAAAGTTGCAAATCTATTCCGCCTAGTCTGTTTATAATGTCTTCATGATCTTTACATGCCTTTTCTATATCATTATTCATTCCATCAGGAACAAAAGTGGCATTTTCTCTGATATTAACCTGGCTAAATAGATTTTTATGCATGAAATAATAATAGCTTTGCTCGTTTTGAGGGCTAAGTCCGCGATACTCATCAAGGTTTACTGTTGATACTTTTGAAAAATCCAAATCTTCTTTTTTATACCACTCTACTAATTGTTTGTATGTACCAAGTGGAGAAGAACCTGTTGCAAGACCAAGTACACAATCAGGTTTTAATATGATTTGGGCAGAAATAATATTTGCAGCTTTTCTACTCATATCATAATAATCTCTTGTCTTAAAAATTTTCATTTATTATGCCTCTCTATCCTTCAATATATTTCTGGCAGCTCCATATATACCTGCGTCATTGCCTAGTGTTGCCAGTTTTATTGATGTGTCATGCAAATCAATAAGGACATTTTTAGTAAAAGACGGCTCTAATAAATCCAAAATAATACTGCCGGCTTTTGAAACACCACCTCCTATAACGATACATTCAGGATTTAATATATTAACAATAATTGATAATCCTTTTCCAAGGTATTCTCCCCATATTTCCAGAGCTTTTTGAGCACATACGTCACTTGAAGCTTTTTTAAAAACAGTTTCACAACTTTCCTTTTGTGCATTGTCCATTTTGATGCCATATTCATGGGTGACTTTTTGATAGATTTTCATAAGACCTGTTGCACTTGCATATTGTTCAAAACATCCAGTATTACCACAACCACATTTATCTGTTTCAAAATCATTTATGTGTATGTGTCCAATCTCTCCAGCGTATCCTTTGGTGCCGTTTACGATTTTTCCATTACATATGATTCCGCCTCCTATACCTGTTCCTAGAGTTACCATTATCATATCCTTGCAGCCTTTTCCAGCTCCCATCCAGTTTTCTCCAAGACTTGCAGCATTTGCATCATTACATATTTTAACTTTAATGCCTATTAGATTTTGAAGTATATTTTGGGCATCTATCATCTTCCAGCCTAGATTAACTGCCTCTTGAACGATTCCATTTTTATTTACAGGACCAGGTATTCCTAGTCCTGCTCCTGCTATCTCATCTTTTTTTACATTATTTTTCTTCATATCCAAGGAAAGTTCATTACTTATCTCGTTTAAAATATATGTCCCATTATCTTCAACATTTGTAGGTGTCTGCCATTTTCTGATCATCACTCCATTATTATCAAAAAATCCATATTTAATCGCTGTTCCGCCTACATCTATGCCATATGCATATTTGTTCATCTCAGCCTCTCAAATTTGATACGATATTCTTCATCTCATCAAGTTTAAATTCTATATCTTCTACTAACTTAAATTGATTTTTGGCTCGTTCCAGGTTATGAAGAGGATGCGTCACTTTAAAATACGTATCTCCTTCCAAATAATCGGTAAGAAATCTTATTCCGACTTCAAATGTCATAAGAATACATGAAAAAGGTAACAGACTAGCCTCACATTCTGTAATGGTGTCCGAAACTTCTGAGAGAAAACCTTTTGTATATGCAGTAAACATATCAATTGAAAATGAAACTTTCGACAAATCTGTTTCATCTTCAAGTGCGGTATTTGCACCAAATCTGTTACTATCACCAAAATCGTACAATAACGAACCTGGCATAACTGTATCTAAATCAATAATGCAAATTCCTTCGCCTGTTATAGGATCCATAAGAATGTTGTTAAGTTTGGTGTCATTATGCGTTACTCTTAAAGGAATATCGTTACTTCCGAGTTTTGAAATAATTTCATCGCAATAGTTTTCTCTTTTTAGGGCAAACTCTATTTCTTTTTGCGCAGACTTTGCCCTGTTTTCGGAATCTTTTTCGATAGATTTTAATAAATCTTCAAAACGTTTTTTGGTATTGTGGAAATCTTTAATTACTTCATATAATTTTGAAGCATCAAAGTCTGCCAACTGTTTTTGAAAATGACCAAATGCTTTTCCGGCATTTTCCAAAACAACTTTTGTTGAAGCACTTTGGTATGTAACAGTATCCTCTATAAATAAATACACTCTAAAGCATGAACCTTCAGAAGTTTTATAAAATGACTTTCCATCTTTTGTTTTCAAAATTGTAAGTGTATTTTTGAAAGGGTCACCGCCTTCGGCGGCAATCCTTTCTTTTAGAAAATCAGTTACAAGTACTATGTTGTGCATAAGTTTTTCTTCATTGAATATTTCTGTATTTATCCTTTGCACAATATATCTGACAGGAGGTTTATCATTTCTTTTGAAATAAACTGCATAAGTATCATTTATGTGTCCGCACCCATAACTTTCGCTATAGATGTACTCCCCGTCAATGTCAAAATGTTTTACAATTTCCGAAATATCATACCCCATGGTTACTCCTCGCCTCACTTTTTGGCTGATAAATATTCATCAAGCTGTTTCTGAACTTCTTCCAAGTATTTATCAATTCCTGCATCTTTTAGTTTCTGCAAAGCTGACGGAAAAGCTTCATCATAATCAACATATCCGCATAGAATCGGCATCATATAATTGTTAATGACTTCGCCTATTGCAGTCTGTTCATTTTTGACTTTTTCATTGTCGAAGTGGAAAGCCATAACAGCAGACTTAACAGCATCGTTATCCCAATTCTCATACTCTTTTATAAATTCATCAGATACGTCGGTTGTAAATTTTTGATAATTCTTATTTCTAAACATCCATTCGTAAAAATATCCACCAAATGCAGAATCTTTTAATTCTATTTTGCCATCCTTTAGAGTGTAGTTTTCGCCTTCAGGTCCATAAATTGCGAACATGTAGTTGTCTTCATTTTTATAAATCCAGTTAATAAACTTAATAGCACCTTCCGGATTGGATGCTGAATAAGGAACGCATAAAACTTCTCCTCCACAGGCTGTGATGTATTTTTTCTTTTCAGGAGCCAGTATATAAGATTTTAAAACAGCGTTTGGAGCATTGGTTCTGACTGCGCTTATAATTTCATTTTCTTTGCCAATTGAGCCTTCAATCCATTCATAAGTCCCCTGCTGTATTCTAGAGTCACGTTCGTTATAATTTGTAGTTAACTCGTCATGATACAAACCTTTTTTGTACATTTTTCTGTTGAATGCAGCAACTTTTTTAAAGGTATCACTTTCAAAATAGCTATAAGCTTTTTTGGTGTCTTCACCAAAGACTACGGATTCACCGGCAGAACACCAGGTAAGCTGTTCATCTTGAAAATATCTTGTTAATGGCTTGTAAATAACATCTGCAGGGCCGTTAAATTCTGGATGAAGCTTTGCAACCTTTTCGGCATAGCTTTCCAAATCATCAGGAGTCTTAATATCTTTCATTCCTGTTTCATCCATTAAATCCTGTCTTACGCATACAAGTTGATACATAGCTGATGAAGGGGCATATGCTGAAGGAATTCCGTACAAAGTTCCATCAACTCTACCTCCATCCATCTGTGATTCTGGAATTACCTTTTGTAAATCTTTGCCATATTTTTCAACAAGCTCATCGAGAGGCTGGCACTGTTTTTTATTTACCATTATTCCTATATCGCCAAGACCATCCCAATACAAATCTATATCATTTCCAGCAGACAGCATTATATCTTTCTGCTCCCAGTATTGATCCCAACCTTTATAGACAATTTCAACTTCCTCGCCGATATCCTGTTTCAGTTTTGGATTTAACTCATTTTTGACAAAATTTGCCATTTCGTCAGTTTCTTCACCAGGATATAGTATCTTTACTTTTCCTGTGCCTTTGCCAGTGGCTTTAGAGGAAGAAGCATCTTCTTTACCACATCCAGATAGCATAATTGCTGCTGTAAGTGTGCTTATTAGTGCCAGACAAATCTTTTTTCTCATACTTAAGTCTCCTTTACCTTTTAATGCTAAAACTTTTACTTTTAACATAGTCATCTAACAAATGGCTTTTGTTATTCTTTTACTGCACCTGTCATGATGCCATTTACAAAATACTTTTGTACAAATGGATAAAGAAAAATAATAGGGCCTATGGTTACTATAGTCACGGCCATCTTTACTGTTTCTGAAGGTAATGCTATATTGGCAGCCGCTCCTGCCGGAATTCTTCCTGAACTTATTGCATTAACATTAGATAAAATATTATATAAATAGTACTGAAGAGGAAAAAAATCTCTGTCGTCTACAAACATAAGCGCATTCCACCAATCATTCCAATAAGAAAGCGCAAACATCATACCAACTGTCATCATTCCGGTTTTGGTAAGTGGAACTGCAATACTCATCCAGATCTTGAAATATCCTGCGCCATCTATTCTTGCTGAGTCGTATAAAGATACAGGGACCTGCTCAAAATAGGTTCTAAGCAAAAACATATTGAAAACATTTACTATCTGAGGAACTATAAGTGCTCTAAAATTATTAGAAAATCCATACCAATTAACACATACATAGTACCAAGGGATAAGTCCTGCTGAAAAAATAATCGTTAAATTACAAAAATAAGCTATTACATTTCTGTACTTTAGTGTTTTTATAGATAATGCAAAAGAACACATGCTAGTAATTATCATTGCTGTCACACATCCTACAACAGTAACAAATATAGTAACTATGTAAGATCTTAGGATTCTGACACCGCTATGTGCAAATAAGTAGATATATGTATCAAGAGTAAATGCTCTTGGAAGGATAGAATATCCTTTCTGCAAGACTTCAGTATTATTGGAGACAGATACTGATACTACCATGATTAATGGAATAAAACAGGCTAGTGCTATAAATCCGATGAACAGATATGCCAAACACGACATTATTTTGTCGGCTTTTGATTTTTTTATTTTTATCTTTTTTCTTACCATTAGAACAATCCCTCCCCTTCGTTTATTTTTTTAGCAAAATGATTAGAGATTGTAATTAGGATAAGCCCCATAATAGACTGAAATAAACCTATAGCTGTAGTATAAGAAAAACCAAGTGTTCGCATTGCTGAGTATACATAGGTATCTATTACAGCCACTTCTTCATATAGAAGTGAATTGTTTCCGACAATACCATAAATCATGCCGAAATCTCCAAAAAAGATTCGACCAATAGACATAAGTGTCAGTATTATTACGGTTGGTTTTAAAAGAGGAAGGGTTAAATGAATAATCTGTTTAAATCTGTTAGCTCCATCTACTTGAGCTGCTTCATAAAGAGTTGCATCAAAGTTTGATAGGGCTGCCATATATATGATAGAGTTATATCCGCACCATTTCCAAACATCGGCAATTATGATAATAGGTTTCCAGTATTTGGGCTCGGCATACCATCTGACAGTTGATTCTCCCATTTCAGAAAGCCACTGATTGATTATTCCTGTGCTGGTTGAAAAAAATGCATATATTATTGCACCGACTACTACCCATGACAGGAAGTATGGAAAGAACATAACGCTCTGAGTTATTTTTTTAAAAACTTTGTTATGAATGTCATTAAAGCATATCGCAATTGTTATAGGCAGAATTGTTCCAATGATAAGTCCCCAAAAATTTATTATAAGAGTATTGGCTATAACCTTTAGTCCCATTCCGGTTCCGCCTGTAAAAAAATACTTTATATTTTGAAGTCCAACAAATTTGCTGCCAAATATTCCATCTACAACGTTATAATCTGTAAATGCCATCCATAATCCGCCATATGGAATATAGCAAAACATAATAAGATATATGATTATGGGAAGGCACATTAAATATAGCTGCCAATGCTTTTTAAATTCTTTCTTCATAAGCATTTCCTCCACCCATTTTTCTCAAAAAGCCTTTGCTGCTCTTCTAAATCACTATTTTTGATGTAAATCATATTATCGTAGCTTTTTTCAAGTTCTTCAGGAAAATAAACCATCCCAGTTTCGCATAATTTTCCGCCTTTTTCCAAAAAATCTGCTACATTTCTTTGCAACGAGGTATCTTTTTTGGCATTTTCCAGACATATATCAATTCCCCCATAAAGTTCAATATATGCCATTTCACCATTCCATCCTCCGCTGTAGTTAAAAAACTGTCGTTGAACTTCTACAATACGATTTTCTTTTTTTAGAAATAGTGACAATCGTCCATCGTAAAGCCAACTTGCGGACCAAAAACCCTTAAATGGGATTTCAGGATAGTATTTTCTAAAGAAATTTAATGCAAGTTTCATTGAGATTCTCACATGCTCTTTTGTATATCCCTCACCTTCTGGAATATGAAATCCAATCATCCAATCATTTTTTCTTAATATTTTCTTCCAGTTTTTCTTGTCTAATGTAATGATGTCTTTAGTAATAAATCCGCATGGAGAAAGTCTGTTTCCTTTGACTTGTGTTGTGTCTTCATCATAGAATGATATAAACGCTTTTTTTCTATCTTTTCCGAATCTGCCATAGAAATGACCATTCTTTTTTTCTTTGGGTAAAGTTTCAATCATATTTTCTTTCCCATTAGTTTCCTCTGATAAATCTTCATCTTCTTCATTTATGAGTTGTCCCATATCATCAACTTCTAAATTGCCTTTAACAATTGCTGTAACTTCGTCATTACATCTATAAAACTCATAAACATCATCGTATCTGCATGGTACGAATAAAAATCTATCAAAAAGATAAATAGAATGTGTATAGAAATTCATACTCCAAGGTAAATCAAATATGGTTAACTCTCCTGTTTCTTTATACGATTTCATTTGTAAAGAAAGCATTCTATGAGGTATTTCTTTATATAAATCCTTAGGAATATTTCTTCTTATCAAGTCCTTTTCTGAATAAATCATGCAGGAAAGGCAAATAATAAAATTTAAAGCTTTTCCAAAATCTCCAAGGTTTTTTACATTGAAATCAGTATTGGAATCTATAGAATATTCATATCTTTGTTCACACAAGACCCAACATAGGAATTTTACGTAATATTCACACAGATTATTTTGGGTAACACTTTGCAAATAGCTTTGTAGTGTATTGAGTTTTTTTGTTTCAAGATTGTATCTTGAAAGAATATCAGCCATTTGATCTTGTGTGACTATAAGTCCTTCATAATTCCATTTTGTGTATGCTTTTTCAAAAGACTCAGGAATTGATATTACATTAAGACTTTTAATTAGTGCGCTATAACTGATTTCATCCATATATGTACCCCAGTCATCTTAATTCTTTTAGTTCTACAGTTCGGTGCTCTATGCGGGATTTCTCTGCTGCCAGCGCCATTAAATGACTCTCTATTGAAGTTTCAATAGCAGAAAGGTTTTCGTCATCTTCACCTTCTAACATATCTAAAAAGTGTTCCATTAATCCTGAATCTCCTCCTCCATGAAAACCTTCCATAATTTCCGGAGTTATACGCTTTATATAAGGTGCTTGCATACCATTTGACGTAAACCTGATAATTTCTATTTCATTTTTTTCATCATCACCACGAATTTCTCCATCCTCACACATTATTTTAATAGTACGACACATTCTATTAGTAAATCCGCTTAGATTAAATGATGCATGAATACCATTTTCAAATTCAAAAATTGCAACCTGATGGTCACATACATTATTGTCACAATGGAATACGCATCTTCCATATGGACCTGTCTTTATTGCTTTCATAAGCCCTTTTGGGGACTGATCTGTACTTATAACAGTAGCTGGCCAGTTACCTGCAATTGGAAGATACGCTTTTCTTGCGTCAAATCTACAGTTTTTTACTTTGCAATCTACACATCTATATGCGCTGTTTTCGGGTGCGTTTTCTTCTTTGAAATAAGATAGATTTCCAAATGATGAGACACTTTTTGCACTACATTGTGCAATCCATGTTAATAAGTCCATATCGTGACAAGATTTTTGCATTATCAAAGAACTTGAAATATCACTGTTTCGCCAATTTCCTCGGACAAATGAATGGGCAATATGAAAGTTTCCAATATTCTCGTTATGTTGAATGTCGATTATACGTCCTAATTCGTTTGATTCAACAATCCTTTTTATTGTTGACCAAAAACCAGTATACCTAAGGACGTGACATACCATTATTTTACATTTATTCTTCAATGCAAGGTTTTTGATATCAAGACATTCATGCAGAATGGGCGAAATAGGTTTTTCCAATAAAATATCATAACCAAGCTCTAAAGCTCCCATAGTATGTTCATAATGCTGTCTATCCATTGTGGCTATAATCACAGCATCACATACTTTTCCAAGCTTATAGAATTCCTTGGGATCACTAAAGATTTGTTTTTCGCTCAGCCCATATTTCTCGACCGCACTGCGACGTCTTTCTAAATCCGGCTCAACTAAATAGGCTATTTGTGCTCTTTTATGATCAAAAGCATAATCAGCATAAATCCTGCCTCTTTGTCCCGCCCCTATAAGTGCAAGTTTCATACCTTTACCCTTCTTTCGTAGTTGTGTTAACTTATTGTTACCCTTCTTGTTAACTAAAGTATATCATATGTTTACCTGTGTGTAAACCTCTATTTTACTTTTGGGCAAATTATATTTGAATGGTTTTTTCTGATGTGATGTCTTGAAGTTTTAATAAATAGCATGGATAAAAAGCTACTATTTCACATGATAACAATAGTTTGACAATATAATTCTTTTTATTTATAATTTAGCTTAAAGACTAGGTAACAGTATTTTGTTAACCGTAAAACAAATTATCAAAGGGGATAATGAGGTAAACATGAGTAATATTAGAGATGTTGCAAAGGCTGCAGGTGTTTCCACTGCTACAGTTTCAAGAGTCATAAATCATGATACCAAAGGTCGAATGACAGATGAAACTAAAGAGAAAGTCTGGGAAGCAATTGCGCAACTAAACTACAAATCTCCAGCAAAAAACATCCGAAAAACATCTGAAACCAAGTCAAATGACAATTCTAATGAGATTATTCGTATTGGATGTGTTATCAGTACCGAAAAGGATAAATATAGTGATCCCTATTATCTGAGCATACTTTCATCTATTGAAGAACACGCAAGGAAAAATAATTATCAAATACCAATGATAGCTACTTCAAAAGAACTTGAAGAATCCAAATCTCTTGATTCGTTTTTTTCTTTACCTTTGAATGGTATTATTCTGATGAATACTCTTAGTGCTAGTATTTATAAATATATTAAAGAACAGGTACCTTCCATAGTGGGGATAGATACCGCGCATACAGATATCGACAACATCGTTTATGATCATTACCACGCAGCAGCGCTTGCGGTAGATACACTTGTAGAAAAAGGCTATACAAATATTGGATTTTTTGGAGCTTGTTCAGAAGGATCTAAGCTTGCTGACAGCAAGAGATTTAGAGGCTATTTAAGTGCGATGTACTCACATGGATTAAATGTCAATCCATCTACCTGTATTAATTGTCATTGGAAAGAGGAAGAATGTCAGAAAGAAATAAAACGCTTATATCAAAACAATCTCCTTCCAAGAGCTCTAGTGGTATCAAGCGATTTAATGGCAATGGCAGTATTACGAGCGTTATATGATATTAATATTAGAGTTCCTGATCAAATAGCTGTTATGGGTATTTCAAATATAGAAATGTCAAAATACTCAAATCCTCCTCTTTCTACTATCAGCATTCCAACATATGATCTTGGTATTCTGGCTCTTGATACACTTAAGCAGAGAATTGAAGGATATGATATGCTCCCGCGTACTATTTCACTTCCAATCAAAGTAGTTCAAAGAGCCTCAGTATGAATATTGCAAAAACCACTCAGTGTATAAATAGCTGAGTGGTTTTTTCTTAACCTGATACCTCCAAATTTTTCATCCTTTAACAGCTACATGTCCAATTATATACAATAAAACGTAAAACAAAATGGAATTAAAAAGTTATAAACAATACTTTCCTAATACTTAGAAAGAAACTTTGTAATTGAAAAATGTTATCAAATAACTGTATTGATTTTACCGTTAGCATATGCTAACTTATTCATCAAGAAGACATTTCTATCATAATTCAGAAAGGATGCTGCTATTTTTTATGTACGGCAGCAGAAGGATATTACCAATGAAAAAAGTAAAGGTTGTATTTTGGAGTGGAAGTGGAAATACCATGGCAATGGCTAATGCAGTTGCAGATGGTATCACTAAAGCAGGTGGTGAAGCTGAAGTTACTACTTTCGATGCTCTTAGCCCAGATGATGCTTCAAAGGAAGATGTTATTGCTTTTGGATGTCCTGCAATGGGCGCAGAAGTTCTTGAAGAAGGAACAGTTGAGCCATTTATGGCAGACTACGAAACAAAATGCAGCAGCAAAAAAGTTGCACTTTTCGGTTCCTATGGATGGGGCGACGGTCAGTGGATGCGTGACTGGCAGGATAGACTTTCATCTGCAGGTGCTACTATTATCGGTGGCGAAGGTGTTATAGCTAACAGTTCACCAAACGAAGAAGCTGTTCTTCAATGTGAAGATCTCGGAAGACAGTTGGTCCAGGCATAATGCTTAAGAGCGAAAACTAATACCTATCAATTTAATGTAACATTTCTCTTGAAACCCATAATTATAAATAAAGCCTTCATACAAAAAGTGTCAATGCACCAATGTATGAAGGCTTTATCTATATTTTTGTCTCAAATAGATTTTTATTCTATTCCAAGTACTTTGTAATCTTGAGCTTCAACAGCATTTTTTAATACATCATCTTCGACCTCGGAGCTGAGAGTTACTACCGCGGTTTTCTTGTTGTGATCAGCAACAGCGCTATCAACACCGTCGATTGCTTCAAGTACCTTTTTTACACGTGCCTCACAATGTTCACACATCATTCCTTCTACTCTAAGAGTCTTTGTCATTTTTTTGCTCTCCTTTTCCTCTTTGTTTTCCACAATATCCTCTTTTACAGAATCTTCTGCAAGTGCAGGACGTTTACATTTATAATCATGAGCCGCATCATGAACCTTGAACAGATTAAGACGCAGTGCATTCATACACACAGTAAAACTTGATAACGACATAGCCGCAGCTCCCCACATCGGATTCATATGGATATGAGAATAAAGTCCAGCAGCCATTGGTATTAGTATAATGTTGTAGGCAAATGCCCAAAACAGGTTTTCATAAATATTTCGAAGCGTTCCTCTACTAAGTCTAATTGCACCGGAAACGTCTGTAAGCTTGGAATTCATAAGGACTACATCAGCTGAATCTACTGCAACATCAGCACCTGCTCCAATAGCAATTCCTATATCAGCTCTTGTTAGTGCCGGTGCATCATTTATTCCATCACCAACCATTGCAACTTTTCCGCGCTTTTGAAGTTTTCGAATTACATCCTCTTTTTCATTTGGCATAACCCCTGCTATAACTTTATCTACTCCAGCCTGTTTTCCAATTGCATTTGCTGTTTTTTCATTATCTCCAGTCAGCATTACAACTTCGATACCCATGTTCTGCAGCTCTTTGACAGCTTTCGCAGAATCTTTTTTTATAACATCAGATACCGCTATTATTCCGAGCAGCCTTTCACCTCTTGCAAAGAAAAGAGGTGTCTTTCCTTCTTCAGAGAGCTTTTTCTCATGAGTACTCATAATAGAATCAACATTTACTACAGATCTTATGTATTTTCCAGATCCTGCATAAAGCTTTTGTCCATTCTGCTCTGCTATGATTCCACTTCCAGAAATAGCTTTCCAGTTGAAAATAGGGTGAGTCGGACAAGGAGGATCATCTATTGCACTAACTATAGCTATAGCTAAAGGATGTTCACTTCTTACTTCCAATAAATAAGCTGTAGATAAAAGTTCTGATTTAGACACATTATCTGCTGGAATAATATCTGTAACTGTGGGCTTTCCTTCTGTAATAGTCCCCGTTTTATCGAGTGCTGCTATTTGAATCTTACCTGTTGTTTCAAGTGCCTGACTTGTCTTAAACAAAATCCCGTTTTTTGCCCCCATGCCATTACCTACCATAATAGCTACAGGAGTTGCAAGTCCTAGCGCGCATGGACAACTGATAACCAGAACGCTTATAGCTCTTTCCAATGCAAAAACAGTTCCCTCTCCCAGAATAATCCAAATGAAAAACACAAGTAATGCAATAGCTATAACTGCAGGAACAAATACTCCCGAAACCTTATCTGCAATTCGAGCAATGGGAGCTTTTGTTGCAGCCGCATCACTTACCATTTGAATTATTTGAGCAAAAATAGTATCTTCCCCTACCTTATTAGCTTTAGCTTTAATAAAGCCAGATTGATTCATGGTAGCAGCGCTTACTTTATCTCCAGCTTTTTTATCTACTGGAATGGATTCTCCAGTAAGAGCTGATTCATCAACTGCACTCTCACCTTCTATGACAACACCATCAACAGGAATAGATTCTCCAGGTTTCACAATAAAAATATCGCCAACTCTAACTTCATCAATATCAACTATTTTACTAAGTCCATCTCTTTGAATTGTAGCAGTCTTTGGCGCCATCTTCATGAGATTTTTAAGCGCATCTGTAGTTCTACCCTTAGAAAGGGATTCAAGGGTTTTACCTACTGTGATAAGAGCCGGAATCATGGCTGCGGATTCAAAATATAATTGACTATGATAGATATCCATAAGTTCAGTATTTGGTATTCCATTTGTTATCATCAAAGTCATCTTATAGAAAACATAGAGTGACCAGCCAAAGGAAACCGACGATCCTAACGCAACCAAGGCATCCATATTTGGATTTTTGTGCCACAAAGTCTTAAATCCGGATATAAAGAAATTTTTATTTATGTACATCACGATTATTGCCAGTATCATCTGCGTAAGTGCAAGTCCTAAATGGTTATAGTTTAGAAAAGACGGAATGGGAAGCTTTAGCATATTGTGTCCCATGGTTATATACATAAGAATCAATAAAAATCCCAAGGACATTAAAAGCCTCTTTACAAGCTTTGGAGTGTCACGATCTTTCAAAGCCTCTTCTTCAGCTGCAAGTTTAGAAGATGCATGATGTAATTCAGAATCTTTGGTTTTATTATTATAGCCTTTAAGGCTTGCTCCATATCCAGCTTCTTCAACAGCTGCTATAACATCTGTTTCACTTACATTACCTATAACGCCCATCGAATTTGTCAATAGTGATACACTTACTGATTCAACTCCATCCAGCTTTGCAACAGCTTTTTCAACTCTTGACTGACAAGCCGCACAAGTCATTCCGGTTACAATGTATTGTTTCATAACTTTGTTGTTACCTCCAATCGTTCTAACAATACTTTTTTATTATTGCTAAGATTTAGGATAATCATCAATATTATAATAGTCCCCTTTACTATTATTCAATATATACTAGGGGGGACTATGTGTCAACACATAACTTACTCTCTATAGGGAAACTGACAAATCTTCTTATTTATTATACAATTACCTTACAGTTCTAAAGCTTCCAATGTAGCATCAGGCAATTACGTGAAAGTGTTGCCTTACTGTTTTTAGAGCTACTACTGACTTATTTGGAGGGTTAATGAAAAAAATACTATCAAACATATTATTTAAGGGTATACTATTACTTTGTTTGCTATTTGTATTTAGAATAGTTTTTTATTATGTGCAGCTTTCTTTACATGTGGATTTTTCCTTTTCCTATCGCAACATAGATGGATATGAAAATATAATTTTTGTACAAAATAAAACTGCATACAAACGTTCTTTTTGGGGATTGCAAAAAACAGATGAAACTCTTCCTCTATTAGAAGATGCAAGTTCCGATAAAGATGATAAAGCCCTAAAAAAGCTAAAGGAAGTTATTGGAGAAAACTACTATCTAAGTCAATGCATCTTCTCCCCTGACAACACTAAGATTCTATATGTAGAAATCCGTCCATGGGGAGAAGGTGCTCCTACTGATGACGAAAACTATTATTGCAAAGTATTAGACCTTAAGACTAAAAAGACAATAACTGTATTCAAAGGTCCTCAGCAATATTTTAAGGTGTACTGGTTTGATTCATGATTTTTTCAAATCAAAATAAAAACCAACATCAGCCACCAATTACAAAATGCTGGATAACCTGCGCTATTGCGAACAATAATACAAGTGAAAAAAAGCTCATTACACAGAAAGTACTTCCTTTATATTTAAAGCTAATCCATGCCTTGAAAACGCGCAAAAGCGCCAATAAATAAAAAGCCATAAAAGGAATTGTAACCAGCGCAAATACCTGATAGGAAATAAGAAAAAGAATAAAGAATCCTATCATTGTTCCAGCCCATAGCTTAAGCAAAGAGTCCTTCGGATGCTTATCTGTTACTTCAAGAGTTTTCTCAGATATTTCATCAACATCTACAAATATCTTCTTGAAATTAATCGTAAATCTTCCCTCGTACTCCTTTAAAGCTTTGGCTTCAAAATCGTTTTCATCGCCCCAGTTGCCCATGAAAATACCTCCCAAATAATTATTTTTTGAAAAAACATATAAATATAACACTTAAGAATAATTTTAATAGTTTTACAAAAATTCTCAAGTTTTTTTCAAAAAATCATAAAGAAGAATTAATAGAAAATAATTGTAGCTGCTACATTCCTGTTTTTATTCTTATCCCTTTACTAGTTTTTTGATCCATAATAGAATTCTGTTTTTGTCTCATTAGCTTGAATAAGAATAGAACTTTGATTGAACTCTTTAATCAAATCATCTGCTGCTGCATGTACCTTGTCTATATCAGTATTACTAAGAAGTATAACTACTGTATATTCATGATCCACTGTTCCATTCTCATTAGTCCAGCCTCCATTGGCCTCCTGAATAGTAAATCCATCGAAATGCTTTGTCAATACTTCATCAACTTTCGCTTTGATTTCTTCTGTAGTCCCAAATGCGGTATAGGTATCCTTATCATTCGTTCCAAGAAAAAGTACATATTGAATATCTTTATCTTCGTTTGAGTTTCCCTCAACGCTTTTGTATAGACTTGTTAATGACAAACATATTGCTATAATACTAAGGATAATTGTTATTATGCTAAATTTTTTTGACATAAAACTCCTTTCTTAGACATTTTTTCTTATGGCTACATAGACAATAATACAAAGCATTTTTACAGATTTCGCTTATATAAAAGTTCTTTTGATATTTCATTCTTTTGATTTAGTTTTGGTATATTCACGGGGCATACACCTTTAACAGTACTTTTTCCAAAGCAAGCCACAAGCCCTGATGCCAAATTTGGAATATACGCACTTCCTTCTCCAATTTCCGGAGGAACTTGTCTCATAGCTGCAGAATTATATGTAAGAATAACTGCGTCTGCCTTCAAAAATCTAGCTGCATCATACGGAAGCTGACAAGAAACTAATATAGACTTTTTCCCAACATCATGCCTCTTATTAATAATACTATCGAACACAGCTGATGAAAAACCTGCATCTGTACCTTTATCCAGACATGCAGTACTATAAGTCCTGTATACTAAAATGCAATGATCTGCTTTACTTGCTTCTTTCACGCATTCTTCGCTATTTTCTGTAGTATTTACCATAACTGATATTTGAGAATCTAACGTAATTCCTTTTTCTTTCAACATTTTTTTCGCTAAGTCTACATTTCCTACACGACTTGCGCAATTGTCAGCAAATAGTATTAATACCTTCTCATTATCTTTAACGTTTAGTGGAAAAGCATTATCTTTATTCTTTAATAATGTCAAAGCTTCATTTGCTATGTTCAATGCCACATCTTTATGCGCCTTGCTTCCTACATTGATTATAGCGTTATATATTTGACTTTCTGTTACGTTAAAATTTGTTTTTTCAAGTAACCCATATTTTTGTTTTAGTAAAAGAATCCTTCTTACAGAATCATCTATTCTATCTATGCTGATTTTTCCTGACTGGGCGAGATTCACTGCCATGTCTGTAATATTAAGTGTATGCTGGAAAAGCTGCGTGTTAGTGACAAGTGGTAAAATCAGCATATTAACACCTGAATTAATTGTAAGGGTAAGTACATCTTCTACATTAAAATTTTCTGTTATTGCTGCCATATCAAGTGCATCTGATACAATCACTCCATCAAAACCCATTTCTTTTCGAAGTAAATCTGTAAGAATAGTACTACTCATAGTTGCCGGAAGATAAACCTTTTCACCAGTTGAAATTGATGTATATGTATTAGTTTCAATCATTGGATATTGAATGTGAGCAGTCATAACCATGTCTGCGCCTGCATCAATTGCCTTTTTAAAAGGTATAAGATCCGACTTTTTCAGTTCATCAAGACTACTTTTTATGCAGGGAAATCCTGTATGACTATCTGCATCTGTATTGCCATGGCCAGGAAAATGCTTTAGCGTAGCAATTGTATTAGTATCATGAAGTCCGTTCATATATGCTATACCATATTCCGCTACAACATCGGGAGAATCAGAAAATGAACGTACACCTATTACTGGATTTGCAGGATTACTATTAACATCCATTACTGGTGCAAAATCTGTATTAATTCCTAAAAGTGACAATTCTTCACCGTACACTCTTGCCATTAGTCTTGCATTATCAGGATTATTTGTTGCAGCTAAAGCCATATTACCTACACCGGAAGTTCCAAAACCTATACGCGCAACATTACCACCTTCCTGATCAACCGAAACAAAAAGAGGAATTCCACCACCACTTTGGTTAGTTAGTTGCATATCTGCAACTAACCTTAAAGTCTGCTCTGCATCACGAAAATTCTCAGCAAATAAAACAGTCCCGCCAAAGTGATGATTTGTTAATGCCATTTTTATTTCATCGTTTAATTCAGTTATATTTACAGGTTCTTTCCCACTTTCTTTTCCGACTACAGGATTTTGTGAGTTATCAGGAACTTCTTTCCATATACGATATGATACAAACATCATCTGTTCTAACTTGTCTTTAAGTGTCATTTTACTTAGAATCTCATTAATATCTGCCTGAGACTGCTGTTTTACTGTTGACGCAGCTTTATTTGAAGCTGCCACAGAAGCAGGAACTAAATAGAATAAAATAAGAATACACATTAATGCTGAGATAACTCTTTTACATGTTTTTCTCATAATTTTTTCCTTTTCATCATGAAAATGTTAATAGTAACTCACATTGCTTTATTATAGAAAAAAACAAAATAATTCTTAATATCTGCCAAAATCACAACAGATATTACTCCTTACTCATTTAATATATCGACTTCTTTTCATAAGTTTTTATTTTCTATTGAATCACCTTTCAAAAAATTTTATCAGCACCTCTTTCCATTTTCCATCATATGGATGTTCTCTCATTGAAAGATTAAATCCAGATGAACCTATTAGAACACTTTGAGGATGCGTAAATTCTCTAAATCCCCATTTCCCGTGATACGCACCCATTCCAGAATGTCCCACTCCGTTAAATGGCACTCCTTTTACCATCATATGAAGACAAACTTCGTTAATGCATCCTCCTCCAAATTGCATTTTCTGCATTGTTTTTTTAGCCCATTTCACATCCTTTGTAAAAATATAAAGTGCAAGTCCATGCTGCCTTGATGATATTTTTTCTATAAGTATTTCCACTTCATTGTCTTTAAAAGGTACTACCGGTAAAATTGGACAGAACAACTCTTTTTTAACTATATCTTCATCAATATCTACAGGATAGATGACAGTAGGCTCATATTTTAAAGAGTTTGGATCTCCATGACCACCATAATAAATTCGTTCTTTATAGGCAAAAACCTCTTTGTCGCAATTGTTATATGCTTTTTTTCCTATAAGATGTGGATACTCAGGATTATTAAGTGCATCCTTTCCCAATTGTTTTCTAAAAGCTTTTTTCAATTCTATAAGAAATTCATCCGCTATTTCACTGGCAACCGCTACTTGATTTATATTAATGCATATTTGTCCGCTATTAAGAACCTTGAAAAAAGCTATTTTTCTGGCTGCATCTTTTATATTGGCATCCTTTCGGATAATGCACCAATTACCAGTTTCGCCTCCCAGTTCCAATGCAGCAGGTGTTAGATTTTTAGCCGCCATTTCAAGTACATGTACACCTACCTTCGGAGAGCCTGTATAAAAAATTTTATCAAATTTTTGTTCAAGACAAAAATCTGCAATATCGTGGCCTCCCCCAAGTACTGTCACATATTTTGATGGAAATGTTTCAGCAATTATTGTCTGAATAATATTAGTACTATTAAGAGATTTAGAACTTGCCTTAATCACTGCGGTATTCCCTGCCGCAATACTGGCAGTAAGAACTCCCAGTGATAATAGAACAGGAAAATTAAATGGACTTATTATCAAAGTAACTCCATAAGGCATTTTATAAACTTTAGTTATAATACTTGGAAAACAATGTAATCCGCTAAAATGTGTCTCTGGTTTTGCCCAGTTTCTTAACCCCTTAATAGTTTCATTTATTTCCAAAATAAGACTTCCAATATCGCAAAAATATCCCTCAAGATAACTTCTTCCCAAATCTTTTGAAAGAGCATTTAGAATCATATTTTCATGTGCAAGTACTGCTTTCTTTAACCTTCTAAGTTGTCTTATTCTAAAATCTATACTAAGTGTTTTGCCAGTATTAAAAAAGGCTTTCTGCATCTCTACTATTTGAAAAATGTCTTCTCTACTATAATCCACACATATTCCTCCTGTCTCATCTATCGTTACTTTTTATTTTTGCGCGCTTTAACAGTAGACAAATTTTGTACCTTCAACATTCTAAACCTGATACAAAAGAGCTTATTACATTTTTAATATGAAAACATATTTCAGCAAAAAACATAATTTCGCACATCGTCATAATAATATTACAACAAAAATGCTATGATATATATGTAAATAAGAATAGATTATACTAAGTTAGGTTTCTTTGATTAATATTTTTTTCGGAGGAAAAAGTATGAGTAGAAATCACGAAGTTATAGAGCCTCATGAACTTCTAGATGAACATGGTGAACTGGTAGAACCTGGTTGGTCACGAAAACTAATTCAAACATATGACCGTTCCAAAATCAAGGCCCCCAAATGGAGAATAAAGGAATGGGATTACTATCTTGTTTTATCTGACAAATTTGCTGGAGCATTTACTATTTCTGATGACGGATACATTGGACTTCAATCTGTTTCATTACTTATCTTCGGTGATACCCCCTACGAACACACCGAAACAATCCTAAATCCATTTCCTCTAGGTAATATAAAACTTCCTCAGTCTTCTACCTCTGGTGTAACTTTTTACGAAGACAAACGACTTTGCATGCAATTTGAAGCCACAAATAATACCAGACACATCAAATGCCATTTCAAAAATTTTTATAACAAAAAAGATTTTATTTGCGATATCTGGTTGGAACAACCACCTATGGATTCAATGGTAATTGCTACTCCATGGGATAGGAAACACGCTTTTTACTACAACCAAAAAATAAATTGCATGAGAGCTTCAGGCTACATGGAATATGATAATCAAAAATACTTCTTTAATCCTTCGACCGATTTTGGAACACTTGACTGGGGACGAGGCGTGTGGACTTATGACAATGTCTGGTATTGGGGTTCTGGTAACTGTGATCTTAATGGTAATTCATTTGGATTTAATATCGGATACGGATTTGGTAATACAAAAGCTGCTACTGAAAATGTGATTTTCTATAATGGAAAAGTCAATAAATTAGATGATATTACATTCCACATTCCCTTAAGCTCTTACACTGATCCATGGAAATTCACTTCTTCAGATGGAAGATTCGAAATGGATTTTACTCCTGTTATAGACAGATGCGCTCATATTGACTGTAAAATCATCTCCTCTGATCAGCATCAGGTATTTGGACGAATGAGCGGAACTGCTATTCTTGATAATGGAGAAAGAATCCAAGTAAACAATATGATGTGTTTTGCTGAAAAAGTCCATAATAAATACTGATTTTTCTTGTAAAAAATTGTATGTTGAGTCCCCAAAATGTATAATTAAACTTGTGTTTTTCTTTATTTAATACTTTTTATTTTATAAGAGAGGTCATAAAAAACATGAGCGAAAAAAAATACATTGCATTGACATTTGATGATGGTCCGTCTGATACAACAACAAAGAAAGTTTTATCCAAACTAAAAAAATATGGAGTTAAAGCCAGTTTTTTCCTTATCGGAAATAATATGACACCTGAAAGAGAATATTTGGTTAAAGAGGAAATAGCTTATGGATGCGATATCCAAAATCATTCTCTTACTCATTCTGATATGAGAGAAATGGATGCAGATACGATTAAAGCTGAAATCAATGAAACTACTCGCAAAATTGTAGCTCTTACAGGTAAAGAACCTACGTTCTTCAGACCACCATATATCTATGTTAACGATACTATGTTTGATAATATTCCTCTTATCTTTATAAGTGGTTACGGTTGTAATGACTGGATTCCGGAAGAAAGTGCCAGTCAAAGAGCAAAGATGGCTATAGATGGTGCAAGAGACGGAGCAGTTATTCTGTTGCATGATTTAGAAGGAAATGATGCGACAGTTGAGGCACTCGACACTATTATTCCTGAACTTAAGAATAGGGGATATGAATTTGTAACAATAACTGATTTGTTCAATAGAGCGGGCATAAGTTATGAAAATGCCAAAAAAGAGGTTTACTCCTATACGGATCAGTAAATGGTAGTCCGTTCTGCTCATGAAATATTACAAGCCAGTAAAACTAATCTACTAAGTATTTAAAGCAATAAACTATAAGTTTTTGATTTTACATTTTAAGAAATTTGTCGCTTATTGCTTATATTGTTTTCTTATTGCCAAAAAGACAGCCTTTTCTAAGCATCTGCTAAAAAAGGCTGTCTTTATCATAATGTTTGATTTTTATTTGGATATAATAATTTTCCATGCCTCCACTAACTTTTCCACTGACCATGCTGCGTTGGCAGGACTTGTTGACGGAAGACATATAGCTTTTTTGCCAATCTTTTTTTCTGTGTACTTCTTATAGTATTTCTCAGCAGCTTTGCCATTTACAAAGATTTTTTCAATTGAAGAATTATCTATAATCTCTGAAAGGTCATTTGCTACAACATTTCGAATCGTAGAATCTGCAGAACCTTCAATATCACAGGATGCAATAACGTCCCATACTGCTATGTTATTTCTAAGTAAAAAAGCTTTTTTACTTTCAACAGTATCGGGAACATCTTCATTACATATCTTAGCGATTACTTTCCAAAAGCGGTTCTGCGGATGTCCATAAAAAAACATTGCCTCTCTTGATTTTACAGACGGAAAACTACCCAGAATTAACACTTTGGAATTTTGGTCGTATACAGGCTTGATTGGATGAATAATCATTCTTTAATCTCCACTTTATATCTTTTATCTATTTTGTCATTAGAATAGATCAAGCATGCTATCCAAGTACAGCTCTTCTCTGACATTAAGACAGTATTCTGGTTTTGTCATGTAATAAAGAAGAAATTCCAAAATAATTGCACTTCCAAGTCCGCGCCCTTCTATTTTGAAGTTAGTAAATCCCATTGGAGCATATATATTCTGAATATCCTCTATCCCGATAAACTGTGGATTTTTCATAGCATCAGAAAAGCGATAACCTCTACTTGCTGAAGGTGAAACGCAGATATGATCTTCACAATCTTCTCAAAGACTCTTTCTGCTTACATTTTCATAACAGTTTTTTCTGTCGTAGCAACCTGCAAAACAGCATTCGTTACACAAAAATTCCACCTTATCTTTTTGTTCTTTTGTCAAAGAATTAAGTTTAGTAAAATCTTTATTTAACCTAAAGTCTGGTACTACAAATCGAAAATCATCTCTGTTTAATTCATTTTCAAACAGCGTAAAATCTGTCAGTACTTTTGTAGTTGACGACACGAAATAAAAGTCCGGATAGTTCTTTTTTATATATTCAAGCAGCAAATCAGAATAAATAATAACACCATTGGCATTTTCATTGCTTTTTTCAAATAAAGTACATAAGCTATTGCATTTTTTATCTGTAAGGTGCTTTTCTGTAATCAGGGAATTGCTAAATGTTAGCCTGGCTGAAATGTCATATTCACTCATTAATGCAGCAACACTTGCAGCTTTAGCATCTCCAAATCCAACTCGGCCGCCTCCCCATATACAATCTGCGGGAGCACCATATATAGAACCAATTTCACACCAGGAATAAAAGTATTCTCTATGTTTTTTATATAGTGGCAAAAAAGCCCTGTAAAATTCATAAAAATCAAATAATCCAGGTAAATGATAGTAAATCTTATTAATCATTCTTATTAGTAAGCTCTGCAACAATCATATTGATTGCCTTTCCATCAGCTTTTCCCTTAAGAGCAGGCATAACTGCCTTCATTATTGCGCCCTTATTGCCTGATGCTATAACATCCGCAAAGTTCTCTGTAAGGAACTTTCTAATCTCATCTTCGCTCATCATTGATGGAGCATATTCTTTTATTACATCATATCTAAACTGGTACTCTTCTTTAAGATCAGTTCTGTCATCAGGACAGGTATCGAGCTGTTCTTTTGCGGTTTTAAGAGATTTGAGAATAACTTTATCTACAAGTTCCTCGCTGATGTTATCTCTACTTCCGGCATCAATTGCTGCCTTTTTTACATCAGAAACCAAAGATGAAATAGCATCTTTTCTAGCCTTGTCTCTTGCTTTCATGGCTGTAATCATAGCTTTTTGTAATGTCTCAAACTGCATTTTTATTTCCTCCTCATTTAACCCAAAATGCGTAATTTACACGTATAGTTGTCTTACTATAGCAATTAACCGTAGTAGTCTGTGCGTATTTCACTCTACAAGTTTAAGTTTCCCTCACAGTATAGCACATTTCATGGTATCCGAAGCATCCATGATTAGAAAATTACCTAAACATAGTTTGCGAGATTAATACGCATTATCAGTGAATTTATCCTGTAAAGCAATGTATAGAGGATCATCATGTCTTATAATTTTCCTTGCAAAAAAAGCATTCGATAATTCTATTTCACTTAAGTTACTTATATCTAATACCTTAGGTCCATTGACATTTTTATAATCCCACACAGCATACCTTAGATTATCTCTAACAACAGTATTTTTAAGTCTGCTAAATAAAATTGCGTTGGTAAGCCAAAATTCTTCTGAATTCTCACAATACTTAAGATTTGCAATCCTTTTTTGGGTAAGGTAGTCTAGGCATATTTTGGCAGCTTCACGTGTAATCGACCCCCATACAAGACCTTTATAGGCATAAGTAGTTTTCCTTTTTATTCCTAGTGAATATTGCAAATTTCGAATTATTTTATCAATGTAGATAAATAGTTTATTCTTACTTTTTCTATCGAAAATATGCTGTAAATGGTATATTTGATATCTCTTTTGCATTACAGGCATATTTGTTATATCACAGACTTCTATATAATTATGTTCGTTAGCATCAAAGAACCTTTCGAATTCTGAGTAAGATTTTACAGGAAAATCAGCATCACTTATAAGATGAAATCTTGTATTTTCTTTATTTTTCATAGCCTCTTTCAAAAGTGTAGCAAGAGAAAGTAGATGATAATAACTTCCCCACTTTATTTTATACAACGAAATGGCATAAACATTATTTTTACTATTAAGAATCTCCAAGTGCTGTGAGTCTGAAAAAGCTGATTTCTTATCAATGTGAACATAGCAATTAAAATATTTTGAATATATATCTAATAGCCTACTAAGTTCATCGAAATCTCTGTACGCTGACATAATTATTGCCTGCATAATTTACCCCTTATTAATCAATATACAAAATTTCCAACCTTTTATAATATGTAAAAATCAATTGAGCTTTCCTGCAACATATGGTACTTTCCCTTTTGATGAAAATATGATACATGCTTCAAACTAATCATTTGATATGTATTTATGGAAGAAATAATTCCAAAACAATCTCTAACGGAATTGCCAGTTCGCAAAGCATTGTCCCGCATAGTATCATAAAATATCCAACAGCTGTAAACCAAAACTCAAAAGATTTATTGAATTTAATCTTGTTCTCCGAGATGAAACTTTTAGGATACTGCGGGTTAACATAAATATTTATGAATTCTGAAACCTTGATTTTTTTCTCGTTATATTCCTCATAATCAGCATCTTTTTCAATAGATTTACCATTTATGGTATAACTAATCCTAGGCACAAATACTTCCTGGGTATGCCCATCTTCATTTTCTCTATATCTTTTTGAAAAAGAAATTATCTGAGCAGTAACTCTTTGGGGACAACTTACCTTTTTGGCCTCTGTGCTGTTCTTAATCCCAATTCCAATATATGCAAATAAAAGTCCCATTATAAATACAAAAAGCTCAAAAAATTCAAAGTGTACATACCCGCGGATGCTCTGTTTTACAAAAGACATTAACAATACCAGAAAAACAGGTCCTACAAGCCTTAACAAGTTTAATACTCTATGAGCACTAGTTGCTTTTTGACCTCTTAGTAATGGGTCTATATCTATTCTATTATCAAATGCATCAGCAAGCTTTTTGTAATAGACAAAAGCTGCTATTACAAGTCCTATAGCTATAACTCCTAATACTTTCACTATGACCGATTTTGATATCATGAAAAAATAAACTTTAAGCATTACTAAATAATCTCTTTCTTTATAAAGAAATTTACGATTTCTTGTTGAAATATACTATGTTTTGCTACTTGTAATGTTATTCCCATTTCTTCCACACTTCAGGTTGATACCCTATTGTGGACTGTTTTCCATTTCTTACAACTGGTGTTTTTATAAGCTGCTGGTTTTCTAACAGCTTATCGAACTTATCCTCGCTTGCAATATATGTAATAATATCAAGCGCATCTTTGTCTTTTGCATCTTTGTTTATTAGTTCATCTATACCACCATTTGCACTCATGACAGCTTTTAATTCACCTTTACTCATGCCTTTTTCTTTCATATCAACAAATTGATATTTGATTCCGCGCTCTTTAAAAAATCTTTCTGCTTTCTTTGTATCATTACATTTCTTTGTTCCAAATATCTGTATATTCATAATCCTTCGATTTCCCTTACTAATTGCTTTTTATACTAGTACTTTACTATAGTATTATCATTGTTTTATTATTCTTTAGTCAATCCTCAATCCAGAAATCACCTACGTCTAAGTTGTGATCAATAAGCCATTTATCCTCAACTGTAACAAAAGACTTGTTACCATTTTCGTCTTCTAAAGTTACTGATACAGTTGGCTTTTTGCTAAAATTTTCTTCACAGCCAAAGTCGCCATCAAAAATATGTATTATTTTTCTCATGGAAGTCCTCATCTTTTTGAATTATTGAAAAACCACATAAAACAGGTTATTCTTTTACATTATAATTCAAAAAAAGACCTAAATCATTATATTTTCCAATAATAATTTAGGCCTTTGAATATTATTAGTGAAGCGATGTAAACGTTACTTTATAATTACTATTTCCATCTGTCAGGGTATCTATTTTCCCCTCATTCTCAACATCTAACACTTTAGCTCTAAACATATAGGGCTGCAATTCTCTACACATTGATTTCTCCCATTCAGGAATTGCGTAAAAAAGTGAAAAACTCTCGTTCTTGACTCTACTTGCTGTCATGTAGCCAAAAAGCGTATGTTCGAAACTATGAAGTGACGTTTTCCAGTTATGAGCTTTAGGATAGTTTATTACTGGCTTATCTGTTGCTCCATCTACCATATGCCAGATTTCTCCATGCTCGTGATCGGTCATTACATCAAACCAATACTTGTGCGTGTTATTCAAGAATCTATAGTAAGACGGATCATGAATAGAAAGTATTTCTGCAGCCTGGTCTAGTTCTGCCAAAATCCACCACTCTTTATCTATGTCAAGATTTCCATTCTGGTCAAAACGCCTTGCCCATGAACCATTTTTGTCTATATACGCATCTAGGAGTATCCTATGTATCTTAGGTCTTGCAAAGTTAATATACTCCACGTTATTTAGAAGTTCGCCAACTTTCAGAATAACCCAGAATGTCTTTACTGAGTGACCAAAATCTGTATGATCAGTTCCCAGATTCATACTCATGGCATCACTGTCAACACCCCAGAAAAATCCATATTGTTCGCTATAGAACTGCGTAATAAGAATATCTGTAATCTGCTTCATATCATCACGCCACTTCTGTGCATAAGGCATTGGAAGTGCTGGAGTTATCATCAACATGTATGCATATAGCTGATCTAATTGAGCTACTATCTGAACCTCTGGATTATATTTCAAAAATCTTGGAAGCCACGTTAAATACCCGTTACTGAAAACTTATAAAAAGTCATAAACTTTTATGTTTCATTCCTACTTCATCGAGTATGCTTTTGACGATGAAAGAATCAATCTACTCACAAGTTCTTGTACTCTCCATAGGCGTAAATTCCGAATTAACGTATCCGTACACATTTGCATTAACGTTCAAGTGTTAGCTTGCAAATTTTTCTCCATAAGCTTTTAAGTTTAGTGATGCCTGAAAATCTCTGTCTATGACATTTCCACATTCACATCTATAAATCCTGTCAGATAATTTCAAATCTTTTTTGATATTTCCACAACAACTACACAGTTTTGATGATGGATAA
>NZ_AUKC01000039.1 GCF_000424545.1 Butyrivibrio sp. NC3005 | reverse complement strand
AATAGAGTCACATATATTTATAACCATTATTATGACAATAGAGTCACATATATTTGTAAACGATATTATAGCAAACGAGTCAGTTTATAATATGCAAAAAGCGACTAACTTGCGTCTATAATTGCAGGTTAGTCACTTTTTCGTTAATGCTTTTCCAGGCATTCACATTATCTATTTCTTAATCTATAAGACAAAGGTAATCATTGAATACAGGCTGCAGTCCCTCATCTGTTATATCTTCGTACATTTTTTCAAGACTTCGTCCATCTGATATTTCAAATTGTTCATCTCCTGTTGCATCTCCTGTATCTGTTCCTTTGTATTTCTCTTCATGATCTCCAATTCCTGTTGATACTCCGGCAGAGACTTTTGTTGCAGCTATTTTTACAATTCCATTTCTAAATTCTTTTGTCTCACGGGATGATACTGTTATTCCTGCAAATGGAAGGAAAATTCTATATGCACATAGTATTTGACACAGTTGTTTTTCGCCTACATCAAGCGGATTTATTGTATCATTATTGATAATAGGTCTAAGTCTTGGACATGAAAGTGATATTTCAGCATATGGATATTTTCTTTGTAAAAAATATGCATGAAGTCCTGTCGCTAGTGCATCTTTTCGAAAATCTGAAAGTCCAAGAAGTGCTGAAAACGCAACTCCTCGCATTCCTCCCATCAGTGCCCTTTCCTGAGAATCAAATCTATAAGGCCATATTCTCTTGTTTCCCATAAGATGAAGTGTCTCATATTTATCACTATCATAGCTTTCCTGAAAAACAGTAACATAATCCACGCCGCACTCATGTAGATACTTGTAATCTTTAACATTTACAGGATAAATCTCAATTCCAACCATCTTAAAGTATTTACGTGCGATTTTACATGCTTCTCCAATGTATTCCACACTACTCTGGCTTGGGCTTTCTCCTGTTAGAATAAGTATTTCTTCCATTCCGCTGTCAGCAATTACTTTCATTTCGTGCTCAATCTGTTCATATGAAAGTTTAAGCCTTTTTATTCTGTTGTAACAGTTAAAACCACAATATACACAATAATTATCGCAATAGTTTGCTATATAAATAGGAGTAAACAGATATACTGTATTTCCGAAATGTTTACTTGTTTCAAGTCTGGCTTTTCTCGCCATTTCTTCAAGGAAAGGCTGGGCCGCAGGCGAAAGAAGAGCCTTAAAATCTTCAATTGTACATTTCTCTTTTTTCAAAGCTCTTTGAACATCAAAAGCAGTATATTTACTACTGTCATAATTTTCAAAATGTTTCATGACATTTTCGCAGACATCTGACTTTATTACATCCATTCCCGGAAGATATTCCATATGATTAATTCTAGATGATGGATCTGTCTCTATTCTGTGCTTTTTTTCAAGCGCTGCATCACTCAAAGTATTTGAATCTATAAAAAAATGATTTTCCATTTCTTTTCTCCTTAATTACGCAAAAAACCAGTGAGCGGATCTGATGCACTACCACCTCTTACAAGCACTCTGCCAAGTCCTGATAAATAAGCTTTTCTTCCAGCTTCAATCGCAAGTTTAAATGCACTTGCCATCATAGGTAAATCACCTGCAGTTGCAAGCGCGGTATTAGCCATGATAGCTGCAGCACCCATTTCCATAGCTTCACATGCTTGTGATGGTCTTCCAATTCCTGCATCTACAATAATAGGGAGATCAATTTCGTCAATCAGTATCTGTATAAACTCTTTTGTCGCCAGTCCTTTATTAGATCCAATAGGTGACGCTAGAGGCATAATAGAAGCAGCTCCTGCATTTTTCAAATCTCTTGCTACATTTAAATCCGGATACATGTATGGCATAACTATAAAGCCTTCATTTGCAAGTATTTCTGTAGCTTTTATCGTTTCATAATTATCAGGAAGAAGATATTTTGAATCCTTCATAATCTCGATTTTCACAAAGTCTCCGCATCCAAGTTCTCTTGCAAGTCTAGCTATTCTGACTGCCTCTTTGGCATCTCGTGCTCCGCTTGTATTAGGTAAAAGAGTAACATTATCAGGAATATAATCCAAAATGTTCTCCCCTTCTTTTGTATTAGTTCGTCTAACTGCAAGCGTTATTATCTGCGCGCCTGCATATTTTATTGCTCCGTCAATTAGTTTCATGGAATACTTTCCTGATCCTAGAATGAATCTTGAATCAAATTCCTTTGTGCCAATTATAAGTTTGTCATTATTATCACTCATGATATCTTCCCTTCTTTTATCATCACAAACCATTGTTTAATTTCTTTTGGTTTTATTTCTTTTATGTTTCCTTAATTATTTGAAGAATTTTAAGTGCGGCATGTGAAGCACATAACATAACTCTTGCACTTACTAAACTTGCACAAAAATTAACATCACTTTTTCTATCTCCACACAAGTAAAACCTTTCATTTATTCTGGTAGTCTTTATTTCATTTGCATCTCCAAATCCGGCCATTCCAGAAGATGAAACTATCTTTTTATCTGAAAAAGAATCCAAAACGCAATTTACTAGCATTGCCTTATTCTCTGCTTTATCAAATGCTTCACAAATAATATCTGCATCCTTTACGTACTGAAAAACATTATTCTCATCCAGCATAACGTTGTATGCTATAAGATTTATGAATGGATTTATTTCTAACAGGTTTTCTTTCAATGCATCAGTTTTATCCATTCCAATTTGAGATGCTTTGTATTGTTGTCTATGAAGATTGGTTATGTCTACTTTGTCGAAATCTATAAGTATAAGTGTACCTACGCCTGCTCTTGCAAGACTTATCGCTATATTGGATCCAAGTCCGCCCAATCCACATATAGCAACTGTTGCATTCTCAAATTTATTTTGTGTCTCTCTTCCATGCCTTCTAGAGAGTGCTTCCTGCCACTTTTGTTTTGTCAGCATTTTTCAACCTCCTCCCACAAAGCTCACAACTTCGACTATGTCTCCATCTTTCAATACCTGGTTCGAATAGTTATTTTTTGAAATAATATCCTCATTTAATTCAACGGCAATTGTTCGTTCATCGAATTTCAATGTATCAATCATTTCTTTAATAGTCTTACCTGTCATTTCTGACTCGTATTCATCTCCATTAATTGTTATCAAATCTCATTCTCCTTTTAGTCACTTATAGGGTTATATGAATTTATAAACAGCTTAGGCGCTAGATATTCATTAAAAATACCAGCCTATATACTTATTTTTGAAGTGATAAGAACTTTTCCTTTATTATCCTTACTGCATCACTAGGATTATCACTTTTCATAATAGCCGACACTGCACATACACCGGCTATATTTATTCCCTTAAGTACGTCCATATTTGAAGCATTTAATCCACCTATTGCATTTATAGGAATCGGAACACTCTTGCAAATTTCATCAAGAGTCTTTGTAGATGTCAAAATTGTCTTAACTTTTGTTGTCGTAGGATATATCGCGCCTACGCCAAGATAATCAGCTCCATTTTCATATGCCAAAACAGCAGCTTCTACTGTTTTTGTGGTTGCCCCAAGAATTTTGTCTTTTCCTATTATTTTTCTTGCCATTTCAACAGGCATATCTTCTTTTCCAACATGAACCCCTTCAGCGTCAACTGCCAGCATTACATCAACTCGGTCATCTATTATCAACGGAACACTGTACTTTTTAGTAATTTCATGAACTTTCGCAGCTAATTCTATGTACTCTTTTGTACTCTTGTTTTTCTCTCTTAGCTGAATAAGCGTAACTCCGCCTGTTAATGCACTTTCAATTTTTCTAAGAAACTCTTCTTCACCACAATAAGAACTGTCTGTAATAAAATACATTGTCGAATCAAATTTCATTGTTTTTTTCTGTTCTCCTCCTGAATTCTCCTGATTTTGCATGTACACGCCAAAAAGCGGAGCACCCAATCTGGGCACTCCGCGTAATAAGCATTCCAATAAATCTAGGCATCCCTACGTTGGCATTATCCAAATCAGGTTCTCGGTCGAAGGTCACACCTTCCTCTCAGCCTGTCAACAAGCTCCCGTTTATTTAGTTTTAAATAATGTGCATTTATTTTTGCACTTATATACACATTTTAATCACTTTTCAGAAAAATGCAAGCAAAATATTTATTACTGGTTTTGTTTAAGGTTGATACTCTTACAAACTAAACAACGGTTTTTCAACTAAAAGACTATACAAAGCCATAAAAACGTGTATCGTAACAAACAATCGCTATCAGCTTTACATATCATCATACAAATAATTTTGCTACTATTTCATACAAAACGCCTATAGAACTACCTGCTAGTATTAATAAGATTGCCCCAACAATAAAACATATCCTGCTTATTAGTTTTCTTTTGGCATTTCCTGAAAAATGCTTTCCTGTAAGTACTAAAACAATTCCTCCAATAAGGCTTGTAAAGAAAATCCCAACAAGTATCGCAGCGGCTGCTATAAGCGCCAGCATAATCAAACCCATAAGAAACATTATTATCAAAATACCCAATCCGCCCATAAAACTTTTCCTTTCACCTCAAACAACTACTTCTATGAAACAATACAGGTTCCAAATTCACATATCAAAAGGTTTTCTACTAATAATAAGTAGAAAACCTTAATAAGTCACATTAAATATTATACATCAAATTTTTTAAACTGAAAGCTTATTATCCATAATCCATGCTGTAACAGCATAAGTAATGCCAGCAAGTGTCAAATACACTACGCCTTGAAGAATGTTATGATTAATAACAGAACCTGTAGCAGAAATGGAAACAAAATTGTTAACAGCATATTCTTCTAGGATTATGATTGCCAAACCAATAAAAAAGCTGATAATTCCATTAAACTTTCTTCCATTAAGAAATGTTGCTGAAATAACCTGGGCTAGGTATGCAACGGTTATAAAGTAAAACCATGATATAAGTAAAAGTGCAATTACACTTATAACATCTGAAGGATTAATTTCAATTTCAAAAATCTTTTGATACGCTGTATATATAAAATCAAATGCTTCTTTAAAACCTCCATTTTGAGCAATCAAAAGAGTAAAATCCAAAAAACCCAGTGATGTAAAAAATACCCCTGCAATTAAAATTGACATGAAGCTTTCTATAACTTTCGCTCCTAAAATTTTATAACTACTATTAGGAGTCATAAAAAGCATATAACTTTGCTTGGTATTCAAATCATTATGGAGAAGTCTGATGCTCGCAATTCCCATGACTACAACTGAAATAAACGCATCAAAATATAAAAGTGTTATACCTATTGGAATCAGCGTTTCCTTGGATGAATATAGACCTATCAAAAACAATAATTCAAAAATACATGAAATAACAAGGACAACACCTTTTACACCTAATGATTTTCTAAGTTCATATTTTAAAAGCTTTCCCATTTTTATGCCTCCTTCAACACTTACCATAAACTTCGCGATACTTATCTGCAATAGAAATACCTTCATTTATCCTAAGACTTTCAAGTCCATATATTCCCTGTAATCTAGCATTTTTTATAAAAATAGCTGTATCAACAATCATTTCGAGCTCTTCAACTAGGTGACTGGAAACAATAAGCATCTTGTCTTCATTTGCATAAGTAATAATTGTCTTCATAACTTCATCTCTTGCAATAAGATCAATTCCATTTAATGGTTCATCCAACATATAGATTTTGGCATCGCGAGCCATTGTGGCCGCTATCTTAAGTTTAGCCATCATTCCAGATGAAAGAGTCTTTAATTTCAGGTTCATTTCAAGAGACATTTCATTTACAAGATAAGCAAATCTCTCCATAGAAAAATCTTCAAAGAAATCATTATAGTATTTTCCAACATCTTTAATAGTCATCCAATCATAAAAATATGGTTCTGTGGACATATACGCAATTTCTTTCCTGCTTTGGATGTCGATTTCTTTACCATCAAGCCTGATGGTTCCAGAAGTCGGTTTGATAAGTCCTGCCACCATTTTCATCCAAGTTGTTTTACCACTGCCGTTAGGTCCAAGGATTGCGTAAATATGCCCTTTTTCCAAAGTCATTGTGACATCTTCCACTGCTGTTTTGTTCAAAAATTTCTTGGTTACGTTAATACTTTCTAACATACTAGCTCCTCCTAAATCATCCATATATCATCAGATTCATTAATCATCTCGATAGCTTTATCTTTGGAAATATTAAGTTCCTTCATACTAACAAGAAAAGTATCCAGCACTTCTTTTGCCATTTGATTGCGGCATTCAGATATTCTATCTGCATCATTTGTCACAAATGTTCCCATGCCTCTCTTAGTAAAGCAAATTCCCTGACGTTCAAGCTCCTGGTAGACTCTTGCAGCAGTATTAGGGTTTATTGTATAGCGTACTGCTAAATCCCTACCCGATGGAAGTTTTTCACCAGGGCTAAGCCGACCATTTATAATATCAAGCTTGAGAGCATCAATAACCTGTAAATAAATTGGTGCATTTGGATTAAACTTCATAATTTTTGCTCCTATTTGTATATCACTAGTGTACTATATAAATAGTACACTAGTGATATAACAATGTCAACTACTTTCATAAATTTTTCTACCAACATAGACAACTAAGTGATTACAGTTATCAGGAAGTAACTAAAAAAGCTGCTTAAGACATCTATTCTCAATAGTCTTAAACAGCTTTTTAATATCTATCTCTTTTATCGGATTATTTCTAGAATACTCTGCATTACAGGAATGGTAATAACCGATAAAAGCGTAGTAAAAGCAACGCTTTTATTGGCTAATTCCTGATTATTTTCATATTGCTGTGAAAACATTACTACCATGCTTCCAACAGGTGCACAAAAGACTATAAGGCATACATGGAGCATCTCAACGCTTATATCGCATTGACAAAATATAATTACCAAAAGCGCTGGAAGAACAATAAGCTTAATTACAGAAAAAAACAACAACTCATAATTAATCAAAAAATCTTTTAATCTGATATCATAAAAAGATGCACCAATTACCATCATTGATATAGGAGACGCTATATTTCCAAGCATTTTCAAAGGTTCTGATAAAACGAGAGGAAAATCTATATGAAAAATATAGATAATAACAGCACCTACAGCAGCAATACTTCCAGGATTTATGAGCTTAATAGCAAAACTCTTTAACTGACATTTTCCTTTTGAGTGTCTTTCATCATTTTTGCTTATTAGATATACACCATAGGTATAAATAAGCAAATCATATGGCATCTGAAAAACAGTCATATAGAACAATTCTTTTGCTCCATAAGCCATTTTAACAAGCGGAATTCCCATAAAACCTATATTTGAAAAAGCTAGCATAAGCACATATAAATTCCGCATACTTTTTTGTTTTACCATAAAGAAAGCTGCTATTTTACTGGCAAAAAGAAGACACGCATACACCAAAAAGGAAAAAGCGACTACTTTTAAAAGTTCAAATGTAGAAATGGTAAGAACATTTTCTAAACTTGAATATAATATTAGCGCTGGGTTTGCCAATAAAGTCACAAGAACAGACAACGGTTTGAACGCTTCCTTACCAAGGACTTTAAGTTTTCTACACAAAAATCCTGTCAGCATAAGAACCATCAAAATAATCATCTGTCTTAACAATATCATTTGTTTTCTCTGGAAAAGCTCTTTGATAATTCTTTTAACATAATCCCCATATTTTCTCCGCTTATTTCTTCTAATGCTCTATTAGACTCTTCTGAATAAAAAGCGCTATGTGGGGTTAGAAGTACATTTTTCATTCCTGTAAACGGGCAATTATTCATATCAGGGTCTTCACTTTCAAGCACATCAAGACCAACTGCATAGATATATTCTTTCTCCAAGGCAGATAAAAGCGCCTTTTCATCTACGCTTTTCCCTCTTCCAACATTTATAAATATAGGTCTTTTCTTTAGTCTGACAAAAAAATCTTCATTAAAAAAATTCCTATTAGAATCCGTTAATACCATATGGTTAATTATCACATCAGAAGTCTCAAGAGCTGTGATTAAATCTACAAGATCAACATTATTTTTTTGTGCAGTGCTTCTATCAACATATGGATCAAATGCTTGCACTTTCATTCCGAGTGCATTTGCAAGAGATGCTGTCATTTTACCTATTTGTCCAAGTCCAAAAATCGTTAGTGTTAAATGGTTAACTGTTCTTCGAGGAGAAAGATCCATGTACTTCCACTTTTTAAGTGAGTTTATTTCATAGCTGTATTGCAAAAAGTTCTTATTTAAGGAAAGCATCATTGCAATTGCATGTTCAGCGACTTCTCTTGTACAATAGGAAGTTATATGCCGCATCATTACTCCATGTTTTGTTAAAGCTTCCATATCTAGAGTGCTATATCCTGTTGCATTTACAGAAATCGCTTTTAGCTTGGGGGCTTTCTCCAAAAAATTCTCATTAATTGGAAGAAAGGCTGTTATAAGTCCATCCGCCTTACTTAATATATCCCAAAACTTTGGGGTATCATAAGGTTCAACATAAAAACTAACTGGCGTTAACTCCTCACTATTTAACGCACGTATTAGAGAATCTTTTGTGGTATCGTAGCTTTTTAACAACTGTTCTTTATAATCACTAGCCAGCACAATCATAAACACTCTCCCTAATACTATTTAACTGCACTAATACTCTACGCATTTCCTCTCTTGTTCCTATAGTAATTCTAAGATAATCATTTATTCGTTCGTCATTATAATGGCGAACAAGTATTCCTCTTTTCTTTAACTCCTTGCATAAAATAGTCGCCGGAACATCCGGGCAATGGAAAAATGCAAAATTTGTTGTTGTTCGAATCACTCCAAATCCCATTTCTTCAAGTTCGTCTTCGAATTCTTCTCTAACTTCTTCAACTTTTTCTATACATTTGTGAAAATATTCTTTATCTCTTATAGCTGCTGCCCCTCCAACAATTGCTAAAGTGCTCATATTAAAAGGATTAAAAGCAAATTTAATCTTATTCATGTCATTAATGATATCTGCAGAAGATATCGCAAATCCAATTCTTGCCCCTGGCATGTTCCTTGACTTGGAAAATGTTTGTATAACCACAAGGTTGTTGTACTTTCTTACAAGTTCTACGCAGGATTCATTTCCATAATCAACATATGCTTCGTCAATGATAACCATTCTCTTGGGATTCTGAGAAACGATACGTTCGATATCATATGTACTTATGGCTTTTCCTGTTGGATTATTAGGATTCGCCAAAATAACATCTCTGTCTGTATATATGTAATCTTCAACATTTACACTTAAATCATCTGTAAGAGGAAACTGATGAAAATCCAAACGATACGTAGTCGCATAGGTTCGATAAAAATCATAAGTTATGTCAGGAAAACAGACTTTCATTCCCGGTTTAAAAAAGCTCATCATACAAAATCCAAGTACTTCATCTGCTCCATTTCCTACAAAAACCTGCTCTTTTGGAAATCCATACTCATCTCCTATCGCCTTGCGAAGCTCCATACAATGAGGATCTGAATAGTGTGACATTGCTTTTACTTCCGCTTTATTCATAACCTCAATCACTTTTGGTGACGGAGGATATGACGACTCGTTTGCATTTAATTTAAGATATTCTCTATCTTTTGGCATTTCGCCCGGAACATAAGGTTCCATGTGTTCGTATTCATCCAAGAAAAAATAACTCATTTTTTACTCCTATTCTCTTATTAGCGGAAAAGTCATACAATGAGGACCGCCACCTGCTTTAAGTATCTCTGTTATTGGAAGTTTGATTACTTTCATTCCATGATCTTCAAGTTTCTTATTAACCTCTATATTTCTAGAAAGAGATAAAACTCTATTATCTCCAAGTGCCTGAAGATTACATCCATGAAGAAAAATATCTTTTTCCTCAACTTCTATAAGGTCAATATCTAAATCTTTCAATAGTTTTCTGAAATTCTTTGGAAGTCCTTCTGCATAAGTAACTGCTAGATGATCATCAACAAGGTTAAAACACATATCTAAATGAAGATAGGCTGGATTCAAAAAAACCGGAACAATTTCATACCCTAATGGCTCCAGATTTTTTTTAATTTCTTCCACACCTTCTTTGTTACTTCGATCAGCCATTCCTATTGCAATAAGCTTTTCATTCATGAACATGAAATCTCCGCCTTCAAAAAGTCCTTTTTCAACTTTTGCAATACATGGTATTCCAAGTTCTTCCATTCTTTTTTCATAATCCACATGCTCTTTGTATCGCATGTCCAACTTGAATTTTCCAAGTATGTAGCCTTCTTTTACACATCCTCCAAAATCTCTGGAAAAAACACTGTTAGGTCTATCACTATCAGCTTCAAGATATTCTACTTCAACTCCTTCAGCCTTATAGGTATCTGTCAGAATCTTATGTTCTTTCTCCATAAGTTCTATATCCATAGTGGTGTCTTTCCACTTTTTAGCAATTTCATTTATAGGTGCAGGCTTTAAATAACTTGGTCTGCTTACAAGCACTTTTTTCAGGATACCTGTTCCATTTTTTACAAACATCTCTTCTCCTCTTTAAATATATTTAAAATGTTTCAAAGTTTCTTTCAATAAATGCGGAAGAACTTCGAAGGTATAAGGTATATTTACTCTTTCAGTCCACTTATGTGCATCTTTCCCATAACATCCAAAATCGACTGAAGGTATATTTAATTTTTTTATTTTTTCTATTGGAAGCGGGTATAACTGCTCCATCATAGGAAAGTTATTTTTAAGTTTCGTAAGTGATTTATCAGAATCATCTATCTTCAAATAGCTACTATCCGAAAGACTCGGAAAAAAATGCATGAATCTATACTCGACATTCGCATCTTTTGCGACCTTTAAAGTAATCTCTTTCAAATCATTTTCTAAGAAACTGCAATCTTTTTGAAGCATATTGTGAGGACAGTAAGGCGGTGCAAAATAAAGAACTATTACAGAATCATTTATTCCCAAAAGCCCAAGAAAATATTTAATTACTGCAATAGGAATTTCTCTTAAATCTGTTTTCTTTGCTCTTTCCTTAGAGTTAATTCCAGCCTCTATGCTTTTTATCTTCTCCATAGAAAGCATTGTTTTTTCTCTAACCATGTCTACCAGTTCTTCATATAACAAAACTCCTTTACTGTCGTTGGTTCTAGGTGTACTTGAAATATTTTTATCAGCATTTTTCAAATAAAGATAGCTGTTTTCATAGTATTCTGCTGCCATATTCTCTACTTTAATTCTGGTATCTTCTAAAGCTTTCCTTGCAGCCTCGACGAGTTTATCTGTAATCTTATCAATTTCTGCATTATGTACAAAGTAGTTAAAATAAACGAGCGCATCTTTTGCAGTTTGAACGTTGTACCAAGGTTTTAAGTCTTTCATTTTTAAAACAGAAGGTGGCATGGATGCTTCGCCAAGAACTATATCACTAAAATCCATATTCAAATGAATTTTCTCTACTAGTCTTGCCGCAGTATAAGAAGCATCAAGTCCTTCAAAACACTGACCAACATGAGTTTCTTTTCCCTGAATATAAAAACAGGGAAGAAGCTTGCCTACAACTCCTGTATACATGGTGATTTTCTTGTCATTGTCATATAAAGGGCAAGTATAATCATTATTTATAGCCATTTGGTATTTTAGTTTGTATTTTTCCTTCCACTCTAAAAGCGTATCAAGACCTTCGATGACTCCTGTATGAAGATTTTCCTCTACAGGATTAAGAGATAAAAGAATATTTCCAGAAAGCTTAGAAATATTATGAACAAGCCATTCTATAAGCGAAATGAATACAGCATCTCCGCTTTTCATATCACAGCTTCCTCTCCCGAACATATATTCTCCAGACTCTAAATCTTTTCGAATATCTTCAGGCAAATCAAGCTCTTTTAATTTCTCTACAAGAATGTCCGGCGAAAAAGCATATTCTTTTAAGCTTCCAAAATCTTCTACTCCAACTGTATCTGTATGGCCATGCAATACAAGTGTTTCGCTTCTGTATTCTTTTTCACCTATTATAAGAGCCATCACATTTTTTCTATGTAGAGAATCATTTTTTAATTCTTTTATAGATAACTGATCTGGATGCTTTACAAAATATGGCATTGTCATAAAAAGGTGTTCAAGAAAGTCTCCTATATTCTTCTCTCCTCCAGTAGAATTTATACTTGGTATCTTTACCATTTCTTTCGCGATAAACAATGCTCGTTCATCTCTTTCCAACATAATTTTTATTACTTCCTCTCAATAAAATTTTGGTCTATATTACTTAACTGTCATTAAAATGTATCAAAATAGCTGTCTATTCCTATTTTGTAATTGAACGCAAACCATATTGCCTGCTGAAATTCCATTTCATTTCCTTCCAGTTTTAAAACTTCCTGAGCTTTTTTGATACGATATCTTATTGTATTTGCATGTACTGACATTTTGGCAGCAGTGTTTTTGGTATCGCAGTTATTAGCTACATATATAGATATTGTGTCAAATATCTCTGTTCCAAATTCACAATCTGCTGATTTTAATTTCTGAAGAAGTCCTTCACAGTATTTCTGAATCCATATATTATCCCTATTTGGTAGAATCATCTGCCATATTCCCATCTCAGAAAATTTACAAATCATTTTTTTATTCCTTGACGCATACCTTTGGGCATATAGAGCTTCCCTGATTTCATTTGCAACTTTATCTGTTTCAAAGCATCCTGTACTGACACCTATTATGTATTCCTCTTTACGTATTCCTATTTTCTTTAGTTTCTCCATAAAGATTTTTTCATCTATTTCCATGGTACATATGAGAATCCCAAACTGATATGGTAATATTTCTATTCCGTCTGTTTTTTTACTTTTTAACGTCAGAATTTGATGTTGAAATCCATACGTATTTACTTGATGTTTTGATACCATGTAATAAAATCTGTAAGGCGCCCTGAAAAAAGGAATAATCTCCTGTGCAGTAGAAAGCCTTGTTGCAGGACTTACTTTATGCTGCATTATAAAATTTATTTTTTCTTCGATATGATTTATATTCTCACTTGATTCTATTGCTCTTGTAAGCCCTATTACGACATTTTCTGAAAAGGTTTTTTCGGACGAGACTAAAAAAATCGGAAAGTTCTTGCTATCAGCAAATTCAATCACTTCTCTGGGAAGGCTTTTAAAATACGCTTGGATTATTCCTATGGCGCTGACTCCATCAACATATAACTGCCTTGTAACATTAAGAATTATATTTGCTTTGTCTTTTGCAAACAGCATAGATGTAACAACAAATGATTTTTGGTCAAATAAACCATCAGGCTCTATTCCTCGAGGAGATTTTGTATCATACTCGTAATCAAGTAAATTTACATTTTCTACTATTCTTCCAAGACCTCCTTTACCGGCAACTAGAGTAAAGTTGCCGGCCAAAGGAAGTTCTAGTACTTCTCCTACTGTAAGCCCCATATTATCTCCTCCTATACCTACAAAATTTTTGATAAAAACTCTTTACATCTATCGTTTTGAGGATGTTCAAAAAAACTTTCCGGATCATTTTCTTCAACTATATTTCCATCATCTACGAACATAATTCGGCTGGCTACATTTCTAGCAAATCCCATTTCATGCGTCACTACAACCATATTCATTCCACTATCTGCAAGTTCTGTCATTACATCGAGCACTTCTCCTACCATCTCTGGATCAAGAGCTGATGTTGGTTCATCAAACAGCATAACTTTTGGTTTCATTGCAAGAGATCTTACAATTGCAACTCTTTGCTTCTGACCTCCCGACAGCTGTGAAGGATAGGCGTCTGCTTTATCTGCTAATCCTATTCTTTTTAAAAGACTTAACGCATTTTCTTTTGCCTGTAGTTTATTCATCTTCCTGGTCTTAACAGGTGCCAGGGTGATATTATCCATAATTGTAAGGTTTTCAAACAGATTAAAATGTTGAAATACCATTCCCATCTGCTGCCTGATATGAGTCAAATCAGTTGATTTTGATGTAAGTTCATCGTTGTCCATCCATATTCGTCCGGAAGTTGGTGTCTCTAACATATTTAAACACCTAAGAAATGTACTTTTACCAGAGCCCGAAGGTCCTATGACAACTATTTTTTCGCCATCTTTAATTTCACAGGAAATTCCTTTTAAAATTTTATTATTTCCATAGGATTTTTTTAAATCTTCAACACGCAACATTCTGGCTCATTCTCCTTTCGAGTTTTCCAAAAAGAATAGTAAACATCTTGATTATTACGAAATAGATTGCTGCTGCCCCAATAAGAGGCATGAATGGTTCATAAGTTCTAGATGAAATCTGATTGGAAACTCTAGTTAAATCTGATAAGGAAACATATCCTACAATTGCAGTTTCTTTTAACAGTGTAATAAACTCATTACACAAGGTTGGAAGAGCATTTTTAAACGCCTGAGGCAAAATAACATATCTAATAGTCGTAAATCTGGAAATTCCGAGCGAATCTCCTGCTTCAAGCTGTCCTTTATTAACTGCCTGTATTCCTCCTCTCATTATCTCTGCAACATATGCTCCGCTGTTTATTCCAAAAGATATAACTGCTACTAAAACTCCATTTGTACTACTCTTCATGATAATAAACCACATAATAAGAAGCTGAATAACTGAAGGCGTGCCTCGTATAATATCAATATATGTTACTGCTATTAAATGTGGTATTGTACACTTCTTTGCTTTAGAAGAAGACAAATTCATAAAACATATGACTGTTCCTATAACAAGTCCAAGAATAGCAGCAAGCAAAACTATTTCTATTGTTGTTAACAATCCCTGAAAATACAATTTCCATCTATCCTCAGTTATAAAAGCTGATGTAAACTGTTCTTTAAACTCTAAAAGCACCTGCTCCATATGATTACTCCGTTTCAATATATTTTTTTACAAGTTCATCGAAAGTACCATTTTCTTTTATTTTCTCAAGAGCATCATTAACTTTTCCTGCAAGCTTTTCATCTTTTTTAGGTAGAGCAATCGCATAATGTTCTGTCTGAAATCCAAAATCACTTCCGTTTAATACTTCTATTGTTTCATATTGTTTTGCAAATACTGTTGCTGGATTTTTGTCAAGAATTACTGCATCGAGTCTTCCATTAACAAGATCATTTACTGCATCAATTGCCTTATCATACGTACTAATTGTTGTAGTATCATCTTCCTTCTTGATGTTTTCGCTAAGAGAATCTCCAGTTGTTCCCATCTGTGATCCAATTTTTTTTCCTTTAAGATCATCATGGTTTGCTATCTTTGAATCTTTTGGAATTAATACACACTGCACTGCATCATAATAGGAATTAGAAAAATCTACTGCTTTTTGTCTTTCATTAGTAACTGTCATTCCGGCAATTGCTATATCAATCTTGCTGCCAATTGAAGCAACTAATGAATCAAATTCCATATCCTGTATTTCAACATCTACTTTCATTTCTTTGCCTATTGCCTTTGCAAGTGCAATATCAAATCCATCTGGTTTTCCATCTTTCCCTATGTACTCAAAAGGAGGAAAAGATGCATTTGTTCCGACTATCAGTTTTCCTTCACTAAGTAAATCATCTGACGTTGATGCCTTGGCCTTTTCCTGTCCTTTCCCACATGAGCATAGATTCAATATACAAACAACAGTTATCATAAATGCTATTATTTTCTTTTTCATACAACTCTTCTCCTCTTTTGAAATATCCTTTACTTGCAAAAAAAGCAGACAAAGATTTTCTCTTTGTCTGCTTTGACATCATTTTATTTAGTTTTTTCGTACGATTTACTGCATGCAATAGAAAAGCTGTCGCCATTTTTCTAGCCCAAACTTATCTTGTTAAAGATATTAGCACTAACTACAGTCTTTTTGCAATGTGTTTTTTACAAAGAATAAGACTTTTATTTGTAATAAATACAAAAAGGTATTGAACTCTTACCAATCAAGAATAGCTTTTTTTAGATTTTTTCTAGGATATTCGGCCATCCTCCATCACAAGATTATCATCTGTGATACGTAGTGTTGATTCTCTGTGTGATACAAGTAAAATAGTCTTTTTACTAGCTTCCTGTTTCAAAGATTTTAATATTACAGCTTCCTGCGTCATATAACTTTCGATACTTCTAAGATTTCTGGTATTGATTTCTTCTATATTCTCTTTTGACAGACATATTTCTCCGTCTTTAATTTTCCAAAAACGCATTAAAAGCTTTAAAAGCGTTGATTTTCCGCAGCCACTTTTGCCCATAATTCCTACAATTCTACCCTTTGGAATTGTTAGACAAACATTGTTTAAAACATTTTCACCTTCATATGCGAATGACACTTTTTTTATGTCAGCTCTATTAAACTCTACATCTTTTTTTCCTGTTATATCCAGAATTTCAGGTTCTTCATCTATTATGGCAAGAACTCTTGTTCCTGCAGCAACAGTGTTTTGAAGCGTTGTACCAAGTGCTGCCAGCGCAACAACGGGTCCAAAAGATGACATCAAAGAAATCATTGTAATCAAGAGTCCATCAAATCCAACATATCCATATTTGTATAATATTGAACATGATCTATCCTTTCCTTTCAATAAAACCTCTCATTTGCGCTTTTTAAGCCGCAACAAGAGGTTTGTCTTTATTATATATATTTTATTCTTCAACAATTATTGCATATGCACTAAAATCTTTATCTGCTTTACCAAATTCTGCTATAATGCGGCTACTCTCTAGAATATTATACTCCATCTTGGAGGATTCTTTAAACCTGTGGAAAACAAGTAGCTTTTTACCATTATATTCTCTTACTACAAGCTGCTGCCCTTTAGGTTTGTTGTAACTTTCTGCGCTACAATCTATAAGCGTTGTCTTACCGTTTTTTATAATATCTGCTGCCTTTTTATAGAATTCTTTAGCCTCATCAACTACAGCAAGCTGTTCATCTGATAAGTCATAAATATCTCCGCTCAAACACATTCTACCAAGGAATGTTGAAGCAAGTGTATAATGAAGACGATCTTTGTCATCAGTTTTCCTTAAGACCGCCCATATCTGACTCTGAGATGGTTTAATAACTCTATGCATATTTGCAGCTATTATAGGAATTGATGTTGTTTCGTGCGCATCTGAAAAACTCGCCTGACTTGCCAGTTCCATCATAGAATAAACAAGTCTATGACCACCACTAGAACAATTTTCTATAACAATATCAGGAATTTCTTGTTTTATTTTAGCTATAAACCTTTGGGTTGAAAGAATTTTTCTATATAATCCATCTCCCAAACTATCGCCGCCATCACATCCTATTCCATAAGTATCGTTATAATCAATTTTAAGATAACCAAAACCTCCTTCCTTCAATGTTCCTATAACATCTTTAGAAAGCTTCTCAATTACCCATGGATCTTCCATATCAAGGAATCTTCTTCCTCCAACTGTAAGTGGATATCCATCTTTTTTCAGAAGATGATCAGTTTCATTAAAATACTGACTGTGCGGTCCTGCAACTTCAAGCTCAAACCAGAGACCTGGAATCATTCCTTTTGACTTTATGTAATCCGCAGCTTCTTTAAGTCCGTTTGGAAATCTGTCTTTGTTGATTACCCAATTTCCAACACTATTTGCCCAATCACATGGAAGTCCATACCAACCAGAATCAATAACAAGATATTTGATTCCTCGTCCCTCCAGCTTGTCACTAAGCTTTTTAATACTATCTATTGTAGGATTTCCCCAGCTAGTACAATACTCATTAAACATTATCCCCATATCATCATCTACCTTTGATATGTTAGGATGTTGAGCCTTAACAAGTTTATCACAAACTTCTTCAAGACTCTTCCCTTTTGCAATTAGCACATCAGGGGTTTTGAATTTACTTAAAGGTGCCACTTTCCTCATCCAATGTCCGAAATCTCTGTCAGCAATTCCTCCCATAATGTCAAATTCCTGACTTGCCCTACACGATATTTCAATCTGCCATGAAGATGCAAGTCCCATAAGAATTCCAATAAATTCACATTTTTCAGAGTCTTCGAGTGCAATAAAAGGGAAATACTTCCTTACAGGCATAGAACCTACATTACCAAATTTCTCTATTCTTCTGGCACACCCATTCCAGGATTTCTCGAGATGCAAATCTTCAATTGTCTCTGTACGAAGTTTGCCCTCCGCACTCCAAAAACTTTGAAGTCTATGAAAACGATCTGCTTTCACACCTTTTAATGCAAATGACGAAAGAAGCTCAAGGGTTACTTCTTTGTCACTGTTATTCTCGAATTCTGTGTAAACTCTTAAAGCTTCATTGTCCTTTTTTTCATAAACTTTTAGAAGATGATTTCTGTCATCTTCATAAACCGTCAACTGACAGTCATTTGTCTTATCTTTTGATATTTCTTTAAACTCCTGAACCGTCTGACTTTCTATCATACTAAGTCCACAAGAAAATCCGCTTCCGTACCCATCCCCTAGTATTTTTACTTCTGCTGCCAACTCCATTCTTAGACTCCTTTTTCCATACCACATACTCTCAAATAGCTGCAGTGCAAAGCTTTAATTGTTACACTTGCAGATAAACAAGACAAAGAAATAATCAACATAATAATCCTATTAATTTTGTTTATATAAGCATCAAGAGTATATTTCGCTTCTTAGACTCATCACTTTTATATTCTTGCTACGCCAGTTCTTCTTGCTGCCTCTGCTGTGGCCTTTGCAACCGCATCCTTTACTCTTAAATCAAAAGCCTTTGGAATTACATATTCAGGACTAAGTTCCTCATCAGATACAAGTCCTGCAATTGCATAAGCTGCTGCTTCCTTCATTGCATCATTAATATCTGTAGCTCGAACATCAAGTGCACCTCTAAAAATACCAGGAAAAACTAATACATTATTAATTTGGTTAGGAAAATCTGAGCGACCAGAACCAACGACTACTGCACCGGCCGCCTTGCTATCTTCCGGCATAATCTCCGGAACTGGGTTTGCCATAGCAAATACAATACCATCGTTCATGCTCGCAACCATTTCTTTTGAGACAAGTCCTGCACGAGACACTCCTACAAAAATATCCGCACCTTTCATAGCATCAGAAAGAGTACCATGCTCATGATTCTTATTTGTAATGAGGGACATTTCTTCCTGACCAGAATTAAGTCCTTCATCACCTTCACAGATGATTCCATTAATATCACAGAGAATTACGTTTCCAAATCCCATAGTAACAAGTAGCTTTCCTATGGCGCAACCGGCTGCACCAGCTCCATTAATTACAATCTTTACCTCACCCATCTTCTTTCCAGTAACCTTTATAGCATTGATAAGTGCAGCTGCAACAACTACAGCTGTTCCGTGCTGGTCATCATGGAATACTAAAATATCACATTTTTCTTTAAGCTTCTTTTCAATTTCAAAACATCTAGGAGCAGCAATATCTTCTAAATTGATTCCACCAAAAGAGCCAGCTAATAAAGATATTGTGTCTACGATTGTATCCACATCCTTAGAGCGAATGCAAAGTGGAATGGCATCTACATCACCAAACTCTTTGAATAATACGCACTTGCCTTCCATAACTGGCATACCAGCTTCTGGACCAATGTCTCCAAGTCCAAGGATGGCCGTTCCATCAGTTACAACTGCTACAGTATTCCAACGACGTGTAAGCTCCCAACCTTTTTCAGGATCTTTCTGAATTTCTTTGCAAGCCTGCGCAACACCTGGTGTATAAGCAAGCGATAGGGCTTGTGAGCTATCTACCTTTACTCTAGATTTAATTTCATATTTTCCATGTAAGTCATAGTGTAATGCTAACGACTTTTCTGCAATATCTGCCATAACTATTTCTCCCTAATCTATTATTACAAATTTCTATTAGCTGTTTCAGTTGTTATCAAATCTCTTTAAGTTTGGCTTATGTTTTTCTAAACCATCTTTTCAGGTCTTACTGTTTCATCATATTCTTTTTCAGATAAAAATCCAAGTTCCAGCACTGCCTCTTTCAATGTCTTCTCTTCCTTATATGCCTTGTGAGCGCATCTGGCTGCATTTTCATAACCAATAACCGGACTAAGACAGGTAACAAGCATAAGCGAATTAAACAGATTACTTTCCATCTTTTCTCGCTTTGCTTTTATTCCTGAAACACAATGCTTCTCGAAGGATATCATACCGTCTGCAAGCAAGCGAATTGACTGAATCATATTGTAAGCAAGCACCGGCATAAATACATTAAGTTCAAAATTGCCTTGAGATGCACCGATACCGATTGTTGTATCATTTCCCATTACCTGAATTGCAATCATGGTAATAGCTTCACACTGAGTAGGATTTACTTTACCCGGCATGATTGAACTACCTGGCTCATTTTCAGGAATTGTAATTTCTCCAAGTCCGCAACGTGGTCCATTTGATAGCCATCTAATATCATTTGCAATCTTCATAAGATTGGCAGCAAGTCCCTTAAGGGCACCGCTTGTAAAAACATATCCATCCTTTGATGTAAGCGCATGGTACTTATTTTTACTAGGTTCAAAAATTTCCTTTGTAAGTCTGCTAATCTCTGCACAGCAAAGCTTATCAAACCCTTTTGGGCAATTAATCCCTGTCCCTACTGCTGTGCCACCAACTGCAAGCTTTCTTAGCTTATCGGATGCCTCTATAACTTGATCTTTCGATTCCTCCAGCATTCCTCTCCAACCAGAGATTTCCTGACTAAATCTAAGAGGTACTGCATCCTGAAGATGAGTACGGCCAATTTTTATAACATCATAGTTTTCTTCCTCAAGTTTCTTGATTGTCGTAATGAGTTTATCTATTGCTGGAATTAAAGCCTCATGAATCATAACCACAGCAGCTATGTTCATTGCTGATGGAAATGTGTCATTAGATGACTGAGACATGTTGACATGATCATTAGGATGAATGTCAACTTCAGGGTGGTTTACCCTGACGATGTGAGACACCACCTCGTTAACATTCATATTAGACTGGGTTCCTGAGCCTGTCTGCCACACCTTAAGTGGAAACTCCTCTGGGTACTTATTGTTAAGAATATCTCTGCAAGCTTCTTCTATAGCCTGAGATTTTATATCATCAAGATTTCCTAGCTTGTTATTTGCAGTTGCTGCTGATGATTTTAACACTGCAAAAGCATGAATAACTTCCATAGGAATTGTTTCAACTCCTATGGCAAAATTCTCTAGTGAACGCTGTGTCTGAGCTCCCCAGAAATGCTCCTGTGGAGCCTTGATTTCTCCCATGGTGTCATGTTCAATTCTATATCCCATTTTTCCCCCTTTGCCTGACACGTCATTAGCCTAGGCTTATCTTTTGAGTTGTCTGATGCGTCGATATCTATAATAAATAAATAAATTCATCAATTATGCAACATTATTAGCCTTACAATTCTTGTTATGACCTTTAGCTCTGCTAGTAATCTTCATTATTAACAAACATGATACCAATATTCCTACTGCCACCATCATATCCCCTCGTTCTTTGGCTCTGAGCTTTGATATGGATAAAACCCACATAGAATCTGAAACTTTCGCTTCTTTAGCTGAATTGTATATGGTCATAACGTCGCCAATAGCTGCCTGACTACAAGCAATTTCATATCTTCCATTCTCATTGATTCCAACCAAATATGTTGTTTTAAATGAATGACCTGGCAGTTCTACTATTTTAGTTATAGTTACTGTTTCAGTGACAACTCCGCCATCATCTATTAGTACACTCGCATATTTGCATGTCGCTAATATTCCAATTATAAGCCATATCCCTAAAAGAATTTTTTTTAAATATCTCATTTCAATTCCCCCAATCTTCTTTACCTAATATATTTATCTCATACAAAATGTAAAAACGATAGCATCCGTCCTAGAAATCTTGATTTTCTTGTAAATTTCCTTCAAACTCGCATGGTTACACGGTTGTCTTAGTGAGCAAAACCACTGTTTCGATGTGCATCGTCTACTGTTTTTGACGGCAAAACTGAATCAGTTTCAGTCTTATCTGCTAGTAGATTATTATCCTCCTGGCAATCCTTTATAGATTGATTGCCAGAGCCGGCTTTCGATTCTTTATGTCCGGCAGCGACTCTCCGTTCTCATATTTTGAAAGCGTCTGTCTGGATACGCCTATCTTCTCTGCAATTTTCTCCTGTGACAGGTTATTAAGCTTTCTTAATTCCATAAGATTGTCTGCAAAACTCATTCTTTCTTCTCCTTTTTTATTCCCAGAACACACCACCTTATGAAAGGTATGCGGCTCATTATTTCATACAGAAGGTAGGAACCTGCGAATGCTGCTATTGCAACCAACAGGTATACGATGACAGGGGCAAGGAACGGACATAATGTATGCAGATACCATCCGCTGACCGCTATCATCAGATAATGGAATACGTAGAGGCCCCATGATTTTCGGCACATCCACTTTGAGAAAGCATTCGTGAAATTTCCCCATTTTTTCATGAAGGCAAGTATACCGAGAGTTCCAAACCATGCGTATACATTACACATGATTGTGTCCAGAACTACGTGATTCGGATAAGGCTGACCTTTATATAAAATCACAAAGGCTATGCAGGATGCGAAGGCAAGGATGCTTAATAACAGCCAGTTTTTACCAAGTCGATCCATCACTTCGTCATGGGACAATACAAAGTAGCCGATCATAAAGCCCAGTCCATAGATTCCGAATCTGTACACCACTATTATCGGTGTATTAAGTATCTGGGCAGCTCCGTATACTGGGATGACAAGTAGCATGACTATCAGAAGATTGGCCTTTCCACAGATATTATAGAATCTGTCCTTTTCAATCTTTCTAATCAATACCAGAATCAGGCTGAATATCCAAAGCATCTGGATGTACCACAAAACGCCACAACCACTGACTGACATTATCAGAAAAAGAACCGGCTTTGGTACATTGCCCATAGTATCAAATGCACCGCTTATAAGCATGTTGTAATAGCCGAGAACCCAGCCGAAGACCAGAAGACCGATTGTGGAAGGTACAAGAAGTTTTCTTGTCCTTACTCTGATGAATTCTTTTTCTGTTCGTTTGTCCAGCTCAAAGCGAACTGACATGCCCGATACCACAAAAAGCAAAAACATAAACCATGGATACACGATATACTGATATGTATCCTGTGGCTGATGTTCACTAAAGGGACCGATGATTCCATGGACAACTACGCCGTTGAATATGTAAATAACATGATATATGACAACTAGCACTACTGTTATCCAGCGAATATTATCTAAGTATGTTTTTCTCATAATTCTACCACCTTTGCCAAATATTTTAACATTTTTCTCAATCATAAAAAAGTAAGCTCCACCTGTCTACCAAGTGAAGCTTACATATTTTGCTATTTTTTGTTAAATTTGGTTGCGAGCGCATAGTTTTATAAAAGCGCTCATTGGTGCCGGTGCTCCTCCAAGCAAGGTCATGCTTATCGCAAGATCAATCTATCATTACTTGTTTGTTAGAAAAGCTGTTATTTCTTCTTGGGTTGGCATTACAGAAAGTGCACCTTTTCTGGTGGTTATAATAGATGCCGCAGCGTTTGCAAACGACAGGCATTCAAATAATCCGTCTTTTGTCAGATTATCAAGTCCGTTTCTGTGGATGTAATCTATGGCACAGGCACAGAAGGTATCGCCTGCTCCTGTAGTCTCTATAGTAGCAGGATTTCTGTACCCGTCTTTTTTGATTACCATATCTTTGTAAAGAGCTATACTTCCTTCAGGTCCAAGTGTGGCAAACACGATTGGAATACCAAAGTCTCTCTTTATTTTCCTTGCTCCTGCCTCTATATCCTTAAGGCCTGTAAAAAGCTCAATCTCATTATCTGAAATTTTCAGGATATCACAGTTTTCAAAGCCATATTTCATAGCATCTATTGCATCTTCTACGTTCTTCCATAAAGGTTCTCTGTAATTTGGATCAAAAGATATGACTGCTCCGCTCTCTTTTGCTATTGTAACAGCTCTGACAGTTGCCTCTTTTGCAGGTTCGTCTGTCATTGACAGTGTTCCAAGATGAAATACATCTGCATTCCTGATAAGATCAGCATTCTTCTCAACATCCTCTGCTGTCAGCATCATGTCTGCTCCGGGCTTTCTGTAAAAAGAAAAATCCCTGTCTCCATTTGGAAGCTTGTTTACAAATGCAAGGGTAGTATTTACCTCCTCGTCAAAGACAAGTCCGGTAGAGTCTATACCCTGCTTTTCAATTCTCTCTTTTAACATTCTCCCAAAAAAGTCGTTTCCAACCTTGCCTATAAAAGCTGTGCTGTCTCCTAAATTCTGGAGCATTGACAGCACATTACAGGGTGCTCCGCCTGGATTAGCCTCAAATAAAGGATTTCCCTGGTTGCTGTCTCCGCTTCCTGTAAAATCAATTAGCAACTCACCCAGCGCAACTACATCTTTTTTCATAAGTTATTTCCTCTCAAGCTCATACATAGTAACATCCATAAGAAGTTCTCCAACTGCCTTAAAACTGATACCTTCAGCTTTGACATCTGTAAGGATTACCATAGTCATTACCTGCTGTCCATTATTGATGAATAGCTCCATGCTGTATCTGTCAAGAACAAGTCTAAGTGAAATCTCACCCTTATTTCCTGAAACCTTACATCTTCTCTGATGAACAATGGCTCTTCTGCTTCCTGAATGCTTTCTGTCTATCTTAACAATATTGTCAACAGGATCATATTCAATCGTTGAATAAGCCTTGCCATTATCAGCAAAACGAATTTCAAATTTTTTATATGAAAGTTCTGCCTGTGTAGATCTGACTCTTACTGTCATATCTACGCATCTGCCCTCAATACTTGAAAGTGAAGCACTATCAGAAATAAGTACATTCTGTCTGCTGATTCTTTTGCCATAATAATTCTCTATCTCTCTGGCAGGCCACTGAATAAGTCTGTTATCCTTAATAGTTATTTCCCTTGGAATACTCATCTGGCCAAACCATGGGAAGTCATCGCGCCTGATGCCGCATGTATCCCAGTTCTGCATCCAGCCAATCATGACTCTTCGTCCATCAGGAGTCTTGATTGTCTGTGGCGCATAAAAATCAATACCATAGTCAACAGCCTGACAGTTTTCTTCGCAGAATTCTCCATTTTCATCGATACTTCCTATTACACACAAGGTTCCGTTTCCGTTGTGGAACTCAAGCTCTTCAGGGAGCATATCCTGCGGGCTTGTGAGAAGGACCTGTTTACCATCATGGTTAAAGTAATCAGGGCACTCCCACATTACACCGAATCTGTGGTTGTTCTTGATAACAGTCTTATCATAGGACCAGTTAATACCGTCATCACTTACAAACTGTAATATCTGTCCATCGATATCCTCAGTTTTATTGCCAACTACTATGTAATATTTGCCATTTTCACGCCATACCTTAGGGTCTCTGAAGTCATATTTGCCGGCGCCCTCAGGAAGCATAGTACTGTCAATTACAGGATTATTGGCATACTTCTCATAATCCTTGCCGTCACCAAAAGCAACACACTGAGTCTGAACCTCTCTGATGTTGCCATCTTCATCTTCCATTTTCTGAACTCCTGTGTACACCAGAAGTTGTCTGCCATCTTCCATTTCAATGGCACTACCTGAAAAGCAACCGTTCTTGTCATATTCCATATCAGGAGCTATAGCAGCAGGATAATATTCCCATGTGATCAGATCCTTACTAACCGCATGTCCCCAGTGCATAGGTCCCCATACTGTCTCATATGGATAATACTGGTAAAAGAGATGGTATTCACCCTTATAAAGGCTAAAACCGTTAGGATCATTCATCCATCCACATCTTGGTGTCAGATGAAAAAGAGGCCTCATTTCAGGAGAAATCTCTTTTTCCTTTTTCTCTTCATATTCACGTGCCTTGTTTAACTTATCACTCATTTCTATCCTCACTTACCGTAAATCATTACATTTTCTGCCAAAGCATCTGTAAGCTCAATTTTCCAATCCGCTCCCACAGCTGCATAAATTCTGTTTGACAGAGCTTTTATTCCATCTGCATAAATAACTACAATATCTTTTTCAACCACAACATCTATATGATATTTGGTTCCGCTTTCCAGCCTGATCGGCTGATTGTTAGGAAAAGCATTAAAAGATATATTATCATCCTGATTGTCGATGCTAAGCTTGTATTCTTCTCCGCTCTCAGGATTACTAAACACCAGGTCCATTCTGCCGGCTTCTTCCATATCAAGGTCAAAAGAGAGGTGACAAGTTTCCGGCACCTTCCCTAAATCCAGCGCTTTATTTTCAGAAGTGGCATTTAACAGTTCTTTTGTGAAATATTCATTATATTGATCAGGCATGCATACCCCAAGTCTGCCGTCTGATAATTGTCTAAGTTCATATACCAGGACACTTCCTGCCCATGTATACTTCAGGCTGTCTTTTTCTCTTTTTTTGCGGTCCAGAAAGCCTATAAGATACCTCTTACCCTTGTATTCACAAGACTTGGCTGCATAGAAGCCATTCCCATCGAAAGTATCAATCTCCTCTTTTTCCCATGGTCCAAAGAAATTATCCGAAACTCTGTAATAGACCACGTTGTTCCAACTAAATACCAGATAATACTTATTTCCCATTTGGAAAACATCCGGGCATTCCATAAAATACAGATCCCGACTGGTATAGAAATCTCCCTTAAAAGTCCAGTTCTCTAAATCCTGTGACTCGTAATATACTATAGCGCTCTCGTTTTCTTTTCTTGCTCCCACAAGCATCAGATAGCCATCATCGGTTCTGTAAACCTGCGGATCACGAAAATCGTTTGTACTATACCCTTTTGGTGCATGAATAATATTGTCATAGTCTTTGGTAAAGCTTTTGTTATCTTTACTTGTAGCATGTAACACACATTCTTTATCTAGTCCATATGTGTCGTAGTAATCATTATGTCCTGTGTAGAAACAGTGATAGTTTCCCTGTTCATCCCTGATAAAAGAACCGGTTCCTACTGCAAGATCCTGTATTTCTGAATCCTCTGCAAAAGGAAGAACTTCTCCTTTATCCTCAAAGCTTAAAAAATCCTTGGTATAAAAACGGTGAATGGGATGATATCCCACACCGTTATGATCTGTTTCATATAAATAATTCAGATATACTCCATTTTCTTCTGAAAGAGCCATTACATCTCCAACATAACTGTCCTCAGCCCTTGGAAAAAGAGTATCTGCATTTTGGCTATCAGCACATCCTGTGAGCATACATGCAAGAAGTGCTGCAATTATGGCAACTTTTCTTTTCATTTTTTAAAAAAGGGAGGAGAAAATCTCCTCCCTGCTCCCTACCTTTCCGGTTATATGAATTATTTATAGAACTCATCAAGATACTTCTGATAGATAGAGAGATACTTATCAAGATCATATGCATTTACCTGCTTGAGATACTCATCCCACTCAGCATCTGTAAGACCGTTCATAACGAAGTTACTTCTGCTGGAGTTGATATAGCTGATAAGATCTGTCTGGATAGTTGTAAGAGCCTCTGTATCATCAGCTGTCATAAATACGTTAGGATATACATACTTGCAGTTCATATCTTTTGTATAGTACTCCTTGATCCAGTCAAGACGATACTTCGCATCATCAGGGCATGTAACATATACGCCGTAGTACTCATCAAGGATTGCAAGAGGACCACCAACACACTCAGCCTCACGAACTTCTACAGGAGAAGCATCGCCAAGAGGTGCATGCTTGAGCATCTTGCCGCCGTTTGCATTTTTTGAAAGCTCGAAGATATCAAACTCATCATCCTCGCCATATGTTCCCCAGTTGTTCTGTGGTGACTGGAATGGATCATACATCTTATCAAGCCAAGCACATACGAATGCAGGGTTCTCGCACTTAGAAGTTACAACGCATCTGCCACGGTCAAAACCTGATGTGAAAGAGTAATTCATAGGAGTTACATTCTTAACATCAGCCTTAAGAGCTGCAAGTGGAACGAAATCTTCAAGGTTATCAATGTTAGCAACGTCCCATGTAAAGCAAACACCATATCTGTGTGACTTACCCTTAGCTACATAAGTTGACCAGTCCTGTGTGAAGCACTCAGGATCGATAAGTCCCTCTTCATAGAGCTTATGAAGCCACTGCATACCTGACTTGAAACCTTCCTGTGTTGCTGTGCAGATAACCTTCTTGTCATCTGTAACTGCAATGTGCTGTCCGATATCATTGTCACCGTAACCTTCGCCAAAGCCGTTAATAAGAAGGCTTGGATCCTGATCGTTCATGATGCATGACATAGGAATGATGTCACCCTCAATACCAAACTTAGCCTGAAGCTCTGAAGCATGCTCCTTGAATGCCTTAAGTACTTTTTCGAATTCATCAACTGTTGTAGGAGTCTTAAGTCCGAGGAAATCAAGCCATTTCTTGTTGATGTAAGTGAAGTTATTACCTACTGTCTGGATAGCTGTCTTGTTAGAACCAAGCTGCTCAATCCATGGAAGTGCCCAGATGTGTCCCTCGGAGTCCTCACACATTGCGCGGTACTCTGGATACTTATCAAATACTGCCTTAAGGTTAGGCATGTTCTTGTCAATGTACTCTTCTACAGGAAGGATAACTCCCTGATCAGCATATCTGATAAGGTCTGAGTTACTAAAGCTTGCATTAAATACAAAATCTGTAAGTGTGTTCTTGTTAGCCATGTTGAGCTTGATCTTGTCGCCCCACTGATCATTTGAAATAGCTGTCCAATCAACATGTACGTTTGTCTCTTCCTCAAGTCTCTTGAAGATTGTTCTGTTGTTAGGTTCTGACTCAGTTCCTGACGGATAGCTGATTGTACCTGTGATAGTAACCTTGTTTTCCAGCGGAAAGCTGATATCATCCGCTGAAACTGATGCTGCCCCACTGCCTGAAGCACCTTTTCCGCAACCTGTCAGAACACTGGCTGACATTGTAAGAACAAGTGCTGCTGAAAATAACTTTGTTACCTTCTTCTTCATTTTCCCTCTCCTTATAAAAATTCTTTATTATCTCCTGTTGCCAGGGGAAGTTCTGATTGTTTAAGCCTCTCAGCCTTTAACTGAACCAACCATGATTCCTGAATCAAAATACTTCTGGAAGAATGGATACATTACTATAAGCGGTAAGCTTGAAATAATGATGGTTGCATATTTAAGAAGTTCTGCAAGCTGTGCTCTCTGAGCTGTACTCTGCATATCTGCTATCATTCCCGGATCTGGTTCATTCTGGATGAGGATAGCCCTAAGAACCAGCTGAAGAGGCTGCTTATCTGCCGAATTCAGATAGATCATTGCATCAAAGTAGCTGTTCCACATTCCTACAAACTGCCACAATATCAGCACTGCTATAAGTGGTGTGCACACAGGAAGAAGTATTCTGAAGAAGAACACCAATTCATTAGCTCCATCCACATCAGCAGCTTCTCTAAGTTCGCTTGGAATACCTTTGTAGTAAGTTCTTGCGATGATCATGTTCCATACGCTAAATGATCCCGGAAGAATTACAGCCCACATGGAATCAAGAAGTCCCATGTTACTGATAAGAAGGTATGTAGGAATCAGTCCTCCGCCAAAGAACATTGTGATAATAAAGATTGCGTTAAAAAACTTCTTACCTTTAAAATCATCTCTTGACATTGGATACGCACACAAAAGTGTTATAAATACAGAAATAACCGCAAATAATACGGAATATATAATTGCATTTCTAAATCCAATCCATATCTGAGAATTGGTCATAACTCTCTCATAAGCTGTAAGAGTCCATTTACTGGAATCAAATACTATTCCTTTGTTCTGAAGTGTTATAGGATCCATGAAGGAAGCTACAATAATATAAACTACAGGGCCTATGATAGCGATTACAAAGGCTGCAAGTAGAATATAACCAACCAAAAGAAATGCTTTATCTCCAATGGAAGCTCTGGCAAATTCGCTTTTTTTAATATTTACTGTCTGTTGCATTTCGCTCCCCCTTATAGTCCCTGACCATCGTTAAGCTTCTCAACAACCTTATTAACCACTATGAGAAGAATTACATTTATGATCGTATTAAATAATCCAACCGCTGTTGAATAACTGTAATCACCATTCAAAAGACCTTTTTTGTAAACATAAGTAGCTATGATCTCAGATGAAGCAAGGTTCATATCTGACTGAAGTGCATAGGCCTTTTCAAAGCCGATACTCATAATGTTTCCTGCCTGAAGGATGAATTGGATAACTACCATATCCTTGATAGCCGGCCACTCTACTGCCTTGATCTGTTGCCAGATATTGGCTCCATCAATCTGTGCTGCCTCTTTGAGTTCCTTGCTGGCATTTGAAAGAGCTGCTGTGTACATGATTGATGCCCAGCCGGCGCCCTGCCAGATACCACTTATGATGTAGATTGGTCTGAATGCTGCAGGGATTGTCAAAAAGTTGATGTTCGTTCCCAAAAGCATGTTGAATGGTCCTGTAACCGATAAAAGAATCCTGACCATACCACAGAGGACTATGACAGATATGAAGTTTGGCATATACAGAACAAGCTGTATCTTCTGCTTAATCCTGCTACTAGCAATCCTGTTAAGTAGAAGCGCCAGTATTATCGGCATTGGAAATCCCCATAACAGACCAAAAATACTCAGTTTAAGTGTATTTGCAAGATATTGCATAAAATCGGGTGATGATAAGAACTGTTCGAAATACTTAAGTCCTACCCATTCACTCCCCAATATTCCTTTAAATGGGTTGTATTTCTGGAAAGCAATCAGAATGCCTCCCATCGGAATGTACCTGAACACTATTGTCAGTAACAGTGCTGGCCCCAGAAAGAACACATATAGTTGCCAATGCTGTTTAACATATACTAGGGTGTTATGCATCGAATTATCTTTTACCTTTGTTTTCATGTAACCCTCCCAACTTTTACATTTGCACAATTCTCATTTGCATATGTAAAATATAGCACCTATATTTTCTGCTGTCAATATAATTATTTTACATTTGCACAATAATTTTTTACATTTGACACTTTGATTTTTACATTTTATAATGAGATAGGTGTCAAAAAGTCATAAATACCTACTATCTGGGGCATACCCATCTTTTGACACATTCATATTTTATTTAGAAAGTGGAGACTACATTATGCCAGCAAAAGTCACCTTACAGGATATAGCAGATGCTCTTGGAGTATCCAGAAATACCGTATCCAAGGCTATAAATAACACCGGAGTTTTAGCTGAAGCTACCAGACAGAAAGTTTTAGAGAAGGCTATCGAAATGGGATACAAGCAATTTTCTTATGCCAATTCCATTTCAGACATTACAAATCCTTTCAGTTCCCAGCCCAAGGCTTCAGGAGAGATTGCTCTCTTTTCAGGCAATTTCCTTAATAATTCTCACTTTGCTTCTACCATGCTGGATAAATTTCAATATGAAATTTCTCTGCTTGGTTATAGCCTGACAATGCACCGGGTTGATCATCAGAATATAGAGTCAAGAACTCTTCCTCTCTCATACAGACCGGATAACACCAAGGCTATTGTATGCATCGAAATGTTTGATCACTCCTATTGTGAAATGTTGTGCAGCCTAGGATTACCTGTTCTCATGATAGATGCTCCCGTTGCAAGCTACTGGAGACCATTAAACGCAGATGTTCTGCTAATGGATAATTTTTCCAATATATATACAATCGTTAATGACATGAGCAAAAAGGGAATTACCAAGATAGGATTTGTAGGCCAGGTCACACATTGCCGTTCTTTCTACGAGAGATTCATAGCCTTTAGGGAGGCAATGTATATCAATAATCTGAACTTTGACGAAAAATATTGTCTTACAGAGGTTCATCCTCACGGATTAGAATATAGAGAATACTTATTCGAAGCTCTTACGAAGATTCAAGAAATGCCAGAACTCTTTATTTGTGCCAACGATTTTGTAGCTCTCGATCTGATATCCGGCCTCAAGAGAATGGGAATAGAATGTCCACGTGATATCAAGATATTCGGTTTTGATGATTCCCCCGAGTCCAAGATCATGTCTCCTTCTCTCTCAACCAGCCACATACACAGCCAGATAATCGGTTATTCAGCTGCCAACCTTGTAATCTCAAGGATTGAGCAGCCTGATCTCAATTACAGGATAACCTATACAGAGACTGATCTTATTTACAGAGAATCAACACAGATGTAATAAAATGCAAAAAAGCCTGCAAGCATCAGGATTTCTCCCAATGCCCGCAGGCTCAATAACTTCTTATCTGCTACCGCACGCATGATTCCGGTGATGTAATCCAAAACCACGAATGCCAGAAATCCATGTTCTTTTTCTGAGCATCTTTGAGATCAAGCAGATCTCCGCTCATTTTCTCCGCAAGCCATTCACCGAAGCTTAAACGTACATTATAATAGGCGCACTCATATCATGCATAATACTGTGCCTGTGCATTCCAAAGTTTGAAATACTGGCCATCTGTTTCTTCTACCAGCTTAGAGTGTGCGCCCTTTTGCACGATTTGTCCCTGATCAAAAACTGTTATTTCATCGCAGAACTGACAGGATGACAACCTATGACTGATATATATGGCTGTTTTATTTTCGACCATATTACTGAAGTCTTCATAAACCTGTGCCTCAGCCAAAGGGTCTAGAGCTGCCGTAGGCTCATCAAGAATAATCATAGGCGTACCTTTGTAAAGAGCTCTGGCCAAAGCAATCTTTTGTGCTTCTCCTCCTGATACTTCCACTCCATTTTCCGAGATATCTTTATACAAATATGTATCAGGTCCATTCTCCATAGACTGATATCTTTCGTAAAATGATACTTTTTTCATACACTCTTCAAGCTTCTCTTTATCGTAACTTGTATCCGCTGCGATGTTCTGCCCCAAAGTAAATGCAAAAAGTTTAAAGTCCTGAAAAACAAATGAGAAGAGTTTTAAGTATTCTTCATAATCGTACTTCTTAATATCAATACCGTTTAGGAGTATCTCTCCTTCCGTCGGATCATACAATCTGCAAAGCAGTTTGACAAAAGTAGTTTTGCCGGCTCCGTTCGTTCCTACAAATGCCTGCTTTTTCCCTATACTTAGTTTTGTATTTATGTTCTTTAAAGCATATGTATCACTTCCCGGATATTTGAAGGAAACATTTTTAAATTCAATACTATAATCATTCTCACCATTGTCACAAAAATAGTCTTTGGGAACCGGTAATTTCCCCTGATACTTATTATTGGGAATATCAAGATATTCAAACAGTTTTTCCAAATGCCTTGTATATACTTTGTTTTCAGAATAAATCCATGTGAGCAAACCCACGCATCCCACAAGTTCAGTAAGTGCACCTACGTACTGCACAATACTTCCAACATCAAAAGCTCCCGTAGAAGCTTTAGCAACCACGAACAAGTAGCATAATGCGTTACAGATTCCCTGAGCAAAATAGAGCCGTCCCTGACAAAAACTCATTTTTCTAAGAAATGCATTATCACTTCGGTTATGCTCTTCCATTTTTTTCATTTCTCTGTCAGCGATTTTTTCCTGGCCATAAATTCGTACATCCTTCGCTCTTGCAGTACTGTTATATAGCTCATGTCCATAAAACATAAAGGCTCTGTTATACCATACCGTTCCCTTGGTCCACTGCTCAAAAACCACATTTTCTTTGTGTGTCAGGTAGTTGTTAATAAACCCAAAAAAGACGAGCACGATAATGATTCCCAGTACCCAAAGCTTAGAATCTATAATACTGTCCCCCGACTTTGACATAAAAAGAGAAGCTGTCAAGGAGATGGAAGCAACAATTCCAACTATTACTTTTACAAGGCTCGTTGTATCCCAGATGAGCTGCACTAACCCATTTCCAAACATAAACAGATTTTCTTCTGCTTTCTGCCTCATTTTCTGAATCTCTTTATTTTCTAGAATGGCGTAGTCCATGCTCATTTGTTTATCTGAGAAGATCTTATTAAAGTAATTCCACATTCCGGATTCTTTGTCATTGACGATCTTATCCATTATGTTCTTTATCATGGAGAACAACAAATGAATTCCTATTACCAAAATTACATAAAGGATAAGTACATTCTGTCTCCTGTCATTCATTAGTTCATTGATAATTCTTGCAGAAAACCAGACTGTTACAAACGGAGAAAAGGTTTCGAGCACAGCTGCGATTGTTTTCGCCCTGACAAGCCCCGGTACATATTTATTTAAAAGAGCATAACCGCGTTTGGTTATCTCAATTCTCTTTTGAATCTTCATCGGTGCTCTCCTTTCCTTCTCTATAATATTTAGCCTGAGTTTCAAACAGCTTGTTGTATATGCATCCTTTTTTAAGAAACTGGTCGTGAGTCCCTTCTTCCACAATCTTTCCATTTTCTATAAGCAAAATACGATTGCAGAATCGTGTAGATGCTAATCTGTGAGAAATAAACACTGTAGTTTTATTCTTCATGATTTCATCGTATGACTCATATAAATTGTTCTCCGCTATGGGATCCAACGCTGCTGTCGGTTCATCCAATATAACAACCGGAGCCTGCTTATACAGTGCTCTTGCAAGTAGTAGCTTTTGTATCTCTCCACCGGACAGATTGATACCATCATCCCAAAATGCTCTGTCAAACTTGGTCTTGATTCCATTATCCAGGGCCGATATCTTCTCCCACAGCCCCGCCTGTTTTAAGCATTTTTCTACCAGTTCTGAATCTGCTTTTTCTTCCGTCTCTTCCGCTATAATTTCTTCAATTGTTACCGGCAAAACAGAGTAATCCTGAAAAACAGCACCAAAGAGTTTATAGTACTGAATTCGGTTAAGGTCTTTTACGTCAGTTCCATTGTACAATACCCGGCCTTTGGTAGGGTCTGTCAGCCCACAGATGAGCTTAGCAAGCGTCGTCTTTCCCGCACCATTTAATCCAACAATTGCAAGGTGCTCTCCGGCTTTTATATTAAGGTTCATATCCTTGATAATAGCTTCACCGTCATCAGTATAGCTAAAGCTAACATTTTCAAAGGTTATCACTCCCGGAGCATCGGTTTTCTCGACAGGAATTCCATCTTCCCTTTTATAGTACTCTGGATACTCCAGATAAGAACGGAAACGGTTCATTGCCATGCTTAGTCTTTTAAGATTATTCATCTGTCCAAGAATACTGCTAAGCCAAACTGAAAAACCGGCAACCAGATTGAAATACAAAACAAACTCAGCTACAGTTATCTGATTTTTCCATATCATTCCAATCAAAACTATATAGGTTATTCCCTCTCTGATAAATGTCAGGCCGCTGTCTACTGCAGATACTCCAAATAATTTTGCAGTGTATCTGCGATACCAGGAAAGAAGTCCTGTCATGTTCTCTTTGTAAATCTGATCCATCCAATCAGTCATATGGTAAAGCCTAATATCCTTAGCTGCCTGAATATCGTCTGATGCGCGGATGATATACTGCATCCGTTGTTCATATCCGACTTTTTCCTCGTTATTTGTATCAACCCACTTTAACAATCTTCTGTTTAAGATGAAGCTTATAAGCGTAGTTGCACACAAAAACAAAATCAGTAGCGGATTCAGGCTCATCAGAATACCTGTAAATGCCACAAACCCTGCTAAATTTGAGAAAAATAACACTGCCGAATCATAGGTCTGTGCATAATATGAAAAATTGCCATTGCAGCTTGAAAAGCTTTCACTCTGCAATTTTCTGAAATGCTCATTCTCCTGATTCCTGTAATCTGTCGTAAGTCCTTTTCGAGAAACCATCTGCAGGAAAAAGTCATTCATTGTAAACTTGTTCCAATAGATCAGTTTATCTAAATACTTCTGCAGGCCTGTCAATATAGCCAGAGATAATGTAAATGCTGCCGTCACTAATAGCAGATTCATCATTTGGCTTTTTCCAGTAATCATTTCTATTACTGTTTTTGGCAAAAAAGCCGTAATCACCGGAATAAGTGCATTTATCGCGATAATGCATGAGCAATATACCAAAAGCGGAGGATACTTTTCTTTTGTAACCCTCACACAGTAGGCCAGATTTTGCAGGATTGTATACTTTTTATCTTGATTCATCCCTTTGTCCTTTCGAATTTCTTATGCTTGCCTCAATATACCACAAATAAAAAGCCACTCACGTTTTTTTCGCGAGTGGTCGTAATATGCACCTGAATGGCATTTAATTCATAGGCAATAATATTTCTGTAGCAAATACACCATCCTCATGCTGACGGTTTATAAATCCGTTATTCTTTTCTACTATATAATCAATACGTGAGAGTCCAAATCCATGATTATCTCCACCCTTCGTCGATAAATACTGATTCTTTTTGCCCTTTTTGGTTTTCCCGTTCATAGAATTATAAACAGATATGTATAACTGCTCTTTCAAGATACCGACAAATATTCTCACAAATCTGTTGGAATCCTGTTCCTCACGCATTACTGCTTCCATTGCATTATCTAAAAGATTTCCGATGATTGTACATAAATCTATCTCTGAAACAGAAAGTTTTTCAGGAACAATAGCTTTTGCATTAACCTCTATACCTTTTGAGTTCATTACAGAGATTTTACTGTTTAGTATTGCATCTACAATTACATTTCCGGTCTTTATGACTGTATCTACAGTTGTCAGATCAGCATTCAGATTCCATAGATACTCCCTGGTCTTCTCTTCATCCCCGCACAAAGCGAGCAAAGTCTGAATATGATTATGATAATCATGTCTCCAACCGCGCATAGTTTTATAAATATGCTGAACTTCTTCACAGTGTTTTTTAATCAAGTCAGATTGATATTCAGCGATACGTCTGTCTATCATTCTTCCAAATAGCCTATCAAATAAATTCATTGCCTTTTATATCTTTCCTTTAAAATACCGGATAACTGCAAGATTCACTTCGTTATATTTTCGCCTGGACAGTGGCACTATTTCATCGTTTTCCAAAACAATTTCTGTTTTGCGGATTTGCTTAACCCTTTCAAGATTGACAAGATAAGAACGATGCACTCTAACAAACTGCTCTCCGAAACTTTTCTCCAGTTCAGTTATGGATACTTTTTGTTCAATCGAACCGCCTGTTGTATGAATCACGCAGGAATGCGAAAACACTTCAGCATATAATATATTTCTTAAATTTAGCCTGAGAGTCTCGCCCTTTTCCTGCAATATGATATAAGGTTCAACCAACCTTATACGCTCTATTGCCTTATCCATAGCTTTATAAAATCTATCTCGTTCCAAAGGCTTCATTAAGTAATGAATAGCGTCAACATCATATCCTTCTGCTATAAAATCAGGAAAACCTGTAACAAAAACGATTTGCAACTCGCTGTTACCCATCCGAAGTTTTCTGGCAAGCTCCACCCCATTCATTTTTCCCATTTCAATATCAAGAATCAAAACATGATAATCTTTTTCGTCGGCATATTGAAAAAGAAATTCCTCCGCCGAAGCGAATGAGTGAACTTCAGTTGCTCTGTTATTTTGCTGTGCCCATGTATTCAGGAAGCCTATGACATAGGCCTGATCTGTCTCATTATCATCGCAAACAGCAATCTTATATTTCATAAGCTTCTCCTTTCCATGAACTGTTTACTCTTATAAATGTTGCAAACACTTCATAAAGAAGATCTGTCTAGCTCAGTTCCCTAGAATCACTGATATACTCCTTTATTGTCTGCCTGACTGTATCCACGGGCAAGCCCGTGGGGTTCTGATTGGCAAGTGTAGCTTGTAATCGTACATCATTTTCAGACTTTGGAGTTACAAGTGTAAATCTGTTTAAATCAGGACTTTTATTACCAAGCAGTCCAACGACCACATTAGCGGTAAATTTTTGCTTTTAAGCAAGGAAGTACAGTCAATCTCCCTGATTATTAAGTTGTTAAGCTATTTTAATTCCACTGTTTAATATTTTAAGTTTATTAGCCTTAATCCAAGTGATTAAGTTTTTTTCTCTGTTGTATTGTTCCTCAAATTTTGTATTGCATTTATTTTTATCTATATCATGCGTCATATGATCATAGCAGTATAGCAGGAACGATGAATACCAATCTCTCTGTACTTCAGTACCATCATGTAGTTTAAAC
>NZ_AUKC01000038.1 GCF_000424545.1 Butyrivibrio sp. NC3005 | reverse complement strand
ATGACTTCTTGCTGAGATTTAGGATAATCATCAGCAAGAATCCTGCTTCGCAGGACAAAATTTCTCTTAACGACAAATTTTGGTCTGGTACGGTTCTTGATTTTCTTGATGAAAACAAGAACCTATAGATTCAGAGAAAAATTACCGATAACAATACGGCGAGGTGCTGTTATTTGCTTCAAAGTCAGCAAATATGCATCTGGCAGTATTCGGTTTATAATCAACATATTTGTCAGTTAATTTTATTAGACTATATTCATACTTCCGAATTGTTGCTGGCAATAGAGAAAAATGAATATATATATAGCTGTTTTGTATTTTGTTTACGCAAAAAACTTAAAGTTTGATAAAATTCATTGTTAAAATGATGACATTGTTCTTTGGGTAATGTATAATGTAGCGGAAAGGTTACAGTTCACAGAAAAAAGGAAGTGCTTTGCGCTGGCTTATAAACATGTGAATGTTGACATAAAAGACTGGGTTACCAATCGATGTGTTTGTTACGCAACAAAAGCCCTAAGGCAGATGTTAGATTATGTAACCGAGATAGAGATTCTTATCCAATATAAGGAGGCTTTTTAGGATGAGCAAGGTAGATTTAAGCAAGTATGGAATTACGGGAACAACTGAAATTGTGTACAATCCATCTTATGATGCTTTGTACGAGGAGGAATTAAAATCTTCTCTTGAAGGCTATGAAAAGGGTCAGGAAACAGAGCTTGGCGCTGTTAATGTTATGACTGGTATCTACACAGGTAGATCCCCTAAGGATAAGTTCATTGTTATGGACGAGAATTCAAAGGACACTGTATGGTGGACTTCTGATGAGTACAAGAATGATAACCACCCAGCATCTCAGGAAGCTTGGGAAGCAGTAAAGGAAATCGCAAAGAAGGAGCTTTCTAATAAGCGTCTTTTCGTTGTTGATGCATTCTGCGGTGCTAACAAAGATACTCGTATGGCAGTTCGTTTCATCGTTGAAGTTGCTTGGCAGGCACATTTCATCAGAAATATGTTCATTAAGCCAACAGCTGAAGAAGAAGCAAACTTCGAGCCAGATTTTGTAGTATACAACGCTTCCAAAGCTAAAGTTGAGAACTACAAGGAACTTGGTCTTAACTCTGAGACAGCTGTAGTATTCAATATCACAAGCCGTGAGCAGGTTATCATCAATACATGGTACGGCGGAGAAATGAAGAAGGGTATGTTCTCTATGATGAACTATTACCTTCCTCTTAAGGGCATCGCTTCCATGCACTGCTCTGCTAATACAGATAAAGAAGGAAAGAATACCGCTATCTTCTTTGGTCTTTCTGGAACAGGTAAGACAACTCTTTCAACAGATCCTAAGAGACTTCTTATCGGTGATGATGAGCACGGTTGGGATGACAACGGTGTATTCAACTTCGAAGGTGGTTGCTATGCTAAGGTTATCGGACTTGATAAGGATTCCGAGCCTGATATCTACAACGCAATCAGAAGAGATGCTCTTCTTGAGAACGTAACAGTAGCAGAAGATGGAAAGATTGATTTTGATGATAAGAGCGTAACAGAGAATACTCGTGTATCTTATCCAATTGATCATATTGAGAACATTGTTCAGAAGGTTAATCCTGTATCTGCAGGTCCTGATGCTCAGAACGTTATTTTCCTTTCAGCTGATGCTTTCGGAGTACTTCCTCCAGTATCAATCCTTACACCTGAGCAGACAAAGTACTACTTCTTGTCAGGATTCACAGCTAAGCTTGCAGGAACAGAGCGTGGTATTACAGAGCCTACTCCTACATTCTCAGCTTGCTTCGGACAGGCATTCCTTGAGCTTCATCCTACAAAGTATGCTGAAGAGCTTGTTAAGAAGATGGAGAAGTCCGGCGCTAAGGCTTACCTTGTAAACACAGGTTGGAATGGAACAGGTAAGAGAATCACAATCAAGGATACACGTGGTATCATTGATGCTATTCTTTCTGGAGATATCAAGAAGGCTCCTACAAAGAAGATTCCTATGTTCGATTTCGAAGTTCCAACAGAGCTTCCAGGAGTTGATTCTAAGATTCTTGATCCTCGTGATACATATGCTGATGCTTCCGAATGGGAGACAAAGGCAAAAGATCTTGCTGCAAGATTCATCAAGAACTTTGCTAAGTATGAAGGAAATGAAGCTGGTAAGGCACTTGTTGCAGCTGGTCCTAAGCTTTAATTCTATATCTGCATATGAAAAAAGCTATTAGTGTTTTGGATATTTGATAGATATTAAGTAGCTTAAAGTAGTTACCCCGCATATATTAGGTATATGTGGGGTAATTTTGTTGTGAAAAACACGCAAATATTTATAAAAAGAGAAAAATAAATGATTCGAATTGATAAAGATTATTATAAAAAAGTTATGCTGATAGCAGTACCTATCATGATTCAGAACGGAATAACCAATTTTGTAAACATGCTGGATAATATCATGGTAGGAAAAATTGGAACGGAACAGATGACAGGTGTATCTATTATAAATCAGATGATGCTGGTCTATAACCTGATGATATTCGGTGGAATGGCAGGAATAGGAATATATACCGCTCAGTACGCAGGAAAAAAAGACAATGAAGGAATTCGAATTACAGTAAGAATGAAGATAATACTTGCAGCAATTCTTTCTGCAATAGGACTTATTATTTTCCTGACAAACGGAGTGAGTCTGGCTTCATTATGGCTTACAGGAAAAGAAGGCGGAGTAGACCGTGTTCTAACAATGGAAGCTGCAAGGCAGTATCTACTGATAATATGCGTCGGCCTTATTCCTTTTGCGCTGTCACAGATATGTTCCGGTACACTTAGAGAAAATGGTGAGACAGTAGTTCCTATGATAGCAGGAATAGTAGCTGTGGTAGTGAATCTTACAGGAAACTATGTTCTTATATATGGTAAATTTGGCGCACCTGTATTAGGAGTAGCAGGAGCTGCAATTGCAACCGTGCTTTCGAGATTTATAGAACTTATGTATGTGCTCATATGGATGATGAAGAATACTTCAAAATATCCTTTCCTTGTAGGAATATTTGCAAAGTTTTATATACCTTTGGATTTAGCAAAATCTATTATGATAAAAGCTTTTCCGCTGCTTTTGAATGAAACATTATGGTCACTTGGTCAAACAACTTTAAGTCAGCAGTATTCAACTCTTGGAAGCAATGTAGTAGCTGCATTTAATATCAGCAGTACCATTTCTAATGTATTTAACATTGCATTTATAGCAATGGGTGAATCAATAGCAGTTTTATTAGGTCAAGAGCTTGGAACAGGAAAGCTTGGCAATGTGAAAAAGAATGCAAATAGATTAGCGGTATTTTCAATAATACTATGCCTTATATCGGGAACAGGACTTTTTCTGATATCACCATTTTTCCCGCATATCTATAACACAGGCAATGATATCAGAAAAATCGCAACAGGTTTGATTAGAATAAGCGCAGTGTTTATGCCGGTTTATGCTTATGAGAATGCATCTTACTTTACACTCCGCTCAGGTGGAAAAACCTGGATTACATTCTTTTTTGACTGCGGATTCGTGTGGGTATGCTCTATTCCGGCCGCATTTTTATTGACGAGATTTTCTGGCTTTGGAATAATAGAGGTATATGTGTTAGTGCAGCTTGCAGATTTAATTAAAGCTGCAATAGGATATTTTATGGTTAGAAGTGGTATATGGATTCAAAACCTTGCTCGGGAGATTTGATATGACACAAAATGAGAGAATATATATCATTTTGCTTTTACTTGCAATTAGCTTCGGCGTGTTTATTTATTTTTTGGAAAAATGGAAAAGAAAAAGACCGGCTCAAATGGATGAACTCGACGGTCATGACTTCGAATACTATTGTGCAGAACTGTTAAGGATTTGCGGATATAAATCTGTGGAAGTTACTAAAGGTTCAGGCGATTTCGGTGCAGATATTTTGTGTGAAAAAGATGGAGTGAGCTATGCTATTCAGTGCAAATGCTACGAAACATCAGTAGGCGTTCATGCTGTTCAGGAGATTTATGCCGGAAAAGATTATTATGATAAAATGGTAGGCGTTGTAATGAGCAACCAGTATTTTACAAAGCCAGCTGTCCAAATGGCAAAAAAGCTGAATATAATGCTGTTTGACAGAGATTGTATGAAGAAGATGATTTCATCAGCGTCGATGAAAAAGGCGGGGTAAAACAAGAACCTATAGATTTTTGTCACTGCGCTCCAAAAACTACGCAAACTGGCCATTTGAAAAGGCTTCGCCTTGGAACAGTTTGCCACTTGACTTTTGTTCTCACGAAACTCGCAGTAAATGCGAGTTTCTAAATGAAATTGACATAAGTCATACCTTCCTGCTACACAGATATTGCTACTAACATTATGCGTTCTGTATATTTTATTATGATTAATATAAAGTATGAATATTTGCAAAAAATATTTACAAATTATATGATTTACGTTAATATATCATTGATTGTAGTAGACCTTTAAAATGTTCTGAATCATCCTATAGTATGGTGATCCATCATGACGGCATATTGTATCCATGCTGTTCGCCGGCGGTATTTGATACAATCCTTAAAATAGGTTCTATACGAGATTACTCATTAGATGAATTAAAGGATAAACTTTACAAAAACATTTTAATTTATATTATAAAAAAGGAAGGACCAGGTTGGTTTTATAACCAGTTACAAAAGAAAGGTATAACTTCATATGATAAACCTTATATCTCCACATGTCATTTATGCCACGAACTATTTAAGGATAGTTTTGTTATAGAATTATTAAAAAATGAAATTAATGAATATCACGAAAAAATGCTATCAAAAATATGAAGACGATTCTTATGAAATGTTGAAATATGATGACAAAATAATCGTTAGAAATAAAAAATCTAATCAATACTTTGAAACAATGGAATTGGAAAAATACAATCTTCCATGGAGAGTATATCACTCTTCTATATGTAATCGTCGTATCAGTATTCGATTAATGATTGTTTTTATTTTTTTCATAATTAATATTGTTTTCTATTTTATTCCACACATGGATTGTAACTTAAACTTGTTTTACTTTACCGTATATTCAACAATCTACTCGCTTATTCAAGTTTTTTTTCATGAAACATTTCATGTGTTGGCATTGCATAAAACTGGGCGAAACATCGATAAAATGGGTTTTAAATTTAATTATATATTTCCTTCTTTCTATGTACGAATGAATCAAATGTATATGCTTTCTGATTATGAAAAAATGTATATTCATTCGGCGGGACTTTTTTTAATTGTATTTCAAACGGATTTTTATTGATAATCAGCTCAGTCTTTGGGTTTAATACTCTGAATGTCATTGCACGCTTTTTCGTTATAGGCATCTTGATGAATATCTTTCCAGTTTTAAATTCTGATGGATATAAAATCATGCTTACATTTCTTTCTTACAATGAGCATAAGAAAAAAAATAAGAATAGAGGCTTAATAAAAATATTTAGTTATCTAAATATTGTCATAAGCATTATATATTTCTTTTCATATTTTTCATAAATGCTTAATGCCCATTATTAACTAAGGAGTTAAGAATCATGGAATTAATTAATTATTCTCTTGAAGTAGGGAATCGCTTACTAATAGAAGAAACTAATTTAATATTTGAACAAGGCAAAATCAACCATTTGCTTGGAAACAATGGTGTAGGAAAGTCATGCTTTGCAAAATCTTGTGCAAATATCCTTCCTCACAAGGGAACGATAAAACAAGCAAATGATTTAGTGGTAATCGGAAGTTATAGTAATATTCCTTTAGATTTCACATTAAACAATATCATAGATATAATAAAAAAAGAGCATTCTCAAAAGGACATTGATGAGATCATTTCTTTACTTAATTTTGATAATATTTCAAAGAACATCCGAATAAAACAGTTAAGCGATGGGCAAAAACAAAAAATAAAGTTGCTCTTTTTTTTGATATCAAAGCCCAATAATATTATTTTGGACGAATTTACTTCTTCTCTTGATAAAAGCAGTTCATTTGAACTATATTCTTTTTTTAACAATTATGTCAACAATAAAAATGTAACATGTATTAATATAACTCATAATCTTGCTGATATGGAAAATATGCCAGGTGCATATTTCCTTTTATCTAATAAAAGGATTATTAAATATGATAATCCTAATGAAATCATTTCACGCTACATTAAAGGAGACTATTGAAAAATGGAGCTAAAAAGAACCATTAACAATAAAAGTTTTGTTTTTTGCATAACTACAGTTATATTATCTTTTTTACTCGGCTATTTTCTGTTAGTCGGTGTAGATAAAATCGATAATGTTACCAAACAACAGCTTATTTTCAGTATATATACTGTATTAACTCAATTTGGTAGAATGATTTTTCCTTTTATCGTTATCTATTCGTTTAGTGTAGATTATAAAGAAAAAAACATCTTAATTTATAAAAATTTAGGAATAAACGCAACTCAATATTTTTTATTAAAATTGTCATCCATGTTACTATGGTTTACTGTTGGAATACTATTAATAACATCAGCAATTTCATTGTTGTATAGTGATTTCTCACTTTTCGGAGTAAGTTTTATGTATTTCGAGAATGTTATGATATATATAATTATCATCTCGTCAATCATAGGTTTTTCCTTTAAAAATATGATTGTTGCATTTGGTATCAACCTTTTATTATGGGTTTTCTCAATTATTACTCTAACAGTAAATCCAAGAATATATTTTATGGCTTATTATGATGCTACAAATTTTCTTTACTTAGATTTTGAAAAATATTTGAGTTCTGCTAATTCTGATTTGCTTCATATTGAAACAAGTGTACTGTATAATGCAGTAGCTTTTATCATTTCGTTGATAATAGTTAAGATGACATCAAAAAAATGGCTAAGCTTCGGAGTTTGATTTTTTGATGAGCTATTTTATAGACTATGGAATCGAAAAGTATATTAGCACACTAAAATTACTACATAAGTTAAAATCAGCATTGTGGAGCATACCATGATATATAGAATAAATTCACCGAAAGTCTCTCGAAATGCTATGCAAGCTTTTCTGAAAGCTGTGCTTTAGACGCAGTTGAATCTCGTTTTGAAAGAGATGTACAACCTGGAGAAATCATTATCATAGATCAGAATGGACTTCGCAATATCACTACTCATTGCAATAAAGTACCTCACTCCATTTGTGTATTCGAATATATTTATTTTTCTCGTCTAATTTTTATTATTGAAGGAAAATCAGTTCATCAGGCACGTATAGAAGCGGGTCACTATCTGGCAAAAGAGCATCCAGTTGATGCAGACATTGTTATTGGTGTTCCTGACAGCGGACTTGATGCTGCAATCGGATATTCAGAATGTTCAGGTATTCATTACAGAATAGGTCTACTTAAAAATAAATACATAGGAAGAACCTTCATTGCTTGTAAGTATTCCATTCCTGAAATCTGCTGTGCGGCTTGCTTTAATGGCAAATATCCTACACAACTACCTCGCCAGACAGAAAAAAGAACCAATGCGGTATAATTTAAATAATTTTAAATTATACCATCTGCCATAGGTAGAGTACAAGGCGGCATCACTGATGTTTTGTAACCCAATAAGAACTAAAGTTTATAAACAGCTCTGCTCACGAAATATTACAAGCCATCAAAACTCATCTATAAAATACACAAAACAAAAAAGTATTACTTCTTGCTGAGATTTAGGATAAACAACAAGAAGTAATACTTTTTGTTGTTTTACAGTCTGTCCATCCAAATGCGTGAGCTTGCATCACTTGGCATTCTCAAATCGCCTCTAGGTGAAAGTGCTACAGAACCAACCTTTGGACCATCTGGAAGGCATGAGCGCTTAAATTGCTGTGAGAAGAATCGGCGATAAAAGTTCTTTAGCCATTTAAGGAGTGTTTCTTCATCATAATCACCTTCAAAAGTCCTTGCAGCAATTCGCAAAGTTTTTTCAGGAGTAAAACCGGCACGAAGTGAATAATAGAGATAGAAATCATGCAGTTCGTAAGGTCCAACAATATCTTCTGTTTTCTGTGAAATCTTACCATCTTCAGGTGGCAGTAGCTCAGGGCTTACAGGAGTATCGAGAATATCTCTTAATATGAAAGCAAGTTTGTCGTTTCCACAGGTATCAGCATAATATCCCACCAAATATCTTACAAGAGTCTTTGGAATAGAGGCATTAACTCCGTACATCGACATATGATCTCCGTTATAAGTAGCCCATCCAAGAGCAAGCTCGGATAAATCACCAGTACCGATGACAATTCCACCAGTTTTATTAGCAACATCCATAAGAACCTGAGTACGTTCTCTTGCCTGACCGTTTTCATAGGTTACATCATGAACGTTTATATCCTGACCGATATCTTTGAAGTGTTGGATAACAGAATCACTTATAGGAATCTCTTTAAGTGTTGCACCAAGAGTATTAGTAAGTTTGCAAGCGTTGTTATAGGTACGATCTGTAGTGCCAAAGGCAGGCATAGTAACAGATATGATTCCGCTTCTGTCAAGACCTAAGATATCGAAAGCTCTTGCACATACAAGGAGAGCCAAAGTGGAGTCAAGACCACCTGAAATTCCAAGAGTTACAGTTTTTATTCCGATATGTTCAATTCTCTTTACAAGACCCATAGCCTGCATCTTGAGAATTTCCTCACAGCGTTCATTTCTAAGCTGGATGTTTCCAGGTACAAATGGATGCTTGTCATATTGACGGCTAAGTGCAGTTTCCTCTTTTTCAAAAGAAAAATAAATATTGCAATAATTATTGTTGTCACAATCATAGTTAGGAAGATCGAAACTTCCAGAGGAGTATGTACTCATTTTTCTTCGTTCGAAAGAGAGTCTGTTTACATCTATTTCTGAAATTATTACATCATCTGTAAAAGGCTTGGATTCAGCAAGAATTGAGCCGTTCTCAGATATGAGTTTGTGACCGCCAAATACGAGATCTTGTGTAGATTCACCGCGTCCCGCAGAAGCATAGATATATCCGCAGATTAGTCTGGCGCTGTGGAGTGAAACGAGATTTTGACGGTAATTTGTTTTTCCTACCATCTCATTGGAAGCAGATAGGTTGGCGATAATGGTTGCTCCATTTAATGCGTGGAAAGTGCTAGGAGGGCATGGAACCCAGAGGTCTTCGCATAGTTCAGCTGATAGAACTACATGCTCCATATTCTCACAGGTGAAAAGAAGGTTCATTCCAAATGGAATATCCTGACCGTTAAAACGAATCATTTCATATTCAGGTTTTCCTTTGGCAAAATGTCTTCCTTCATAGAATTCGCCATATGTTGGAAGGTAGTGTTTAGGAACAAAACCCAGTATTTTTCCCTTATGAAGAACAGCACATACATTATAGAGCTTACTTTTTACTTCAAGAGGAAGACCGATGAATAAAACAGCATCAATAGAAGCTGTCTCATTGCATATCTTTATAAGATTGTTTCTTGCTTCTTCAAGAAGTACATCCTGAAGAAATAAATCGTGAACGGTATATCCTGTAATTGACAATTCTGGAAATACCATGATTTTAACATGAAGCTTACTAAGTTCATGTACCTTTTCTAATATCTTTTCTGTATTGTAAATGCAGTCTGCGACTTTTATGTTAGGAGTTATGGCTGCAACTTTTATAAAGCCGTCTTTCATAGCATGAGTTCCTTTCTATAGTGAGTATTATAGGTTCTTGTTTTCATCAGCAAAACAGGTAACCGTACTAGACCAAAATTTGTCGTCAAGAGAAATTTTGTCCTGCAAAGAAGTCAAAGATTTTTGTCACTTCGTTCTAAAAACATCATAACATTGAGAAAATGAAAAGACAATAGATAATGGTCAAAATGATTATTAAAAAGCAAAAAACTATGAAAAGAGCCATGGCTTAAATCCATGGCTTTAATATTTATTGATCGAATCTGTTTTTTTCTGTCTGGTGAGGTAGTGGAGTAGGATATTTACCATTAAAGCAAGCAGCGCAGCAGGTTTTAGGGTTTCTTCCTGGAAGCTTCATTGCATTCTCAATAGAAAGATATCCAAGAGAGTCTGCACCTATTTTCTCACAGATTTCAGGAATTGAATACTTGCAGGCAATAAGGTTTTCCTGAGAATCTACATCTGTTCCGTAGTAACAAGGATGTGTGAATGGAGGTGATGAAATACGCATATGAACTTCTTTTGCACCTGCTTCACGGACAAGATTAACAAGCTGGGCAGAAGTGGTTCCGCGGACGATGGAGTCGTCAACTAGAACGACGCGTTTGTCCTTTAATACGCTTCTTATCGGGTTAAGCTTTAAATGTACGAGAAGTTCACGCTCTTCTTGAGTTGGAGCAATGAAGGTTCTTCCTATGTATTTATTTTTAAGTAGACCTATTCTGTAAGGAATACCTGAACATTCTGAATATCCAATTGCAGCATCAAGTCCGCTGTCAGGAACACCAATAACAATGTCTGCATCTACAGGATGCTCTTTTGCCAGATAGTGACCGGCTTCTATACGGGCCTGATGAACTGATTTTCCCTCGATAATAGAATCCGGACGAGAGAAATAAATGTATTCGAATACACAAATGGAGTGAGGTACTTTATTGCAATGAGTAGTGATATTGCGAAGCCCATTCTGATCTATGATAATGATTTCTCCAGGTTCTACATCTCTTTCAAATCGAGCACCGACTGCGTCTAAAGCACAGCTCTCAGAAGCAAATACATAACTTCCATCAGGCATTATTCCATAGCAAAGAGGACGCATGCCATGAGGATCTCTTGCTGCGATAAGCTTGGAAGGAGACATCATTACTAGAGAGTATGCACCTTCGATTACTTCCATAGTAGCTTCAACTGCCTTTTCGATAGAAGGACACTTTAAACGATTTCTGGTAATTATGTAGGAAATAACTTCTGTGTCACTTGATGAATGAAAAATACATCCTGATAACTCTAGTTCTTTTCTAAGAGTATCAGAATTAGATAGATTACCGTTGTGACAAAGTGCCAACTGACCTTTGATATGTTTAACAACCATAGGTTGAGCATTTGCAACAGTAACAGAGCCGCTTGTTGAGTAGCGAACATGACCTACTGCAATATTTCCGGTGCCGAGTTTGTCGATTTGATCTTTAGAAAAAACTTCGTTTACGAGACCTAAACCTTTGTGATAATTAATAATGCGATCTTTATTAATCGCAATACCTGCGGATTCCTGTCCGCGATGCTGTAGTGAAACAAGACCATAGTAAACCATACTTGCAAGTCTAGTTTCTTTCGGAGAATAGATACCGAAAACGCCGCATTCTTCATGTAAAACCTGTTCCATTTTTTAATTTCCTTTCAGATATATGATATCTGCTATTGCCAAAAAGGCTACCATGGATATAATGCAATAATTTGACTGTTTAGTCAATAAAATTAATGCACGAAGTTTTGTTTTTTTATCGATTGGAATTATATACATGTGTCAAATTTACACTAATTGATACTTGAACATATAGTTCGTATGTGCTAAACAATATGTTTTTTTGATAAAAGCAGTCTGAGTGGAAATATTCCCTTGAATGTTGAGAATCAAGCATAGTTTTGCTATTATGCCAAAATTGTTCTAAGGAATTTTGTGAAAAGTCATTGCATATAAAAGTTATAAAACATAAGGTGTAACATTTTAACAAAAAAATGTTTACAAAAGTTCCATCAAATTGTATAGATACAAGTTTGATAAATTGTACATTTTTTTGACAATTATTTATTGACTATCGCTTCCGGTACAACTAAGATAAAGTAGTAGTGTTGCTGAATAATCATCTATAAAAGCATGAACAGTACAAGTTGAAATAACAAATACAAGTTGCGAGGCGTGATGTCAAAATATCAGGAAGTTGCAGGGTGGATTCTAGAGCAGATTGACAGTGGAGTATTGTCTGCTGGAAGCAAGATTCCTTCTGAAAATGAATTATGCGAAAAATTTCATATCAGTAGGCAGACTGTAAGACATGCTATTGCGAAATTGTCTAAAGAAGGTGTATTAAGAAGTGCTCAGGGAAGCGGTACTTATGTAGATGATTATAAGTTAAAACTCTCTAAGAGAATTGCAGTAGTCACAACCTATGTAGATGGGTATATTTTTCCAAAGACCATTCAGGGAATAGAATCTACACTCAAAGACTACGGATATTCTATGCAATTATCATTTACCAACAATACTTATGAAAGAGAACGTGAAATCTTAGAAAATCTGATAGCTCAGAAGGATACAGCGGGATTGTTGCTAGAGCCAACCAAAAGCGCTCTTCCGAGTCCGAACATCGATTTAATAAAAAAACTCGAAGAACAAGGAACTAGAATACTTCTTATCAACAGTTATTATCAACAGCTTCCTATTCCTCATGTGTCGCTTGATGATAAGAAATGCTCCTATCTTGCAGTGAAAGCGCTTATTGAAGCTGGTCACACAAAGATTGGATGCATATTAAAACTCGACGATGGACAGGGAAGAGAACGATATCTTGGATATCTTGAAGCTATGAAAGAAATGAATTTGGCTGTGGATGATAAATGGATAGTCTGGCTCGATACTGATGATTTGGGGAATATGGAGGAGAATACAGATAAGATAAAGCGCAGGATAAATGACTGCACAGCTCTGTTTATCTACAATGATCAAGTTGCTGTCGAAGTGATTTCCCTTTTACAAAAAAATGGAAAGAAGGTTCCGGATGATATGTCGATTGTCAGTATAGATGATTCCGATCTGGCTCATATGAATGGATTATCACTGGATTCTATACCACATCCAAAACAGGAACTCGGAGAAAAGGCAGCAGAGAATCTAATTCATCTAATACATAATTCTAGTTTTGATGCTACATGGAAATTTACAGAAACGTTGAATAAACGTGGTTCGATTAGAAATATAAAAAAGATTTGATTTTTTAGGAGGTATATATGTCAGACATAAAAAATGCAATAGCACAGGGCAAAACAGTGCTTGGAATCGAATTCGGTTCTACAAGAATTAAAGCTGTTCTTACAGACATGGAGCACAATCCAATTGCTTCTGGTGGACACACATGGGAGAACAGATTAGAGAATGGAGTATGGACTTATAGTCTTGAGGATATCTGGGGTGGACTTCAGGATTGCTATGCAAAGCTTCGTGAAGACGTAAAGAGCCGTTATGATGTCGAACTTACCACCATCGGCGCTATGGGATTTTCAGCAATGATGCATGGATATATGGCATTTGATAAAGCTGGAAATCTTCTGGTTCCTTTCCGTACATGGAGAAACTCTATTACAAGTGAAGCTTCTGAAAAGCTTACAAATCTTTTCGGATACCACGTACCACAAAGATGGAGCATTGCACATTTGTACCAGGCAATCCTTAATGGAGAAGAGCATGTTAAAGATATAGATTTCTTCACAACTCTTGCAGGATACATACACTGGCAGATGACAGGTGAAAAGGTAATCGGAATTGGCGATGGCTCCGGAATGTTCCCGATTGATTCTTCTATCAAAGATTACAACGAAAAGATGCTTGATCAGTTCGATGAACTTATAGCTGATAAGAATCTTCCATGGAAAATAAGAGATATTCTTCCAAAGAACCTTGTTGCAGGAGAAAAGGCAGGAGTTCTTACGAAGGAAGGCGCAAAGAAGCTTGATCCAAGCGGAAATCTTAAAGCAGGAGTTATGGTATGTCCTCCAGAAGGAGATGCCGGAACAGGAATGGTAGCTACAAATTCTGTAGCCAAGAGAACAGGTAACATTTCTGCAGGAACATCTGTTTTCTCAATGGTGGTATTGGAAAAGGATTTAAAGAAAGCTCATGAAGAACTTGACCTTGTTACAACACCAGATGGTGAGCAGGTAGCTATGGTACATGTAAATAACTGTACTTCTGATCTTAATGCATATGTAAATCTTTTCCGTGAATTTGCAAAACTTCAGGGAATGGATATAGATGATAATACTCTTTATGGAAGCCTGTATACAAATGCAATGACAGGCGATGCTGATTGTGGTGGACTTCTTGCATATAACTATGTTTCCGGAGAGAATATCACAGGATTTAACGAAGGACGTCCTTTGTTTGCACGTCGTCCGGATGCTAGGATGAACCTTGCAAACTTCATGAGAGCACATCTTTACAGTGCAGTTGCTGCGCTTAAGGCAGGAAATGACATTCTTATGAAGGAAGAAGGAGTTGTAGCTGACTATTTCTATGGACAGGGCGGATTCTTCAAGGTAAGAGGAGCTGGCGATAGAGTAATGGCAGCAGCACTTAATTCTGAGATTCGTATGATGGAGACAGCAGGAGAAGGTGGTCCATGGGGACAGGCAATTCTTGCATCCTATATGCTGGAAAAAGAAGATGGTGAAAGCCTTGAGTCCTATCTTGCAAACAAGGTATTTAAAGGCGGAAACGTTGAGAAGTGCGAACCTTTAAAGGAAGATGTAGAAGGATTTGATAAGTTTATGGAAGACTACAAGAACGGCTTAAAGATTGAAAGAGCCGCAGTAGAAAGCTTATAAAAATTTAAATAAAAGAGAAAGGAGAAGCTATTTCGTATTTTAGATTTGGTTCTAAATTGTAGTAGCAAAAAAAGAAGTGTTAGAAGAACTTAAAAAAAGAGTCTATGAAGCAAATATACTGCTTCCAAAGTATGGACTTGTAACATTTACATGGGGAAATGTTTCAGAATATGATCCTGAAACAAAGCTTTTCGTAATCAAACCAAGTGGTGTGAATTATGAAACCATGACAAGTGAAGATATGGTTGTTATGGATTTAAACGGCAACAAGGTTGAAGGAGATCTTAATCCATCTTCTGATACACCTACACACCTTGAAATATATAAGGCATGGGCTGATAAGGGAGTAAAGGGAGTTGTACACACTCATTCTTCCTATGCTACAAGTTTTGCTCAGGCCGGACGTGGAATTCCATGCTATGGAACAACACATGCTGACTATTTCTATGGAGAGATTCCATGTGCAAGATGCCTTACAAAACAGGAAATAGATGAGGCATATGAAGAGAATACAGGTCATCTTATTGTAAACGAGTTTGCTCGTCTTGATAAAGATCCTGTTGCATGTCCTGCAGTATTATGCAAAAACCATGGTGTATTTGCATGGGGTAAAGACGGATTTGATGCAGTTCACAACGCTGTCGTAACAGAAGAAGTTGCAAAGATGGCATATCGTTGTGAAGTAATTAATCCAAGAGTAATGCCGGCTCCACAAGAGCTTCAGGACAAGCACTACTATCGCAAGCATGGAGCAAATGCTTACTATGGTCAGGCAAAAAGATAATAAAAAATAAAAATATTTCATGGACTTATGTTTATATCTATGCTAAGTTGTATAGTGGTTGTGTCAATATAGACAAGTGTAATCTAATTGTAAAGTAACTTACTAATACAGTATCTATTACAGTATTTAATACTTGTTGCGATATACAGGTGTCGCAGAAAAGGAGATAATATGACTAACAAGGAACTTCAGAAAACAGCAAATGAAGTCCGCAAGGGCATTGTTACAGCGGTTCATGCAGCAGGTGCTGGTCACCCAGGCGGATCATTGTCCGCAGCAGATATCTTCACATATCTGTATTTTGAAGAAATGAACATTAATCCGGAGCAGCCAAAAGATCCAGATCGTGATCGTTTTGTTCTTTCAAAAGGTCATACAGCTCCAGGTCTTTACTCTGCAATGGCTCATAGAGGATATTTCCCAGTTGAAGAACTTACTACACTTCGTAAGCTTGGTTCCAGACTTCAGGGACATCCCAGCATGCAGTATCTTCCTGGACTTGATATGAGCAGTGGTTCTCTTGGACAGGGAATTTCAGTTGCTTGTGGAATGGCTCTTTCTGCAAAACTTGATAATAAAGATTACAGAACATATACACTTCTTGGTGATGGTGAGATTGAAGAAGGACAGGTTTGGGAGGCTGCAATGTTCGCAGGTTTCCGTAAGCTTGATAACCTTGTCGTTATCGTTGATAACAACAATCTTCAGATTGACGGACCTGTTGATCAGGTTTGCTCTCCATATCCTATAGACAAAAAGTTCGAGGCATTTAACTTCCACGTTATCAACGTCTCTGCACATGACTTTGATGAATTAAGAGCTGCATTTGCAGAGGCTAGACAGACAAAAGGTCAGCCAACAGCTATTATTGCTCACAGCGTTAAGGGTAAGGGTGTTTCCTTCATGGAAAATCAGGTATCTTGGCATGGTGTTGCACCTAATGATGAGGAATATGCTAAGGCAATGGAAGATCTTGATAAGATTGGAAAAGCATTAGACTGATACAATAACGTTACGTGTTGATAATGGTATACCAGGAGGTTGAAATGAGCGAAGTAAAGAAGATTGCTACTAGAGATAGTTATGGTAAAGAACTTATAGAACTTGCTAAAGAAAACGATAAAGTAGTAGTTCTTGATGCTGATCTTGCAGCAGCTACAAGAACAGGTTGGTTTAAGAAGGAATTCCCTGATCGTCATATCGATTGCGGTATTGCTGAATGTAACATGATGGGAATAGCAGCTGGACTTGCAACAACAGGTAAGATTCCTTTCGTAAGCACATTTGCAATGTTCGCAACAGGACGTGCATTTGAACAGGTACGTAACTCAATTGGATATCCACACCTTAATGTTAAGATTGGTGGAACACATGCAGGTATTACAGTAGGCGAAGACGGAGCAAGCCACCAGTGTAATGAAGATCTTGCACTCATGCGTACAATTCCAGGTATGGTAGTTATGTGCCCTGCAGATGATATAGAGGCAAGAGCATGTGTAAGAGCAGCTGCTGAGCATGTTGGACCTGTATATATTCGTTTTGGACGTGCGGCATGCCCTATCGTAAATGACAGACCTGATTACAAATTTGAGCTCGGAAAAGGAACAGTCCTTCGCGAAGGAACAGATGTAAGCATTATAGCAACTGGTATTGGCGTTGGAGCTGCTCTTGAGGCAGCAGAGAAGCTTGCTGCAGATGGAGTAAGCGCAGAAGTAATCAACATCTGCACAATCAAGCCTATCGATAGAGAACTTGTAGTTGCAACAGCTAAGAAGACTGGCAAGGTTGTAACAGTTGAAGAGCACTCTGTAATCGGAGGACTTGGAAGTGCTGTTTGTGATGTTCTTTCTGAGGAATGTCCTACAGTTGTAAAGAAAATCGGTATGCAGGATAGATACGGTGAATCTGGACCAGCTGCAGCACTTGTCAAGAAATATGGCCTTGATGGCGATGGTGTTTATGCATCAGTTAAAGAGTTTCTGAAGTGATTTAATAAAAAAGGTTTTATAGCCAAAACATGATTTGTTATTGTGATTTTTTCAGAAGCTTGCATTAATTGGGAGTTATGTGAGAATATAATCAGTGGCAAATTCATGTTTTGGGCTTTAAGCCTCTATGTTTTTGTGACTATAATAAAAAAGTTTCCGGAAGGATGAAAATGAACATACTCTCGCCATCAATTTTATCAGCTGATTTCACTAGATTAGGACAGCAGATAAGCGCCTGTACAATGGCAGGTGCACAGTATATCCACATTGATGTTATGGATGGATTATTCGTTCCGTCTATTTCATATGGATTACCAGTAATTAAGAGCATTCGCTCATGTACAGATGCAGTTTTTGACGTGCATCTGATGATAAATGACCCGATTCGTTACATTGATGAATTTGCATCGATAGGCTCAGATATCATAACCTTTCATCAAGAGGCGACTCCAGACCCGGGAGCAGTTATCGACCGCATTCATCGCAATGGCAAAAAGGCAGCAATGGCAATTAAACCACATACGACTTTAGATGTATTAGAGCCATTTCTTGATAACCTGGATATGATACTTGTAATGAGTGTTGAGCCAGGATTTGGTGGACAGATTTACAAAGAGTCCAGTACTGAGAAAATCAGAAATGTTAGACAAATGTTAGATAAAAGAGGTTTGTACAACGTAGATATCGAAGTAGATGGAGGTGTTAATCTTAATAACTTATCCATGATATTGGATGCGGGCGCAAACGTTATAGTTGCAGGTTCTGCAATTTTTAAAGGAAGTATAGATATTAATACGCGTGCTTTTCTTGCGGAAATGTAATAGAGTAATATTTTTGCAAAAAGAGTCGTGACAAAAGCTTGTTTGAAAAATAAGTTTTTGTCACGGCTCTTTTTGCATGATGGGTTTTCAGACGAAGAATATTATGCTATAACAGTAAAAAATGTAAAGTACACCTCGGGTTATAGTTAAGGACAGAATCGTGATGAAACAAAGATATACGAGCTTTAATCAGGTAATTAAAAAAAACATCAATAAAGACGAAATGCAATTAGAAAAGTTGTGCGAAGGAATTTTGACGAATTCTTATATGTACAATATTTTCACAGAGCAAAGAAAAATTGATTATATTACCAGGCGTAGGTTGATAGACCGTGCGAATATAAATGAAGAGTTTTTGGAAGAGTATCTTACTAAAGATGAATATCATAGTATGAAAAAGAGTTATGAAATTATAGATTTGATGGAAACTCGAAATTATAGTAAAGCAGAATATAGTCTTGAAAGATTATTTGAGAAAACAAATGAACAGGATAAATGTATGATGCAGTTTTGCAAGGATATCAGCGCTAGACTGAAAAACAGAGGTAACTGCAATCCCAAGGAAATGTATAAGACATATCGTGAGATTATCAGCTTGACTGTCAAAAAAGAGTATATCCATGATACAAAAAATGCGTGTTTATCAACTATAGAATATTATTATTTAATCTGGTTTAACTATTATAATGTCCAAAGAACTGAAGATGAAATAAGCTATTGTAAGGCGCTCAATGAATTTTGGAATCTGGTAATTGACATACATAATAAGAAAAATGGCTCATCCCTAGTTAGAATACTTCCTATGGCTGTGTGTAAATTCTATGAAAGCGTGAAGACAAAAGAAGATATAATTCTCATGGCTAGATTGTGGGAATACACAGAAGTTGCTATAAAAGAACTGTTACAAGCTAAGAAAATATATTATCTGATTGAGCTGATATCAGTCAGGCTGGAAATAGCAGCTAATATAAGAAGACGGTATGCAGAAAAAAATTTCGAAGAGCGTATAAGAGATTTGATAATAAAGCTTAATAGGCAATATAACATTGGTCCAATAGATATGAGTGGGTATATCTATAGAAGTGATTGTATAAATGAAGTTTCAGATGCAATTCTATCAAGATGTGACTTGATGAATATTACAAGAAAAGATTTGATAGATGGAGTATGTTCTCTTAGAACACTTCAGAGATTGATGAAAGGAAATGTTAAACCTCAGAAATATACTCTGGAATGCTTGTTCGATAAAGTAAGGATAAATGGCGGTTATATACGTGCAGAGTTAGTTATAGATAAATTTGGTGTTATTGATATATTGAAGAGATGTCAAGAAGCACTTAATCAATACGATAACGTAAAAGCTAGAGAAATATTGGAGGAATTAAAAAAAGAAGTAGACATTGAAGATATTAATAACAGACAGGTTATTATCAGGCTACAAAGCGCTGTAGATTATCGTGATAAAAAAATAAGTTGCGAAGAATATTGTGATAAATTGTTAGAAGCAATTTCATTAACTATTGGTGATAACATAGAGAGAATTACAGATAATACATATCTTACAGTGTCCGAACTTAAGACATTGTATAACTATGCTATGCAAACTAAAAATATGCAATTGGGGAAAATACTTCTGGAAAACTGTAAAAATAAAATTACAGAGTATTATATGTCCTGCCTGATAGGAAAGTGGTATGCAAGCGAACTTGGAAATAGACATGAATTTCAGGAATCAGACCAGTGTTTTAAAAAAATAATATATGATTCTCTAAGGATGTATAATTCATGGCCACTTCCTGAATGTATGTATAATTTAATGTGGAATGAGGAAGAAAAGAAAGGCACGCAGGGTATCAGGAAGTATGATCAGGACAAACTTCAGGAATGTATAGATCTGGCGGTATTGTCAAGTAATGAATTTGCCAAAGAGTTCTATCTGAAAAAACGTTAGAACAAAAACAATGGAAGCGAAATAAAAGTGACATAGTTGTGTAATGAAATTACACAACTATGTCACTTTTATTTCGCTTGGGTTAGTATTAGAATAATATTCATGATAGCAAATTTCATTAGAAATAGGCTATCCGTAACCGGCACGATTTATATTTTTTAAAGAGGAAGATAGCTGCAATGGTGTAGCAGGAAGCCATTGCAGCTATTTAATAGGGGGCAATATGAACAAGTATCTGTTTAAAGCAATTTTTAGAGATAAATTTAGAAATATAATTTTGATGGTCTTAGTATTGTTTTGTGTAATAGCATCCTCAATAGTTTTTGATAACAATAAGCCGTTAAGTAAAGATGAGTTGATATACAAAAATCTTGGAGAGCTGCAGTATGGAAAGAGTATGTATGAAGGGATGCAGGAGTTTATAGATAGCGCATCAATTGATAAAAATGAAAAAAAAGGACAAATAGAGTATAGAAAATTCACTAAATGGGCTTATGAAAGAAATGAAAAAAATCTTGAAATGCTAAAAAATGGCAAATATTTTACCAAAGAGTATCAGGCTGAGTTAAAGAAATACGAGTTATTGGCAGATTTTTTTTGCTTGCAGCGTGATTCAGATGTCCATCAAAAGACAGTGGCACAGGCGTGTGATGCTGAGATGAAGAAATATAATGATTACCTGCAAATTGATAAATTACCATTCGATTATAAGTGGTTTCCATATGTGCCACAGACAAGTGATATGAGAACTCTTTATAATCAGGCAAATGGAAATTATATTTTACAAGCAAAACTACTGTTTTCAAGTATAGAGAACGGCATAATAGATTATTCCACCAAGTCGCCATATGTATTTCTTTCGACAGTGCTAGGAGATATTACAGGATTTTCTGTGGTATTATCTTTGATTATTTTGTTTTTCTCCGTTTCGATTGTTATGAAGTGGAAGAACCAAAAGAGCTTTTATTGTGTTTGCAATATGAATGCTACGAATAGTAGTTTTTTTAATAAGTATTTAAAAAATATAATGTTATTTTTGATTCTGATATTTACTGTAAGTATTGGAGCTTTTTCTATCTATTGGATAAAAGAAGGCGGACTAGAAGGAGTAAGAAGTTTAACACCGTATGCAGCAGAAAACTTTAAAAGCTTTAAGACTTTCGATCATCTGCCAATGTTTAACAGACTTGGTATAAGTAAGATGTACTATGATTACTATTTTGATTGGGGCAATGAAGCGTCAATAGATTCTGGAACAAGACATCCATATGCAATTATGAAAGTATGGCAGCTTTTCCTTTTATTCGGAATTCTAGCTTTTATCAAGACACTGTTTTATACACTGATAGGAGCAGGAATAGGATTTATATTTGTTGACAAGAGCAAAATAGTAATAAGTGGATTAGCAGTAGGAGTAATAAGCTTGGTATCACAGCTTTATTTTACTAAGTTGAAATATAATCCTTTCAGTGTCGGCAACTGTTTAGAGACGACAATGGGAGGACAGGGAATGACATGGCTTAATGCGATGGTGGTACTAATAATATCAATCATTGTATTATACGCTGGAACAGTATTGGTAATAAGGAATAAGGATGTTTGCTAAGTTAGAAAGGCACCGAAATGAAGATATCTAAGTATAATTTATTCAAAGAATCATCCAAGAATAAAGGTGAGTATATCGCATATAATAGCTTCACAAACTCTCTGGCAGTTCTTGATAAAGGAGATTATGATTCTTATAAAGCTTTTGCAAATAATAACTCTTTTGCGATGGAAGAAGAGCTAATGTCCAATTTTATCAAGGGAGGTTTTATTATTGAAGATGATTATAATGAAGATGAAGTTCTTCAATATAAGATGCAGTCGAGCAGATATGATAATTCTGCATTAAATCTGACAATTGCCCCAACCCTTGATTGTAACTTCAGATGTGCATATTGCTATGAGAAGAAGCGGTATGAAAACGTTGTTATGGAAGATAAAGTTGCGGATGCAATACTTGAGTATATAAGTGGGCAGAGTCATAAGATAGATAAGCTTAATATTAATTGGTACGGCGGAGAACCTTTGATTGCTTTTAAGGTGATAGAGTATTTGTCACAGAAGATTCTTGAAATATGCAAAGAGAATAATATTGTATACTCTGCATCTATTGTTTCAAACGGATTTCTTCTTGATGAAAACAAGGCTAAGAAATATTGTCAATGAAACATTTACGTATTACAGGATTCCTTTGGTATATACAATTACCTATGCTGTAGTAAAGGTAATACTTGTAGCAATAATGGCAGCATTAAATCGTTTGAACAATGACATTGATTCTGAAGCGGGATTTGTGCTGGAGAAGTATTGTTTAAATAAGATGTACACTACATCGTATTTAAATGTAATAGGGCAAAATTCAGCAGAAATAAACCAGAAAATCAATATGGATTGTAATAATATTACTCAGCTTGTTTTGTTTCAGTCTATAGATTTTGTAAAAAACATTTTTATACTTATCGTTTGTGAAATGCTTATAGGTGTTATTTCACTTAAATGTATGATTTTTGTCACGTCATTTGTAATTACCAATGCAATAGCATACTTACTAATGAAAAATATTATTTGCAATAAAGAGCGTGAATTGCAGAATTATAATATTGAGCTTTTTTCTAAGTTTCATTTGGCAATCAGTAAAATGAAATCGATAAGAAATTGCAGTTTAAAGACTAGAGTTTTTAAGGACATTGACAAGCAATATAATACTTTTTTTGACTCTAGAAGGGTACTTGTAAAATATGAGAATATTTATTCAGTAATAAAAGAAATGCTTTCATTATCTTTTCAGATCGGGCTTTTGGTAGTTGGATGCTACTGTCTAGTTGATGGGAAAATGAATATTGCTCAGTGGATTGTTATTACTACATATTTTTCATATGTATCTCAAGCTGCGTTTCAATTATTAGAATCAGGTGAGATGTATCTGAAACTGGGTATTTCAATCGATAGAATATGGGAATACCTAGATGAACCTGATATAAAAAGTGGTGATATAGACTCTGTTTCTGGTGATTTAATTGAATGTAACGATGTTAAATTTAGTTACAAAAGTGAATCCGAGAAAAAAATATTATTGAACTGTATTTTTAAGAAAAATAATATTTACTGGATTAGAGGTGCAAATGGCGCTGGAAAATCAACTATGATAAACCTTATAACAGGTTTGTATGGAAATGATTTTGAAGGTGAAATATATTTTGATGGACTTAGTACTAAGAAACTCAAGCTTGAAAGTATCATAGATCAAAATGTATTGGTTGTTGAGCAGTTTCCGTTTATATATGCCAAAAATCTCTATGAATATGTTGATTGTAACGATGACAAAGCAATTTCCGCTGAATTTGAAAAATATAATATGAATAAAAAAGATATTATAGAAAAGATGAAAAACGGTCTTATCGATGAAGAATTATCGGGAGGAGAAAAGCAAAAACTGGAAATAATAAGGGCGATGCTTTCAAAGAAAAAAATTCTCATTTTTGATGAGATCACAGCATCTATTGATGAAAGATCAAAAAAAATCTTTTTTGATGAACTGGCACATAAGAAAAAGGAACACATTATTATGATGATTTCACATGACCATCCCGTTATATATGATGCAGTCGTTGAAATGTGATAGATAATCACAAAGGAGGAGACCCATGAAAGTTTTGGAAATCAATGACATTTATAAGAGGAAGAAGAAAAAGAAGATCTTGAAAGGAGTATCATTTGACATTGGCGAAAAAGAAGTTGTATGTATGGTTGCGCCAAATGGAAGTGGTAAGTCTACAACTATTAAATGTATTACTGGATTGTTTAAGTTAGATGCAGGTGATATCAAGATCTGCGGCAAGGATATATATAAGGATCGCAGGGAGGCTTTTTCCAATATCGGTCTTTGTATGGAGGAACCTTCTCTTTTCGAGGAACTGACAGGTATTGAGAATTTGGAATTTATTGCAAAGGCAAGAGGTCTTGGCAAGGAAGATATTGAAGAAGTTATTAAATTTTCCGGACTTGGTGAAGGTATTAATAGAAGGGTTAAAACTTATTCACTTGGTATGAGAATGAGACTGGGACTTTCCATTGCTTTTTTGGGTAAACCTAAGCTGATCATTCTGGATGAGCCGACTAACGGACTTGATGTAGATGCTGTATTAAATGTCAGGAAAGAACTTGAAAAACTTCGCGGCGCAGGTTCATCTATCCTAGTTTCATCTCATTATCTTGGTGAGATGGAAAAAATCGCTGACAGGGTTTTAGTCCTCATGGGCGGAAAAATCATTAAGAACATAACTATGGATGAAATTAAGTCACAGTATGGCGAGTTAGAGACAATGTATAAGGAATTATGCGAATGAAAACTTATTTGAATCTTTTTAAATTGGAATTAAAACTGTTTTTTTCAAGAAAAAATATAGTTACAATTATAGGCGGAGCAATAGTTGTAGCTGTCTTTTGCTATTGCTATTTCATGCCAAAATACGATTCATATTATGCTGAACTGCAACATAGCTTTGAGCGGCAGCTTAAATATGGCGATGTTCAATCTAAATTTGATGAGGATAATCTGGAAACAATTGAGAACAGCAAAAAAGATAAGAAACAGTTAGAGGAAGATCTTGGGTATAGTGCTGAGAGGCTTAAATACATTCTGGCATGTTGGGATGCTTATATTCAGGATCTTCAGAAGGCTAACTATTTCGTAAAGCCTGATATTATGAATCTGGATACAGCATCACAGATAATTAACAGAATGGACTATCAAAGAGATAGCTATACAAAGTATAAAAAAGATCTTTTCAAGCAGCATTTTTATGGTGATAAGTATGAAGACTTTAAGAAGGACGTTGCTGTACACAGAGCTTACGAAAAGGCCGGTAAGAAGGAACTTATGAACAAGGCAACACCAACTGGTTCATATATGTTTATCAAGACTTTTTCAGGTGATGGCTTTATTATCATGGCATTTGTAATTTTTCTTTTCATGCTTAATTATGATGCCTGGTGTAATGAGTTTGAGAACGGTACATATGCGCAGACATTTACACTTCCTTATGAAAGGAAATCAATTATTATCATAAGGTGGGTTTCAAGAGTATTATTCACATGCGCTTTGATTATTGCGTATACACTTGAAATACTGGCTATAGGAACCATTAAGTTTGGTACAGGTTTTGATGAATATGTTGCCTTTAGAAAAGATGGGAAATATATTTGCATGCTGCAGAAAACAATGATGGCTAAAAATCTGATCTACCTGTTGGTATTAACAGTATTCATCGTTACATTCATCATGTTTATGTCGGTACTTTTGAAAAGCAGTATCAATGCACTTACCGTTATATTCTTCTGCGTTAGTCTGTATGCTATGAGAAACGTTGACTACTCAAAATTTAATCCTTATACATTATTTAAGATGAGTCCTATGATGACTAATGAGTCAGTACTTGGTATTCGTCTAGCAATTGCATTATGTATTTTTTATTCAGTCATTCTTTTAGCCGGAATGACTACGATCCTTATGAAGCGAGAAGAGTGAAAATTGTTAAACGAGATATGATATTACATGTGTAAACATCGTAGAAGTGACGTCAGTTTTGTGACGTCACTTTTTTGTTGTGAATTGTCTGGTAAAAGGATATACTAAAAAGTGGTTATGTTGACCCTGCGCTCCATTTGCGTAGTGAGTCTGGAAAGGATATATCATGTATACAAAGATTGGTAGTAATGAACCTTGCTGGTGTGGCAGCGGCAAAAAATATAAAAAGTGCCACGAGAAATTTGATGATAAGCTAATTGAATATCAATTAGCAGGAATTGAAATTCCAAAAAGAAGTATGCTCAAGACCAGAGAGCAAATTGAAGGCATTAAGAAAAGTGCAGTTATAAATATTGCAGTTCTTGATGAAATCGGAGATAAGATTAAGGCAGGGATGTCTACAGAAGAAATAAATAATATCGTAAACGATGTCACCTACAAAATGGGAGGAATACCTGCAGATTTGAATTATGAGGGATTCCCCAAGAGTGTCTGCACATCTATAAATGACCAGGTGTGTCATGGAATTCCGTCCAAAGATGTTATTCTTCAGGAAGGTGATATTGTTAATGTTGACTGTTCCACAATTCTGAATGGATATTTTTCTGATTCTTCACGAATGTTCTGTATCGGTGAAGTTTCTCCAGAGAAAAAGAAACTTGTTGAAGTTACCAGAGAATGTGTCGAAATAGGTATAAAGAATGTTAAACCATGGGTAAGAATGGGTAACATGGGACATGCAGTTCATCAGCATGCACTTGAGAATGGATATAGCGTTGTCAGGGAAATCGGTGGACATGGATGCGGTTGCAAATTCCATGAGGATCCGTTTGTAAGTTATGTCAGCAGACCGGAAAGTGGAATGTTAATGGTTCCTGGTATGTGCTTTACAATTGAGCCTATGGTGAATATGGGAACAGACAGAATATATGTTGATGATGAAAACGACTGGACTGTTTATACAGCTGATAATAAACCGTCTGCTCAGTGGGAAGTACAAGTACTTGTTACTGAAGATGGATGCGAAGTTTTAACACATTAATTTTTTACGAGGTAGGAATATATGGCAGAAAAGAAAAAGTACTATATTACAACAGCAATCGCTTATACATCAGGAAAGCCGCATATAGGTAATACTTATGAAGCTATTTTGGCAGATGCTATTGCAAGATATAAAAGAGCAGATGGATATGATGTTCATTTCCAGACTGGATCAGATGAACATGGTCAGAAGATTGAGAATAGAGCAATTGAAGCAGGATGTAATTCACCAAAGGAGTTTGTAGATCAGGTTTCTGGTACTATTAAAGGTCTTTGGGATATGGTTGGAACATCATATGATCGTTTCATTCGTACAACAGATGAAGACCATGTGCGTCAGGTTCAGAAGATTTTCAAGCGTTTTTATGATCAGGGAGATATCTACAAGGGATCTTATAAGGGAAAATACTGTACAGAGTGTGAGGCGTTCTATACAGATTCACAGCTTGTAGATGGCAAATGTCCAGTTTGTGGAGGTCCTGTTCATGAGGAAGAGGAAGAAGCATATTTCTTCAAGATGAGCAAATATGCACCAAAACTTATCGATTACATCAACTCACATCCTGACTTCATTCAGCCAGAAGCTAGAAAGAATGAAATGATGAATAATTTCCTTCTTCCAGGACTTCAGGATCTTTGCGTATCCAGAACCAGTTTTAAATGGGGAATTCCGGTTGATTTCGATGATCGTCATGTCGTTTATGTATGGCTTGATGCACTTTCAAACTACATAACAGGTATTGGATATGACTGTGATGGCAACAGCTCAGATCTTTTTAACAAGAACTGGCCTGCAGATCTTCACCTTATCGGAAAAGATATTATCAGATTCCATACAATTTACTGGCCTATTTTCCTTATGGCACTTGATCTTCCGCTTCCAAAGAAGATTTTTGGACATCCATGGCTTCTTCAGGGTGGCGAGAAGATGAGTAAGTCAAAAGGAAATGTTATCTATGCAGATGATCTTGTTAATCTGTTCGGAGTTGATGCAGTAAGATACTTCTGTCTCCATGAAATGCCTTTTGACAATGATGGAACTATTACATGGGAGCTTATGGTAGAGCGTTTTAACTCTGACCTTGCAAATACATTAGGTAACCTTGTAAGCCGTACTATTGCAATGAGCAATAAGTATTTTGGCGGCGTTGTTGAAGATAGAAATGTAGTTGAAGATGTAGATGCTGATCTTAAGAAGGTTGTAACTTCCTGTTATGAGCAGGTTGAAAAGAAGATGGATGACCTTAGAGTGGCAGATGCTCTTACAGATATTTTCACATTGTTCAAGCGTTGCAACAAATATATAGATGAGACTGAGCCGTGGGTACTTGCTAAAGATGACGCAAAGAAAGATCGTCTTGCAACAGTTCTCTACAATCTTACAGAGTCAATTGTAATAGGTGCTTCTATTCTTGAGCCATTTATGCCTGAGACAGCACAGCAGATTGCAAAAGAGCTTAATACTACTATCAGAGAGTTCACCAAGCTTTCTGAGTTTGGTTTATATCCAAATGGAAACAAGGTAAGTGAAGCTCCAGAGATGCTGTTCAAGAGAAAAGATCTCGAAGAAGTATTAAAACAGACAGAAGAAATTACAAGACTTCAGAAAGAAGATTTTATAAAGACTCAGACAATCGCTGCTGAGAACCTTGAAAAGGCAGGAAAGACTCAGGATGCTGAGAAAATTCGTGAGAACCTAAAGGCTGTAACAGGTCAGAGCACAGAAGAATCTGAAGAGGTTGTTGATATCGAAGCTAAACCTGAAATAACTTTTGACCAGTTTGGAGCAATGCAGTTCCAGGTTGGAGAAGTTATTAAATGTGAGGCTGTTCCGAAGTCCAAGAAGCTTCTTTGCTCACAGGTAAAAGTTGGAAGTCGTACACTTCAGATAGTATCAGGTATTCGCAAGTATTATGAACCAGAAGAAATGGTTGGTAAGAAGGTTATGGTACTTGTAAACCTTAAGCCGGCTAAACTTGCAGGAGTTATGTCTGAAGGAATGCTTCTGTGTGCTGAAGGCGCTGACGGAGAACTTTCACTTATGGTTCCTGAAAAGAAGATGCCAAGCGGAGCTGAGATTGCATAAAGCGTAAGGGCAACATAACTAGTTAGAGGAGTATTAGGGGATGATAGCAAAGGAGGATATTTCTTTTTTGTCTAAAAGCAGGGAAGACCAGATACATGCCAGTATCTGGCTCCCTGAATTATCTAGGGGAGAGAAACCCAAATGTATACTTCAGATTATTCATGGAATGCAGGAATATATTGAAAGATATGATGAACTTGCAAAATATTTTGCAAAAAAAGGCTTTGTTGTCTGTGGAGAGGATCATTTAGGACATGGTAAAAGCGTAGAAAATGGTGGAACTTACGGATATTTTTGTGAAAAGGAACCCGAAAAGGTTCTTGTAGAAGATTCCCATTCACTTACCATGATTATGAAAAATCGTTTTCCATCTGTACCCTATGTGGTATTAGGACATAGCTTTGGTTCATTTATTACAAGAGAATATATTTCAAGATTCGGGAATGAACTGAATGCAGTTATAGTACAGGGAACAGGATATCCTAATGATACAAAGGTATTTGCTGGGAAAATTCTGGCACATATTCAGTTCGCTGTCTTTGGAGGATATCATAGAGCATCGCTTCTTAACAAAATTGCGTTTAGTGGTTATCTTTCAAGAATAAAAAATGCAAAAACTTCGTCAGATTGGATATGCACAGATGATGAAATAGTGTCGGAGTACATGAAAGATCCCCTATGCACATTTGTTTTTACTGTAAATGGATTTCTTACAATGTCAAGATTGTTGGAGTCTATTAATGACAAAGAGAGAATGGCTCTTATCCCCAAAACACTTCCAATCCTTTTAACCGCAGGGAAAGAAGATCCTGTTGGAGGATATGGTAAACAGGTAGAGAGTCTTTACAATGTTTATAAGAACGAAATAGGACTTAACGCGGAACTTAAACTCTACGACAATATGCGTCATGAAATACACAATGAGATAGGAAAAGAAAAAGTTTACGAAGATCATTTCAAGTGGATTTGTGAAAAAGCAAACATTAACTAATATGTAACTTAAAAAGGATAAATCTAAATAAAACTATGCAAAAGAAAAAATCTGATATGGCGTTAATACGTAAAGGATATGCCGCTGATTGGGATGTTGCTATGGAATTGGCATATCGGACTTTTTTAAAATTTAATGCAAAGGATTATTCAGAGGAAGGCAGATCTAATTTTAAAGCCTTCGTTTATGGCGAGGAACTTTACAAGCAGTTTGTTATGGGAAATTATCAATTGATAGTGGCCTATGAAAAAGAAGAAATGGTGGGAATGTTGCTTCTTATGCAGCATAGACACATTTCCTTATTGTTCGTGGATGGTGATTATCACAGAATAGGAATAGGTCATGCTCTTATTGAAAGTGCTTCGATGAGAGTTAAACTATCGGCAAGAAGGCACAAGAAACTAACAGTAAATGCATCACCATATGCTCTTCCTTTTTATGAAAAAGAGGGTTTTATAGAAGTTAAGCCAATGCAGTTGGATAATGGAATTAAAGTATATCCAATGGAACTTCACATATAGGTTGTATAGCAAAAGGAGGAGATTATTTTGAAGTTTTTAAACATTGATAGCCCGTTCATGCAGGTGCTGAATAAAATTGCAGATTTGCTTATATTAAATCTGGTAACTTTTTTGTTTTGTATTCCGATTTTTACAATTGGAGCATCTATGACAGCTATGCACTATGTTCTATTGAAAATGGTTCGTGGCAAAGATTCCTACATCATCAAAGATTATTGGAAGTCTTTTAAACAGAATTTCAAACAGGCTACAGCAATATGGATGGTTTTGTTTCTGATTGGAATGACGCTTCTTGTTGACTTTAAGCTTTTTGCTTCAGAGCAGTCACCATTTCCAAAGCCGGTAATATGGATGGTATTTGCGGCAGCCATCATCTGGCTTTGTGTATTCTTGTATGTATTCCCGGTACTTGCAAGATTTGTTAATACAGTTAAAGGAACATTTAAAAACTCATTGTTTATGTCGATATTGGGACTTCCTCGCACAGTGGGAATGGTTCTTGCAACAGCACTTCCTACATTTATTTTTATTTTTGCACCTGAAACAGCATGGAGATTCCTCCCGCTTTTTTTGTGCTTCGGAATTACAGTTCCGGGATTTATCTGTGCATGGCTTTATAGTCCTCTCTTCTTAAGATTTGAAAATCAGACAGAAGAAAAGAAAGAAGAAGTTGAACTTGAAGAATCTGAGTATGAAGAGGCAGCAGCTATTCTTCATGACGAAGATGAAGATAGTGAAGAGACAAAAGATAAGTAAAGCAAAGCCAACAATAACGTTATTAATGCAGGTACACTTTTTAGATGCTACTAAGAAGTGTACCTTTTTCATAGTATAAATTTTTGTCACTGCGTTCCAAAAATTACGCAAACTGGTCATTTGAAAAGGCGTCGCCTTGGACCAGTTTGCCACTTGACTTTTGTTCTCACGAAACTCGCAGTAAATGCGAGTTTCTGAATGAAATTGACAAGAAATCATAGAAAACATACATCAAAATTCATGAAAAATAATCAGAAAATGATAGTTGTATAATAAACGATATAATGATAATATTAAAATATTCTGATGTTCTAAATTTCAAATGGTTATACACAAAAAACTGTACGAAGCTCTTAGCGCCAGATTTCAAGATTTGTAAAATCCTATCGGCAAAGAAAGGCATTGTTTTTCTTACGACAAATTTGATTCTGGTACTTGTGTAAATATGTGCTTGGGAGGGCGTATTTTTACATAAAATGACTATGGGGGTATATATGAAGAGACGTAAAGGGTTGGTAGTTGTTCTTAGTGCGGTTGTTTTTTTAGTTGTTTCATCCAAATATTTTTTTTACAAAACAGATATATCCACCAAGGCTGCAGTTGTAGAGCTTAATGCAAGTGGAGATGCTACTACAGATACTGCGGCGTTAGCTAATGCTATAAATGCATCAGTAGAAGGCGATGTTATAAGTTTGAACGGAACGTTTGCCATTAATAACGTTATTGATATAACCGGTAAGAATTTGACAATAACTGGTACTGGTGTATTAAACGGAGATATTAATGGAGATAATGTGCCAGATACATCAAGACTCTTTAGTATATCAAATTCTGATGTTACGATTATGGGGATAACAGTAACGAATTTTAATACATTTGGTGCTGAATCGGTTCCCGTTACCGGAACGAATTTCGATACATTCAAAGATAATTCATCTCCTATTACTGTAACGAATAATTCTACGATTAGAATAGCTGGAGGAACTTTTACTAAAAACATAGGTAAAATCGGAGGTGTTATCAGCATATATGGCAGCGGAAGCAGCATGAAGATAACAGGAGGAGAATTCTCTTATAATAAAGCTAAAGAAGGCGGCGCAATTAATGTATTAGATGGCGCCAGCCTCACAGTAGAAAGTGGAAAATTTATAGGAAATAAAGCAGAAGCTGGCGGTGCTATTATTTCCGGAATATGGGAAGATTGCAGAAATGCAACAAACCAAAAGAGTGCCCAGATGACTATTACAGGTGGTTTGTTCCAAGGTAACATTGCAGGTGTCACAAATGATGGATGGGAGCCTGAGGATGAGACAGGAAGTACTATATTTGCTTCATATAATGAAATAGGTAATAAGGTAAGTCTCGGAGGAGGCGCTATCTGGTCAAGCGGTCATATCACAGTTGCAGGCGGAACGTATACAGAGAATAAAGCGCTAAGAAGTCTGGGTGGTGCGTTATTTGTTAACGCATGTGATGATAACAAGATAATTGCAGGAGAATTCTACAATAACATATCCTATAAAGAGGGTGGAGCAATCTACACAGAGGAAAATAGTACCACCTATTTTGGAAAAACTTGTATATACAATAACCAGGCTGGACATTTTGGTGGCGGAATTTGGTGCTGTCCATCTGCACACGGATATTTTAATACACTTGGATTTGCGGCTATTTTTGATAATTCAGCACAGCTTGTATACGATAAAAACTTAAACGATAATCAGAGTGATTATAAACATAAAGAGTATTTTATAGGACCAGAAGATAAATATCCAACGCCAGCTTTTATAGGTGGAAGATCTGGTGATGATTTTGCTATGATGTATAAAAATAAGCCAAACGGGGAGAATAATTCCATAATGAATCTCTCATCTCACTGGTTTACTAATGCTCCTGTTTTGTGGACAGATGATGGAAGACCGGCTAAAAAGGCAACAGGGTATAGCTATATGGGATACCAATGGGAAGATGGTAATTATTATACAGAGAGTGGTTTTGGAGTTGAAACAGAGCCTCTTAATCCTACATTCTCAACTTCTGGTACTGATGTTAAATTTGAAGTTGGAGCTGATGGAAGAGACCATGCACTTGGAATTAAAGCTTCTGGATTTAGTAATTCTGACAAGGAAACAGCAAAATCCAAAGCAAAACTGAAAATTTATAACAACAATGCATACTGGTGTGGTGGAGGAATTGGTTCCAACGGAAAAATGATTTTCCAGCAGTTTGGTATTTTGTCATGGAAAAAGCTTAATGAAGCTTCCTCTTCACTTGCAGGAAGTACTTGGACACTTACGATAAAGCAGTCAGGAAATGTTATAGATGAAATGGAAGTAACAGATAACGGAAGTCTTGACGAAGATAAAACGGATGGAGTGTTTAAAGTTACAGGACTTCCAGGTGGAAGTGATATAACATACGTGTTAAAAGAAAAATATGCGCCTTCAGGATACAGGCTTGATGGAAATGAATATACAAAGCAGATAACAGAACAGCAGTCTGACGGAAGTGTTCCAGAGACTATTTGTTATATAGGTCAGGATGATGCTGGTTCGATTTACAACTATCACGAAGGAACTGCAGGTTTTGTGGTTAATAAGAAGATGTCTGATGAGTCTGCAGAAGTGCCTGCCTATAGCTTTACTTTATCACCAGTAAGTGCACTTGATGCTTCGGGCAATCCTGTTACTGATGAGAATGGAAATGAAATTTCTGTACCTATGCCAGCTGTTGCAACTGTATCTAATACAACAGCACCTGCAGGAGGAACAGGGGTTGCCACTTTTGGTCAGATAACCTATGTGTATCCTGGAATATATACATACAAGATTGTAGAAGACTCAGATACTTCCAAAGAGATATCAGTTGTAGTAACAGTTACTTATAATACTGAATCGTCAAAACTTGTAATTGACGTAAAATATGATGGAAGTACGAGTATTCCGACGATAGTAAACAATGTGACGCCTCCGGACAATCCGCCAACTCCGGACAATCCTCCGTCTCCGGATAATCCGCCATCGCCGGAGGAACCGGACAATCCGCCCCAATATGAGGTTCCACCAGAGGAGCCGCCTGCAGAAACTCCTCCGCCGCAAGATCCGCCAACACAGGATACACCAGAAGAGCCAACCTTTTCAGAGCCAGAGGAAGTTGTTGGAGTAAGTAATGAAAATCTTCCGCTTGTGGAAGGGGCTTCTAGGATTACCAAGACTGTCACTTCAGGAGAAATAAAAGGAGCAAAGAGAAGTAGAAATACCTCAGATATATATGCAGAAGTACTAGTCGTAAGAGTGCTTCTTATAATTGCGGCATTATCAGCAATATTTTCTTTAACGCAGGTTATTTCAAAGAAAATAACTGAGTAGTTATAATGATTCTTTCGAACAAAAGAAGCATATAATATATATGCTTTTCGGCAGAATGTCACCAAAAGTTAATGGGTTTTCGTCAAAATGTCATTAAAAAATAAAAGAAGTCTTTTTTATAAGCATTTTGACTAAGCCTCTGAGGAATATTTGTTGAAAGACTCTATATCAATTTCGAGGGCAAAAACATATACTATAAAAGGATGATAAATCTAATACATAAGTATTTTTTAAGGTATAAAGCTTTCAGTTAAAAGAGAGATGGGAGGATTATAAAATGGCAAGTTTACAGCTTGAGCATGTTACAAAACAGTATCCTAATGGCTTCGTTGCTGTTAAGGATTTTAACCTTGATGTTAAGGATAAAGAATTCATCATTTTCGTAGGACCTTCAGGATGTGGTAAGTCCACAACTCTTCGTATGATCGCAGGTTTGGAAGATATTTCTTCTGGTTCACTTAAGATTGGTGGAAGAGTAGTTAATGATGTTGAGCCTAAGGATCGTGATATTGCGATGGTATTCCAGAACTACGCTCTTTATCCTCACATGACAGTATATGATAATATGGCTTTCGGTCTTAAGCTTCGTAAAGTACCGAAGGATGAAATTGATAAGAAGGTTAAGGCAGCAGCTAAGATTCTTGACCTTAGCAATCTCCTTGATCGTAAGCCAAAGGCTCTTTCCGGTGGTCAGAGACAGCGTGTAGCTATGGGACGTGCTATCGTTCGTAATCCTAAGGTATTCCTTATGGATGAGCCTCTTTCAAACCTTGATGCTAAGCTTCGTGTTCAGATGAGAACTGAGATTGCTAAGCTTCACCAGAGACTTGGTACTACAATCATCTACGTTACACACGATCAGACAGAGGCTATGACTCTTGGTACACGTATCGTAGTTATGAAGGATGGTGTTGTTCAGCAGATCGATACACCACAGAACCTCTACGAGAAGCCAGTTAACCTCTTCGTTGCTGGATTCATGGGTTCACCTCAGATGAACTTCCTTGATGCAGAAGTTGCAGTTAAGGGACAGACAGCATACCTCAAGATTGCTAACCAGGAAATCGAGCTTCCACCAGCTAAGTCCAAGAAGCTTATCGAGGGTGGCTATGATGGAAAGAAGGTTACATTCGGTATCCGTCCAGAAGACGTTGATGATTCCGAGATGTTCGTAAGCACATCTAAGGCTGTATTCGAGTCTACAATCAACGTATACGAGCTCCTTGGTGCAGAAGTTTATCTGTACTTCGATCTCGAAGGATTCCCTATCACAGCACGTGTTGACTCTAGAACAACAGCTAGACCTGGCGATACAGTTAAGTTTGGTTTCGATGTTGAGAAGATTCACGTATTCGATAAGGAAACAGAAAAGACAATTACAAACTAATTTGGTTGTCTAGTATAAATTATTGAATTTATAAGTTGCCATTTAGATGTTGTAAGCCATCTAAATGGCAACTTTTATTTGCATAAAAAGCAAAAATGCTTTAGGATAATAGAGATGCAAAGAAGTTAAAAATATAAGTTTTATTTTAATGCTTATATCGTGTTTATAATATTAAAAAGGCAGGTTGAAGAATGATTTCTGCACAGACAATTAATTCAAGCATAAATCAGCTCACAGCTATTACAAAAGTTAATTTAAGTGTACTGGATTTAAACGGAAGTGTTGTAGCTACAACAAAAGAAGATGAATTATTTGATACATCACTTATTACCAGTTTCGCCAATTCTCTGGTAGATTCTCAGGTTATAGGTGAACATCATTTGCTCAAAATTTTTGATGAAGGAGAACTTGCATATATCCTAGTTGCAAGCGGAGATGGAGAGAGTGCCTATACAGTTGGAAAAATTTGTGTAGCACAGCTTCAGGATTTGATTGTTGCATACAAGGAAAGATATGACCGCAACAATTTCTTCCAGAATCTCATGCTTGATAACTTGCTGCTTATAGATATTTATAATAGAGCCAAGAAATTACACATCGAAGTTACAGTTCCTCGTGTAATTATTCTTGTAGAGACTGATATTGAGGGTGAGAATTCTGCTAATGAATTGATGGCTGGAATGTTTACTGCTCAGACTGGCGATTATATTACAGCTGTTGATGAACGTAGTGTGATTCTTATAAAGAGTGTTGAATCACTTCAAAGCTATAATGAAGTTGAGAAAATCTCTACTACAATCGTTGATATGATGAATACAGAAGCTATGCTTAATGTCAGAGTAGCTTATGGAACAATAGTAGATGAACTGAAAGATCTGTCCAAGTCTTATAAGGAAGCGAAAATGGCTCTTGAAGTTGGTAAAATCTTCTATGCTGAGAAAAAAGTTAACGCATATAACACACTTGGAATTGGAAGACTTATTTATCAGCTTCCGCTTAATCTGTGTCATATTTTCCTGCATGAGATATTTGGAGACAAAGATGTATTTGGAATGTTAGATGAAGAGACTCTTAGCACAATAGCTAAATTTTTCGATAACAATTTGAACGTATCCGAAACTTCCAGACAGCTTTTTGTACACAGAAATACACTTGTATATCGAATCGAGAAGTTAGAAAGAGCTACAGGGCTTGATATCAGAAAGTTCGATGATGCACTTACATTCAAGATAGCACTTATGGTTTCAAACTATATGAAATATCTTGATCAGCACCAGTTCTAATTTTATATTTATGTTTTCAAAATTGTAGCAAATTGGACCAGGGTATTTACTTGGTCCAAGGCATAGCCTTTTTAAATGGCCAGTTTGCGTAGTTTTTGGATTGGAGTGATAGGTACTACTTGACTTTTTGAATGAAAGTTTATAAAATATTCGTTGGTAATTAAGTTTTAAATTAATAATCCTTGATCAGAATCGGTTCTGTGACGGGTGTATATATGTATAGATATGGTCGGGTCTTATGCAATGGATCTCTACGAACCGTGTCAGGTCGGGAACGAAGCAGCACTAAGTAGAACCTTTCATGTGTTGTAAGGTGCCTTGCCATTGAGACATATATGCATCCTTCACAGAGCCGCTTTTTTCTATAGCGCGTTTATTCGACGTATAGTATTAGGGTGAGATAGCGAACGAAAAACGAACTTTCTAAAAAGCAAAGGATTCTAGCCTTATAACTAAGCTAAACTTGATTAAGTAAGAGATTTGTATCTGTAAAAGTGTGAATTAATATGGGAAAAGATTTATCGTTTTTATATGAAAACTGTGAGCTGTGTCCTAGAAGATGTCATGTAGACAGAACAAAAGGTCAGGCTGGATATTGCCGTGAAACAAGTAGTCTTATGGCGGCAAGAGCTTCGCTCCATGAGTGGGAAGAACCTTGTATATCAGGAACATGTGGTTCTGGAACTGTATTTTTTTCTGGATGTAACATGGGATGTGTATTTTGCCAGAATTATGAGATTGCTCATGCAAAAGTTCAGAAACAGATAACATCTGAGCACTTATCTGAGATATTTCTGAGGCTCCAGGACCGAAATGCAAGTAATATAAATCTTGTAACTCCGACTCATTTCATGCCTACAATTGTTAATGCACTTGAAAGAGCTAGGGATAATGGTCTGATAATTCCTGTTGTATATAATACCAGTGGCTATGAAACAGCGGATAAATTAAAGTATTTAGATGGATTAATTGATATATATCTTCCTGATTTTAAATACTTTTCTTCCGATATATCTAAAAAGTATTCAAATGCTACAGATTATTCCAAGGTTTGTCTGGGAGCAATAAAAGAGATGGTTAGACAGACAGGAAATCCTGTTTTCTTTGCACCTAAAGTGCAGCCTTCCAATATTTCTTGCAAAGAAAAAACTATGACTGCTGATGAGTATAATGATTATGTAACAGATGAGCTGATAGATGATTATTGCGGACCTTTGATGAAAAAGGGAACTATTGTGCGACATATGATGCTTCCCGGCAATCTGGAAGACTCAAAGAAAATAGTCTTTTTGCTGCATGAGTATTTTCAAGACAATATTTTCATAAGTCTTATGAATCAGTATACTCCCATGCCTTACGCAAAGGAATATAAGGAACTAACCAGAAAAGTTGGCAGTGCTGAATATGAGGCTCTTGTCGATTATGCAATTGAAATAGGTGTGAACAATGCATTTATTCAGGGAGACGAAACTGCGCTTGACAGTTTCATACCTGAATTTGATTTTAGAGGACTTTAACACGCCGCATGCAAGTATGTGAGATGTCATCTTTTTATGGCTCTTGGCAGGTGGATATTATACTGCGTAGCATATTTTCAGATGCTCTTAATATTCTGGTCGAGAAGATCTTGAAGGGTGAATTTATCTACATAGTCATTTATCGCCTGATCTAGACCCTTCCAGAAAAAAAGTGTCGGACACTCGGTTTTTTTAGGACATGATATTTCCTCATCACTTATAGCAAGGCATTCGATAGGAGAAAGATTGCCTTCCATAGTGCGGAGTATATCACCGACTTTATATTCGCATGGACGTTTGGCAAGACGATGGCCACCGTTGTTACCGCGCATGCTGCGGAGATAACCTGCTTTATTAAGTCTTGTTACTATCTGCTCCAGATATTTAATTGTGATGCCCTGTCTGGTCGATATATCTTTTAGTGCGATATATTCACCTGTGTCATGCAGTGCAAGGTCAATCATAACACGAAGAGCGTATCTTCCTTTGGTTGATATTTTCATATTTTTACTCCGTAACAACTGATTTATCAATAGCTTTATAATAACACATTTTTCCGCCTACTAAAATAATAGTTAATTGAACATATAAAAATATAACCGTAGAAACCAAATATTCCACAAGTGTGAGTGTTTCACAGATTTAGAGGTAGTAAAAGCGATGAAACATTTTTTTAATGACAAAACAAAAGAAAGAGAATTTTACATGAAGGAAGCTTTAAAACAAGCAAAAAAAGCCTATGAGCTTGGCGAGGTTCCAATTGGATGCGTAATTGTTTATGACCATGAGATAATAGGACGAGGATATAATCGTAGAAATACAGATAAATCCGTATTATGTCATGCTGAAATTTCTGCGATGAAGAAGGCGGGTAAGGTAATAGGTGATTGGAGATTTGAGGAATGTGATCTTTATGTGACACTTGAACCTTGCCAGATGTGTGCAGGTGCTATTGTGCAGGCACGAATCCCGAATGTTTTTATAGGATGCATGAATCCGAAGGCAGGTTGCGCTGGTTCTATTTTGAACATTCTTGAACATCCTTCATTTAATCACCAATGCAATGTTGAAAGAGGAATATTAGAAGAAGAGTGTAGTAATATTTTGAAACAGTTCTTTTTGGAACTGCGAATTAGAAACAAGCTTAGAAAAGAAGAAAAGAAAAAGCGTGACGAAAAGTCAGAAAAAGCGGATTAAAAAGATGGAATAAGATTGAAGATTTCAAACTAGTCGGGTAAAATAAATAAGAAAAGTGTTACTAGGAAGAAAATCCGCTTGGTTATGAGAAAAGTTTGATAAATATTTTTATTTTTTATTATAAGCATGACTTCTTGCTGAGATTTAGGATAATCATCAGCAAGAATCCTGCTTCGCAGGACAAAATTTGTCTTAACGACAAATTTTGGTCTAGTACGGTTATTGATTTTCCTGATGAAAACAATAACCTATGCAAAGCGGAATATATTTAGATAATAAAATTGAAACTGTATGGAGAGTAGCTATGGCTTTAGGTGATGATGTTATTGATGGTGTAAAAGAAATTACTGACACAGTGACAAGAGCAGTAAATACGGGGGACTTTAGCCATTTAAGTTCAGATATTAAGAGAACTACAGAACGTTTTACTAGCTATTATCGTCATAATCCCAATAATACTCCTGTGGTAAGAACACAGGGGCGTG
>NZ_AUKC01000037.1 GCF_000424545.1 Butyrivibrio sp. NC3005 | reverse complement strand
AAATGCAGAAAGAAAAATCAGCCTGACCCCGGAGCGGAACCGTTGTCAAGGAAACCGTGGAATACCGGAACCGGCAAAGCCGGTGAGGATATGCCGCGAAAGTCCCTTGACATAAGGTTCACGGATTATCCTATACATCTGGTCAGCAAGTGTGCTTGCTGGCCTGCTTCCGGCGAGGACGGGTGCGGGCAGAGCCCGCTGATTGGGTCAAGGGACTGGTCCCTTGCAGGTTCTTAGGGCGGCGCCCTAAGCCCTCGGAGAGCTTTTCGGTATCAATATCTACATTTTCAAGGTTCGTTTGAGCCTTTTTCTTTTTAGCTCATTCTTTCATAGGTCACTTGACACTACCTTCTTTTTACCTGCTGTCCTGCTTTTTTGCGAACGGATACCCGCCTTTTCCGAACGTAACTTTTCCGTTACGGATTCTTTCTTCTGACTATCCTCCAATTCCGGCATAAGCTTCTTTATATCTTCAGCAGCCTTTACCACAAGAGGATGCTTCGCCAGCTTCGGGAAGAACTCCTGTATCATCTCCATATTCAGTCGGTTTCCAACCACAAGATCAAATTCATTTGCAATAAGTTCATCATCGCTGATACTGAACCCTATGGTCTTGACTCCATTCATCCTGTCTGCCGGAATGCTCTTATAGATATCCACAGCCTGCTGTAAGGTCAGATTCTCATGAAATTCCCCCAAAGAATGAAACTCTCCACATTCTGCGACATAGAAACTGATTGGCTGTTTCTCTTTGGTCAGTTCCGCCATCCTCGAATCAATCTTTGTAATCAGGTCTGCTGCAGCCTCACGAATCGTATTCAAAGACGCTTTCAGTTCTGGCATCTCTTTTCCCTGTGACCAGGTAGCTACATAGGCAAAACTGTAATCTGATGTATCAATTCCATAGTGCTGGCATACAGTGTAAGCTACACTCTCTGCTTCAACTTCCTTACTGTTCCTGGACTGCTTATTGTCTTTCTGCGCTTCTGTATTATGAAGCTTTGCATGAGCCATTTCATGAATCGCTGTCTTTATCGTCTGGATCTCACTCATACCGGTATTGATTGCGATACGATTCTCTTCTGTATGAAAATAGCCCTTAGCTCCGGAAGCAATATCTTCAAATCCAATCGGTACAGGACTTGCCGCCTTGATTGCTTCAAAAAAATTCTGATATTCTTCCACATTTCCTGTAAGCTCATCCACTCCGATCTGAGGCAGAGGATCACCTTCAGTCTGTGAGATATCAAAAGTACTCACCGGCTTAAACGCTGTCAGATTGATCTCTACTTTTTCCTTCACAGCCTCCCCGTCTTTATCAAGAACAGCTTTGCCGGATTCATCCAGCTTATCCTGTTCTTTTTCCAGCTTAAATGGTGCCGGTGCCAGAATCCTTATGCCCTTCTCTCCCTTCTTTACAAAACGTCCCATTTTCTTCCATCCGGTGTAAGATTGAACCAGCGTTGCATCGGGCTTTTGCATCATGATCAGGATGTTATTGTTTACCGAATAATGCGGAAACTTTGCCATGGTATTCAAGAGGTCCTGATACTGAGAAGAGTTAAATACAGCCTGCACTCCCTGCTCCAGTTTTTCTGTAATATCCTTAAGTTCCGCCTTTCGTTGCTCATTTGCTCTCTTTAGATCATAGGTATAGGTGCTACTCATTCTCTTTCACCTCCTTCCGGTATTGATTCAGCTTTCTGGTGAGTGACTTTTCTTTGCTGATTGCGCTTCGCTTCTCATGCTTTTTCTTTAGCTGTTCTAAGCCTTCCATGTATCCGTTGTATCGTGATCTTCTTGCCATAGACTCTCCTTTCGTAATCCATAAAAGGAGCAATCCATGATGTTTGATGTTTGAAAGGCAGGTATACATATGACCATTCAATTCAAGTTTCATCCCAAAAATCAATTAAACCATGCGCCATAGTTCATCATGGACTGCCCCTGTGAAGCAGGCACTCAATTATTCTTCCGAATCAGTATCATCTTCATCTGGAGCTTCTGTATCTTCTGATTGCTCTTCATCATCGGAATCGTCTTCCGTCACATCCTCTGCATCCGCAAGATAATCTTCTTCATCATCTTCTGAATAATCCTCATCCGGATCTACTTCACTGGAATGCTTATCTGTTTTCCTGCCCTTCAGATACTTGTACCCCATAAAGCCACCTGCACCGAGGAGCAACAGCAAGGTAAGAATGGCTGCCGGACTGACGGAAAAGCCTTTTCGCGCTTCTTTCACCTCAGGCTTCTTTTCTGTAACCGGCTCTTCTACCTTTACCTTTTCCGTCTCCTCTGCAGGTTTCTTTTCCTTTGCATCCTGGAAGGCCTTCTGTTCATCTTCATTCATAAGAGCCATCAGATCTGCTTCATCTACCATATTCAGGAAATGGACGTTTTCTCCGCCCTGATCATCACGATCAATGATGATATAAAAGTATTGTCCACTCTTTGTTACAACGGTAATAAACTGCTTACCTCCAGCTTCTGTGGAACCATAATCGTCTACGATCTTCATGTTGCCATCCGGAGTAAGTGGTCCCATCTTTTCCTCTTTCTGTTCCTTTGGCTGCTGCTCTTCCTGCGTTGCTTCTGTCTCGTCCGCCTTCTCTGCATTATCCTGTGCCTGGCAAAGTTCCGGATGCTCCTTGCATACCGGACAATTCTCATTTTTACTGTCATCAGAACACTTGCTTTCACAGTTACATTCTGCTTCCGGACCGGTATGGGCAAATGCTGTTATTGGAGTTGTGCCAACAAAAAAAGCTGTAGCACAAGCCACAGCTCCGATGAGTCTCTTATTAAATTTCATAGTTTTCATTTTCTGTATCCTCCTTATCCACATCACTCTCATACGATGACTCTGTATCGCTTCCATTACCGGAAGATTCTTTTGAAACAGATGTACCATTCGTAGCCGGAGCTTTCAGCCCATCCGATGCTGCAAGCTGTAAAATCCTTGCCACCTCTTCCGGTGTAAGTTTCATTGCGCCGACATCAGAAAGGATCTGGCTTGCCTCTGCTTCCTTTAATTTTGCCTGAGCCGTTTTCAGACGTTCCTCCGCCAGATCTCTCCGTTTTTCGCAATGCCTTACTTCCTCGCGAAGTTTATCCAATCGTTCAAACATGATATCGCCTCCTATTTTTTGATTCTTCCAAAGGTATAAAAGTGTTTCTGCCAATAGGCCGTTTTAATGGATGTATATTGAATCGGGTTGCCGCAATGGATCATCATGCCATTTCCCACATAGATTCCAACATGACTGGCACCGGCCGTATTATAGGTTCCCTGGAAAAAGATCAGATCTCCCGGTTTTGCCTCTTCCTTTGATACCCTGGTACAACAATCGTTTAAAAGACCATTCGCAGTCTGCCTTCCAACACTCCATCCATTACCACAATGATTGATGACATAGCTTACAAATCCGGAACAGTCAAAGCTCGTGCTTGGGCTACTTCCGCCCCAAACATAAGGATAGCCAAGATACTTTTCAGCCTCCTTGATCATATTTGCAAATTTCGTGTCGGTAAGAGCTTCCGGCGGGACCTCATAATGCGGACACTCTGCCGGATCAGGATTGGAATACGGATCACCCTCAAACAGATAAGCCTTGTTTCCTCTTGTTTCAAGAAGAAGCTCATATCGACTCATCTGATCCTCTGTCAATCCCATGCTTCTTACTACAGCATCCATTGTTGCATTTGTAAGCGTTGTTACAAGAACATGCCAGTCATATTCCACTTCCACCTCATAGGTGTAGTCCTCCGAAGATGTAGTACCGTCAGAATTATGAACTGTTCTTGTACCGGTTCTGGTCTCGGTGCGTTTCCTTTTCTCGATCAATGCTTTTGTACTCAGCTTATACTGGGCATGGAAGATCTCCGTCAGCTTGCTCTGCACCTCAGATTCTGTGTAATCCTCATAAAGTACAGTCAGTAGGGCTGCCAGCTGATAAGGATTATGATTGACCTCTGCCAGGTTATAACGATACTCGTCATAGCCCGGATGTGTCTTTGGAATATCCTTGATCTGTTTCTGCAGGTCTGCCTCTTTATCCTTATAGTCCTGTTCGACCGCCTTAATATCATCGTCATCTGCCGTATATGACGTTGCTATTGTGGTATCACTAAAGGAACCAAATAAGCCTCCGGTAAGTCCCGCACTTCCCGAGATCATAACAATAAGAATAAGTAACACAACCGCAAGAATAAGGACTAGGGGATTATCCATGATCTTCTCCCGGATCCACTCAGCGAACCTGCCCACCAGGTCTTCTGCTTTATCCGCGAACTTCTTTGACAGACTTCCCACCTGATTGGCGGCTTCCTTTTGAGACTTCTTATAGGCAGCCTTCTGAAATTCCTTTTTCATGTAGTTCTTCTGAACTTCATGGGTGCCTGATTTCGGCTCCACTCCCTTCTTTGCATTCTTATGAAGCTTCTTCGAATACCGGCTCTTATCCGTTTCATCAGATGCATTCTCTTTGCTACCAGTCCTTTTTGCCCCGTATTTCTGATGCCGAACCCTAGCTCCGATATGTTCTGCCGTCTCCGTTCCCTTATTCAAAGCTTCTGTTCCAACGTTCTCATCTTCATTGGCCTGATCGACCTGACGCTGCAGTGATATGTTTTCAATGGCCTCTGTTCGCACCTTATGTCTTCCCTGGGCCTGGAGCTTTTTGATCTTTTGCTTCTCTTCCGCTGTTAGTTCCGTAGTTCTTTTTCCATGACGAAACTTCTTGCCATATGCTTTTTTCGCTGAGGTTTCACTTTTCAGCTTCTCACCACAATGCAAATTCTCTTTTCTTTCCTGAAACTGTTCGGCGGTCCTCTTCTTATAGCTTCTCTTAGTAAACGTTTTCTCTTCATTCATTTAACTCTCCTCCACAGGCTGCGCTACTTCATCAAGCTTCGTTGTCATGATACGATAAAGCTCCAGATCCTTAGGGAATCGATCTACAAACGGAAGGATCACATTACCATAAAACAAAAGCCCTTCACCTTCTCCCGAATGTGTTACATACGAAAGCTGATGAGGGCTGATATTTAACTGTTTTGCAAGAATGGAACGATCCCCTACCGCCTGATTCAGCATGTAGATAAAGTCCGAGTTCTCAAAGATGTTCTCTACCTCTTTGGATGAAAGCAAGTCCTTTACGTTCTGAGTGATGCCGGTTGGAATACCGCCCCATTTTCTGAAACGCTTCCAGATTTCTACGGTATAGGCTGCAGTCTGTTCCTCACGAAGAAGAAGGTGCATCTCATCCATATAGTATCTGGTGGATCTTCCCTGACTTCTATTCTCTGTAACTCTTCCCCAGACCTGATCCTGAACGACCAGCATTCCGATTTTCTTCAGCTGCTTTCCAAGATCCTTTATGTCATAGCAAACAAGCCGGTTGGTGATATCCACATTGGTTCTGTGATTAAACACATTCAAAGAACCTGTAACGTAGATTTCAAGAGCTGTTGCCACATTCTTAGCCTCCGGTTCATCCTGCTTTAAAAGCGAATTATAGAGATCCTCCAAAAGTGGCATATTCTCAGGAACCGGATCAAGGAAATACCGTTGATAGATCTGATGAATACAACGGTCAATAACTGTCTTCTCTACCGGTTTTAATCCTTCCTTTCCACCGACGATCAGCTCACAAAGTGACAGGATAAAGTCCGCCTTAAGAGCGATCGGGTTATCATCATCCGAATAGTTCATGTTGATATCCATAGGATTGATGTACTGACTGCTGGTAGGACTGATCTTAATGACCTGGCCGCCAAATCTTTTTACCAGTGCACTGTACTCTGACTCTGGATCCGAGATGATAATATCATCATCCGTAACAAGAAACGCATTAGCGATCTCTCTTTTTGCCGAGAATGATTTACCTGCACCGGGTGTACCAAGAATAAGGCCATTGGGGTTCTTAAGCTTCTTTCGATCCACCATGATCAGATTATTGGAAAGAGCATTTAGGCCATAGTATAAAGCTTCATCACCTGACTGAAACAGTTCCTGCGTAGTGAATGGAACAAAGATCGCAGTAGAACTTGTGGTCATCCCTCGCTGGATCTCGATCTCATTGTAAGCAAGCGGAAGGGAACTCATAAGTCCCTGCTCCTGCTGGAAATTGAGCCTTACCAGATTGCAGTTATGCTTCTGTGCAATGGAGCTTGCCTGAAAGACATTATTTTCAAGCTCCTGCTCCGTCTTACCGGTATTAAGCACTAAAAAAGTCAGAAGGAACATACGCTCATTCTGACTCTGCAATTCTTTTAAAAGTGCTTTTGCATCCTTGCCATAAGTGGCAAGATCAGATGGAATAATATCCATATCGTAACCGGCTCTCACTGCCTTCTTCTGCTCCTCGATCTTGCTTCTGTCAAGCTCTGTGATGGTATGCTTGACCGTCTTGATGGCTTCTGTCTGATCCACCGACTGTATATGCATGGTTACGATCTGGCTGGATTCCATCCCCAGAAAATCTGCAAGCATCCTGTCTGAAATATCGGAGGCTGTAATGCTTAAGAAACTCATTGCTCCGAATATATTCCCCATCTGAAAGACTCTTCCATTCTTAAAATACAGACCTGCCGGTGCGATAAAATCCTTTACGGAAAGTCCGCTTCCAACAAGCCACTTCCAGTCAAAGAAAAACCTCTCATCATCTCCCAGATGAAACTGCTGATGCATCAGCTCCAGACGTTCTTCCCCATTCAAAGTCTTTGCCTGTACTCCCAGGCGCTTGAAATTATTTAAGATATCGATCTCGATATGAATGAGTCTTGGTTTCGCAGCCTTCATAGATTCTGCATGAATTCCAAAGGATAAATACTTGGTCTTGGTGAGACCGTTATTCCCGGCTTCCATCTGACGTTTTAACATGCCGGTATACTCATCTCTGACTTCATTGAAACCATCCTTCTGATGAGGGATCGCAATGGATTTTTCAAATTTCTCTGCATCCGTTGCCATGTTCATGAAACTGAGTTCAAAGTGAACGGAGCTATCAAAGAAGTTTAAAAAGCTACACCACTCTTCAAAGATTTCCGTCTGATCCTCCTGCTGAGCAAGCTGATAATTGATATCCTGAAACTGAATCGTCTTTGTATAATAGTCACTTCCAATTCTGCAAATGCCATCCTTAAACATTCGCTCAAAGGGAATGCTCTGCTGACTGGTTCTCGGGATCCCGTCATTTCTTTGCGCGCCTTTTATGATCTTTCTTACTCTTTTCTGATCGGCTCTCGACAAGCCCTGCGGCATTGTGATGTCTCTTCTTTTTGCTTTCAGAAACAATTTTAGCCACCTCCTTTTCTGCTTTTTCCTGCCTCATCAGGGCAGCGTAATAATTGTCTGTTTGATATGGCCTGATCTTCGGCCTGATAAATGTTGCCTGGATAAAGTGATGCATATATACCTCAAGAGGCTGTCCGTTCTTTTCATACATCGCAAAGAAGAACAGCGGCATCATAACGATCATCATTCCCATAGCCGCAAAGGTTGCATTTCCAAGCTTTTTCAAAAGAAAAAAAGTCGGAATACCGATTGCTGCAGCTATCACAAAACAGATGAGTTGACGCTTTGTGAGGTTGAATGCCACTTTACTCTTAACCTTCGTGAGATCACGAGGCACTGGAATATAAGATGCCATTTTCTTTCCTCCTTAGTGTGCGTGGAATACAGATCTTGCGATGGAACCTGTCTTAAACAGCGTAAATGCAAGAAGTAATGTAATACCCAGAACATTCCACAAAGAGCCCATGATATCTGTTGAAAATGAAACCGTCTTGACCAAAGCCGCATAGATTGCTATGCATACCATAATCAAAAATCCCTGAAAGCCAAGGGCAAAAAGGGATCTAAGGTAATTCTGTCCAATCATGCTCTGCTCTCTGTTACCAAAGGTTGCAAAAGGGATCGGAGCAAGACTGATCGTCAGGTAGATTTCAATCATTCGTCCATATACGATAGCCCAGATTAGAACTGATAAAATCGAAAATAAAGACTTCACAAAAAAGGACTGTAGGTATATGCCAAACAACGGTCCAACTTCCATAGCCTCCAGCGTTGATTTCATGGTTGCCAGGGTTGAACCATCCACCGCTGTGCTGTCTGCTATCAGTGCACCCGACTGATTGACCACATGCTGGGCTACATCAAAGACTGCCATAGTGATATTAAAGGTATTGGTGATCAGTGTTACCGCCACAAAGGTCTTGAATACCCATTTAAAAAAGATCCACGTCTCGAAATTTGCCAGGTTATTATGTGAAATAACCAACTGGATCAACTCATAACATGCAATAAAAGTAAGAATGATTCCTGCTATGGGCAGGATCACATTTTCCGACAGGTTTTTGATCAGGTTATAAACTGTAGGCTGAAACTGATCCGGCTTCTGCGCTACCTGTGTTGCTACCTCTCCAACCTTTTGATTTAAAGTTGCAAATGTCGTTGTGAGATTATCCATGATTCCACTCACCAGTATCCCTTTGAGCCAGTCCGTCAGTTTCTCCAACAAACTCTCCAATGGTTACCTCCTTTCCAGAGAGCCGTAGAACGGCTCCCTGTTTTTTATTTTCTCCCATGTCCGGAAAAAAACGATCAGTGGAACAAACCCTTAAGAAGTGGAACAAGTGTGGTTCCGATGAGGGCAACTCCTCCACCGGCCATGAGCTGCTTCATGCCCTGTGACTTAGCTCCAGGGTTGTCATTGCCATATCCCTCCATGAGGTTTACAACACCCCAAATTCCAAGACCTGCACCAAGTGCGATAACGAGTGTCTGAAGTACGCCTACTGCTGAGTTGAAAAATGCCATACTGATAAAAACCAAAAACGCAGATGATTGTTTTTTTGTCGTTTTTTGTATTTTTGTGCAAAACCCAAATATAAAAAGAGCCGTTTTTTGTCTTAAAAATACGGCTCTTTCTAACTGCGTTTTTGGTATCCTCCTTATAAATTGAATTTATTTGGGTTCCGCAGTTTATTTGAGTTTTCATGTCATTACCCCTTTCTCATGCTATAATTTGCATGAGCCTAAGGGCTTACCTGCATCCGGTGCTCATAGTTTGCCGACCATCTGCGCCGGGTGCTCTTTGACTGAAACTCAATCCAATATTCAGTTGTAATGCTCTAATTCCTGTAATCAGGTGATCTTATCCTAACCATCCTTACCTCCACGAAAAAAGGACCGCGATGTTCTGCAGTCCTTTTAAACCAGCTATTTTAATAGCTATTATCATAGCTATTATATTAAGCTCACATTTTCACTTGTTTAACTTTCAAAATTTGTTAATTGAATTCATTTGGCTCAACCATCAGCCTTTTATAAAACATACTCCTCAATCTGCCCATTATCAGGATGCACAATTCCAAGGAAATATTGCATTACAGTGCCATGACAAACAACAATGGTCTCATCGTATTTGCTATATTTTTCCAACACACCTCTGGTTCGATTGGCAATACTCTCTGCTGTTTCCCAGTCATAATTTGCACTTTCATCTTTTATTCCTTTGAATTCAGTAAATTCCCTGAAACTGTTCATAGCATCTTCGTCCGAAAGATACTTATAATTCGCATCTGCAACCCATTCATGGAGATCTGATTCTACAACCACATCCAATCCCAACTCTTTTGCGAGGATTGATGCTGTATGCATTGTTCTTCCATATGGCGAAGTTACTATTATTTTAGCTTTTTTAAGTCTCGAATCCTTAGAAGCAACTTTTATTTGCTCTATTCCTTTCTCTGACAACGGCTGCATGTTAAATCCCCAGCCCTGATATACTTTAGTATTTGCCTCAGAAAAATCTGCTTCCCCATGACGGATAAAGTAGTATTTTGCCATTTATAAAGTTCCTCCATTCCCCTTAACTGCCTTTTCTCTATTGTACGAAATGATAGAAAAGATGTAAAACAGATATCATTATGGTACTATCCTCGTCCTTGAAGGTAGCTGTCCCGAACAGCATGGGCAACCATGGCCTTTATTATGTGCATTGAGATTACTCCTGTAACTATGGCCATTAGGGCATTTCCACCACACCTTTCGGTTACTGTGAGGAAGGATTTCATCCGGGCTGAGATCAACATTTCTCTCGTAATCCCACTCTTTGGTATAATCACGGGTCTGATCAGCAAGCGAGTTGAATCCTTTTAAAGCCAATCTGCCAGCACAGTATGGGCAGCTAACACCCTGATGTCTGGAATAAACACTGAGCTTGTACCTATGACCAACGCTGCACATCCAGTGAACTGTTCTCCCAGTCATGAAAGTAACATCCTCCGGAGTGAGGCTTCCGTTAGACTCATAATCCCAATCCCTTGCTATATCAGGGTGGATACTCTTAAGATCATTATATCCAACAAGAACCCTCCTGTTGCTGCATATGGGACATCCATTTCTTACAGCATCACTTACTTTGGATTGCCAGCTATGTCCTTTATCACACTTCCACCATGCAGATATCCTTGAAGTAGAAGCTATGGAATTAGGATCTATATCCCTATTCTTTTCGTAATCCCAGCTTTTCGCTATAACATCAGGATGCTTGGTCTTCAGGTCATTGAACCCAGGCAGTATATCTTTTCCAACGCAGTATGGACAGCCTGTCCCACTCATTCTCCCCGCAACAGTAGCTTTCCAGTTATGACCTTTGCTGCACTTCCACCAGAATTTCCTGGAGCTTCCTGAAGTAACTGAATCAGGATTTTCACTGTTCTTTTCAGTGTCCCATTCTTCTGCGAGAAGCGGGTTGATAGTTGTAAGATCATTAAAACCCTTGACAACCTTTCTGCCTGTGCAACCCGGACATTTTCTCCCACTCACACGTGATGCAACAGAAGCCTTCCAGCTATGTCCTTTATCACACTTCCACCATACAAGTCTGCTTGTCCCGGCAGAAACTGTCTGAGGAGACTCATCTTTATTTTTGGAGTAGTCCCACTCGTCCAGCAGTTCAGCTTTAACAGTAGCAAGATCATTGAAGCCTGTAAGAACCATAGTTCCTGCACAATAAGGGCAGCCATTTCCACTTTTTCTTGAGTATATGACAGCTTCCCAGCTGTGTCCTTTAGAGCATCTCCACCATACCTTCATATCCTTTCCGGCAGTGACATTCTCTGGAGTCCATTCCCCATTCTTTTCATAATCCCATTCTAAAGCAAGCTCAGGGTTAGTGGTTGCAAGGTCATTAAAGCCAACCCACACCTTCTGTCCCGAGCAATACGGACAACCTCTTTCCCTGTAAACGCGGGCGTTTATAGTAGTCTGCCATGAATGTCCATGTTTACATTTCCACCATACCGGTTCTTTTGATGCATAAGAGAGTTCCTCAGGTGTAAACTGATTTTTCTCATAATCCCATTCTGAAGCGATTTCAGGATTATAACTTGCAAAATCATTTTCACCCTGCCTTACATTTGCAGACAGTGCCTCGCATTTCGGACAGCCATGTCCTGCCTTCCTGTGATAAACAGCCGTTTTCCAACTGTGTCCCCTGCTACATATCCACCATACTTTCTTATCACATCCGCTAAGGATTTCTGTCGGCTTAAGATCACCATTCCTTTCATAATCCCACTGGGCAGCGACTTCCGGCATGGTAGTAGCAAGGTCATTATATCCTGGCCATGCCTTCCTGCCTTCACAATATGGACAGCCACAACCACGTACTGCCCTGGTATTTATGATGGCATCCCAGCTGTGCCCTTCACTGCATTTCCACCATGCTCTTATACCGGAACCAGGCATTACATCTTCCGGATTACGTCCTGCATTTTTCTCTGTATCCCATTCCATGGCAAGTTCAGGTTTTAGCGTCCCAAGGTCATTAACGCCCTTTATAAGCTTACTCATACGAATCCACCTGCCTCTCCAGCTCCTCAATCAATCTATCCGTGGCAGACTTTCTCGTCTCTGTCTTTACCTGTTCCCCATCAAATGGCTGCGGACGTTTTCCTTCAACAAGCTTATTAAATGCCTCGGGTCTGACAATCTTGTTGTCATCCGTCTGTATATGATGCTCCCTGAGAATCTGGTGGGCTATTTCGGGATAGACATTTTCCCTGATATAGCTGCGAAGATATACATTCTGACGCTTTTCGGCATTAAGCTCCTTCTTTGTTTCAACAAGCCCGACTTCTTTTTCCTGGGCAAGATTCCTGTACTTTCTGACCTCAGCACGGTCTTTCTCTCTTTCCTGCAGAAGCCTGTTATACTTGTCAGACACATCAGCAAGTTCAAGGTATGCCTTTTTCCAGTAAGCATCAATTTCATAAAGGTGCTTTATCAGCTCATCCAATGAATGGCACTGTTTTATAATTCCCTCCACATCAAGACTTTTATAAGCTACAATACCCTTGTCTTTTAGGGAATCATGCAGGCTTTCTTTAAGCTCATCTATATGTTTCCTTACCTCTTCATCCCTCCGGAAATGGTAGCCTTCAAAGTCATAACCATTTCTGGTGGCATACTGTGCAATGCGGTTAAACATGAGCTTTCCAGGATCTCCACCAACTTCTTCCTTAAAATACTCATCGACTATGCTTATAAGCTGCGATGAATCTGCCTTTCTTGGTCTCCCCATCAGTTGCCACCTCCACGATATTTTCTTTTCAAAAGTTCTGCATATGAGCCTGCGTCTGCATGAAGTTTTAAGATAGCCGATGCTATATCCTCCTGATATCCCATGCCCTTACGGACCAGTTCTATCATCTGCATCAGGTACTCTCCGTCCCCGTCCACAGCCTTCTTACGCTCACTGCTAAGGCTCAGCACCAGCCCCGGATTATCAGGATAGAAGTGCCTGCAGGTGGTGCATTCACCAAGAGCATGTGTGCCGTTAAAATCCTTAAGGCAGTCATCTATACTTCCCGCAGCCATACAACAGGAATCACACCAGCCATCCTGAACACGGATGCAATCCTTGGGAAGATCAACCCAGTAATTCTGTGAACCTTCAAGCTCGGCTCCATTGCCCCAGCCATGATATTTTTCATATACAATGCTCTCAACTATACCTGAAAGATTCCCATAATAGTGGGCGCTTGACGCTATGTTCTCGTGACCTGCAAGTTCCTTACAGATAACTGGAGATCCTCCTGACAGTATGAGATTTATCATAGCAAGATGCCTTGTATCTCCAAGGTGAACGGGATAATCAGCATCGCCCATTATCTCCTTGCACAGGCTACGGAGTCTCTCACGGGCATGTCCGTAATTAAGGTAATCCGCACAGCGTACATCATCAGATATCAGAAACAGTGTCCCGAGGCCAGCCCTGGCATATCCTGTATTCTCCACCTTAAGGTTCTGATACCACGATACCTCTTTATAAAGGTGTTCGGGTATCTCATATCTGAACAGCTCATAGTCAGTCTCTACCCTGTATGCCAGTTTACGTCTGCCTTTCTTCAACTTCGTCCTGCGGATTGTAAGAAAGTATTTTCCGCCCTCTTCAGCAAGACAGTCATGTGGTGTAAGCAAAAACTCCGTAACCCTGAGAGGCAGTATAGAAGTGACATCCCACCACATATATATGGGAAAGTAGAATACTTTGTCCTGCATGCTGCAGTTTTCCCAGAACTCCCTTATAGCCTTGTCGAAACGAAGGTAGTATTTGAAATCGGCAAGTGTCCGGGTTGCCGAATAATTCTTCTGATAGCTGAACTCTTCCAGATCATCTATGACTGAATCACGTGTAACACCTCCCTCCGGCAGGAGCTTCAAAAGATTCAGGACATGTGCCTTTCCATCCTCATCAAACTCCAGAACATCTTCATAATCCATTCCGGCCACATCCCTGAAAAGCCTTGTAATGATCATAAGTGTGGCTCTTGCATATGTTCCAAGGTTCAGTGCTACATAAGCCTTTATTGAATCCCTGTAACACTCAAAAGTGCAGTCTGTCCATTTCTCTGCATGCTCCACATATGCCGTTTCATCGATGCTAAATATAAGAGTGCTGTTACGCAGATCATCTGTAAGATGCCATGCATCATCATCGTATCTGCCTCCAAAAATAACCCCCTTCATTCTGAATCTGCCAAAGTTTGCCCTTGCTGCTTTTATAGTTTCATCATCCAGAACAGTTATAGTCTGGAATCTCGAATACCCGTCTTTAATTTCTTCCTGCATCAGCATCTGTGATCCTGCGCCCCCTTTCCGTGATTTCCATTATGGTCTCCATATCCGCATCGGGATACATCATCTCTATACTCGATATAACCTCTGACAAACAGGGAATAACTCCATTTTTCAGAAGTTTCCTTACCCTGTCACGTTCTGTCCCTTCGGCTGATTCAAGCCTGGTACAAAGCGCTCTGTATTCCCTTATCAGTATCTGTACTGATGATTTGGTATATATTTCATACCTGCATCCCATGCACCCACTTCTTGAAGGTTCCACACAGCCATGATCTGCAGCCGTCATAAGGCAGAGGAACCTATCTGATTTGGCAGGAGCTGCACCTGCCGCTATCCTCTGCATTACCATTCCTATATTTTGACGATCCATTCCATTCATGGCGGTCTCAACAACTTCGCCAGCTTTATAGAATGAATCTGTTACTGTTTCCGTTATCTCCTCCAGCTGAAGTGCATTGAGTCCAATCTGCTTTATGAGTTTTGTCTGGGCTGCAACTCCAATCCTGCGAAAATCCTTTCCTGAATACATCTCAAGAAGCAGTGCCGGTATAAATCCGAATATCCCTCTTTCAAACATTTCCATGAGGATGAACTCAGGTGTGTATCCGGTAAACGAAGCATCCTGAAGATATACATCCGTAACATCTGAAAGTCCTCCAAGGCTGCATTTATGGCTTCTTGCCAGTGATGCCAGCATATATCCTTTGGGCCTTCCAACTTCATCATCACCCTCTGCAGCTATTCCCTGCATATATGATTTGTTGGCTCTCCTTGAATGTATCTTTCCTGTTACTTTCTTAGAGAAATCCTCTCCAAAGAATTCCTTTACATCTAGCGGGTCACTTTCCGTCCCTACGAACGGATCTCCGTCTTCCCTGAACGATAACGAGATCGACATGATTATCCCAAGAGGAACCTTAATGCTCTCAGGAATCTGAATCTTTAAAGAACCTATCCCAGAATAACGTCTGCTCTTATGTGGATTCTTTGGCTTCATGCCCAGCCGGAAAATGAATTCCTCTGTAACTGAACGCGCTTCATCATCAGAAAAAAATCCATCACATATCCTGTTCCTTAAGTCTTCCCCTTTGTACGGGAGAGATGGTACAGGGAGCCTTTTAAAATCACTCTTTCTTACCGCTCCCATAAAATGCATTGCAGTATAAAGCCAGAGGTCTGCATATCGTCTGCGTCCACATGCCTTTCTGATAAGATCATGCTCTTTCCAATAATCCGTATCAAAGGCTGCGCAGGCCATAGCGGCATACTCATCCAGTGAATATGCACCCCTGTCCTGTTTTACAAGCTGGCGTGAAGCAAACCTGTAATTCCAGTTACTTAGCCTGCTTCCGTTATATTCATAGTTCATGAAGCTGCAAAAAAGCTTCATGACTACTATTTCCATTTCTTTATTTCCTTCTTCTATAAGTGCATCAATTTCATCCTGCGTATAAAAAGCTATTTCTTTTGTTAATGATGCCAGAACGAAGTCCGTCATCTTATATGCCGCAGGCTGCCTCTTTATGCTTTCATCCATCATAAATGACGATATCCTGTCACAGGTATCGGGAAATATCTCATGATAAGCTTCCAGCATAAGATCTATCTTTTCCTCACCAGTCCTCTTATATGCCCTGAGCCACAGCTTCAGTCTTTCTCTGAAAGGCTCAACAGAACTGATGAAGACATCTTTATTCCTGAATTCAGGTGTCAGGCCAAACCAATCATTCATGTCCATGAATACCAGCAATGCATCTCTTCCGGGAAGAGTATCTCTGTAGCGTGAATCAATGCTTTGCGCCACTGACAGTGCTTCCTTATACAGCGAAACCTCATTCATCATCCGCATCTCCTCCTATATCAAGAAGTGCAGAGATCAGCCTGTCTGCTGTAATCTGAAGTTCACGTACAAGGTCGCCCTTGTTCTGGAGATAGTGGAAGGCACTATCAGGGCTCTTGTCACCTCTCCAGAACTGGATATTTGCAATATCTTCTCCGCGAAGCACGAGCTGTACCGTGAACCAATGCCTCATGGCATGAGTTCCCAGGTTGTTCTCATAAAGCATCTGTCCATAAAGCCTGAATTCCGGATCGGTGCTGTTTATGAGCCACGGACGCAGATGATCGTTTATCAGTGTCTTAAACTTTCTTCTGTATGTCTCATATGACATGGCAAGTCCGTTGGCATTTACAAACATAGGTGCAAACTCTTCTTCATAATCAGCCGACTTCAGATATGCCTTGTGAAACTCATACATTTCCATAAACACTTTTATGAAATCAGGATACACGCCCTGTTTCCTGTGTTTCTTGATGTTTCCTGTATCCGAATCATCACTTCTTAGCTTGTATTCTCTTGTGAGGTCAATCTCAACTCTTCTTACCTGACCTCCCACCTCAACAAACCTAAGTCCGGGACCATACTTGCTTCCTTCCTGCCTGACGTTACAGACTTCACCGGCTCGCAGTCCGGCAAATGCCTGGAGTGCTATACCAAAAGCTATATCCGGAGCATACTTTTTTGCCATTGGGATCAGTATCTCCATAACTCTTGATGGCATATCCCTAAAAGGTCCATCGTTCTCTTCAAAGATTCCTGTTGCCTGAAAATCAGGAATATGCCTGACTTCGAGCTTTCCAGTGTGAAGTCTTATAGTCTTTTCAACATAGAGTTCATCACGGGTCACTTTTACAAAACCACCAAACTTCCTGGATAGATTTGCCATAAATGCAGTAACATCTGCAATGCATGTCACCACAGTGCTTTCTTTGTGATACCCACCTTCAGGCTTCTCTGTCATTGCATAGCTGTTAAAGTATTCCTCCAACATCGGCTTTGTGATATCAAAGACATGCTTTACCCCAAGCCTCTTTCCATTCTCAACAATCACGTAGTTGAGCATTCCACAGATGAAGTGTAATTTCGGCTCAGGGTCAGCCTGCAATGGCTTATAAGTCCTCCCTGAGTAAATACCTGCATAATCTTCAAGCCTTGTGAATCTTACAATCATCCCATAGCCATTCTTAAGCACTATGAATGATCTTCTGTAACTGATACCATTCTCGAGGCTGTTCCTTATGCTGAATACCGCATACCGCATCATCCTTTCCGGAGCCAGATAATTCTGTTCCTTATCCATATATATTTTTTCTCCTTTCCGGCCATAGTCTTCTATGACCCAAGGGAGTATTATATGGTAAGGAGACACAAAAAAAGACAAAACTATTTCGTCTTTTTCTTACTCTGAACAGTTTTGTCTCTCACATGTTTTGTCGCAAAAATATCTCCTGCAACAAAACTCATTCATTCCAGTATTTATGCGGTTTAAAGGCTTGTTTGGGATTTTGTCTCGCGGAAGTTGGTTTTATAAATCCTCCTTGTGATTAAAAAAATTGATTGTTTGTAGTTGCAGGCATTAAAAAAGAGCCATGGCTGATCAGGCCGTGACTCTCGTTAATTACCCTTAAAAAAAGTTCCATATTCAGTTGTAAGCCGGATGTCTTCTGCAGTGACTTTTCCGGCACAGCGCTGCATTAATTAACGCGGAATCTTCCGCTATACTCCTCTACAGGAGTAAATACGGCGGCAGGTTATGACTCCTGCTTTACAATCGCCCTTGGGCTACGCCGCAATTTTTTATAAAATAGTTACCATTGAATCAATTGGATTTCTTTTTTTATCGCTAGATACACCTTTGAAATCGCTAGCGCGAAATCCCAAATCCAGGAAACAAATAGGATAGATGTTTTCTGGCAAATCAAAAACATTCTGTGTTTTAAGAACATCATTCACTCCAGCCCAACATGTATCCAATCCTATATCTGTTGCTGCCAGCATCATATGTGTTGCTGCAATAACACCATCTGTCAAATAGCTATTTCCACCCTGAAAATTACTTGCAGCATTTTTATCGGAACATACTAGAATTACCATCGGTGCTCCATAACGGCATGGATGAACACTGTCCATCTTCTGAAGAGCTTCTCCACTTTTTAGTATATACACTCGTTGTGGTTGTTTATTAAAAGCTGTTGGTGCTAAGCGCCCTGCTTCCAGAATATATTTCACTTGATCTTCTGTTGGCTTTGTATCGCTATACTTACGAACAGACTCTCTCTTCTGAATAACTTTATTAAATTCCATATCTATAATCTCCTTTGATACATTGATTCTGTTATTTAAAAGATATGGTAGTTACTCAAAAAATCCAAAACTCCACAGTAACATAGCAAATTTCATGAATCTCATTCCTCCAGCGAATATATTAAATATAAGTTAAATAACTCATCCTCAATTATACGGGATGAATTTTAAAAATGTCAGTGAAAAATTTCTTCTCTTATACTCCATTAGCCTAGGCATCGTTAAATACTTCGTATTCATCATTTGGATGAAGGACAAGCTTTCTGTTTAGATACTTCTCAATATCAAACCAGTTCTTCTTGTCATAGTCTGCTGTCAGCGGATAGTTTGGATGCTTTGTCAGGTCATACTTATCTGAGAGAAAAGGTCTCACGCCTCTCACCTGCACGATACATTTACTGCCATCCATAACAGCAAGTTCATCCATACTCATCAGCTCTTTGCCAAGCTTCTGATAGTTCATATTGTAGGACTCCTGAGAACCCTTAGTATTTCCTGTGGTGTACATATCAATGGTTTCCTTGCCAAGAATCTCTGTAAGATCCTTAAGCGTTGTCTTCTCAGTTCCACCAAGGAAGATCTGTGAATCCATGTTGCCGATAATGGTATCCGCATTATCTTTGTAGATTGCCTTAAGCTGTGACTTTGCCTGCAAAACCAGGCAGGCACTAATCTCACGGGATCTGATAGTTGCCACAAGTTTTTCCAGATTAGGAATCTGTCCGATATTGGCGCACTCATCTACGAGGCACCTTACATGGACCGGAAGCCTTCCACCGTAAACATCATCAGCTTTCTCGCATAAGAGATTGAACAACTGCGTGTACACCATAGATATCAGGAAATTAAAAGTGGCATCCGTATCTGACATAATCAGAAACAACGCCGTTTTCTTATCACCGATAGTATCCAGTTGTAATTCATCATAAGCTGTAATCTCTCGAAGCTCCTTGATATCGAATGGAGCCAGTCTGGCACCACAGCTTACAAGGATTGACTTAGCTGTCTTTCCAGCTGCCAATTTGTATTTCTTATATTGACGAACTGCAAAATGATTTGGATCTTTTTCTTCCAGCTCATCAAAGAGCATATCTACTGCGTTTTTGAACTCCTCATCATCTTCTCTGACCTCCATTGCGTTGATCATTTCAAGAAGTGTTGTGAAGTTCTGTTCCTCTATCGGAGCCTCATAATGGATGTAACCGATAAGCGCTGAATACAGCAGCTTTTCGGCCTTCTCCCAAAACTCTTCTCCGCCTTTTCCTTCACCTTTAGTGTTTGCTATTAACGTAGTTACAAGCTTTAGTATATCCTTCTCACTATGAATATAAGCGAAAGGATTGTAATGCATACTCTTGTTAAAATTGATTGTATTGAAGATTTTAATTCGATACCCCTTCTTCAAAAGGGCATTGCCACATTCAAGAACCACGCTTCCCTTTGGATCAGTTACTACAAACGAACAAGGGTAATCCTTACTATCGCACTGCAGCAAGTTTGGTTTAATAAAAAAGCGTGTTTTACCTGAGCCGGAACCACCTACAACCAGCACATTCTTATTTCTTGCGTACTTTGGCTGTGATGGTCTGGAACTTAGTGTAATCTGCTCCGTCTGGGACAGAATCACATTATTCTTCGGATCAGGATCTTTGAAAGGTTCTATGTCGGAGGGCTTCCCCCATCTGGCTGAACCATATTCTTGTCCATGCCGAAACTTCTTTGCATTCTTTCCCTTCAGATAAACTGCAAGTCGTAGTGCTGCGCCACAGGCTGCACCAATAAGCAAATCAAAGGGATGTAAGCTAGGAAGCGGATTCGTAAATGCAGTTTGAAATCCACCTCCAATAATAAGCCCCTGAAGCTTTTCCGAAGCATTCATCCCTTCTGCTATTCTCCAGGCCTCACCTAAGTTGGTAGCAAACAGACCTATTGCAACATAAGGGATATTCAGGATAATCTTCTTTTTTAATTTCTGATTCATCGTGTCTGCTCCTTCCTCTTCTCAACTACCTTGCGAGGTATAGAAGCAACCTTCTCCTTTAGTTTCTTAAGCTTACCAAGTACGCTCTCCTTTGCACCTTTTTCTTTTCCAAGGGTTCTCTTGGTATAATCAGCTACCAGATCAGAGATAGCATCTGCATCCTGAGCCTTGAAAAAAATCTTATAAGTACCAGCCTCCTTATCTTTCACCACGGCATAATCTACACCGTACTTCCTGGCAAGGCGATTAAACAAATGGATATCTTCACCATCCAGCTCAATTTTCTGAGCACCTTTGCCCTGCTTAATGAGTTTTTTCACAGGCATCTTACCTGTAGGTTCTTTCTCCTTACCAAAATATTTTTTATCATGCCGGTGACGCAAATATGCTTTCAGGATATTCATAAACATACGCACTGTTGGCTTTGCACCTTTTTCCACCATGAAATGGAGCGACTTGGCTGATAGTTCTTCATTAACCACGAATTATCGCCTCCCTTCTATCTGGGCCAGTCATAGTCCAATAACTCCATCTAAGGTTGTAACAATAACCTTGGACTTTCTGGCTATTGCGATATCATCCTTCACTTCCTCATTCTGCTTATTACCACAGATAACAAGGAATCTTGCTCTACGAAGCAGATCCTCTGACATCTCCTTGAATCTCTTATGCGCTTCTGTATCCTCAGCTGAAAAGATTCCATCAAAAGCAAGGATAGGGCAAAGGGGAAGATATCCTTCCTTTACCAGTTCCTGACAGTATTTCTTGGCATCTTCTTTTGCCACAACCGGATTCTTATTCCATGCTGCAGTAACATAGGCTCTCGGTATTGTTCTACTCATGATTTTCCTCCCTTAATCAACACGCATTGCAGAAAAGCAGGCGTCTCCTGCCTTCAAAGTATCCATCTGTGCCATAGCAACCTCTAAGAGATCACCAATCTCATCATCAGGGATAGCCTTAAGCACGTTCCCAGCTCTTTGAAAAATAAGCACGCTGCCAACTAAATACTCTTCACCCTCTGCCTTAAAAAGCTTATCTTTGTTGTAAACAGCAATATAATCTGACTTTCCAAGGTGAGTCCCTGCCCCACAAGTAGCCATCTGATCAAGAATATGCTCTGCTTCCTTCATAGAAATCTGTCTGATTTTACCGTTGGTTCCAAGAATCACAGCATGAGCATCTGGCCTGGATAAATCCGTCTCCGGTACTTTAATTCCATCCTTAATAGGATCAAGCTGAATATCAATTGTAATCTGTTCCATTGTCATTCCTCCTTAGATTTTTCCTGTCGCCATGTCATGCTGGACCAGCGACTGATAATAGTTGTTAATCGTAATTGGCGCATTATAAAGTGCTGCCACTATGTATTTCTTTACATTGCGAACCTTTGTAGTCTTGTCCTTCATACTGTCCATTACAAACTGGATATGGCTGCTATCCAGCTTCATGAATCTGCTTTTCACTACGTTAATAGGCTTTTTATCCCCGGATATAGTGATAAACTTCTGATTGCTGCACAGCACATCCAGGATTATGTCAAAAATCTCTTCTATCTCTTCTACTCCATAGGGATAGCGCTCTTTGAGTATCTCTATATCCAGTGACTGGTATAAATATTGTCTGTATAGCTCCCTCTCATCTTCTCTGCTCTTAGATAAGATTAGATTAGTATTACTACACTCAGTATTATTTGACTCAGTATTATTAGGTGGTGATTCTCGACATTCCGGGCTGGTGATTTTCACTACACCGGCATGGTGATTTTCACCACTCCGGACTGGTGATTCCTGAAGCAGGATAAAGTTCTTCACATAGATCCTGTCAGGTTTACAAAGTCCCTGCTTAACTCTTTCAATAAGTCCATAGCTCTCAAGCTCCTTTAAAAGCTTTAATGCCTTCTGACTTGCACAATGCAAATCCTCCTGGATACTGACAAGGGTGTAATAGACATACACTCTGCCCTCTTCATCAATCCAATGATTTTTCTTGGAAAGGGATACCCGATTCAGAAATAATCCATACAAAACCTTGGCATCCGTAGAAAGCTTTGCGAACTTTTCATCCTTAAAGAGCACCTGGGGAATCCTATAGAAGGCAAACTGCTCAGACTCTTCTTCATGAAAATAGCCAAAGTCCATACCACACCTCTTTAGGCATTACCTGTAGCAACACTGTTACTTCTGCTGTCAGCAACAAGCTTCTGATAGCAAGGAAAGCAAAATGACCTTCCATTACCGTAAGGGCAAGGATTACTGCAATTGCAAGGTGTAACTGGGCCAAGCTTAGGTGCAACACTGTGTGGCACCCTTGAAATGCCATTTTTGTCAAAGTTCTTCTGAACTCTCATATATTTCTTACTCATCTTAGATATCTCCTTTCGCCATAAGAAAAGGCCCCGAAGCCTAAGCTTCGAAGCCCTATCATTACCTGCACTCTTTTTGTAAGTGCTGTTTTCTTATTAAATTGCCTTTTTCAAGCTCATTCTTGACTTTGTACCTAGCCAAGTCATAAACATAATCCGGAGCTTTGGATATACCGAGTTCCCAATCCTGCATGGTTCTATATGGTATCCCCATCCATTCAGCGAACTCTTTTCTGTTCATGCCAGTCTCTTTCCTAAGAGATACAAAATTCTCAGAAGCAGCTGACTTTTGTACATCTTCCAGTCCGGATTTTTTCTTTTGGAGATTGCTTCTAACAGATGATTTACCAGGCATTATAAAGAAGCCTCATGCTTCTTGGTTGCAGCTTTTGTAGCTGCATCCTTTGCCGGATCTTTCTTTGCAATCTCCTGTTTCTTTTCTTTCAGATCTCCAAGGACGGAATCCTTATCAGGTGCATCATGTTCAGCCTCACGCTGACGTTCCTCATACTTATCAGCCAGCTCAAAAATATGATTCTGGCTGTCGTAATGATAAACATGATCCGTAAGCTGATCTGCAGGCTCAACCTGAGTAGCATTGACCTCTTTGACCATGTTTTCCAGCTCCTTGGCTGTCATCTGGCCATTGTCCTTTACAAGCAACACCTCATGGATACTGCTTGGGAGAACGAAGAAGTCACCGCCCATCTTCTGAGCTGCATCTTCCATGAAATTCGGATATGCGATAACACCGGCTCCATGAATCTTATCCGGAACTGTAGCAACAAACATCTGCTCATCTTCCGGTGCGACCTCAGGAATCATGCCAGGCGCAAGCTCACTCATCACTTCAGACATACCTCTGATCTCAGATGGTCTGATTTCAGGTGCATTCTCCATGGCATCAGCGCGAAGCTGCTCTTTAGTAATGCCATACTGATCAAGCAACTGATTGGTAACAAGGATTGTTCCATTACCAGAATCTGTCTGATCAAGCACAAAGCGATAAACAACAGCCATATCCTCCATTCTTTCATGAGGTACGCTCTCAAGAAGTTCCGCATTCTTCTCTGCAGAAACCACTTCCATAGAAAGCTTGTTCTTCATCTGCTCATAATCAGAGAGCGACTCCAGATCCACCTGAGGTGATTCGCGGAATCCTTTCTCCACTGCATCAGCAAAATGCTCTGCAATCTCAGGGATTGGTGTACCATTCTCATAAGCAGCAAATGCTTTCTCAACGCTGATGTTCACTCCAATGGAACTGTCCACAGGTCTTACTGTGATAGCATCATAACTGTCATTCATCTTATCTACTCTACGAGCAGTAAGATCAACATCAGCTCCTCTAACAGCAAGTTCAGCCTTTAAAGCATCCTGGAAACCTTCTTTGAAACGTTCATAATCCATATTCAATTTTCTCCTTTTCTTTGACAGTTTTAATAGAAACACCGGCGCGCGCTTACCGGTTTCGGATAACAAAAAAAGCGCCACACACGACCTTGAGGGTTTGGTCATGTGGACGCTTAAATCTGCTTCCTATTCTTCTGCAAAAGAAAAACAAGTGAGTGGCTTTTGTTTACCTCTCACTTGTCTATGATAATAATAGCACCGTTAAATCTATAAGAAAAGTGCTAATGTCGGTCGAGACGAGTCAAAACGAGTCAAAACGAGACAATGTCGGTCAAGAACTCAACAAACAGGAAATAGATTTGATAAAGCTGTTATAATAACTTGTCATTCCATTCACATTAATCGTATTACTCATTACGTTCTCCTTCCCGCAGCCCATCTTTCAGTCAGAGCCACACCGCTCATCGGAAAAGTCCGAGCGGTAATAATTTATTAACTACATTTCCCCAACGACATATGTTCCTGCTTCATACGCCGATAAAACTCCTGCAACTTTGGGATCTGTCGGCATAGAAAAGAAATCATTGAATTCAAACAAGCTGTTGGTCTTTAACATAGCTTTTCCATTTAGAAAATCTGTATATGCCTGACGCTTCTCAGCCGCCTCCCGTAGCCATTTCTTTTCCAATTCCTTCTTCTCAGCAGCCCTCTGATTAACACGATTTTGAATTTTTTTCTGTTCGCCTCGTTTAGTCCAAAAGCTATTCCTCGACTTTTCTTCCCATACCTTTTCGCCGTTTCCATTCTGATAACCATTCGACCAACTTAAACACCGACATTCCGCTTTAGATGCCCCAAAACTACAGACACAACAAAGAGGACCTGTTAATGCTCGGTTGCCACTTGAATACTCATTGCCAAGCATCCCCTTAATGCTATCCATAACCCATTTCTCATACTCAGGATCTGCCTGCATTGCCTTGAAGCCCTCATCAGAAATTGAAATAGCATAGCTGTCGCAAGAATGGGATGAATGTATGTTATATTTAGAAATCGTGTCATTAATATATTGCTTATATTCTTCCAATGTCATATCCTTTGTGGAAACAGCTGCTGTTTCCTCTAATGTACCAGCTGTTTCCACCTTTGAGCTTAGTGTAGAAATAAAAGAATCTTTTTCACCATTCACAGTCCCGCTATTAACCTTCGAACCTTTATCCACCGATGTCTGAGACGTAACCGATTTGATAAAGCTGCTATAATAACTTGTCATCCCATTTACATTGATCGTATTACTCATTAAAACACCTCCAATACTATATAAAAAGCACCTATAAACAGGTATTTATCAATCCTTGATTACAGATGCTCTTCCTAGCTTTATCAGTTATATTTATTTTATCGGTCAGTACTACACATTTCTAAATACTTGCAATTAAATAAATCATATCTTGATGCCAAATCACCGCATAATTAAGCTTTCAATAAACTTGAATTTGTCATTTAGAATTCTTTTTCATTTGCATGGGCAGAAAGGATTCGTTTTGGATGATAGCTCATAATTTGCTCCCAGTCACTTTTTAGCCTGGGATTATGGTCATAAGCAGCCAGATATTCAACAGGCTCCAGATCGCCAACAATACAATTTCCATCGTCAAGAATAATGGATACACTGTCTTCACTGTGACTTGGTGTGTAAATGATCTCTCCGCTAATTCCAATACTGCACAAGAAGCTTCTGCTCTCTGCACAACTAATCACCTTTGCCACGTTTTCATCTATCGGCTTGTAATTCAATCGCTTGTCTCTGAAAAATATGTCATCGGCGAAATGAACTGAACTGTGCTGAACATCTACAATCAAAAGCGTAACCCCAAGCTTCTGTAACTCACTGACGATTCCGATGTGATCAGGGTGATAGTGAGTGGCTAACATATAAGAAATATCGCTTATATCAATGCAAGCTGTTTTTATCGCTTTGAAAAACTGAGGTAAGGTTCCTGCATAATCAGTATCGATAAGCAGACCGCCTTTTGCTCCAGCGATATAAAATGTGTTCGTATTTCCATATCGTAGTTTTATCATTACCGCTCATACTCCTTCATAAATCCCGATTTTTTATTTCACTATTATCAATTATACAGAATCCTGTTAAATGTCAATTAAATTTGTCCACAGAGGACGCAAAATAAAAAACTCACTAGGTTCATTTCCTGAGCCTCTAAGTTACTGGCCGGATTGCCCAAATCAAGAAAAAAGTCTGGAAAAAGATTAGATTTCCAGTTTTGGAAAAGTTCAATATTTTTACAACTAATCCAAATCATACAAAAAAGTCCCAAAAAGGCAACAAATTCTTGCCTTTTAGTGGTTTTAAAAAATTTGATTTGCCCATATAAGTAAAATAAAGGTCAAAAAGATGAAAAGCACAGAGGAAATTTCAAGATTAAATGCCCTACAGGAGAAATTTTTCTTCATATGGGCAACCATGAATCTCTATAATCTCTTGTACATGATCATTTATCTTTTCCTCTCTTATTTTCAATTTGTTTTCTTACTCTTTGTTTTGAGCTTGAAGTCATTATAGACAAATTTGAAGTTTATGGTCTATTAGACTTTTTATTTACAGTTGTACTTTCGTTTCATTTCTCGTCTTGCCTTAATCTTTCCTAAAAGTCCAGAAAGATACACTGCAAGGACTATTAATATACCACAATCTAACCCAAGACCTGCACCAGCTACTCTTTCATAGACACTTCCAGGTGTATCTAGTCCTGTAAATTCAATAATCACGAACGCAATCATTCCTATTATTGCAATAACCGTAAGTACAAATAACCTTCCTTTGTTTTTCTGATTAATTGTCTCTGTATAATCAGATAATTTCAATACTGTTTCTTTTACTTCTTCATTCATATTCTCGCTTTTCCTTTCTCCATCAATGATTTCAGGTATACTAACATCATAAAAATCAGCCAATTCAGCCAACAAACTAATATCAGGCATATTAGAACCTGTTTCCCATCTAGAAACCGTTCGTCCTGAAACTTTTATCTTTTCGGCAAGCTGTTCCTGTGTAATATTCTTTTCTTTCCTAAGTTCTTTTAAAAAACGTCCAATCTTTTTCTGATCCATACTGTTTCCTCCTTTCATTGACAGAGTAATATTATTCTACTAAACATAACACGACACAAAGCGAGAAAATGCCGTATTTACGCTATTGGACAAATCTGTCTAGTATTATTTATATTGGCTTTAGCCACAAAAACTTGAAGTTGTTTATTTATAAAACCATCAACAATGTTCCTGCCCCGATCAATATGCATCCAATCATCGACTTTGCAGTAAACTCTTCATGAAGGAAAACAAATGCCAACACCAGAGTAATAACTACGGACAGTTTATCTATCGGCACTACCTTGGAAGCATCTCCCATCTGCAATGCCTTGTAATAGCATAGCCATGAAGCTCCCGTTGCCAACCCGGACAGGATCAGGAAAATCCAGCTCTTCTGACTGATTGCTCTGATACCGCCTTGCTGATGCGTAATAAATACCATTCCCCAAGCCATTATAACAACTACCATCGTACGGATTGCAGTAGCCAGATTCGATCCGACACCTTCAATTCCTATCTTTGCCAATATTGATGTCAGTGCGGCAAAGATTGCCGAACTAAGTGCTAATAAAAACCACATAGTGATACTCCTTTAAACTCCGATTTGTTAATTTCACTATTATCTATTAATGTTAAAAAAACAACAATAATTATATATTATATTTATAAATTTTACAATTCATTTCCTAAGCCTCTGAGTTACTGGCCGGATTACCCAAATCAAGGAAAAAGTCTGCAAAAAGATTAGATTTCCGTTCTTGGAAAAGTTCAATAAATTTACAACTAATCCAAATCACACAAAAAAGCCCCAAAAAGGCAACAAATTCTTGCCTTTTCGGGGTTTTATAAAACTAAAATTGCCTATATACATAAAATAAGGATAAAAAAGATGAAAAACGCAGAAGAAATCTTGAGATTCGTTGCCCTACATGGAAATTTTTCCTTTATATGGGCAACCATGAATCTCTATAATCTCTTTTACATAATCATTTATCTTTTCCTCTCTTATTTTCAATTTGTTTTCTTACTCTTTGTTTTGAGCTTGAAGTCATTATAGACAAATTTGAAGTTGCGCGTTTCTACGAGCGGTGCAAGGATGCACCGAATTGGCTGTCGGGAGCTTGCTCACGAACAGACATATTCGTGTGCAGACTTATAGTGCGACAGCGCGACATGAGCATGAAGCGTAGCGGAATGCGAATACAGTCACCGCTCGACAAATCTGAAGTTATCGAGCTCTTTCTCTAACAAAAGAGCCTTACAAACTCCGATTTATCAAAATAAGCACTTTCGTGCTGCTTCTTATCTTAACACACTATAGCTTTATATTCTTGCTAATAATTCCTTTATGCAACCAATTCCTTCAGCACCCCAAATGGTTAAGGCCTGAGGAACCACTGCAACAAGGATACCTACAATAAGTCCTTGCCATCCAAGAGAAGCAGATCCATTAATAAATGAACAAATACCACCAATCACAAAGAAAACACCCAGCAACCAGCATACAAGATTTGCCAGGCCACCGATAAAACCAATTGCAAGCATCAGCAATGTAAGAACTGCTTGTACAGGTAATAATGCTATTCTAAGGATAACTCTTAAAACTGTTCCAATACCATACAATACTGTCATTATAGGTTCCCCCTTTCCTTCTCCATCTGAACCTTATAAGCAATCAAACGAAGTACATATTCTGGCATTGCCCTACGACCAAGTTCCCATTCCTGCATAGTTCTATATGGAATACCAAGCCAGGCAGAAAAATCTTTTCTATTCATTCCTGACTGCGCTCTAATCATCTTAAACGCATATGCCATCTTCCGGCGTACAGCATCAGCATCTGTTTTATCTATTTTTTCCACCTCAATATCTATACCTTCAATGCTATATATTTCCTTATCCATGGCACTACCTCCTATATTAATGTAGTCAATGCGTGTATTCTTATCTTCATTATATGTAGTCATTGACTACATGTCAATATATAAAAATACCCGCAAAGCAGGTGTAATCTGCAATGCGGGCATCCTGAGTCTTATTCAGTTTTTAAAGCAATCCTTCAACCTTACGCTTCATTACCCAATAAATATCTTCTACATCACGATCTGATAGTTTTTCGAGTAACTTAAAGAAGGAACTGTACTTGGCAGCAAGCCTCTTCTCTTCACCAGCTTCTGTAAAGTCAACAAAGAGCAATTCTCTTACATCGACATCATAAATTCTGGAGAACTGTGCGAGCTCATCTGCAGATATACTTCTCTTACCTGCTTCCATTTCACTGATAGCTCTTCTTGTAATTTTCATTAAAGCTGCAGCATCATCCTGAGTGATTTCTGCTTTCATACGTGCTTCTTTTAGCTTTTTAGCTGTAAATTCCGACATTTTTGAACCTCCTTCTAATTTCCGATTTTCGGAAATTTTTTCAAAATGACCCTTTTTTCGATTTCCGATTTTCGGAAATCCCACATCATTTTTTGTTGAATGCAACGGGAAATTTCTTGTGTCTAGCTCTCATTACAGCCTGGTTGAAATTATTCTTTAGTAAAAAAATATAGGGTGTCTAAGCAGACACCCTATACTAGGAATAGCTTTATTTCAAGCTTTTCTGGGTAATGGAAAGTATTTTCCGGATGATAAATCCTCATACTTTGCTTCATGAAATCTTTGGAGATTTCAAAAGTTCCCAAAAAACAGCTTGCATCTTTTACTGACGTGACTCGGCGATAGCTGCCTGTGCTGCTGCAAGACGTGCAACTGGTACACGGAATGGTGAGCAAGATACATAGTCAAGACCGATCTTGTGGCAGAACTCAACAGATGAAGGATCTCCACCGTGCTCGCCGCAGATACCTACGTGAAGCTTAGGGTTAACTGGCTTGCCGAGCTTGAGGGACATCTCCATAAGCTTACCAACACCTGTCTGGTCAAGCTTAGCAAATGGATCGCTCTCGAAGATCTTCTCATCATAGTAAGCACCAAGGAACTTACCAGCGTCATCACGGGAGAAACCGAATGTCATCTGTGTAAGGTCGTTTGTACCGAAGCAGAAGAAGTCAGCTTCAGAAGCGATCTCATCAGCTGTAAGAGCAGCTCTTGGGATCTCGATCATTGTACCAACTTCGTACTCAAGGTTAGCACCAGCTGCTGCGATTTCAGCGTCAGCTGTCTCTACAACAACCTTCTTAACGAACTTAAGCTCTTTGACCTCACATACAAGAGGGATCATGATTTCAGGCTTAACGTTCCAATCTGGATGAGCCTTCTGTACTTCAAGTGCTGCACGGATAACAGCCTTTGTCTGCATCTTAGCAATTTCAGGATATGTAACTGCAAGACGGCATCCTCTGTGACCCATCATAGGGTTGAACTCGTGAAGAGAAGCGATGATAGCCTTAATCTCTTCTACGCTCTTGTGCTGAGCATCAGCAAGCTTCTTGATTTCTTCCTCTGTTGTAGGAACGAACTCGTGAAGTGGTGGATCAAGGAATCTGATTGTAACTGGGCATCCTTCAAGAGCTTCATAGAGCTGCTTGAAATCGTTCTGCTGGTAAGGAAGAATCTTCTCAAGAGCAGCTTCTCTCTCTTCAACTGTATCAGAGCAGATCATCTCACGGAATGCAGCAATTCTGTCTTCCTCGAAGAACATGTGCTCTGTACGGCAAAGACCGATACCTTCAGCACCAAGCTCTCTAGCCTTCTTAGCATCAGCAGGAGTATCAGCGTTTGTACGAACCTTAAGTCTTCTGAACTCATCAGCCCAAGCCATGATACGTCCGAACTCACCAGCGATCTTAGCATCAACTGTTGCAATCTGACCATCATAGATGTTACCTGTTGTACCATCGATAGAGATGAAATCTCCTTCGTGGAATTCTTTTCCAGCAAGTGTGAACTTCTTGTTCTCTTCATCCATGTTGATATCGCCACAACCAGATACGCAGCACTCACCCATACCACGAGCAACTACAGCAGCGTGAGATGTCATACCACCACGAACTGTGAGGATACCCTGAGCAGCCTTCATACCTGTGATATCTTCTGGAGATGTCTCAAGACGAACAAGAACTACCTTCTCACCTCTTGCAGCCCATTCAACAGCATCATCAGCTGTGAATACAACCTTACCGCAAGCAGCTCCAGGAGATGCACCAAGACCCTTTCCAAGAGGAGTAGCAGCCTTAAGAGCAGCAGCATCGAACTGTGGGTGAAGAAGTGTATCAAGGTTACGAGGATCGATCATTGCTACAGCTTCTTCTGGAGTCTTGTGTCCTTCATCAACGAGGTCGCAAGCGATCTTAAGAGCAGCTGGAGCTGTTCTCTTACCGTTACGGCACTGAAGCATGTAGAGTTTCTTGTTCTCTACTGTAAACTCCATATCCTGCATGTCATGGTAGTGATTCTCAAGAGTCTCACAAACCTTGATGAACTCAGCGTATGCTTCTGGGAATTCCTGCTCCATCTGTGCGATTGGCATAGGAGTACGAACACCAGCAACTACGTCTTCACCCTGTGCATTGATGAGGAACTCACCCATGAGCTTGTTCTCACCTGTTGCAGGATCACGTGTGAATGCAACACCTGTACCGGACTCGTTGTTAAGGTTACCGAATACCATAGGCATTACGTTAACAGCTGTTCCCCATGAATATGGGATATCGTTATCACGACGATATACGTTAGCACGAGGGTTATCCCATGAACGGAATACAGCCTCGATAGCGAGCTTTAACTGCTCAACTGGATCAGATGGGAAATCCTTACCAAGCTGTTTCTTGTACTCAGCCTTGAACTGCTCAGCAAGTTCCTTAAGATCAGCAGCTGTAAGATCTACGTCGAACTTAACACCCTTCTTCTCCTTCATCTGGTCGATGAGCTGTTCGAAGTACTTCTTACCAACTTCCATAACAACATCAGAGAACATCTGAATGAAACGACGATATGAATCATATACGAAACGCTCGAATGCAGGATCAGGATTGCCCTTGATCATAGCTGCAACAACGTCATCATTAAGACCAAGGTTAAGGATTGTATCCATCATACCTGGCATAGATGCACGAGCACCTGAACGAACAGAAACAAGAAGAGGATTCTCAAGATCACCGAACTTCTTACCGTTAATCTCCTCCATCTTCTTAACACCTTCCATAGCCTGAGCCATGATTTCATCGTTGATCTTACGACCATCTTCATAATACTGTGTACAAGCTTCTGTTGTAATTGTGAAGCCCTGTGGTACTGGAAGGCCAATATTTGTCATTTCAGCAAGGTTAGCACCCTTACCTCCAAGCAATTCACGCATTGTAGCGTTACCTTCAGTGAACATATAAACCCACTTGTTTGCCATTTTCTTCCCTTTCTTTGTCAATTACCAAAAATCGACAATTCCCTATACATTTTTATAATTTTTCATGAAAACATGAATAATTACCCATATAAACAAAACTCTTTGCAGACAGCAAAGTCTAAAACAAGTTCGCCATTTTACTTGTCAAGGCTTGTATAATGCCTTCCTTTCTCCTGACGAAATTTTTCAACTTTTTCCTTTGTTTCAGGAATAAAGCTATCGAATATAAATATGTCAAATTTTCCGCGATTTTCATCGAGCGCTTTCTGGTCTTTGATAGTCCAGGCAGCTGCCACGTTCTTGTAAAGTTTATGTACAATTCGTCTGGAAAAATTATTTGCATGCTTGTAATTGTAAGCAACAAAATCCGGTTTTGTAAGGAAATTCAGCATGAGATTAGACGGAATCTTCCAGAAAAGTTTACTGCGAATTTCCATCTCACTGTCTTTTAAAAACTCCTCCGCTAATTGTCCCCTCATCACTCCCGGATGGTGTTTCCTATACCATATAAGTCCAAGAGGATTAAATGATTCAATACAATAGTCTCCTTTATATTTTCTAAGAAGAGCATCAGCCTTCTCACAGACTTTTGTATCAAATGTTTCAATTTTCAATTCTACGATAAGCGGAACTTTTCCATTTACCATGTGAAGAAAATCTTCAAACTTTGGAATCTTCTCTTCTGAATTCATCAAATGAAAATGTGTGAGCTGTTCGTAAGTGTAATCACTTACTTTGCCCAAAACACTAACTGAGCCATCATGGTTCTTGATACCAAAAGGTGACTCATAACCGCTATCATATCTAGCTACCCGCATCAGTAAAAAGTCATGAAATATGACAGGAATTCCATCCTTGGTAAGCTGGACATCACATTCAATTCCATAACCCGCATCGACTGCTTTTCGAAAAGCGGCCATCGAATTCTCTGGTGCCTTGCTCTTATTATCGTGTAAGCCGCGATGTGCATATAACTTCCCGACAAAAGGCTCTTTAGAAGGTTTTTTAAACATTCTTGGCATAAGTATAGCCAAGTAAAGACCACCAAGAGTTGCGGGAATCATTGCTAGCTTAACTGCTGCCTTGCTCGAACGCATTACTCACCTCACCATTGTGAAAATACTCACAAACGCCTTTACTATTTTAATACACTAATAATCTCATGACAAGACTAAACTTCTATAAAATATGTTTATAGAACATATTTTATAGAAGTTTACAAAAAAGCTTTATTTATTAATCATCTGCTTCGTCTTCTTCATTAGTCTGATATACAGTTCTCTTACGAGCCATTTCATCACTTTCAAGATATTCGTCGTATGTTGTACGCTTATCTATAAGTGAACCGTCTGGAAGAATCTCCATGATACGGTTAGCTGTTGTCTGAACTACCTGGTGGTCACGACATGCAAAAAGCTCAACTCCAGGGAACTTAATCATTCCTTCGTTAAGAGCTGTGATGGATTCCATATCAAGATGGTTGGTAGGCTCGTCGAATACAAGACAGTTAGCTCCGCTTATCATCATCTTGGACAATAAACATCTAACCTTCTCACCACCAGAAAGAACCTTAACCTTCTTAACTCCATCTTCACCGGCAAAAAGCATACGTCCAAGGAATCCACGAACATAGGATGCATCCTTGATTTCAGAATACTGTGTAAGCCAGTCTGCAATTGTATAATCGTTATCAAATTCCTTTGTATTATCCTTAGGGAAATATGCCTGGGAAGTTGTTACACCCCACTTGAATGTTCCCTCATCAGGTTCCATTTCACCTGTAAGAATCTGGAAAAGAACAGTCTTTGCAAGTTCATTTCCACCTACAAATGCAATCTTATCATCATGCTGTACTACAAAAGAAATATTATCAAGAACCTTAACTCCGTTTACAGTCTTGGAGATTCCATCAACTGTCAATACTTCGTTTCCGATTTCTCTGTTAGGTCTAAAATCAATGTAAGGGTACTTACGGCTTGATGGACGCATATCTTCGAGCTCGATTTTCTCGAGAGCTTTTTTACGTGATGTAGCCTGCTTACTCTTACTTGCGTTAGCAGAGAAACGTGAAATGAATTCTTTTAATTCTTTAATCTTCTCTTCTTTTCTCTTATTAGCTTCTTTCTTCTGACGAATCATAATCTGAGAAGCTTCATACCAGAAATCATAGTTACCTGTTGAAAGAGTAATCTTTCCATAATCGATATCTGCGATATGTGTACATACCTTATTAAGGAAGTATCTGTCATGGGATACTACAATAACTGTATTCTCGAAGTTAATAAGGAACTCTTCAAGCCATGAAATAGCATCAAGATCAAGATGGTTTGTAGGCTCATCAAGAAGGAGAATATCAGGGTTACCAAATAAAGCTCTTGCAAGAAGAACTTTAACCTTCTGCGCACCATTAAGCTCTTTCATAAGCTTTGTATGGTACTCTGTTTCTATTCCAAGTCCGTTAAGAAGTGATTCCGCATCTGCTTCAGCTTCCCAACCGTTCATTTCTGCAAATTCAGCTTCGAGTTCTGAAGCTCTTATTCCGTCTTCATCAGAGAAATCTTCTTTTGCATAGATTGCATCCTTCTCTGCCATTACTTCTGCAAGTCTTGCATTTCCTCCGATAACGCAGGAAAGAACCTGATCTTCATCATACTTGAAGTGATCCTGTTCCAAAAATGAAAGTCTCTGACCAGGTGTAATGGAAACCTCACCATTTGTTGTATCAATCTGTCCGGAAAGAATCTTCAAAAATGTTGATTTACCAGCACCATTGGCGCCTATAATACCGTAACAGTTGCCTTCTGTAAATTTGATATTAACGTCCTCGAAAAGTGCTTTCTTGCCTACTCTAAGCGTAACATTTGTAGCTTGAATCATTTAACTTCTAACCTCTTTCTACATAATTATCAACGAATAAGAATAATCTTTAAATATATAAATTGCCACCCGTCATTATACAGTAAAGTAACAGTTCATGCAAACTGGGAAAAATATAAAAATTTGCTTGTTTTTGTCTAAATATTTTCTATCTGGCATGCCTGTAATATTTCATCATAAAGTCCGTCGTTATTATTATCTTTTTTGGTAATTCTGTCTGCTGCCTGTTTTAATGCATCAACTGCATTAAGCATTGCTATTCCGCATCCTGCTGTCTGTATCATATCTATATCATTTTGCTGGTCTCCGGCTGCGTAGCTGTCTTTAATATCTACCTCCAGCATCTGGCATAGCTTTTTTACAGCTGCTCCTTTTCCTGCATTTTGAGGAAATATCTCAAGATAATAATCATTTGAATACATTACCTTGAGTTTATCTGGTGCAAGACTTGCCACTTCTTTTCTAAAATTTTCCATTTTATCATGGTCATGAAGCTCGATTGCTATGCATTTTGAAGGGTTAACTGTAAGTTGTGAATAGATATCATCTGTTACTATTAAAGGAGTCTTTATTACTTTTTTGTAGTACTGCATACATTCGCCGTTATCCGGAGATATTATGGTATCGTCTGTAAATGTATGACAGTGAATTCCGTGTCTTAATGCAACTTTAAATACTTCTTTTACCAGCGAAAGCTCCATCGTTTCTCTGTATACAAGTTCATCTTTGTCTACATCATAGATTTGACAGCCGTTAAAACCTACAAGGAAACTTCCTTTGAAATTCATCCTGCAGTCTTCATAGACTTTTTTGGCAGAATCTATGGCTCTACCTGTATTGATCACAAAGTGATTTCCTTTATCTACAAAAACTTCCAAAGCCTGTCTTGTCTTATCTGTAAGCATCTTTTCATCATTTAATAAAGTTCCATCCAAATCAAAATGAAAAATCTTTTTTCCCATGACTTATCTCTTTTTCTTAAGATTATTAAGGACTTCCTCTGGTACGAACAAGTTGCCTCTTCCAACGCTAAGGTCTATTTCATCTTTGTTGTCACCATGGAAATCTGAACCGCCGCTGATACACAAATCAAAATCTTCTGCAATCTCTCTGATATATCTTTCATCAGATGCTGTATACATAGAATAAATTGCTTCAATTCCAACAAGTCCGTTATCTTTTAACTCTTTTACAAGTGTTCTAAGTCTCTCATCTGACATTCCGTATAAAATAGGATGTGCAAGGATAGACAGTCCTCCTGCCTCTTTGATCATCTCAAGTGCCTTTACAGGTGTTATCTTTTCTCTTGCCACAAAACACGGGCAGTCATCACCTATATATCTGTCGAATACTTCCTGTCTGGAAGATACGAGTCCGTGTTCGAGCATATATGCTGCATAATGAGCTCTTGTTATCACAGAATCAGGGTAGCAGGCTTGGAGTGCATCAAAATCCATGGGTATTCCGTGTTCTGTTAACAATGCGCACATTTTTCTGTTTCTGGCAACTCTTGAATCAACAAATTCCTGAAGTTTTTTCTTTATAACAGGATTTGTATAATTCATGTACAGACCTACGATATGTACATCTTTTCCCTGATATTCTGTACTAAACTCAATTCCCGGTATTACTTCAAGATCGTCATATTTTTCACCTGCTTTAATTGCTTCTTCAAGACCTTTGGTAGTATCGTGATCTGTAAGTGCAATCGCTGCAAGATTCTTTTCATGTGCATAATCAATAAGCTCTGTTGGAGAATAGGTTCCATCAGATGCTGTGGAATGTGTATGTAAATCTACTGCTCTCATATTTCCCTTTCCATAAAAATACCTTACCGGCACTCTAAGGTGTCAGTAAGGTAACATCATTATCCTTCAACTATAAGATATCTTCCATCGCCGATATCAAAAACCTCTGAAGCTTCTAAAATATTCTGTCCTTCAAAATCAACACCTGCTTCATCAAAGTACTCCGCTACTTCCTTAGCGGAATCAACAACGACTGCACAGCAGTCTTCCAAGAAAGCTTCTGCCTCTTCCATTGAGGAAGCTACATCCTCTGGAAATAACTGGCTTTGATTCTCCAAAAAGCAGTTTAATACGTCATCATCAAATTCGTGCATAGTTTAACTCCTGTTTCATAAAAGTACATGTTGCTTCAATGTCTGATAAACCCTGGCGATTGGTAGACCAACAACATTATTATAATCACCCCGGATTCCTTTGACATAAGCAGCAAACGCACCCTGAATACCGTAACTTCCAGCTTTATCATACGGCTCGCCACTGTCGCAGTAGCGCAGGATTTCTTCCTGACTCATAGGATAAACTTCAACCTGCGTCTCTTCAGCAAATATGTCACACTTCATTTGTCCATTTTCATCCTGAAAGACTATTGCCACTCCTGTATATACTTCGTGGCAATCACCTTGCAGACTAGAAATAGTACGAATTGCATCTGCTCTGTCTTTGGGTTTTCCAAGTATCTTATGTCTATATGATACAACGGTATCTGCACCAATGACAATGATGCTTTCATTTTTTGTTGGAAAATTTTCTGAAGTTTTTTTGTTAAAAACCTCCAAAGCCTTTTGTAATGCGAGTTCTTTTACTACTTCACTTGGCTCATCAGAAGTAATTTTCTCTTCTCCTTTTGCAGGCATAACTTCAAAAGAAAGCCCTATCTGCTGCATAAGTTCCCTTCGTCTAGGTGATCCTGATGCAAGAATCAGTGTTACGTCTTTATTACTCATTAAAAAAATACCTCAAAAAATTTTTATTTATTATGCATACGGATTCATCTCCGGTTTAAAGGTTCTGCTATCTTTCACAAATCCGCTTTCGGATGTTTTGGCAAGTCTCTTTGCCTCTTCACCAAATACAATCTGAGAATTTATTAGTTCTCCTTTCTTTGAAACTTTAACATATTCATCGTTTGATTGCAAAATATGTGCCTTTTCATTATCTTTTAGTTCAGTATCCAGAATATTCCACAGCTTTTCACGAAGACTTGGATCTTCGACAGGGAACATTATCTCTACTCGTCTCTCAAGGTTTCTCGGCATCCAGTCGGCACTTGCGCAATAATACTCCGGCTTTCCGGCATTTTCAAAGTAGAAGATTCTGCTGTGTTCGAGGAAGTTTCCGACTATAGAGCGTACGGTGATGTTCTCTGAAACTCCTTTTACTCCTGCTCTAAGACAGCATATTCCTCTGATTATAAGGTCGATTTTAACACCGGCGCAGCTTGCCTTATACAAGGCTGCGATAACTTCTTTATGGCAAAGTGAATTCATCTTAGCCACAATTCTTGCAGCTTCTCCTCTTTTGGCATTTTCTTCTTCTCTTTTTATCATATAAAGGAGTCTGTCCTTAAGCCACAAGGGTGCCAGAGATAGTCTGTTCCATGCAAGAGGTTCTGAATAACCTGAGAGCATATTAAATACGGCTGTTGCATCTTCACCGAAAGCTTCCTTGCATGTAAACAATCCTACATCGGTATACTGTCTTGCTGTGGAATCGTTATAGTTTCCTGTTGCAAGGTGTACGTATCGTCTTATTCCATCTTCCTCTTTTCTGACTACGAGGGTTATCTTACAGTGTGTCTTCAAACCTACCAGTCCGTATATTACATGACAGCCCGCTTTTTCAAGCTTTTTCGCCCATACTATATTGTTTTCTTCATCAAACCTTGCTTTTAATTCTACAAGAACTGTTACCTGTTTTCCATTATCTGCTGCCTTTGCAAGTGCTGCAATAATCGGAGAGTTTCCGCTTACTCTGTACAAGGTTTGCTTGATTGCAAGAACATTTGCATCAACTGCTGCATCAGAAACGAATCTTACTACGGGGTCGAAGGTCTGATATGGATGATGCATCAGAATATCTTTTTTCCTGATACAGCTAAAAATGCTCTCATCTGTCTTAATCTCAGGTACTAGCTGCGGTGTAACATATCCGTGTTCCTTCAAATGATCGAATCCTTCAAGCTTATAGACTTTCATGAGGAATGTTAAATCCATAGGTCCGTCAATTTTATAGATTTCCTGCTCAGTTACGCCTAGTTCTTTTCCTATAACTTGAAGGAGTCTTTTATCCATATCGCTTGATACTTCAAGTCTTATTACTTCACCCCACTGACGCCTTTTCAGCTGTTTTTCAATTTCCTTGAGAAGGTCTTCTGCTTCATCTTCGTCAATGGATAAATCAGCATTTCTTCCTACTCTGAAGGGATAGGCACATTCTATGTTGTAGTTCAAAAAGAGCTTATCCATATTTTTGAGTATTATTTCTTCGAGCAGTATTACTTTTCTAATGCCTAAATCTTTACTTGGAAGCTCGATTATTCGTGATAAAACATTTGGCACCTGTACCATTGCAAAATCGAAATCTCTTTTTTCTTTTTTGCCTGTTTTCTTGGCCTCTTTACTGCGAATAAGAGCCCCTATATTCAAGGTCTTATTACGAATAAGTGGGAATGGCCTAGAGGAATCAACTGCCATTGGGGTTAGTACCGGGTATACAAATTCGTGAAAATACTGATCTACATACTCGCTTTCCTCTATTGTCAAATCCTTGTAGCTTTTCACCATAATAAGCCCGTTTTCGCTTAACATGGGGATTAGCTGTTTATTAAGTGTCTGATACTGCTGTTTCACAAAATCGTGGAGAGATTTTGTTACAAGGTCTAGCTGCTGAATCGGGGATAATCCCGCTATATCAGGCTTTGTATAATCAGCATGTATCATATCTATAAGTGATGCCACTCTTACCATAAAGAATTCATCGAGGTTTGATGCTGTTATAGACAAAAACTTTAACCTTTCAAACAAAGGATTTGATGAATCTTTTGCTTCTGATAAACATCTTTTATTAAACGAAATCCATGATAATTCTCTATTTGTATAGTAAATAGGATTTTGAAAGTCAACAGCTTTTTCTGCCATATATTTCGTACTCCGTTACTGAAAACTTATAAAAAGTTATAAACTTTTATGTTTCATTCCTACTTCATCGAGTATGCTTTTGACGATGAAAGCATCAATCTACTCACAAGTTCTTGTACTCTCCATAGGCGTAAATTCCGAATTAACGTATCCGTACACATTTGCATTAACGTTCAAGTGTTAGCTTGCAAATTTTTCTCCATAAGCTTTTAAGTTTAGTGATGCCTGAAAATCTCTGTCTATGACATTTCCACATTCACATCTATAAATCCTGTCAGATAATTTCAAATCTTTTTTGATATTTCCACAGTAACTACACAGTTTTGATGATGGATAAAATCTGTCTG
>NZ_AUKC01000036.1 GCF_000424545.1 Butyrivibrio sp. NC3005 | reverse complement strand
TCATTACTTGGTTAAGTTGTTCATCAGAATAATATCTATAACCACTTGCTGTAGTATGATGTGGATGAAGTTTTCCGTTAGCATCCCAATTTCGTAATGTCTGCGCAGATACACCTATAATCTTTGAAAATTTATGTATAGAATAATATTTACTCAAAGTGCTAGCTCCTTTCAATATTATTATACATCAGCAAACTATAAAAGTCAACATCTATTTATATAGTTTTATAAGTATTATTCAACAGTTATTAACCTCCAAAACATGAAGGTAGTATCAAATCCACTACCATTTTTTAGTCATTAGATATATGCATATTCCAACTTTTTTCTGACTCATAACCTATCATATTATGCTCATAATATCAATATTTTATGTAAATTAATTTAAAAATATATATGATTTTTTCATCCTTCATGAATTCTCTCAAATTCCGTAAACGGAATCATTGCTTCCGGAGTGCTGACAATATCACTCAAATATGTTTGCCATTATGATCTCATCCCTATACGTTCCGTCTTTTAGCTTGAATTCCCTAGGATTTATTCCATATTCCTTAAATCCCATCTTTTTATACACATGCCTAGCCCTGTCGTTATCGCTGTATACCCCAAGCTCAACCTATTTCTAATATATCAAAAGTCTTTTTAGATGAAAAAGTTATAAAAATACCCCCCAAAAAACTCAGGTCCAAAAAGTAAAATTTCTGCGCATCAGTCTATCAATACATGATTCGATAATTACGAACAAAAGAAAAAGCACCAGCCACAAGTGCAATGCGCTCATGTACTGATGCTCCTTCACAAATGAAAAAATATTTTCTAAATGGCTCCATCTGCTCTTCATGATCAGATGGACGCTGGTTCCAGTTCGTGTATGTATGTACCGGCATATTTACTCTCCTTTCCGAAAAGAAAACTGCCTGAACACAGGAATAGCACCATATCTTCCTTCAAGATAAGCTTTGCTAAGCTTTTTGTCATATCTTTCCTTGAATCTGTCCAGAGAATAAATCTTGCTGGCATTGTCAGCATCTCTTTCAACGAACCATATCTCATCCCTACGGAAAAGACTCTGATCCATTATTGTATCTTCATGTGTAGTAAATACAAGCTGCATTCTTACACCATCATGAGCTTCCATGAAAAGTTTAAGAAAATGTTCTGTCAGCTTCGGATGCAAACTGCGCTCCAACTCATCAACAACAAATACAGTATCAGGTCGTTCTGTAAGGAGCATATCAATCAGATCAAACAATCTCTTTGTTCCATCTGATTCCTCAGAGAAATTAAAGTCAAAAACAGATTTGCCATGCTTTAGAACAAGAGTAGAAATCTCAGGTTCTTCTCCCTCTTTAATGCGAATATTAAAGAAACCACCTTCAACTCTCCAGGTCATCTGAATGCTTGGAAGGTTACTCATCTGAAGCTGAGCTTTCAACTGCGAAAAGATTCCCTGAACAACCTCCGCGGGGATCATCTTGCCCATTTCATCTATGGTAATCTGCCTTGTTTTTATCTCGGTAACACCGGTATCGAAAGTCTGAATCAGTTTGCTTATGTTCTCCAAAGATTCATCATTATAGTATGCTTCAGTATTTGAAATACCAATGTTTGGATTGATGACGATGATATTATTCATAATCCAGCTGAAAGCTTCTACCAAAAATATCAGCTTGGAATTCTCAGGATATTTCTTTCCTCGGTTCATCTCAGTCAAAAACAGCTGCGCATCCTGACCTGCAAAGTCCTCTGAATAAACGCTGAATCTGCTCTTCTCAGAAGCAGACAGCTTAACAGTTTCCCCAAGAACCGGTGCATTGCTGCCTTCCCTTATAAACAGTTGATGCGCACTGCCATCCTGCATCAATTCATACAGCCACTCCTCAGTAACCTTTCTTTGACTGAGTATTGCAGAAAAACCATATGCATAAAAGGTATCACCCACAGTAAATTGGATTTCAAATACACTTTCACGATTTTTATTTTCTTGTCTGTTCCTGCAAAAATCATTTGCTGAACCAACAGGTAGTCCTTCCATCAAAGCAGCTTTAATAAAATTAAATACAACAACAAGATTAGACTTACCAGAAGCATTTGCTCCATAAACAATTGCATTCTTCAACAATTGCGTCTGCTTGATTTTCACACGATGGCTCTTATTTCCCTGCATCTTACTGGAAGAAATCATTGATAATTCTTCCTTTTGATCAAACGATTTAAAGTTCTCTACAGATAATTTGACCAACATAATAAGCGCCTCCTTTCCAGGGTGTTCTTTAATTATAAGCTTTCAATTAAAGAAATTCAATATCTCATTTGCTTATTTAGAGATTTTTTCTCTGTTTAGCCACGTAAAACAGCAAAAAGCGCCATTTCAGTCGCATTTTCACCCCTACGGAAGATTAAAATCTTGCAAATGCCCTTCCTATATCTTTGAAGTATCTTCTTTCGTTTTTTCTTCCTTTGTACTCCCTTGTTCAGATGTACTTTCATCAGCATTCTTACTGCTAAAAGCAGTCATCACACTTGCCCCTATCATGCACATGCACAAGACCACCATTACAGTTATCCATATGACTGTATTTCTTTTGGTTTTTCTTTTTTGTTCCAATGTATCTTCAAGGATTTCATTATAGGCTTCCTGTTCTTTAAACTCTTCATGCAAAGCCTTATTACTTTCTTCTTTAGCTTTCTTTGCGGATGATGCAAGAGATGCAGCATTAGGGTTAACAGATACCCCTGTAGCAGAATCCGGCACATCAGTTCCATCTATGGCATATTTAGGGACATATTGCGTCGTATCCTTGAAATATATAGCATAGAAATCACCATCCTCTCCTGTTACAAAAACAGTATCTCCAATATTAAGATCCCTTATCTTCTCAGAACCCATCGAAGGTTCCCTGTATGCGCTTGTCGGTGATACTATCATGTTAACTTCACCACTTATAGCCGCATATGAACTTATATATATAGAGAGAGGAGCAATGAGTGAGTATACAATTATCACTACCGATATAATCTTTTTTATCTTATAAATATATATATTCAAAACGAATCCCCCTCATTTTGGGTATGTTTAAAGTAGTGCCAATTCTATAATATGAGGCAGGTGTCAAAAGTTCCTTTTGACCCTTACGTCATAAGATTATTCATTAAAATATAGTTTTAGATGTCCGTAGTATATAGCCGTATCATATTTGTCTCTAAGATCTGCATCAAGCGGCGTATCCGCATCTGTAATGATTATCGCATCGTGTGGAAATGCACTTATAAAAACGTCTTCTACCTCTGCATCAATTACATCGATAACCTTATCTCTTAGTCCGAACTGAACAACTTCTATATACGGAATGCCGCCTTTAAAGATATGTATTATCTGCCTGTTGGGATCTGCTTCTTCAAGTCTTTCAACTTTGTCAGTCAGCTGAACATCTGTGTATACATAAGGCTGAATAGAATACATGAACTTGTTGCAAGTGACAACTGATAATGCCAATTGGATTGCTATTAAACAGGCAAGCACCATGGATTCACCCGTTCTACGGGCTATAAAAATTATAAGACATACCACCCATGACAAGATCACACCGAATATAACTGCTCTTATAAGGAACGCCTTAGCATCTGTATCTTGATAAGACAACATATAACTAACACCCGCCATGGTAAATCCCTGAAGTTCGCTCATTCCGGTATTATTCCTACTGATAACGCTCAGAATAGGAATCATTAGCAAAACGTCTGCTGCAGATATGATGCCTGTGATGATAACAGGGTGCTTACTATAATACATGGCATATATACCGTATATAATCAGCACCGGAATCACCATATCTGTATATCTACCATGAAGCAGCAGATCAAGCCTTGCATTATCAGGTGACGGAGAATCTATCAGGTATACAAGAGCAACACCTATCTGCAATAAAACTGCCAGAAACATATATATGCCAAAAAGTGCTCTGCTCTTTGAACCTCTTTTCCTAAGAGATTTTATGCTTTTTATAAATAGTGATGTAACAGCTGATATTCCCCACAATCCCAGTCCATAGGAAGCAAGGCTTATATAAAGGACTTTGCCGGAGATATTTTCAAACATGTATTGCATACCCTGGGGAGTGAAAAGTTTTAATATCTTCGGTAATTGCCCGTTATAATCATTCCAATTGATAGTATCTTTAGAACTGAAAGTATAAACTTCCGATACTATATGACTTTTGATCACAAAGCTTACAGCAAAAACAACTGCTACAACTGCTATAAGTATCAATATGCCCATTCTGATCTTGCGACTGCCGCAGCTAAAAGCCCATACCAGAAGCGTCACCATTATCGCTATAACAGTTCCTATCATTCTCATATGAACCAGATATGCATACATGGAACATGCTACCAAAAGAAGTCCATTTATGATCCCGGGCTTTTTTAAAAACCTGTACATCAAAAAAGATACCAGCACGAACAAAAACAATATAAGGCTCTCTGACATAGTACTCTGCGAATACAATGACCAGGCAGGATACATCACACAGGATGCGCTAATTATCGCAGCGGCGCCCTCAGCCTTACCTGAACTCGCTATATTTCGTACAGAACAGATAAAAAAATATATAAGCCATACAGCTGCAATGCTCAAAGCAAAATTTATGAATATTGCTGCCCTGTATGCCGTTACTGCGTTTTTGAAAATATTAAAGATTATATATAAAATCAGGCTGTACCCATAAGAATAGTACGAACCGATAGATGTCACCTGCGACCAGTCATATCCGCTAAGTCTTGCAGCAGGTGACCAGTAGCCAAACTCATCCGGATAGGCCCAGAAACTGTAGATACCACCTAGTCCGCCCAAACATATACACAGGATGATAATAGATATAAAAACAAGAAATCGTCTGGATTTAAGATTTGTTCTCAAGGACTTTCCCTTTCAAGGAGCTTTTTTGCATAATAATAAAACTCATATAGTACGCTGGATCAAAATACCTCTTGAAACATATATATTCTATTAGTATTACTAAAAAAATGCGGAGTAGCTTGCGATACTGCCCCGCATTGTGCCTTATGTGATCAGATTACTACTATGAAATATGTGAAATGTCCGTTAGAAGGTGTGAAAGAAACAACTGTTCCATCAACAGTAGCATCAAGAACTGTTGTAGCTCCGCCACCAGCTACCTGGATAACCTTAACGGTTCCGGCAAGAGCATCTTTAAGGACAGCCTTAGCTGTTCCACCGTTCTTAAGTGTGATATCAGCATTAATAGCATCACCAACTACTGTTCCTCCAATAGCTGCTGCAGCTGCATTAGCTGAACCAAATGCCTTAGGAGATTCTTTGGCAGTCTTAGAAAATACTGTCTGCTTGTCGCCTGCAGTCTTGCCGTTAGTTGATGTAAGTATGAACGCCTTAATAGTCTTGGAATTTGTAACATCAACGGTTCCTGCTACATTAGTTTTAAGCGTTACGCCGCCAACAACTGCAGATGTACTTGCTGCTGTCTTCTCAGCCATAGTCTTATTGTGCTTCTCTCCTGCTGACTCCTGCTCTGTCTGAGTAGACTGTGTAGACTGTGTTGTCTGCTCTGCTGTCTTGGTCTTTTGAGCAGTCTTAGAAGCAGCACTAGCCTCCATAGGTACTATCATGATTGTTGCTGCCATTGATACAGCAAGGAATCTCTTTACGAACTTCATGTTCATATAGTCTTTTCTCCTTTCAACATTAAACGTTTAGGTTGGGGATAATATAAGCGATGCTTCATATTTACTTTCGCAATAAGCAAATATGATAACCGCCCACTTATATTTTACGATATTTAGAACATTAATCAACCTTTTTATGATATTCTGAATATCATTTTACTGTTTCATTTATGTTTATCGGGCGATATCGCAGAAAGTTAATTATATTATCATATAAATTACAGTTGATATTCTTAATATCATTAGGCTTTGTATTTTTCTATATCATGATAGAATTTTATTGTTTTATAAGTCCTCAACATCCCTATTTTTCAACAACTTGAATATTGTTCATTCTACTTAGGCTATAGTCAGACTTCTTGAGCACGTTAAGTTTTTTAGGCTTTATTTTTTATTACATTAAGCCATATCTTTTTTGACTTCTATTTTATTGCACGAAGCCGTATCATTTTTTATATTATGGAGAAAATATGTCAGAAACTAGATTTTCAGTATACTTAAGGCTATTGAGAGAATCCCATGGACTCAAGCAGAAAGATATTGCTAATAAACTCGGGATTACCAGAGCCACTTATTCTCACTACGAGAACGCAAGATTAACTCCACCAGCTGATACATTCTACAAAATCGGCAAAATATACAATGTACCAATCGAGAAGCTCATACACCTATCTCTGATTCCTCTTGATCCGGATTCCGATCCGGATTTTGATCCGGAGATATTGTCATTGAATGACGATCTGTTTATGGACCCAATCAATGAGAAAAGGCCTCCCAGTGATTATGTTGAAGTGATCCAAAAGATGTCAGATATACATAACGATTTTCTGATGGCCATGAACAATACCTCTAAGAATTCCATGGTCAAGGAACTCAGAACTATCGATAAAGAACTCATATTCTACTATCACAGACTTCCTGAAGAAATGCAGCAAGTAGTGATCGATCTGCTGCGCAATATTCTGGTAAGGTCTTCTGATACCTGAAATGAAACTTTATATATGAATCAAAAAACTCCTAACGAAAGGCATCTTCATACCTTACATTAGGAGTTAATTCTATGGAAACACCACTTTAGCTAATGAAAACGCTACACTAACTAATGAAAATGCCGCTCAGACTAATGAGATTGCAGGCCGTTTTTCTTTTTCAATTTCTCTTAAAAATCCTATTCCAAGCTGACATTATCGCAAAAGAAATAAGAGCAGTCAAAATCCAAAGTATAACAGTTCCAATAACGAGAAATGCCAGATGCGGACCCTCCTGCAAAATCGCACTTGAGATCAGATATTTTCCAATTATCATCATCGCTACGCCGAAGATCAAATATATACCCACTAAATTGCCATATACAGTTTCAATAAGCTTTGCAACTCTTGGGTACATCTCATCTACCTTAACCCTCGCCAAAAGGTCAAATCCCATTATGGCCATGATTGAAATTCCAAAATATGTAGGTTTAATGAGGTAATCAACTCCTCTGTTATCAAAAAAAAGCTGCGACCACAAAGAAAGAAAAAAGCCTGCCACAAACATAAGAACTTCCTTGCTACCCTTCAACATTCGTTGGCTGTATCTGGATATCAGGTGTCCCACACAGAAATAGAATACATAACACACTGTTCCAGAGTAAAATGGAAAGCTCGGTTCTCCGCCATTTGCCTGACCATACATATCAAATCCCGGAAACATAAAAATAAATATCCAAAACAATATCAGTAACAATTGCAGCGCCCTTGCGCTCAATAGCTGAAGAAAACGTGCCACAAAAGGCGTAACAAGTAGCATGAGCCCCAAAAATCTTGCTGTCCAGAGATTTGGAATATCTATATACTTAATAAGCAAAGCTTCCCTTAACCATACACCAAAATCTAATGGTCGCCCTATCCAAAGCATCAAAAACACCTGATATATCAGAACCCATGTCTCCCATATAATAAAAACTGGTAAAAAAGTCTTTCTATAGTACAAATATACTTTCTCTCCAGAACTATAATCCCTTTCAAGAAGCTCAAATCCTAATAATATCAGGAGCATTGGAAGACCAACTGCTCCCAAAATAAAGCTCACATATCCTACAACTTTGGGCCAAAAACTGAGTTTATTCTCCACATCATAATTTATTCCGAAAACATTCTGGCATGCAAAAAAGAGCATGAAAAGAGCCATTGCAATCACGCCTGCAGCCTTCTTCCCCTGGGATCCACCACCCTGCCATCTGAAAGAAAAAGCTTCCTGCATTTTCTTTCGCTCCTCTAGGCGCAAAGCTTTCTTTTGCAATCTGCGATTTTTCTTATTGTCCTGAGCTGCTGGTTCGTCCCCCTCTATAACTGCATCAGCTTCATCATTTATCTGGTCAGGACTAACACCATTATTATCATTAGCAGATACTTTTCTCTGCCCTTCTTCAAGCTCATCTCGTTCTTCGCGCCTGCGAGTCATTGCCTCCTCATAATGATTGCAGACTGTTTCAGTGTCACCATCCTCACGTATCTGACCACCCTCAATCCAAATACACCTGTCAGCAATCTCTTTTACCTGGCTCATAGAATGTGATACTAGTACAACAGTCACACCTGATAAGCGTAGTTCATCCAGCTTTCGTATACATTTCTCCTGAAAAGCCTGATCACCTACAGCCAATATCTCATCGATCAGAAGGATGTCCGCATCAACATTTATGGCAACAGAAAAAGCCAGGCGCATGTACATACCAGATGAATACGTTCTGATTGGATTATCTATGAACTCCTCCAGCTCAGAGAACCTTATGATCTCATCAATCCTCTTATCAACTTCATCTTTCTTGATTCCAAGAATTGAGGCATTGATATAAATATTCTCTCTCCCGCTCATGTCAGGATGAAAACCCGCCCCCAATTCTATAAGACTAGATACCTTACCATATACAGTGACTGTACCTTTGTTAGGATACAGTATCTTAGTAAGCATCTTAAGCGTAGTTGATTTACCACAGCCATTCTGCCCGATAAGAGCTACAGTCTCTCCTCGATAAACTTTAAAAGTTATTCCTTTTAAAATTTCCCGCTCTTCATACCTAGAACGCCCTGGATTTACAAAGGTCTCTTTTAGCATACTTCCCTTGTCATAATAGACGCGGAAATTCTTATAGACATCATTTACATCTATGATCACCTGGCTTGAAACATCTGCAGATATTACGTTCTTGTCCATTCCCATTTACAGTTCCTCCGCAAATCTCTTCTCAAGTATTTTAAAAACAATGCTGCCAATAATTATGTTAGCAAGCGCAAATGCTAGAGCTTTCAGCATATATGTCATATCCGGTGCAACTTTATAATACAGTACTTGTTGATACATACTGATGATATAGAGCATGGGATTACAGTAAAAAACAGGAAGATACTGCTGTGGAATAATATCAACACTATAAAACATCGGTGTCACATACATCCAGACCATCATAACTACAGACATAATATGTTCAATATCCCTAAAATATACTTCTACTGCTGATAATAGAAGCGCAAGTCCTAGAGAAAAGAAATATTCAATCAACATGACAGGTATGAGCCAGCCCTGAATTTTTAGATTAACTCCCCAGCCAGAAATCAAAAGAATACTGTATATAATGCCAAAAGAAATAAGAAGATTAACAAAGTTAACTGTAAGAGATACTATTGGAAGTATCTGGCGCGGAAAATATACTTTTTTTACCAAATCCCCCTGATATCTGATAGATCCAAGTCCCTGAATCACTCCCCCGGTAAAAAAATTAAATGGGAACATGCCCACTATTAGATACAAATGAAATTTCTCAATACCACTTCTGAATATCTGTGAAAATACAAATGCATAGACAAGAATCTGCAACAGCGGATTAACATAAGTCCACAAAAATCCAAGCACAGATCCTTTATACTTACCTCGCAGTTCTCTGTGGGTAAGCTCAAATATCATATCTCTGAATGTCCAGATGTTCTTAATATCTGCAAGCATATACTATCTTCCTTCCGGTAAAAGAATAAACAAAAAACTCCTAATGTCCGGCAATTTCATACCTTACATCAGGAGTTTCTCTTTGTTATTCGGTTACATAGTGCTACTACTGATTTTTTGCAAATTCTGACTTTTGTTTTTGATCAAAATTATATAGTTCTTCATATATCTTGTCAGCATTATAATCCGGTGCATACTTTGAAGCAATTTGGCTGATACGTCTAATATGTTCCTCATCCTCAAGCAGATCGGTCGCTATCTGTTCAATAGACTGACCAAGGCCAATCTTACCGCAGACTTGCTTGATGAGTTTTATTTCCTCACCAATGCCAAGTCCTTGTTCTCGTCCAATCCTACGCTCTTCCTGAACATTGACAGTAGCTTTAAAGTTAGCAAATAAATCACTCATATGACGCTCCTTTATCTGACTTACAAAGTCCTGAACCTCATCTTCTGAAACATGATGCTTCCTTAGTAGTACAGCAACTACTCTGGCAAGAACGTCAAGTACATCTTGAGGTGCATTGGCAGATAGATTGTCCAAATAGTCTTTTGGCAGATTCAGCGAACTAAACTCATCTGTATTCCTTATCTTATTCAGAATCATGAGAAGTGATAATCCATCATTCTTCTTAATAAGCTCTTCGTTCCCGTGATCAGCAGTATTGACTAAATGATATTCATAATCCGGAATATATGGTCTAAAAATGTCACTTAGTGCCACTCTGCTCTTCAACGTCTTGTCTGCAGTCCAGCTACTTTCACCATTGTAATACACAATCGGAAAAACAGGCGGATACTTAAAGCCTTTAAGCTTACTAATATCCGGCACCCTCTTCTCCTCGCGCCTCTCATAGTCATCCCAAATATAGACCATGTAGCGCAATATCTGCATACTTACATTATAGTCTACGCTGGATTTGTGTTCAATCAGAGCTATAAAGATTTCTTCACCATCATTCACCCTTACTTTCTTGACCACATCAGCATTTCGCTCTTCTGTAAACATCGGAATATAACGTTCTGTAACATCTGTTATATCCTCTGCCCGAACGCTCTTAAGAAGCTCAATACCTGAATAGTCCCTTAATAGCTGCGCACATAGAGTAGGATTTTCAAAGATCAGCTTTGCTCCATTATCCTCTACCTTGCTGTTCTGAATCTGTCCATTAGCAGTATCATTTTCCTGCATACACATATGCCTCCTTCAATAAAACTTAATATCTTTCCATTCGTTGAAATCGGCATCTGCAAGAACTGCTTAGCCTCTCCAGATTGGAAAAAAGAATTGTGAAAGACTTTCACAACTTTGATAGGATAGCATATGTGTGCTGTATGAGCAAGTCCTAATTCCTAATGTAAAGTATGAAATTGCCAAGGTTCAAATTATAATCAAAGAATCATAAAGTAAGAACTTACCTATATGACTTCCTATCTATCTTTCCATTGTATGTTCTCCTAACGCTCTCCACGAATTCAATCTTATGAGGAACCTTATAAGCTTCAAGTCGCTTTCCCATAAATGAAACAAATTCTTTTTTATCAAAAGAGTTCTCATCCTCTACTACAAGTAGAATCTTGAGAGAATTACCCACTATATTATCGGGAACTGCTATGCATATGCAATCCTTGACACCATCATAGTCGAGGGCTTCATTCTCAACTTCAGTAGGTGCAACCTTTAATCCTCCTACATTAATTACATCGCCTTTTCTACCAATAATATAGACAAATTCATCCTCAATATATCCAATATCATTTGTATAAACCACACCATTCTTTAAAACTTCTGCCGTGAGATCAGGCTCACCTCTATATCCGGACATATTTACCTTTCCTTCGCACGCAATTAGCCCAGGATTATCCTTTGAAGATTTTATTTCTAACTTGTCATCATCTACGACAAATACATTTGAATTTGGCATAGCCTTCCCAATGCAACCTATTAGGTTCTTGTATTTACTATATTCCAAGATACACACAGATGCTGATTCAGAAGATCCATAGTTGTTGTATAGTCTTGTTTTAGGAAGAAGTTCTATAAGTTTTTGCTTATCATGTTCTGGTAGTGGAGAAGTTGCAGATTCAATAAAATCAATCACATCTATGTATTTCCCAATCTCATCTCCTGTTAGCACAAACAAAGTTCTAATAGATGCTGGCGGAAGGCAACATGCAATCTTACCTTTTCCATAATTAAGCGCATCAAAAAACTTTTTCAGATTTTTCATTCCATTAAGAATTATTATTGAACTGCCATTCACAAATGTTGTAAAGAGTTTGCGTATGGCATTAGCATGATTCAAAGGGCCTGGTGCTATCAAGACAGTATCTTCGGCATACTTACACCCAAAAATCAAGTTCTCAGCTGTAGCTACTAGCGCTCCATGTGTAAGTTCAACGCCTTTTGAAGTTCCTGTTGTACCTGTAGTAAACAAAATATCTGCTAAATCATCTTTCTTAGGAAATGATAGTTCTATCCCAGTAGCATTATCATAACTTATTCTATCTGCTAATCTGATAACTTCGTCTACCACATTTCTGTCCAAACACCTATAACCAGCTGCTCTTAGTCCAGTCTCTAGAACAAAGTCAGCTCTCATCTTATCAGCAATTTCCAAAAGTATATTACTAAAAACATTATTCTCTACAGAGCAAACTACTCCTCCGGCAAGATGTATAGATAAATAGATTACAACATAAGCAAGATCCTGACTCGCTCTTGTCACAATCACATCACCATGTGAAACGCCAGATTTCTTAAGTATTTCTGCATATTTTTGACACATTCTATATAGCTGTCCATAAGTAGTCTCTACATCATCTACAATAACAGCTATTTTTTCAGGCATTTCTCCGGCCTTTTTCGCCACATACTCTACTATGCTCTCCATGTTTATTCCTCACAAATCTCAAAAAAATCGATGACACAAGCGCCGCCAATACTGCTATATATGTCTCGGAAAAAAAAGGATGTATAGGATAATTACCTGTGACTGTCTTATAAATAATCCAGAAAACACTTACAGTCGCAGTCATAAGCATCGCAATAATTGCATCGAGTTCATTTATTCTTCTATTTATAATGCCCATCAATAGGATTATAAATAGGCTTCCTCTTATACTGTATGCAAAATAAACAATATCAAGAATAGTATTACCGGACGCCAATGATATCGCCAGTATCATACATATCAATCCACTTATTGCAGTAGCTCCCCTAGAAAATAGTATTCTTCTTCCCTCATCAAACTTTTCAAAATTAATTATATCAGTCAACATATCCTTTATTATTATTGTTCCACATGAAAGGATAATAGGTGATGCTGTAGAAATAACTGCTGAAAATAGAGCAATCATCATTATAGTCGACATGACAGGATTTAATGACGTTAAAAGCATGGGAAGTACTAACTTTGGATTCTCCAGATTTGGATACCATATTCTGCCAACCATCCCTAATAATGCAGTTATAATCCCAAGAGGAGCCACAATAAAAGCAATAATCATAGAAGCTTTTACAGCTACCTTTTCATTCTTAGCACATAATATAGGTTGTAGGCCCGCTTGTGCTGTACATGCACCCAATACTGATGCTATTATCCACGAAACGACTTTTGGAATACCAATTGAATCCATAGAAAAATACGAAGCAGGTAGCTGAGTAGCAATCATATTCCATCCCAACTGCCTAACACTGACCAATGCTGTAATTGTCATGCCAACAACAAGTACAACTATATGAATCAGATTTGTTTTAGCTATAACAATATTTCCACCTATTCCTGTATATAAAACAACAAATGTTCCACCAACCAATATTGATATTGCAGTTGAAGTATGAAACAATGTTTCGCCAAGAGTCCCTAATGCAATCATCTGCGATGTTCCAACCGCAAACAAAGTAATAAGAATTAGTATCCCCGATACCTTACCGGCTTTTACCCCGATATATTTCCCTATTATTCCTGAAACCGTGGTAATTCCTGTACGTCTGAACATTCTAGCAAAAAACAAGGCTAGCACAAGTATTCCAATTCCATTTGCAATTGTATACCAAGCACCAGATATTCCATACTTATAGCCATACTCTGAAACTCCAGTAGTTGATGTACCGCCCATCCATTCGCCTGCACCTATTGCTACACACATCGCAACACTAAGGTTATTGCCAAAAAAGGCAACAGAATTATTCATTCTGCGTCCAATAATAACTGCTACTGCTGTTATCAATATGAAGTACACACATACAATTGCAGTTACTTCACTCATCCTTGTAACCTCTCAACCATCTTGGCCAGTGCGTTTACCGAATTAAAGTTCTCTTCAACAATTTCCTCATAAGGGATTACAATTCCAAACTCCATGGTCAGCAGGGCAATTATCCCTGTTATTGTAAGCGAATCCAGAATTCCGTCATCAACCAGCGCATCTGATGCTGCGAAATCGATCTCAGGATATTCATTACTCAGCAGTTCCAACACCTTCTCTTCCATAGCCTGTCATCTCCTTTATCAACTTGAGGATTCTATTAAAACTTCATATAAACGAAATCGCTTGCGTTATATCCCGGTCCATAGATCCCAAATATCAGGATAGTAAACAAAAGCCCATAATATATAACCCACCTTGGCACAATCTGTTTCTGCGCGATCCAGTCCCTGCCGGATTCGCCATTTTCCTCATGCCTGCTCACGAAGTACAGAAGAACCAGGAACAGGATAGCTGCTACAAAGTTTGGACGGTTAAGACCCATATTGAAAATTGTTCCATCCACCAGTTCCCAGGGATAGAACTTTATGGAAAAAATCTTTCTCCAAACTTCCAGTGTTACTTTAAAATCCCCGGGAATCGTCATGAATCTGCTTATCACAAACAGACAAAAAGTCCTGAATTTCCTGAACAGATGCCATTCCCTGGAATCCGTATTTATATGGAGCTTCACACACAGCTTGCCAAGGGAAGGCCCCAGTAGCATACCAAGAATTATCAGTACGCCCCAGTAAATGCCCCATACTACATAGTTGAGCCCTGTTCCATGCCATAGTCCTGTAAGTATCCACACAACTGACAGCGCTATGATCGTGGACACATTCTTGGCAGCGCTCATTCCGAAACGCTTTCTGACCTTTCCCATCAGCTTCATCATCCTGGGTGCAACAGAAATTGGCATATACACATAATCCTTAAACCACACTCCCAGAGTGATGTGCCACCTTCGCCAGAACTCAGCAGTACTTTCTGAAAAGAACGGGTGATTAAAGTTTCTATCAAGTTTTATGCCGATAATTTCTGAAAATCCGGCAGCTATATCCATACATCCCGAAAAGTCACAGTACAGCTGAAACGCTCCGAATATCGTAGCCACAAGAAGCATGCTGCCGGACTTATGGTGGTAGTCCCCATATACTGTATTTACAAATATAGCCAGCCTGTCCGCAATAACCAGCTTCTTGAAATATCCCCACAACATAAGCTGAAGCCCATAACACAGATTCCTGTAATCATACCTGTGCACCGCTACCAGCTGCGGCTCTAACTCTCTGTACTTCACAATTGGCCCCTGCAGCACCTTTGGGAAATAACTCGCAAAAAGTAAAAGCTTGAAATAGTTCTTTTCATACTGCTCCTTGCGCCAATAGCAATCCAGCACATAGCCGATAAGCGAAAACGTATAATAAGAAATCCCCAGCGGAACTATGATGCTTACGCCACCCTCAAGGCTCAGGCTCTTCACAAGAAGCGTTCCCACCTTCACATACATCAGCAGCGCCAGTAAAAGAATTACTGCCACAGTTGCAACAATCCTTCCATATTGCCTGGCTTTCTTTAATTCCTCTTTGTCACCATCTGCCGCCTTACTGTACCTCAGCCCGATCATACTTCCCGCCACCCAGGCAATCCATGCCAATAGCATAATGAATGGCAGCTTTTCCCAACCCCATGTTGCATAAAAAATTATACTTGCGATGAGAAGAACTACCCACCGCATCCTCTCCGGAACGTGAAAATATACTAGAAGTAATAAAACTAAAAATATGAAGAAGAAAAAAGACGTAAAACTCATGATCAACATCCCCCAGTTTTTATTCACGGATTCCAGCAACAAGATACAAAAGAATCATCCTTGCAACGTTATCTATGCAGTTTCTATACTATCAAGCCATGCTTTCAATTCTGCATATGCCTGCAAATCTAGTCTATAGTAATCAAAGCCATAACCTGACACTCTAACGGCATTAGTTATTCCAACATTAACATTTTCAGGTCCGGTATAGCTAAATGCATACCAATAATCTGCAGAAATCGGAACTGTCTTGCTCTTCAGAGACAATAGATAACCACATTCTTCTTTGAGATTATAATCCGCATTCTTCGCTAATTCCCGCATAAATAACTCGTGTATCTCCATAACTAATGGATATGCATCATCAGCTAATTCAAGCAGATTGATCCTTTTGTCTGTGAGATTTTCAAGAAGCTTCCTATTATCGTTGCCTTTTCTAAGGTCGTTTTTTAGGACATCAGCCTCTGCCCACAGAAGAATGTCGTTGTTTCCGACATGAGTACCATGTACTATATCACCCGCATGCATGATATAATCTCTCATGATATGGAGTAAATTGTAACACTGATTTGTATCGTATTTCTTCTCCATATCTTTGTATATATCTATATCCCTTTGTTTCTTTATATGCCCAAACGTCTTTCTCCAATGACTAAAAAACACATCTGTCTCCAAGAAATAAGAACGTACCATGCGCTCAACCTTATGCTGTCCTCGGATAGTTATAGCTGCTTTTGTTTCTGCCATTTCCTTTTCCAGTGCTTTAAATTCCATATATGCATCATTAAAAGACTGAACTCTGTATACATTATTCACAAAGCTCTCAACTCTTCCAGCGGATATAAAAAGACGTTCCGCTTCCGATTCCGTAAACGCTAAACATGGTTTCAATGGCAGTTTCCTTCCTGCCTCTCCAGGATGTTTGCTGGGGTGACCATCCATATATACAACTTACTTCATTACATAATCACCTATCATTTCTGCCAGGATTGAACTAATGACATCATTTTATCAATTGTTATATCTATAAAAGATACCTTCATTGAGTACTAAACACTTAGTTAAAGATTATTTCCTACCAAGAAGGTATTGCTGATATTCAAATATTTCCCATGCTGACTCATGAACAACATCATGTTCATTTACATACGTATCACAGTATGCTTTATCTATTACCATACCTGAATCCTTTTCATAAATAACAAAATTAATGCCTCTTTGATTTAGTGATAAATCGTTTTGATTAATCACTATTGAGCTTCTGTTACCGTCCAGATATCCGGAACTTTCTATATAATAACTATCATCTTCTATAGTCATGTATTTTGTCTGGCTACTATCTGATATTTGCTCGTATAATACTTTATTACCATCAGAGATTGCTATAAAAGAACTACTGTCTCCCATATTTTTAAAATCTGATTTCAAACCAAATTCTGCTAAGGTCTCCATATCCTTATCGGATAAACCATTTCTCATTCCATTTGCAACGGACATAATTACGACAATATTCAAATTTGACTTTTTTATATACTCCAAATAATCTTTTAATTCATATGCTGTGGCAATATGACTTGCCGCCATGTATTTGTCGTATAACTCCTTATGCTTGTCGTAGTCAGGATTTGGATAGTTTAGCATTTCATAATTTTTCGACAAGTAATCTCCGATATATTCTGTTACCTTTTGAGCTCCATTTAAATTCATATGAATCCCATGGTCACAGGTATCGTGGGCCCAGTCTATTCCAATATCAACGTCGTAATTAAGATCAATAAACGTTATATTATATTGTTTTGCAAAATTTCTTGCTGCCTCATGTCTTAGTTTGCTCCATGATGAAGGGTGTTCGAGAGCCGTAATTTGCATAGGTGTCTTCAACAGTAATAACTTACAATCGTTTTTTATACAAATATCATTCAAATCCTCAATAATTTCTGCGTTATTTTTTATAATGAGGGATGAATATGACTTACTTTCCCCAAGCGTAGCTAACATATCATCAATATACTCCACTGTAGCTCGATCATTATTAGACGAGGCAATATTTGCATAGCTATAATAACCATACATAAAATAATCATCGTCTTTTGAAGAATAAAAATCTGCAGCCTCTAGTTCATTCCAACGTTCGTGATATCTATACAATGGACTTACCCACGCGAGTATCTCTCGAATTCTATCACTGCTTAAATCTCTATTTCTGGTGGCTTCCAAATAATTGTTTATATATTTTAACTTCTCCCTGTTTAATGGTAGATTATCCATTATTCTTCTAAAGCTGCTTTCACTCTTAACTTCATCAAAAAGAATATTGGGATCTATTACAATTACTTTAGGCATATATCCCTTGCTAAAAATATCAGCAACTAAAAACTTGGTACATTCTATTGACATTCCACCGCTAGACAAATTATAAGAAACAATACCGTTATGCTCGTATAGATACATAGGTGAAATAGCATACTGTAAATTACTTGCACCCACAAAAAAAACATCGATATTTCCATAAAAGTTTTCATACTTTCTTAAGCTCATACCTATATTGTCTACGGAATCAATATAATTCCACTTTTTGGACAAAACATTTGTAAATATTCCAAATAACATTGTCCCAAGCAAAAGAAATACAGTTATTCTTAATTTTTTTGTCATGCTGTGTGATTCCTTCCTTTATATTGTAACTAACGTCTTTGGTACAGCAACTATGAAGATCATTGTTCCTTTTTTAGCAATTAATGGCAAAATTAAAGTCAACAAAACAGTTTCCGCTATTGTTATTTTTTACACACAAATATAGCTAACTAGGACTCAATATCGGAATCCTTAAACCAGAACTCTGTATTATAATTTTCTAGAAGAAAAATAGATAGAGTAAAACAAAATGAATACATACATAAAAGCTCGATATTACTCTTTGACCCTAGACAAATTTATATTTGGGGATAAATGCTATCTCTCATTATCCCGAACCTTATATATTTCTTTTTACTAAACCAATGCTTTAATTATCTCTGGAATGAGGGTTACACAATTTGCTTAGTACACATGTGATCAAGAAACAATAACCCATGAGCGCTACATTAAGTGGTCTACTTCCTTTATGTGTCGGAATCAGCATTGATACAGTATATAAAACTGGATAATGTAGCATAAATGCTTTAAATGAAATATCTCCCAGAAAGTAAAGCCTACTTCCCGTTAATAAATCAGTAACCAATCCTTTGTTTATTATCCAAAAGCAATGTAGTAGGTAACACGAAGGAATTATCCATACAGAAGATCTTGTAAGGTAATCAGGGATCCCAGAAATAACCGATAGAACAAAGGTAATCACAAATAAAGTTACGGCCTCAGTTTCCCTTGCAGTGCCAAATCATCTTTTTTAGGAAATGATAGTTCTATCCTAGTAGCGTTATCATAACTTATTCTATCCGCTAATCTGATAACTTCGTCTACCACATTTCTGTCCAAACACCTATAACCAGCTGCTCTTAGTCCAGTCTCTAGAACAAAGTCAGCTCTCATCTTATCAGCAATTTCCAAAAGTATATTACTAAAAACATTATTCTCTACAGAGCAAACTACTCCTCCGGCAAGATGTATAGATAAATAGATTACAACATAAATTTCCTATCATTAAAAATGAAAACACTTAGGTATCGCAAAAATCAAAAAAGCTATTCCTGCGATGATAAAATATAAGCGAATGTTCCTTGATATAAGCGTATTAACCCAGTTTCTATACACTCCCAAACACACGGTACATATCGCATTTAAAAAAAAAAGCCAAAGCCACTAATCCAGCTCCAGAATATTTACCAACAAACCAGGTCGCATATATATATGAAGAAAAGAACGTACCCCCATATATTTCCAAGCTATATTTTGACAAAACGCTTATCACATAATTGTTATTAATTGCTTCAGCAAGCTTTCCTTCACACTTAGCAGCCATATAAACAATTCCGCTAACCATAATAATGTTTAATGGAGAAAGGAATGTGTGATTAAGCCCTTTTTGCTCAATTATTATTTGCATAAAATAAATAGCAACAAAAGCTACTATGTACAAAACTATTACTGTTAGCATTTTCCATGCTTCATTTAAGTGTCTTGTAAATGACTCTTTTTTAGATAAATATAGCCAAGCCAACACCATTCCTATATAAAATTCATAAAATCTCATAAAGAAATTTGCATATATCATCACTTGTAAATATGGTCCGCACGACACAAATAACATGCACATGAATGCTGATAATAATATAAGTTTATTATCCATTGAATTGATCATATTAATAAAATATGGAGCAATAAAATAGCACATGAAAATCAAGCTAAAAAACCACGCTCCCCAATTAATTATATGTCCATAGAACTCGAAACCATATGTTAGTGTAAGCTGAAATGGGAATGCCACAATATCATACTTTAAACTTGAATTATTTCTAAAAATGTAGTAAAGAACTGTATAGATTAGAAAGTATTCTGGGAACACGGCCATAAATCTCTTTTTTATATATATAAATATATATTTGGAATCAGAAAAGAATGGCTTATCATAATAAGTATAGTAAATAACAAATCCACTCAGAACAAAAAAGGTGGTCATATAAAAAGTACTTTGACTTATAACATAATCGAGTCTTCCATATCTGCAGTCAAAGTTATGATATGTATGATACAAAAAAGTTCCTATTGCAGCTATTACTCTTACAACATTCAGACCAATTATTCTCTTTTTAGGATTATCAACCACAAGCCCTCACCTCTAAACGAACTAGTCCAAAAGAATCATTCGTATTAAAATATAGCTCATTTAAACCTTTACGCATGCTAGCATTCTTTGTAATACACTTTCGAAAGACTCACATTCAAATTTTCCATTTATAAATGTTGCTAGTTTCGAGCTGTCTCCAACCAATCGCCATATTTCATTAGCTCTAATATTATCAGCAGTGGATTTTATCTCAGGATGTTCACCTGTGATATCTTCTAGCACATGAATTACATCTTCACATGAATATTCACTTGAAGAGCAAATATTCATGATTCCCTTAGGAAATTCTTGTGTTATAGCCAATTCATATATTACTCTTGCGCAAAACTCAACAGAAATATAATCTCTAACCGCTTTAAGATTTCCAACCTGTATTTCTTTAGCATGATTTGCAAAATGCTCTACTAACTTAGCAACAAAAAAACGGTTCACTTGCCCTGGGCCAACAACAGTAAATGGCCTTACTATGCAAATTTCGAATTCATTCATTTTATGAGATGTTATCTTTTCAGCTATCATCTTACTGAATGAATAATGATTAACAGGATCTGGCTGTAGTTCCTCAGATAAGAACTTAGGCTTTTGATTTCCGTAAATTCCTGCTGAACTTGTCATGATAAAGCGCGTAGAAGAAGGCAATTCCGCTTCAGTCATTGCCTCCAACAGGTACTCTGTTCCTAAGACATTCACTTGATATAATTGTGAAAAATCAGAATATACAGGCGTAGCTATACCAGCCAAATGGATAACTACATCAGGTCTATATTCTTTCATCACCTCTACAAGTTTTCCTTTATCAAGAATATCTATGGCAATTCCATGTCCAAATACAATCGGCGACTGACCCGATTTGCCAATAGAAAGAAAATCAACACCATCTTTGTAACAATACTTACATACATTAGTCCCTATAAAACCATTGCCTCCAGTTATCATTATTTTTTTTTTCATAATCCGCCTCTCATTCGAAATATTTTATTTAAAAATCTATGCCTCCATCTGTTCCTCGAGTATAGCTGCAACCTGCATGGCACATTCTTTCCATGTAATAACATGCCACTTGTCCTTAATAGCCTTTTCTTTTACACTCAGAGCTTCTTTATTGGAATAGTAGAAATATATTTTTTCTGCCCATGTTTTTATGTCAAATCCTTCTACATAATCTGCTAAGTCACCTGCTATCTCTTTTAATGGCGGCGTGTCGCAGCATAAGCAAAATTTGCCTCTACTGAGGCTCTCCGGAAGAGTGAGACTCCATCCTTCATACAAACTGGCTAGAACTGTAAACATACAATTCCTATACAGGACATCCAGTTCTTTGTCTGAAGGCGTAATAATAACAATCTTATTTCGCACCCTCTCATCTCTTTGAACTCTTTCCACAAATTCATCCATATTCCATCCATGGAATCCTGCAAAGACCATTTGTGGCAATTCTTCATGTGATTTCAACAAGTGTAGATATGCCAAATAAAGGCTTTCATGATTCTTACGAGGTTCTATCGTGCCCACAACAAGCACAAACTTTCCACGTATTCTCAGCTCTTTAAGGATTGTCTTTTCTGCTTCCTCCTGATCAACTTCCCATTTTTCATTTGGGTCTTCCCCTACCTTGTCACCACCAAAATATACCGGTGCAGATTTTATATGCCGCAAATTATTGTCAACTTCATATTTGTGACCATCCTTCTCAGCATTCTTTCCTCCATATAGCATAAAATCTGCTGTGCTATACGTATTACGTAAAAGCTCTCCATATGAGTCTCTGGTAGATTTATGATGAAACTGTGGAAACAATACTGGCGTAAAGTCATATAATAATTGAATATATTTAAAATTGCTTTTCCTATTTTGCTTTTTTAATGCATCATAAACATCGTAATTGAGATTTCCAAATCCTATCCCAACAGAAAGAAAAATATCTCCATCCTTAAACGGAAGCTCTATAACTTTCGTTTTATTTCTTCTTTCTCGTTCAAAGTTTTCTTTTCTTTTAATAAGCACTTTCTTTAGTTTTTTAGGGACAACGCTGCAAAGCAACCAAAAGAAATCTTCATCACTTTGCTCTTTGATCGTTTTTTCATTATTTAAGTATCCATAATGATCCAAGTACCAACCTAGCTTCTTGAACTCTTCATCAATTATTCCATTTCCCAGTATATTTTCTACTACCGCACGGCTTATAAAAGTAGGACCATCATTTGTAAAAGCAAATAATCTCATGGATGGATATATACGACACAAATATCTAAGCAGTGTCAATTCCGTTCTTAATATTCCACTAACAGGAGCCCCCAAGGTAGAGTTATTATAAGCAAGCGTCATATCAAAACATATATTTGCGCCTTTCCTTTCCTGTGCCAAACTATTGCACTCCTCTATTGCGTGATATACCATGTTCGCAGAATCCATCCAAGTGATCTTTTTCCATCGTTTCTTTATGTCTGCTTCATATTCTCTAAGAGTTTCCTTATTATTAGCCAATTCATATATACGGTCTGCCCATTCATACGGGTCTGCAGGATCTGCATATTCAATCAGATCCATTCCAATTTCTTTTAATGGTTTAACATCTGATGCCAAACATAATTTGCCATGTCCTAACGCTTCCGGAAGCGTTAACGACCATCCTTCATACCATGTGGGGAGCACAGTAAACAAGCAGTTTTCATACAAAGAGTCCAATTCATTATCACTTGGACGTAGAATTCGTATTTTATCTTTTATCTTAGGCGTGAGTTCTATGTTAGTTATTGTATTCTTTCCATTGATTTTCCCACCAATAATCAATAATTGTGGACAGTTTTCTAAACTATATTTTTTTTCTATGATGCAAAAAGCCTTGTACAGTACGTCATAATTCTTTTTTACATCAACTGACCCAACCGCAAGGATAAAATTGTCCTCGATGTGATTACTTTTTTTATATTCAATAAAGTTTGTCGGTTTATCACCAAAGAAATCCGAACCAAATTTCACCGCCTTCCCTTGCGGAATCCTTAAATCATGTTCTTTCCAATATTTTTCAGAATCCTCTTTGGCTGTCTTTCCCCCATAACAAACGTAGTCACAATTATTAGAAATCCACTGTAAATACTTTTCAAACTCGTACTTTACCGAATAAAGTGCTGCCGTATCTGGATTTACCATAACTAAATCATATACAAGATATATTAATTTCACATCTGGTATCCTATTCTTTAGCTCGGAAAAAGCATATTCTTTGTCAATATCTCCGTTGTCATACCATCCACAAGACAAAATGGTATCATTTTCGTTAAACGGAATTACATCAACTGTTTGCCTAATATTGTCGTCACATGTTAATCGCTTTTTCTTAAAACTATTAATCTTATCAACTATTGGAACCATTATTTTAAGTAGCCCAGCAATCACCCCATACACCAAAGCTGTGAACCATCGAAACACCATTGGTGTCCTTTTTATCAACACTTTTAAAAATATTTCAACTCTCTCAGCCCTTCGAGTATATCTACCCAAATAGTTATATGCTCTTTTGAGTCCATAATGGGCGTCATTAGTCGGCTGTTCCTTTATTTGTTTTATGGGCCACCTTTCCATGTAAGAATTAGATACACTCTCATCTTTGAACATCCAATCTATTTCATCACCTTTTAATTCACGAAAGCCCTTTTTTTCAACTACAAAGTAACGAATACCATTGTCTATCCCATGTAATTTCTGTGCCAATTCCAATTCTGCCCTTACAATTCCTACAATTCCTTTTCCTCTCCATGTTTTCATAGAAAAAGTCAAATCCATCCATATGGTCATAACTATCTGTCTCCCTTAGTACTCTCTGATTAAAATCCAGCAACACAATCCCACTTTTTCTTACTTTCTTTATTCATATAGAACTCATATATTTCCTCTACTGTCTTTTTCATATCATACTGCGGTTCCCACCCGAGATTTTTCTTAATAAGATTGCAGTTACAACATATAACGCGATTCTCTATAGGGCGAATCAATTTGGGATCTGTCTTAACTACTATTTTCTGGTTAGACAACGAAATAACATTTTCTAATATTTCTCTTAATGGTGTTCCTTTTCCGCTACCTACGTTGTATACTATGTGACAATCTTTACTCTCTATTACCAGCCTATATGCATTTACAACATCTTTAACATTTGAAAAATCCCTTACTATATCTAAATTTCCAACCAGCATTTCCCCAGTTTTCCCACTTTGGGTAATAGTTGCAACTTGTTTACACCATGAGGGGATTACAAAATTATCATTCTGCCCCACTCCAGTATGATTAAAAGGTCGAACATAATGAACTTTCATTCCATATCTCTGACGAAAAAGCTCGCAAAAGTTTTCCAGCATAACTTTGGATATTCCATATGGATTTGAAGCCTTTATAGAACTCCCTTCATTAAGGGGTTCATCGGATTTACCATACTCCTCGCTAGAACCAATCATAAGAATGCTACTCTCCATTTCACATTGATGAACCGCCTCCAAGATGTTTAGAGCCCCACACACGTTTGAATCAATAGTTCTATTTGGAATTCTCCATGAAATGCCAACATTGCTCTGTCCTGCCAAATTGATTATGTGTGTTGGACTAACCTCTGCTATAACGTTCTTTACTTGCTCGAAATCATTGAGATTACAGTTATACCATCCATCATAATCGTCTCTGCTTCCATGATGGCTGCTTGCATAAACATCATAGCCATTTCGCATCATCTCTTCAGCCATGTATCTTCCAACAAATCCATCCATACCAAATATTAATGCCTTTTTCATTATTATTTTTCCTTCCGTGTAGAATTCTTATGAAAAAAAGCTTTATGATGCTTATATTGCATCATCATATCTGCTGCAGTTTTCGCTATTATTTGCAAGATCATATTTGACTTTATCTTTAACATCAATATTCTTGCCAAACTGGACTTCTATGAGCTTCATTTCAGTAATAGCCTTAATTGTATGCTTGTAGCCAGCTCTTATTACTACTACATCTCCGGCCTTCACCTGTTTTTCTTCACCATCAATTACAACGATACCTGTGCCAGAAATGATATTCCAGGATTCATCTCTCTTGGCATGAGAGTGGTAGCTCATATGACACCCTTCATTAACAGTAACTCGGAGCGCCATGCTTGCCTGCTCTTTATCTAAGACACAATATGTCCCCCAGCTTTTTTCTGAGAACATGATAGTGCTGTCAAAACTTCCAATATAATCTTTCAGATAACTGGATTCCTTTTTGTCAGAAACCAGTATTCCTTCTGGAGCAGCAGACACAACAACATTTTTAAGTCCCATGCACAAAATCGGAACATCAAGACTGTTGACTAGATGAACATTACGACAACTATCTGCAATCAAGCCTTTTCCAAGGATATTGTCATCCATTTCCTCTGTAAGAGTGTTCCAAGTACCCAAATCCTTCCATGTGCCGTCATACTTCATTACATCTATGCTCTTTTCTATTTCTAAAACAGCATTATCAAAACTTATACTCTTCAAAGCACTATAGTTTTCAAGCAAATCATCATAGCCCTGATAATCGATTATTTCGTGAGATTTCTTTATGAGATATCCAAGTTTAAAAGCAAAAATACCGCAATTCCAAATTGCTCCTTGCTTGATAAACTTCTGGGCAAGAGCCTTATCTGGTTTCTCTATAAAACCTGTAATCTTACTAAATGTAGACGTATCTTTCGGAATGATATATCCATATTTCTCACTAGGATACGTGGGCATTACCCCCATAAGTGATATATCTGAATCTGATTTTTTAACATGCTCGTAAAGATCTTTTATTGCTTTGAAGTAACTATCTTCCACATACGAGTCGATAGGACATACAATAACACTTTCATCTTCCCCTACATGCTTTTTTTCGTGTAGATAATTAACTGCCAGCACGATTGCTGGGAAAGTGTTCTTTCTAGCAGATTCTACAGAAAGTGCATAGTCGCCGCTTATCTGATTATGAATTGTAGAAACCTGGCTCTTAGACGTAGCAATAGTGATATTGCAGTTATTATCAATATTCTTAAGTCCTGAATACATTCTCTGAAGCATCGATTCATGACTGCCTTCACTATTCTTGAAGAATTTGATAAACTGCTTACTTCTAATATCATTTGAAAGTGGCCATAATCGTTTGCCAGAGCCACCAGATAACAAGATAATGTTCATATACTTTAACCCCCATACTCTATCTGTTGGATTTGACATTTACATTACTTCACCAGCCGCTACCTTCTTCATATCATGTTCAACCATTATCCGCACAAGTTCTTCAAATGACGTTGTTAACGGATTCCAATGTAGTTTTTCCTTTGCTTTCGTTGGATTCCCCCATAAATTAACTACATCAGTTGGTCTGTAAAAATCCCTTGACACCTCCACCAGCACCTTTCCAGTTGATTTGTCATATCCTTTCTCATCGATGCCTTCACCTCTAAACTCAAGTTCTATCCCAGCATTTCGGAAAGCAAGCTGCGCAAACTCGCGCACTGAATGCTGGACTCCTGTTGCTATAACAAAATCCTCTGGTTTATCATTCTGAAGAATCAACCACATACACTCCACATAATCTTTGGCATATCCCCAGTCTCTTAAGCTGGAAAGATTTCCAAGGTAAAGCTTGTCCTGCTTGCCTTGAGCGATCTTAGCAACTGCAAGTGTGATCTTTCTTGTTACAAATGTTTCACCTCGTCGTTCAGATTCATGATTAAACAAAATTCCTGAACAGCAGAACATGTTGTAGGCTTCTCTATATTCCTTAACAATCCAGTATCCATAAAGTTTGGCTACTGCATAGGGACTATAAGGATGAAATGGAGTGTTTTCATCTTGCGGAACTTCCTCCACTTTTCCGTATAGTTCTGAAGTTGAAGCCTGATATATACGACAGGTTTCAGTCAGTCCGCACTGCCGAACAGCCTCAAGAACTCTAAGTACTCCTGTTGCATCAACGTCAGCAGTATACTCAGGTGAATCGAACGATACCTGAACATGCGACTGAGCTGCTAGGTTGTAAATCTCATCTGGACATACACTTCTAACAATGCCCAGTATGCTCATAGAATCACCCAAGTCTCCATAGTGAAGATGAAGCCTCTCATGACATTCAATATGCGCAATTCTTTCTCTGTATTCAATTGAAGATCTGCGAATGATTCCATGTACGTCGTATCCCTTGTCCAAAAGGAACTCTGCAAGGTATGAACCATCCTGCCCTGTAATACCTGTAATAAGTGCTTTTCTCATATCGTTTTCCTTTAATCATGTTTTTTAATAATTACGAACATTTACCTTCTCAAAAATTGCAATCAACCTATTTATGTACTCTTCTTCTGAAAATCTTTTCATAAGTTTTTCATAGCTTTTCTTCTTCTCATTTGCAACCTCTGGATGGTCTAAAACATACTTCATCGTCCTACAAATATCTTCCGGATCATATGGATTAAAATAGAAAGCGCCCTCTCCGCCAATTTCAGGCAATGCAGTAAGATTAGAACAAAGTATCGTAGTGTTCATTGACATAGCCTCAACCAACGGAAGTCCTAATCCTTCGAAAAGGCTCGGGAAAATCAGAAATTTGCAATACTTAAGCAATGCCCCTACCTCTTTATCTGTAACATAGCCCAGATGGACAACATAATCTTCGATTCCCATCTCATTTATAATGCTTTTTACATAGTCCATTTGAGGTACATCTATTACAGCCCCAGATAACACAAGCTTTAAATCTGACTCTCGATATTGTTCTCTATACATCCTATATGCAACCAACAAAGTCTTGTGATTTTTATGTGGCCAATTATTCGCCGGGTAATAGATGTACTTCCCAGATTCTAAGCCGATTTTATTAAGTGATTCCATAAAATCTATATCAGAATACTTATTAAACCTATCCTGTGAAATAAGATAAAGAGTCTCTATCATATTGGGTGGATAATTATATGATTCTATGAATGTATTTCTAGTGTAGTCAGATATCGCAAGTATATAAGGCTTTCTCTTAATAAGTTCTGCATAGTAACAATCTCTAATTGCATTCTCCTGTGGGGAAAAATTAAAAGGCATATATCTATGCTGAATGTCATTAACAACTGACACGCATGGTATATCAACGACGTTTTCTGGAATGGCTGTAAACGGACAATACAATATATCTATATAATCCTCCAGGTACCTATCAAAACCAGTTAACGTTGGTTCCGTTATTATTCTTGGTAACACGTCTGTGTATTGCTTATGCTCAGGCTTTTTAAAATGTTGCCTAATATAATTTCTGGGATGTCTAAAAACTTGGAATACACTCTGAAACCATCCCCAATGCCTAAGGACGAATACGACCATAAAATGCGGTAAAAGCATTTTTACTGTTTTTCTTAGTAGCCAAAATCCTTTTGTTATAAGTCTAATAATTCTTTTAATAGCCAATGCTACGAAACTCTGGACATTGAAGCGTCTCGTATACGGCTTATTCTCATTATCAATGCTGGTAATCTTAACCAGAAAACACTCATTATCATCGGTAACCACTAATCTCTTTACATTTTCGCTTTCCAAAAAAGCAAGCGAATCACTATTGTGTATTGTGCAGAACAAAGTGATATCTAAATTCCGTTGTTTAAGCCCCTCTATAGTAGACAACAAAGCTGGAACAACACCTCCGTTAAAACCTCCCGGAATGAATGTCATCATATAAATACCAATATGAAGTTTTTGACCATTTTTATAGATTTTCTCTGCCATTCTTCTTAATTACAAATCATCAATCTGCAAGTTTTAGTGAATGTTACAATTCCTCTATTTATCACGACATACCTATTTTTCGCCATGTCACAAGTAATATACGTAAATTCTTTATTACCTTCATCCCATTTCCGAATACTCTTTTCTATCCACCTTAACTCATATCTTCTCGGCTTTTTATCAACTATCTCTCTCATTTCTTTTCGATATCTTTCAGAATCACATGACATATTACAGTCATGAGCTCTGAACACCGCAAAATCTTCATCGCAAGAGTATAATCGATTTCTTTTTGCAAATGTATTCCATAAGTAAAAGTCTCCTGCCAATTTGTAGCCAGAAAATTTATCTTCGTCTATTTCATTTAACAGTTCTCTTCTCCAAAATGTACTCTCCTGCCCAATAAAATTATCTGAATATAAACCAAAAATCCCAGATCTTATCATCCTTCTAGGGAAATATCTTAGTTTACTCTTCCACATATATTTGCCTTCTTTTTCAGAATTAGCCCGCCCAGTAATCCACTTCACTTTTGAAATATCGTGAAATATTCTATAAACCTTACTTAATGCGCCTTCAAGATAATAATCATCTGCATTAAGCCAACCAATAACATCCCCTGTGCTTAATCTAAATCCCTTTACTAGTGCCTCGTACATCCCATTGTCTTTCTCTGACAAAAAATAAAACTTAGAAAGGTTACATTTGAAATCCAATGTTTTATTTAGATAATGCTTATATATATCATCTAGGAATTCAAAGGTTCCATCTGTTGAAGCGCCATCAACTACAATGAGCTCTAGTTCAAAGTCACCTTGTTGGCGCAATATACTATTTATAGCATCTGCAACAAACATCCTTGCATTCTTCACTGGGCAAATTATGGATATCTTCATTATCAAATCATTTCTTTCCTAATGCTAATTGTACGACTCGTCTAACCAGCGCACGTTTTTTTGAATTCTTGGGCAAGAACTTTTCTGCCTTCAGGTAGTATTTCTTAAAAATCAAATAATCATCTATATTCCTGTTATCCATTTTTTGAACGTTATTTTTTATAAGCAAATCCTTCCAATACTCCGACAAATTAAATCTTTTGTTTACACCAAAGTCATCTTCAAATTCTGTGCAGGTAAATATGCTAATATCTAGGTCTTTACCGTGATTGCAAAGGTAATCGAAAGGTCTTGATACATCTCCCGGCCTATATTTCAGATACTTGGTATAGTTACCTAGTGTAGTCATTACCCCCGCAGCATACTCTACAGCTGCATCCTGTATGGTTTTAGTGATGAGCTCTGAATATTTGTTTTCTACATACTCTCCAAATATGAGCTCTGTTTCATCATCACAAAAATCTATACGCTTAATCGAAGGAGCTAGTTTGGAAATAAACTGCTCTCTCACCAGATAAGACGCAATCGGATGGGCATCATAGAAACATCTGTTTGTAAATGTATATCTGTTTTCTCTTTCGTAGAGTTTGTCCTCTCCTACATGGAAATAGAATGAATCGAGCTTAATTCCACACAGTTCTTCTATTGAAGCTTCTACTCTGCCGTTATAGCCTGCATCTACCATGCATTCATTTGGTCCAAATACACTTAAGAAATATTTCTTTAGTTTATTTCTGTATTGGTTTAGGTTGTTCCATTCAATATATGGATATATGACATTTATTGACTTGGCAAAGTTTTCTTCATCCTTGACTTCATCTTCATATTTAAGTCCACTCTTGCTGAGATCTTCGATTATTTTTTTTTCGCTTACATCACTTATACCCGGCTTTAGGATTTTCACAAATTTCTTAGGAGTAGCAGCATAGGCTGTAACCTTTTCCCTCATTGCCCAAAGGTCTTCTTTTTTTTCGATATCACAGAGAGCTACGATATTTCTAGACATATATGTATAACTACTGGGAACTGCTTTTTTTCCCTGATTCATTAAATCGTAGACTTTCTTGATAACATAGCCATCTCTTGATAGGAAATGTATTTTCTTATATTTTTCTGATTCTCTTGTAATCCAATCTGCCAGAGCCCACAAATGCATTCCTAAAGCAAAGTAGCCTATGAAGTACGGGTCTGCATCATAATCAGAATCCTTATTGAATCCCGTGAATGGATTGTCATAAAACCTGTTTATTATCTGAGATAGCAAACATCTTAGTCCTAAGTTTGCAAGAGTAGCACTCATATAATCATTCTCTGCTCCATTCATGCCAAAGATATATGATGCTACTTCACCCTTATATAGGTTCTTATCTCTTCCCCAGAACATATCTAATGCCTTAGGAAGATAGAATGCCGCAACTCCGTTTTTAATAGCTTTATCTACATCGGCCACATAGTTATCTCCTATGTGAAGGATTGAATCTGTAGGTGCTCCTGTCCATTTAGATAATGCGCAGAATGCATTCCCTGTATATTTACCAGTTCTTGTCTCTGATGAAACATAGACCTCAGTGATATCTTCGTAGCCGTTTTCTTCCAGAATCTTGGATATTACGTTCTTTGGAAGATACATATCGGAAGTACAGATTACTTTTTTGCCTGAATAGATGGCAAGATCATATAGGTCTTTACCGCATTTTCTCTGAATGCAAAATTCATGCTCAAGTTCTATTTCTTTGTCCTTGAGAAGCTGAAGTTTGGAAGAATCAAGCTGGTACAAATCAGCCATAGTGTCGTAGATTTCATCCAATGTAATATCTTCATAATCCTTGTATTGTTTGAATACTCTTTTTCTACATACATCCTCTGAGGCCATTCTCATAAGAAAGAATCTGGTATAGGCAGTAGTTTCAAACAACCTGTTATAGTCGTCGTCCATGAACTGAAACAAATCTGTCGGTTCATAAACATTTCTTAAAATCAATGTATCGAATACATCAAAACTAATTATTTTATACTTGTTTCCTGAAACGGATTTTTTCATATCCTCATAATCAGAAAATCCCTTACTAATTGGCGTAGTAATGCTATTAAAATATGATTTCTTATCAACCGCACTCATCTCATGTTTGAAATAATATGCGCCATGAATATTCGTGAACTTGTAGGAATGGTCGACAATATAGCTATAAGCATCATCTAACCTTAATAGTTGTTTTCCTTTACATGCCTCTTTAAACAATTCTGCACGAATACACTTTCCGTACAACATACCTATATCAGCTGAATCTGAAGCGTATTTCGAATACATTTCTTTCAGCTTCTTATTATCGTATTCAACAAGGATGCTCCTAAGAGGAGAAAGATTACTATATACATATTCATCTGCAACAACATTCCCATAAGCAATGTCACAGGAAACGATATCTCCGCCTTTTTCTTCTGCAGCTTTTACAATCATTCTGGTATAATCGACAGAAACGAAATCCTGCTCCGCTATGAATATTACGTAGCTGCTATCTATCAATTTGATAATAATATCCCAGTTAGCATTTTTATCATTCTTTACAATGGTACAAAGGTTATCTGTTTCCACGCTGTGGGACATATCAACATGTGCATTGCAAACAAAGACCGCCTTGAAGTCGTGGCAGGTCTGTTCAGATATACATCTGCGCTTTAAAGCATAATCAGCATTGTCTTTTACTTCGCAAATAACTGTTACTTTCATTATTGATATGCCTCCAGTAGAGCCTATATTTGGTGCAATCTAACTTACATACCCAAAAGTCATTCTCATGGTTACTTAAAGAAAAACTTCCGTCAGAATAGACGTAAGGACAGAATATAATACAGATATTGCTTTTCTATTAATGCCCCTTATAAAAGCGTTCACTCAACAAATGCTCTTCTACTTCTGCAAATCAATAGCTTTCTATGTGGTACGAGAAAAAATTTTCTGTGAGATATTTTCAATATCATATTACCAATATTCGCTATTGCGACTATCACTATTATACCGCGTATAAATTAACAATGCAACGTCTATATCGATACGATTCGGAAAATAGACTCACAATACTCTTTTCGACCACTCCCGAAGCCGCACAAATACGGCATTCTGTACGAAATATAATTTCTATCCTATAATATCTTTATCACCAAAATTTTTGGAGGCTCACTTGGAAAACTAAAAAGACATGACATTAGAAACTGCCGAGAAGTTTATCGTATAAAGACTTAAAGAAATACGAGAAAGAAGCCGGGTGTCTGCAAGGCAGATGAGTATTGCCTTAGAGCAGAATCCCGGCTATATAAACAATATTGAACAGGGTAAATCCCTTCCCACTTAAACTCCGGCTTATCTTCTGCCTTTGCTGTATAAGCCCAGCAAAATTTGCATATCCATATTGATGCTACACTAAAAGTGGACACGGAACGGTAAAAAAAACTCTTAATGTATTAAAATATAAGAGGATGATTTTCGCAAGATTGATCCAACCGGCAAAATATCTGCTCTTTTTGATGCAATTCCGGCGCAGCTTATGGGAAACGCTTCTAGGTATCAGGTTTCGAGTGTTCTTGGTGCAAGTAGAGCTGGTGATATATTAGAACAGATATCAGAACTTAAAGATTCAGGAACGGTTTTAGTAGCATATCACGCCAATGATCCAGGTCCGGGTATGGCTCAAAATAAGGACTTAACAAGGTTTAAATTGTTTACTGCTGATATTGGTTTGTTTATTACACTCGCCTTTAAAGATAAGGATTTTACAGAAAATGATATATATTCCAAGCTTTTAAGTGGCAAGTTACAGGCTAATTTAGGATATATTTATGAGAACGTTGTTGCTCAGACTTTAGCAACTAATGGACATGAATTATACTATCATACTTTTTTGAATGAAAAATCACGACATAATTATGAAGTTGATTTTCTAATAGCTGAGAAAAATAAGATATCTGCAATAGAAGTTAAAAGCTCAGGTTATAAAAGTCATCCTTCTATAGATGCTTTTTCAGCAAAATTTTCATCACGAATAATGCGTGAGATATTGCTGTATACGAAAGACTATCAAAGAGATCAGTCTCTTGATTGTTTACCAATTATGTGGTCGCTGTTCATTTAATGCAAAAAGATAGCAAAAGTATATACTAAAAAGTGAATGCTACGCTAACAAAAACCTGGCAGGATTTCCTGACAGGTTCAGACCGTAAACAAAGTGGTTTTGAGAGTAATACTCTCAAGATCACTTTTCTTTATTTGAAATTTTTACAAAAATAAAGGATAGAAACGACTCGGTCATGCCATTTCTATCCGCCATTCATGTTTAATTCTTGCAAGTTTTTTCAGATTCATGCACGCGAAAGTAAGCGCGACCTTCATTTCCATCCGCGCTTTTCCATACAGTTGCGTATATCTGAATCCATGGTTTTCTTTGGCTGTCCCAAAGATTCTTTCTATTGTTTCCTTTCGGTGAGAATAGAGCTCTTTCATCCCCAAAGTATGTCTGTCATGATGTAAAGAGTCTAGTGTGATTACGAAAATAGCGATTATCAGCAGTTTTTATGTTTTTTATTCAAATATAATTTCTTCCTCTGCTTTTGCATATACATCAATCTGATTCTGTACATCAAGCCTACTCACTAGCCATCCCCTGGCCATACATAATTTAATAAAATCGTCTATACGATTTACACCATTCATTTCTTTTAGTGTCACTACCACTCCAAATTGCAATGGCTCCTTAGTCCTCGTAGTTATTCTTTCCTTTGTTTTTATACTTAAGCCCCACAATCCAGAATCATATGCTTTTCTCGGAACAGCCCTATCTTTAATCTCTTCGCTAATATGCTTTACATTATCCCATTTACGATACATTTTCCTTGCATCTTCTTCGTAAAGAGTGAAACCTTCTTCCGATTGTTTATTATTATCAATTGGCTTTATCGTTGCATTATTATTTTTATTTATAACCACTCTTCCAAAATGAATATCCATTTCTGTACTAGTATAATCAACTCCCTGATTTCTATTGCATTGAGGAAAATACACTAGCGTAGCTTTAGCATAAAAAGGATGAGCATTATTCACAATAGGCACTGGTAAATTATAAGTGTATGTTTCATATTCCTCCGCAGTACCCATCATAAGAAATCTAATCTCTTCATCAGCAGAATGAACTATCTCGCTAATATGCTTAGGCAAAACTCCATATCCAATTCTATGTGAAATATCGTCTTTTCTTTCCCATTTAGCAGCTGAGTCTATCAGCAAAGCCTTTGCAAGTTCTCTGCTCATTCCCATGATATGTATCAAATATGCAAGCTTTCTTGATACCCATGGTGCAGCAAAAGATGTGCCACTAACATAAGCTGCTCCCATATTGTCTCGGCAAACCACAATCTTATCTTCAGCTCTGTTCCCATCTCCACCATAATAGCTCAGATCGGGTTTATTAAAAAATGATAATACAGGACCACTTCTAGTGTAAGATGCTGCTTTTCCTTTAAAATCTACAGCATTGACAACTAATGAATTAAGTGAGTCCGCTGGCGAACCTATCTTCATGTCACTTCCTTCCTTACCAATTGGAAGATTTGTTCCTGCCACAACAAAGACGACATCATATTCACTTTGAATTCTATCAAGTTCTGCTGCCTCTGGAGAAATAAAGTTTGGTTTGATTTCTAGCTTTGATCCCAGAGAAAGATTCCATACCTTTATATCTCTATTTTTCGCCACGATATCCCTAATTAGTCTCAGAACTGCAAATGAACTGAACCCACTATGTGTTGCCACACCAAAGTGCCTCACTCTAAATCTTCCACATCCATCTTCTAGGTTTGGATTTCCTTGTGGACCATCTACAATTATATAACTTACAGCAGTTCCGTGTTTATAATCTTCTTCTGATAATGGTATGTTCTCATCCAGCATATTTGTATATTCAACCCATTTGTTAAAATATACTTTATCATTGAACTGAGTATCTATCACACCAATAACCGGTTCATTTGACGGCTCAGGAATCAGAGAAAGGCTATCATCATCCCAACCATTTATATCATCTACAATATCATCTTTATTTATTTCAGAAAAATCAGTTAAGCTCATCGCCACAAGGTATGATGCATTATTATAAAGCAGCTTAGCTTCATCTGGGGATAATCGTAATGTTGTACCATCGATTATTCTATCATCAACAATATTGATTCCAAATTTTGCTAATAACTGTTTTGTTTCTACTCCTGTTTGATATATCGTTATAATAGAATCCTGTGTGATTTCTTCATTTGCACGATCAACATCAAATCGTTCAACATAATATCCATCGACAATTGTTTTAAGAAAAGCAGATTTGGAAACCGTTTCACCACTATAATGTTCTTTTTTATCAGCTATTTTTTCACACTTCTCACTTGTCAACGTGCCTTCATATTCTCTGTCGACAATAATGGCTACTTCTTTTAATAGTTCAAACGATTTTCTTAAGGTTTCCAGTTTCACAAAATGAGTAAAGACATGCTTCTGGATTGTTTTACCACTCTCATTCTTTTCCCAAACGAATTTTGCACCTCTAATAGACTCCGTTGGCGATTTACTTCCCTCTGCTAAGACAACTTTAAGTCGATTGCTTTTAGCAACAATTTGTTTATAATGTACGCTTACAAGTGCTCCTCCAATATCTGTATTTTCTTGCCAATACGACATTATTGTGAATATCTGTTTAGCAAGTTCTTTCAAATGAACACTTGTTACAGATTTTCCTTTTGGGAGCTTTGGTAATCCTGGTACCGAACTATTCGGGCGCTGTTCAAAACGACCTTTTAATTGAAGTATATTATTCATCAGCGTCCTCCTCTCTTAACTCTCTAGCAACACTACTCTTAGACTTTCCCGTTAATATTTCAATTTCTCTAACTGTAAATTTCTGTTCCTGTAGTTTCTTCAAATCTTCTGGCTTTTCATTACAAACCGAATAATATAATCTTCTAAAATAATCCATACCATCCTGCGGATTACTAAATGCTACAGATGTCTTAATTAAATTCTTTAGCTCTCCGGGATACATCCTCTGAGGCAATAATTTCATGATTTTTCTAAATAATCTGATATCTCTATTTGCTAATTTCAGTTTATCAAGATATCTATCCAGCATTTTTTCAGCTATTTGTAGAAGATCTTCATCTGTATACCTATTAAAATCAATAACTGTATCAAACCGTCTTAGTAATGCTTTATCAAAATGTTCAAAAAGATTTGTTGTAGCCACAAGAACCACATTCTCATTCATTCTATCAAACCCTTTCAGCATAGCCGATGTTGCCCTTCCCATCTCTCTCAAATCATTAGAATTAGTTCTATCCAACGCAAGTGCATCTATCTCATCAAAAAGAACAATCACCTTCTCCGGTTGAACAAAGCTATTAATTTCTTTGAATAATGCTGATAAATTTTTTTGTGTCTGCCCTAACTTACTATCAATAACAGCAGAAAAATCCACCATAAATATTTCCCTATTTAGAATTCTTGCCAATTGCTTAACAGCTTCTGTTTTACCAGTTCCTGGCAACCCTTGAAACATAAATTTGTTTATTCCAATATTGTGATCTATTGCATTCACAACGCCCAACAAATCATTCGTAATTGGATCCGGTAATAGGAGCATATCTTCTTGAGCATCGATTCTCTCAAAAAATGGAGATACTGATTCTGACATCTGCGGCACAAATGTATTCACATTAGAAAGTAATGACATGATATATTCTGACAGCTGATAATCACCTACCATATCAAATTCTTTCGCTATTTCATAAGCTTCATTACGGAAGCCAGTATCATTTTTTTCTGCATAATATTTAATTAGACTAACTATATTTTTTTTCTTCATAGCCTCTGCTTCCTTTCATGTATGATATTTCAATACTAAATTAGCATCTTGGGACAGGCTTGTCAATATTGGGACAATGTAATTATTTAATGTATCATCCCTATTAAATTTATTAAGAGCATAGGGTAGTGAAACTTTGTGAGGGCAGCTTTCGTGAGGTCTTTTATGAGGGTTGTTTGTGAGGGGCAAACTTCAGAGAAAACTCCCACACCAGGCATTATAAATCAATTCTTATGTTTGTATACTTTCCTTTTCTTCCTTTATGGTGTTACAGATCAAAAAGGCTCATCTGTATATATTTATCAGGAAAGAAAAGACGTATGAAACCAAATGTCTCATACGCCTCATAGGATTTATGATTATAACTTTGTAAATTCATCAAGCTGCTTATCTACATCTCTTCCGGAATACATAACCCGAATCACTGTAACCAATTTCTTTATCTTATCGGGGATATAGAAAACAACATAATTATCAACAGGCACAACTCGTGTATTTCGACTCTTCCAGGGCTCTCTTTCATATTGCCGAAACTTCTCCGGATACTCTTCCAAGGAAAGGATTTTTTCTTCGATTCGGTCAAGCTGTCCGGCTGCATTCTCAGGCGAAAGAAGATCAAATGCTATATACTCAAAGATACCGCGAAGATCGTTCTCAGCCTGCTCCGTAAAGGTAACATCATATTTCATACATTATAATCCCTTCGGATATCCGCAAAAACCTGCGTTGCAGATTTGATACGCCCTTCCTGCATATCCGCATATCCTTTCTCAAGTTCCATGTCCAAAGTTTCTGCGTTCATTCTCGAAATATCAACAGGTCTCGCAGTTGGAATCTTTACCTCAAACGGAAGACCCCTATTTAGAATGATCTGCTTATAAAACATATTGATAGCATTAGATGCCGGGATTCCCAAAGTAGCCAGAATTCCCTCAGCCTGTTCTTTAACATCCGGCTCTATTCTTGCATAAAGATTTGCTGATTTGGCTGCCATATCATCACGCCCCTTTCTTTTACCTATATTATAGGTCAATGTGCGGACAAAAGCAATACATTTTTCAACTCATGACTAAAGTCACGAGTTAGCCGCCAATGTTATCAACAATTTTATTTTGAGCCATCTCTGAAAGGTCAAGTCTCTCTCCCAAGATAGCATCCCACTCTTCAGGTCGTACTTGCCTTTCATGTACGAGTCATATACCTGATTTACTGTAACGCGCTCTGCTCTTCTGGAATCAAGTCCGTCTTCCAGGTCACGCCTTATCTACTGCTCCTTCTTGCGAAGTGTGATAAGATTCGTTGCATACGCCACCTGGCGGTTTCTGTCCTTATCCACATATGAATAGGAATAACGTCCGTCCGATCTCTGACACTCACCGGTCCTGAGCGCATAACCGCGTGAGTCTTTTCTGCTCTGTGCCATTTTGTTCCTCCTTCTCAACAGCCATCTTTGCTGTAGGATCGCTTTTATTGCTTGTCTGGACTCTTACTCCGAGATCAGCATTGTTCTTGGCTCTTCTGTTGTATTCATTCTCATTAAGGATTGTGTTGAACAGACCGATTTCAAAACAATCCACCAGCTGCGGGAACACCGAATAGTTCTCATAAATCAGATCAAATCTTTCTTTTGCACTGCCTATTCCATAGGAATCAACAAGTTCATCTTCTGTAATGCTCATATCGCACCTCCTGTTTGAAACCCGGAGGTCAGGTTAGCCGGCTAAGCTGTACCTCTAGCTTACATATGTAATTCTACGGAACGTGACGGAATAATACGTTCTCTTAGAAATAGAACTTTGGGTTCGAGATTTTCGAACAAAAGAAAAAGCACCAGCCACAAGTGCTTTTTGCACTCATGAACTGATGCTCTAGTCACGACTCCATTTTAAATCGGAGGAATATTATGTCTCAAAATTCTTTTATAAAGGTTTTGGCAGCATACTTTCTACTACCATCAAGCTTTTCAAACTCACTGTCATGAGAATAATGCATACCAAGCTTTTCCATAACACGCTGACTTTTGTGGTTCTCTGCAGCAAATTGTCCTTCAATAGCTCTTATTGTTCTGGTCTTTGAAATATGATTAATTATTCCCTGCATCGCCTCCGGAACATAGCCATGTCCCCACTGGTCTTTTCTGATATTGTATCCAACAACCCAAACATCTCTTTTTGCATTGTATACCAGACCTCCACTTCCTATGAGTTCACCGGATTCCTTAAGCTCGATTCCAAGATCATAATTATCCGGTTCATCCAGTTTGCGGCTTTCAAGCCAAGTCTTTACATCTTCCGCACTTTTATAAAGTGGATAAATCATGTATTCATTTACATCCGGATCTCCACACCATTTAAAAGCAGCTTCATAATCCTCCGGAACAAAAGGTCTTAGTATCAATCTTTCTGTTTCAATCCTGACTCTCATCGTTATATCCTCCCAAACCAAATATAATCATATCCTTACGGCAATATCCAAAGCAATGTTGTGACGAGAATAAGTCTTTCCATAGCATCTACCTTTCTGAAAATTATTAGTTGTAAGTATAGTTGACTAACAAATCGCTGTCAATACTATTTTATTTTTTCTATTAGTCTTCTCTTTTCCTGCCACTCAAAATGTGTTTAAATATACTTAACACATCGAGAAATTGAAGTCCTCACGGGTACTTCTTACTGCTTCAACGTGTATGCTTTGGCGATTGCAAGCAATACGCTACTCACAAGTTCTTGTACACTCCACAGTCGTAAATTCC
>NZ_AUKC01000035.1 GCF_000424545.1 Butyrivibrio sp. NC3005 | reverse complement strand
GATTGCAAGCAATACGCTACTCACAAGTTCTTGTACACTCCACAGTCGTAAATTCCCGACTTAGCCATCGGTACATATCTATATCGCCTTGAATATGGCTTTATATAGATTTCATCTTAATAGCTTTTCCTTTCTTAATATTATTATTATTTTGCTACTTGGTTTTCGTAGACTTATACCATTACTCAAACACAACCATCAGGTTTCTACACCGTAGTTAGCAGGACTGTTTCAAACTGCTCTGGTATTTCCTGTGTTTCCAGTAGTTTTAAGTGACTAACTAATACCATGGATTCTAGGCATCTTTGAGCATATTCACTCACGTTTGACAATATTTTCTGTTGCCTAACTTGTCCTCCTCCACATAAAAGCTTGTTACAATCCTTCGTAAAACAAATTTTTGTAACATTTCAAGGTTGTAAAACCTCAAAAAATTAAAAATGCTAAACATATAAATATGTAAGCATTTTTAACTTTCGGTTATTATATCATATTATAATTCAATACCATTTATCTTGCAAAGCTGTCTTGCAGATTCAACAGAATCGATACCTGTCTTATTCTTAATAGGTGCAAACTCTTTTTCACGAGTTACTTCATAAGGAAGGCAACTATCAAGCATATGAATCATATCAAGAACGAGCTGCTCGAATTTACATCCGTTTGGTGATTCTGGCTTAATAAGATTTGCGTTTTCATCGATGTAAGGAATCTTCTTCTCTACAACATGAAGAGGAAGTTCTTTTGCTGCAATCTCTTCAAGCGCTTTCTCATTGAAAAGGTAATTCAGAATAACACCGTAATTGTATGCAGGATCTCCATTTTCATCCTTTGCATCCATCATCTCCTGTGAAAGTTCGTAATACTCTACGATAGATGGTCTGCCATCTTCAAGACACATAACACCAACCTTCTCATCCGGAGCATTCTTGCGTACAACCTTAGCACCTACGCTAACATTGCGGTCAATTGTAGCACCTACAAAACATGGATCACAAATTCTCTGAAGAACATTATCAACAGCAAATACATCAATCCATTCAATTCCTTCTGCATGAATTACATCAAGAAGACCTGCTCTTATCATAGAAGAAAACCATCCTGCATTTCCATTTGGAGATGTAGAAATGCGGTTCTTTCCTTCCATATAAACCTTTCCATTATAATCAGAAGCTGGTGCCATATCCTGTTTAAAGAATGTAACTTTATCCTTAGGATATCCAAAGAAATTCTTCTCTGTAAGGAACTTAACTGTAGCATCATTATTCTTCTCAGATGTCATAATGAAAAGATGAATATATGTATTATCTGCTGCCTTAACAGAGTCCATAAGATTCTCAAACAGTCTCTGGAAAATAAAAACAGGCTTTGTAATACCTATATCATACATACCTTTTGGGTTGTCACTTCCAAGACGGGTTCCCATTCCACCTGCAAGAAGGACAGCTGCAGTCTTTCCAGCCTTAATAGCCTCAACACCAAGGTTATAGAATTTATCGTGATTAGCTTCGATTTCAGATATCTGCATAGCAGCAAGAGGACTGAATTCTCCTCTCTTACTTGCCTTACCAAGCTCACTACACTTGGACAAAATAGAAAAATCTGTGTCCTCTATCTGCTCAAGTAATGCAGTCTTTTCTTCATCATTAAGCTCTTCATAATATTTAAGAACATGCTCCTGCCCAAACTTTGCCAACTTTTCCTTTGCTTCGTCTAGCAACATTTTACATACCTCCATCCATCATGTTAATGGTCTTCAATACTGCCTGCTATAACAAATCCCGCAAACAGTAACCTCCATAACAACTTAAGTGTAGTTACTTTAGTTTCATTTTCCTACACCAATCTTAATTTTCTCACAAACAAAAATACATATCAAGTCCATGTATACCACTTTCTACAAAATTGAATTTGATTATAAACTTTTTCTAAAAAAACACGCAAAAAGCCCCATTTTTATCCGCTAATAGCTGATAAAAATGGGGCTTTAAATTCATCTGTGCAATCTTTAAATTGAATTAAAAGATTCCAACAACAGCTGGTGGCATCCAATTAGCAGGCGCTATAAGCTTACCTGTCTTATCAAATGTGCATGGTGCATCATACAATACTGCTGTTGTATTCTTAACCATCTTTCCATCCGGTCCGAAGAAATAAAGTGCATTCTTAATCTGAACAAATCCGCTAAGCATATGTCCGTCTTTTGCGTCAAATGCATATGTTCCATTCTTGGTCTTTACAATTCCTGTCTGTATTCTTCCATCTTTTCCAGCCATGAATGTCAGATTATTGGCATTAAACATCTGATTTGCTACCATCTTTCCGTCTGGTCCATAGTAGTAACCGCCAATAAATCCAGTCTGCATTACACCATTTGCATCAAAGATGTAGTTGCTCTTTCCAATTGTAGTAGCACCTACAACAGCTTTTCCTGATGCAGGATCAAAATAGTATGTCTTGTTAGTAGCAGGATCTGTGAAGAATCCTGTTACAGCAGCTCCATCAGCCCCAAAGAGATATAATCCACCATTAAGTGGTAACATACCTGTCTGCATTGCTCCCTTTTCATTGAAGTAATAAAGCTTCTTGTTGATATTCTGAAGTCCTGTAACTGCTGTATGTGTTTCAGGTGCAAAATAGTATGTTAACTTTGATGTAGGATCTGCAAAGAATCCTGTTACTGACTTACCTTCTGCATTAAAGAAATACAAACCATTCTCTAATGAAACATAGCCGGTTCTTACAATACCTTCATTTCCAAGGTAGTAGAGATCTTTTCCAATTGTCTGAAGACCTGTAAGCATCAGATAGTTATCTGCAAAGTATCTTGTTCCATCGCCAAGAGGTACAAAGCCCTTCTGAGCCTTACCATCCTGTGCAAAATACATTACCATTCCATCACCAACAGTTATAAGACCAGTTGTCTCTCTTGCATCTGCATTGAAATAGTATGTATCATTGCCAATCTTGGTAACACCTACGCATGCCTTACCACCCTGTGCCGGATCAAGGTAATACTGATATGTTCCATCATTCATCCAACCGGTTGTAACTGCACCAGTTGTTGCATCACAGAAATACTTTCCACCAGATGCAGGAGTAACCCATCCCTTTTGCCAACGATAATTTGCAAAATAATAAGTCTTTCCATCACGCTGAAGGAATCCTTCTGGAATAATAAGTGTTGAATAATCTGTATACAGATAATCCATGTCTACTCTTGTTCCGATTCCAGGAACTGCACCATGGCTTGTATACTGCCATACTCCATAGGAAAATGGCATTGTGCATGCATCAGAATACTGAGCAACCCACTTCTGCCAGGTTGTATCACCAAGTCTTTGAGCATACCAGTTACGGCTTGCATATACCATTGGCATATATCCTGCATTATGAACAATACTGCAGAAAGTGTTTACTAAAGCCTGCTGCTGTGCAGGATTCAAAGCTTTTTGAGCTTGAGCTTCCAAATCAAGTACTACAGGATAAGAAATCTGATATGGTGCAATAAGCTGTACAACAAGATTAGCTTCCTGAGCTACCTGCTCTGGTGTAGTCGCATATGTATACCAATAAACACCCACTCTAAGTCCTGCAGCTGCTGCCCCTTTCAAATTGTTAATGTACTGAGTATCAATAGTATTAGATGTTCCAACTCTAACAAAAGCAAACTTAATACCTGAATTTGCCACTGCTGTCCAATTGATAGCCCCCTGATAATGTGAAACATCAATTCCCTGAGCAATCGGAACTGCTGCATCAACCCTTAATGTTGAAGTTGGAACCGTAAAAAAAGCTGTCGCAGACAAAACTGCCGCAGCTGACATTGCAATCATACGATTTCTAAAACTCATTTTAGCTTTGTGAATCAATTTTTTGTCTCCCTCCTAAAAAAGATATGCATCTCACACACCTTTATTCGTTATTTTATAATAAAAGTATAATTATTTTTTGTTTATTTTTCAATAAAAAGCTATCAAAAATAATTATTTTTATCTAAACTTTTTTTCGATTCATCCGAGAGAACAACTGACAGAATAAATATATTATTTAAGGAGTTTATTATGAATATTGATGCATCTATTACCAGCTCATTATCAGAATGTTTATTTTGCTGGTTACTCTGATGATTCCACTGATAATAATCCCACTATCATCATCGCTGATTATAAAGTCCATGTTAACGAAGTCAATCCCTATAATTGTACTGGCGTCGAATTGACAATTAGTTTTCAAAAACTAAAAAGCAGGCAACTTTTTGCACTTTATCATGCAAAAAGTTGCCTGCTTATACATTCTATATCTTTATTTTTCAGGCCGCCTCTGAATCAGTCTTTTTTTTTACGTGCTGAGAAACAAGTGTCTTTACTGCTATTACTGCCAAAACAACTGAAAGTGCAATAAGCAGTACTGCGATTACAGACTGAATCAATGCCCATTTATCTGCTGCTCCAGACAGGTATGCTGTCATCTTGGCATGAATTGTCTGCACCAATGAGCAAATAGTAACCGCAAGCATGAAAGCCATCGGAACATAGAACATCTTATTGTTCTTACCAACTTCTCCAAGCCATGTGCAAACTGCAATAAGACCAAGAGCTGCAAGAAGCTGATTTGCTGCTCCGAACAAAGGCCAAATCTTAGTATATCCTGTCATTCCAAGGCTAATTCCCAATACTACTGTAATAGCTGTTGCTACAATAGGATTTGTCAATACTTTCTTATATCCTGTTGCATCTTTCGCAGTCTGTCCCTGCTCAAGGAAAAACTCCTGGAACATATATCTTGCAAGTCTTGTAGCTGTATCAAGTGAAGTAAGGCAGAAAACAGATACTGCCAAAATCAGCATCTGATACATAATATTCTGAATCTGAGGTGCAAAGCTACCAATCATAGCGGATAAACCACCAGCAAATACCTGAGTTGGACTTGCATAAGTTCCGTCATGTGCTGCAGACCATACAAAACCAACTGCACAAAGTGAAATAACTGCAACTACGCATTCAATAAGCATAGAACCATATGCTACCGGCTTAGCATCTTTTTCATTATCGAGCTGCTTGGAAGTAGTTCCTGAAGAAACAAGTGAATGGAATCCAGAAATTGCTCCACATGCAATAGTAACAAAAAGTGCAGGGAAAACCGTACCTGTTGTAAATACACCAGTTCCCTTCAAAGCAGCATCACCCATGGCAGGGACTTCAAAATGACCATGCCCTGTAATTACTGCGCCGAGAACAGCTACTATACCAACTGCAATCATGAAATAAAGCAAAAAAGAACTAAGATAATCTCTTGGCTGAAGCAAAATCCATACAGGAGTAACTGATGCTACCAGAATATATGCACCTATAACCCACATCCATGTATTATATGTAAGTGCTATAGGATGAAAATTAAGTCCGATTGCTACAACTGCCACGATTCCCAAACAACCAATAATAGAGGCAACAACTATTGGAGCATTTTTTCTATAAACAAAGAAACCAAAAACCATAGCAAGAACTATGAACAAAAATGAAATCATTGCAGTTGATTCATTTGCATTAAGTGTAGCACCCTCAACTGCCACACCTGCTGCTGTTGTAGTTCCAAAGGTACTGGCAACAATCGAACCAAATGCTGCAACTACAAGAATAAGTGTCAAATAACCAAAGATAAGAAAAAGCTTCTTGGCGGTCTTACCCATAGAATCATCGATGATTTCTCCAATTGACTGTCCATTGTGACGAAGTGAAGCAAAAAGAGCACCAAAATCGTGAACTCCGCCAAAGAAGATTCCGCCGATAAGTACCCATAACAGAACTGGAATCCAACCAAAAACCGCTGCCTGAATAGGACCATTAATAGGACCAGCTCCTGCAATCGATGAGAAATGATGTCCCATCAAAACTGGTGTCTTAGCCGGTACATAATCCATTCCATCTTCGAGTTCATGCGAAGGTGTCTTTCTACTTGGATCAATTCCCCACTTTTTGGCAAGCCATCCGCCATACAGCACATAGCCTGCAGCTAATACGACGATACTTCCAACTAACAAAACTGCTGCATTCATAATCTTTCCTCCTACTAAACCCTTTTTATAATTAATGATAAAAAGCATTTGTAAAACTTTTTATCACTTAACTAACCTTTTTAGATTTTCTCAAATTGAAAGAATCCAGCATAAATTTCTCTAGTCTTGCTCCTCGTTTATTAGAAAAAAACTTCTGAGAATCAAGTGCTGCACATGCAATATGCCCCTCACTGTGCCCTCTTAAATTAAGCATATATCCTTTATCAAAATAAAAATGCCTAATAGCTTTCTGAACAATTTCATTTGGCGTTTCTTCAGAAATAATAATAACAGTAAGATAAGACACCATATGATTCTTCTCAGGATATTTCTGGTTATTCCTGACAAATTCCGGTTCCATTTCATTTGCCATCACCAAGAAGATTTCATCAAGCATTTTAATAGATACACTTTTTGTTTCAATGAAAAGAATATGCTCATAAGTATGTATTTCCCAAAGCTTTGCTTCTTTTCTCAAAACATACTTCTCACTAAGAGAACTAAATCTTGCATACGCAGGATAGAAGTTATTATTCAGTTTAAAGTTCTCTTCTATATCATAGTTGCCCCTATACCTGCACAACAACTCTGATAAATACTCTTTTGATGAAACCATCTTCCCCTCCAGCGAAAATATCATTTGAAGATACTTTAACCATTTTACCACTTTGACGCAGTGATGCAACATTATAAAATTAATCTTTTACAAGTGTATCGGATTAATTCTGTAATGTTTTACTTGTTTAATATTTATCTAGCACAAAAAAGACAGAGTTGCGAAAAACATTCAACAACTCCATCTCACTTAGCTATATTAACAGTAACATCAATCTTTATTTTATTATTAGTTCTGCGAAACTGTGAACAAAGAATAAAAATAACCCTTTTGGTTCATCAATTCTTCAAAACTTCCCTTCTCTGCAATTTTACCATTTTTCATAGTAAAAATACCATCACATCGTTTAAGAATGCTTTCATCTAGATCATGTGTTACTATTACTCTTGTATATCCTTTCAAGTTAAGAATTGCATTCATAACATCGTAAGAAGTTTTTGCATCTAACGCTGCCGTTGCTTCATCCACTAATAACACTGGTGTTTTCCTAAGAAGTGCTCTTGCTATTGATATTCTCTGTCTTTCACCACCAGAAAGATTCACTCCATTTTCTCCACAAGTATAGCTCTTTCCTTTTTCTTCTATCAACCTGCCAAGTCCAGACATTTCTATAGCATGATCAATTTCTTCATCAGTAAATTCTGAAAACATTGTTACATTATCTACTATATTACGATTAAAAACAAAAACATTTTGTTGGATAGTTGAAACCAGATTGTATAAAGATGATGGAGCAATACTTCTAAGCTCAATCCCATCAAACTTTATCTCCCCCTGATAATCTCTTGATGCAGCCATAAGTAAATTCAAAATAGTAGACTTTCCACTACCCGATCCACCAACTATTGCATAACATCCACCTGCGTTTAATTTCATATTTACTTCTTTTAATACTTCTTTATCTTTTTCGTATGAAAAAGAAAGATTTCTTATTGAAATACTATCTCTAAGCTCTGACTGTATATTTGTCCCTTCATCTACCACATTTTGATCAAGCGCAATTGCTATCTTGTCGATAAGAGCATAAGAAGATTTTACTCCTGCATAGTATGATGGTAGTATCTGAATCGGATTAAGTATATAATTCATCAACTGAACAAATGCAATAGCAACTCCTGGAGTTATACTATTTCCTGCATTTACTAAACAAGCCGCCACAATAAATACACCTAGCTGTACAACAATTCCTGCTAACATTGAAGAATATGATACTAGAACACCAATCCTTGTTTTGTTCTCTGATGCATTTTTTACAAATCCAATATTTTCATCGTGTATTTTTATAATATCCTGCTCTGCTCTAAAACTTTTTATAACAGAAAACCCCGACAATGCATCTTTTAATACACCAGTATATAATGCTTTTTTGTCAGACAGTTTTTTCTCTGCTATTGCTGCACAATTTCCAAGAACAATTGATACTAATATCGGAATAAATGAAAAAAAGATTGCAACCATAGTAAGCAAAAGGCTGTATCTAAGCATCAAAAACAATGCTCCTATGAACATTACACTTGTTTGTATAGTATTCTGAATAGGTGCTATATAACTGCTCTCAATTGTATTGACATCATTTGAAAATGCTGAAAGATATAAAGATGTATTTTCTCCTGAAAATGCTTGAATCCCTTTATTCATAAGTCTTTCAAAAGCATACGAACGATATTGTGTAATAGCCTTTACTCTAAAACGTCCTAAAAATATATAATCCAAAATACCAGCCAACACAAAAAGTGCTATTCCAAATATCGTTATAATTAACAATTCTGTTATTGTGTATCTTCCCACGCCAGAAATCAAATCCACTATTTCTTTAATAAGCCAAGGAATTATCAAGCTTCCACAAGACGCAAACATAGTCGCTAAAAGTGTGCAAAAAAGATTAAACTTATTATCTCTAAATAATTCCCGTGTAAACTGCCGCCTCATATTTTTAACTTCTTTTTTACTCATCTAAATGCTCCTCTAATAATCATTTACGCATGTATCTGAAGTGTATTTGCAAGCTCAATAGCTTTCTTGACATTTTGCTCGAACAATTGAACTTTATCTTCATTCATTAGTTTCGTAAGGTTAATCAACACTCTATTTATTAATTGTTTTTGTGCAAAACAAAATGGTTTCCTCAATTGATCTTCATATCCTGAAGAAAGCAACCTCATGCCAGGACATCTTTCATCACATAATCTTCTATATGAACAATTCTCACACTCTTTAGGTGTTCTTTTAGTTCTATTCTCCATCAAATTTAATTGTGCCTTCTTGACATCCATTGGTAATTCAATACTTCCTAGAAAATCCTTTCTTTTTGCATAATAAGCCTGACATGGATAAACATCTCCAGATGCTGTAATAAACACCTGAGAAAAACCTGCATCACATTCACCTTTTTCAAATTTTCCAAATACTATTGATGAAATAATACTCATTACATTTTGATAAACAACGGTCAATTCTTCTGACGATGTCAGTAGTGAAAACATAAAATCAACCATCATATTTATAAATTCTGATAACGCGATTCTCTCTTGTTCATCAAATTTTTCTTCGAAAACATCTAAATATATTCCAACCAAAGTCGCTCCACTTTGTTTAAAGAAGTCAAAGTATTCAACAAGCATTTCTTCAGACCAATTATAAATCTGAAAAATTGAAATAGTTGCCTCAATTGCAAATGGGACCTTGTATTTTCTTAATAATTCCATTCCTTTTATCGTATCATCATATGAACCCTTTCCATCCGGATATATTCTATTTGTGTCGTGAATTACTCGTGGTCCATCTATACTTATACATACTTTGATATTATTATCTGCCAGTTGTTGTGCTATTTCATCAGTAATTAATGTTCCATTTGTAGTCATAGTGAATTCTGGACAAGTTCTTCCTAAATTTTCACTTGACAGTCTTACCATCTTACAAAAACTTATAATGTCACTTATAGCCAACAATGGTTCTCCACCAAAAAAATGTATAGTTGTAAAACCATCAGAAGTAATCTGATCCATAAACAACTTAATCTTTTTCAAAACAAGTTCATTAATTATAGGCGTTTTCAAATTTCCATAAGTACCAGATTTAGCAAAACAGTATTTACAAGACATGTTACACTGCTCTGCTGCGCAAATAACTAAATTCTTAGTCTTTATTTTATTTCTCTTTGGTACTACTGATTCATCCTTTTTAGTTTCAATAACACCGCCATCTATCTTTTCTATTTCATCAATAATATTTTCCAAAGTTTTATCAGCAGCAAAAAGCTCATTTGTTCGCGAATTATATGCTGTATATACCTTGTTACTCTTTTCTTCAGATAGTAAAAGCCATCCTTTATACTCAATGCATCTCTGATTTTTCAAATCATCTAACCCATCCTATCATTTTTTACTTAAGACTAATTACTAAAAAACACCTAGAAAGAGTAGTGAAGAATTACACCTTATAAATAGTATTTCTTCACTACCTGTCCTTTTAATACTAAATTTCTTTAATTAATTAATCCTACTACAACAACATCCAATTAACCCCATGCAGTTAGCAGGTCTAAAAGTCTGATCATCAAAAGAAAATGACACTTTTTTCATTAGCTTGCACCTCCTCTATTTTATTTCTTGCCGCGACAATTTTAAGTCTAAGGCTCATTTTTTCATTAATCAAGGGACAGAGTTGTTAAATTCACTTCACAACTCTGTCCCTATCGCTTATATTGACATTCAAAACATAAACAATTATAATATTACACATTAAAACTTCGCAGTTATGAAGTACATTTAAACCTTATCCGAAATACGTGACTTCATTGCAAGTATAAAGTTTAAGTTATAAATTTTTAATGACATAAAAGGATGCTAGCATAAATGAATTCAAAAGATTATGACAAAATCACCTTTCACCGCTTTTTAAATAACACTAGAAAACGCTTACATATTCCTTCTAAAAAACTCTGCTATGGATTATGTTCAGAAACCATGATGCATTATATAGAAACAGGTGAACGTAACTCTAATTATCTTATGAGAAATCGCTTACTAGCAAGATTGGGTATTTCTTCTGAAGATTTTGAAGACTTTATTCACTATGATGAATATGAATTCCATCAAAAAAGTCAATTACTCATTGAATATGTTGAAGAAAAGAATATAATTAAATCAAAGAAAATACTCAATAATCTTCTTAATTCCGTAAAAAAAGGTCAGAAAATCGAACATCAGTTTCTTCTCGATATGAAAGCTCGAATCATGGAATTAGAGAAAAAGCCATTGAATCAAATTGCCTCAGTTTACAACCAAGCTGTTAATATTACAATGCCCAATATTAATCTACTTAATCTTGACGAATATGTACTGGCCCCGGTTGAATACTATATTTTGTTAAGAACATTACGCATCGAAAGTAAATTAGACAATTACACCCCAAATGAATTATCCGATTTTTATTCGATAATATGTAAAGCAATTCAAACATCTTTTCATCAACCAAATGTAGTTGCTAAAGTATACCCAATGGCAGTCTGTGGATGGTTTGATTTGACTTCGATGTCATCTTTAAGCAGCCAAAACTTTTATGATATTTGGATAAACAGCGAAAAAGCTTTAATAAATCTCAAAGAAGCCAGAAGAACATATTACCTAATAGAATTACTTAAACTCAGAAATGATATCAACGAAGTAATGTCTCTTCCGTTTCTTTGTTCAAAAGAAATATGTGAAAATGAAAAAAAATGGCTAGTTTCGTTTCAATCAATATACTCAAAATATAAAATAGATGCATCAATGGATTATAGTGGATATATATACAGAGATTCAGAAGTATACTGCATATCCGATGTTCTTTTGAGCAGACGATTGCTTTACGGAATCTCTATAGATCAGCTTTCTCGTAATTTATGCTCATCAAAAACCATAACACGAATTGAACAAGGAAAAGCAAGACCTCAACAATTACTTATTGAAGAACTTTTCACCAAGTTAGGAATAGTATCTCATTTTAGACGTTCCGAGATAATAACAGATGATTTTTCAGTTTTAAATACATATAAAGAATATAAACGCCATATGAATGATTCTGATTGGAAACAAGCTGAGGAGATTTCAAAAGCTCTAGATGATAGGCTAAAAAACAACAAAGTTTTTAATACTCAAGTCTTGACTCTAATTTTGAACGAAAGAAAATATAGGCAAAATCTAATAAATGCTAATGACTATGTTAAAAACCTAAAAGATGCTTTAAAACTAACGTTACCTGAAAATGTAAAGTATTCCTCAGGCAGTTACCTCTCTGACATAGAAGTAACAATACTTTATAATCTTGCATGTAAAAAAAATGATATTAGAACATTAAAAATGCTTAGCGATAAATGTGAATTCTACTACAAAAAGCGTATCAAAACTCATATAGGCTTATATGAATTAATCATGGGAACTATTGCAAGTCAACTAGGTGATAACAAAGAATATGCTTCATCTAATTCAATTTCTGAATATATAATTAAAGAAGCTTTACGGCAACACAGAGCCCATTCAATCCATAGAAATTTATTCAACATCACATGGAATAATGCTATGAATAGCAATGTTTTCTATTCCCTAGAAACAATAGAAAACTTAAAATGTTGTGTTGCTATAGCAGATTATTCATGTGACTTTGCCACAAGTAAATACTATAATTCCAAGCTCAATCAAGTAAAAACCAATATCAATTGGACCACCAATTGATATTGGTTTTTACTTAGATTAATACTCTCTTATCTCTCATTTCCCCAGAAAAACAATCCGAGCATTCCAGGTCCTACATGTGCACCTGAGAATGGCTCATGCTGACATATTGTAATATTGGCTTTCGGGTTTACTTCCATAACCATATTTGCAAGCATTTGTGCATCTTCTAGACAATCTCCATGAGAAATGCAAACTGTCTGATCCTCTCCTTCCATTCTCTTTTCAGAATACTTATTCAATATAGCCTTGATTGCATTTTTTCTTCCTCTAACTTTTCCACAGGATATAATATGCCCAGTACTATCACCAAACAAAATTGGCTTGATATTAAGTATTGTTCCAATCTGCGCTGTAACACCACTTACACGTCCTGTGTTTTTGAGAAAGTTAAGGTCATCAACAGTAAAATACTGACAGGCATGAGCAACTGCTTCATCCAATATCTTTGCTGCCTCTTTGCAATCTACGTTGTCTCTACTAAGCTTTGCAGCTTTAAGTGCAAGAATTCCATTACCAAAACCGCATCCATGTGAATCTACTATGTGAATAAAACAATCCGGGTATTCATCCATAAGTTCATTTGCTGCAGCAATAGCTGCATTATAAGTTCCGCTTATTCCTGAACTCATAGCAATATATATTAAACTCTCACCTTTACTAGCTATTGGAGTAAAGTATTCCAAAAAAAGCGCCGTATTAAGAAGACTTGTTTTAATCTGATTTCCATTTTTCAAACCTTCATAATATGTATGGCCGTCAAAATCATCTATATTACCTTTATATACAACCAGATTATCATTAACCAGATAACTACATGGCAAAAGAGTTATCCCTTCTAATAAACTCTTTGGCAAATTAGCAGTGCCATCTGCAAAAACATAAAAACCCATTTATCTCCTCCATTTTTGAACTATTATTTGTTTTAAATAACATTCCCTTTATTATATACCATTTCCGTTTTTCATGTTTGCGTGTGTAATTTCTACTCTTTTTACATCGAAAAAGCGCTATCGCACTTTTGCGATAGCGCCTATAAATCATTTATCAGAGTTTTGCTACACCACTGCTACTGTCCGTAAGCTCGGTACCCTTTCAGAATTAATAAAGGACCATGGTCCAACCCGTGATGATGTTATTGCCTGGTGCCGCAGCGAAGTTGCTGCCGAAACCAATAAGTACAAACAGGCCCGCAAAACAAAATCTGTTCAGGTTGTTTTCCACGCAGATAAGGAATTAGACTATGCACAGCGCAAACTATTTGAAGGCGGTTATCTGTTTCCTCAGGCTGTTTATTACAAGCTCCAGCTGGACAAGATCTGCAAAGCGATCAAAAAACTTCATCAGCATGAATACGATTTAAATGCCATTCTTTCTGACCTGGTTTATAATCGCATCCTTGATCCACATAGCAAACTTTCTGCATATAAGGCTGCACAGTCATACCTTGAAGCTCCTACATACGAGCTTCATGATGTATACAGAGCGTTATCGGTACTTGCAAAAGAATCGGATTTCATCCAGTCTGAAGTTTTTAAGAACAGCAACTATTTTGGCAAAAGAAATGATAGAATACTTTACTACGACTGCTCTAACTTCTATTTCGAAATCGAGCAGGAAGATGGTAATAAAAAGTATGGCAAAAGCAAAGAGCATCGCCCTAATCCAATCGTTCAGATGGGACTTTTCATTGATGGAGACGGTATTCCACTGGCATTTTCAATTTTTGGCGGAAATCAGAATGAGCAAAAATCATTAAAGCCTTTAGAAACAAAAATCATTCAGCAGTTCGGACATGACAAGTTTATTTACTGCAGCGATGCCGGCCTTGGCTCAACAGATAATCGCAAGTTTAACCATCTAGGAGAACGAGCTTTTATCGTCACCCAGTCAATAAAAAAGCTTGATGCAGAAAACAAAAAACTCGCGCTTAGTAAAGATGGCTTTAAAAGACTTTCAGATAACCAAAAGGTCTCTGCTTCAGAAATTGAAAAATCCGATTCTGATGAGCTGTATTATAAAGAAATTCCTTATATCAGCGAAAATATAGATCAGCTGCTCATAATCACCTATTCGCCCAAATATGCTGCTTATCAAAAGGCAATCAGAGAGGCACAGGTACAACGTGCCGAGGCTATGATCAAAAAAGGAAAGTTAAAAAAGAATCGTAAAAATCCTAATGATCCAGCTCGTTTTATAGGCAAGGATGCATACACTAAAGATGGCGAAGTTGCCGATATACACTACTATCTTGACGAGACAAAGGTTGACGAAGAAGCTAGATATGACGGCCTTTATGCTGTTTGTACAGATTTAATAGATGATGATGTTAAAGAGATTTTAAAAGTAAGCGAGGGCAGATGGCAGATTGAGGAGTGCTTCAGAATCATGAAAACTGATTTTGCTGCAAGACCTGTCTATATCAGGAGAGACGACAGAATAGAGGCTCACTTCTTGATATGTTTCCTGTCATTACTTGTATACCGTTTATTGGAAAAGCAACTTGAAAGTAAATATACCTGTGAAGAAATCTTAGATAAATTAAAATCAATGAAATTTGCAGACATCAAAGGTCAGGGTTATATGCCAACTTACATCCGCGATAAACTTACCGATGCCCTTCATAAAACATGTGGTTTTAGAACCGATTATGAGTTCATTACTAAAGCGGATATGAGAACTATCGAAAAGCAAAGTAAACAAAGGTAATATTACTATATTTCAAGAAATGCAAAACAGGCGCCAAAAGCTAGATTTCTCAAGGTTTTTGGCACCTTTAGTTGTTGTCAAACTGTCAAAGACAGGATTTTACCACTATAGCGCATTAAATCAACATCATAAAATTAATCTATCACTTGTTTTTAACATTAATATTGTAATTATTCTAAGACGGTGATTCTTCATTTTTTACGAGTTCATCAACAAGATATTTCTTTCTAGTTTTGGCATTAACACTTTTTTCTTATCGAAATAAATGATATCTATACCAACCAAAAAATCTGCTTATATGTTATGATGTATTTATACTTTTTGAATTTCAAATCGCTTACTAATGCAAAAAGAGGGATAGAAGACATGATGATATTGCTGGCAGAAAATATAAAAAAATATCGTAAAAGTATGAACTTAACCCAAGAGCAACTTGCGGAAAGATTATCTGTTTCTGTTTCAACTATCTCAAAATGGGAAAAAGGCACCTCATTTCCAGATATAATTATGCTTGCAAAACTCGCTGATTTTTTCGGTATTTCTGTTGATACACTTATTAGCTATGAATTAAAACACCGTGATGCAGATAAATACGCTGATAGTATTAACTCATTAACTAGAAATCGAAAATTTGAAGAAGCAATAGAACTATCAGAAACTGCATTACTAAAATTTCCCAATAATTTTCGTATCTATATCGAATCCTCAAATCTATACAAAACGCTCTATATTACTTCTCATAAAAATCAATCCGGAGAAAAGGCTTTAGAATTGCTTCATAAGTCTTTAGATTTAATATACCAGAATAATGATGAACATATTGGAACTGTCAGTATTCACAGAGATATTGCATCTATTTATAGCCTTATGGGATATCATAAAAAGGCTATAAATGAATATAAAATGTGTAATTATTGTGGGATAAATGACGTATATATAGCACAAATGCTATCTGAACATATAGAAAACGCAGAAGAATCTCTCCTATACATAACAAATGCAATGATTAAATCTGTAACTGAAAGAAATATGATAGTTATAGCTGCTGCAAATATCTTTACAGAGAAAAGAAAATATAATGAAGCAATAGAAATTCTTCAATGGGAATGCACTAATATTCGCGGACTACTGTATGACAACGAAACGACATACTACGATCGCATTTTTGCTATAACACTTTCATTACTCACACTTATTCTTGCTTTTTCTAACAGCTATGAACAAATGTCTTCGTATATTAAACAGGCATATGAACATGCACGAAAATTTGATAAGCATCCTAATTACAATCTGTCAGAAATGAAATATGCATATACCGATTCTTCTTTTTTCAAAACCGCCTTTGACTCGTTTGGATCAACAACGATAGATGTTATTGACCATCTATTAAATAATCAGCGTCCGGTAGATGCAAAATCAGCCAATGCTTATAACTCGTTACTTAAATTATGGAATGACATGCTCTCGGAATGACATGAGTTGTATATACTTTATCACCAATTTGAGTATATTTAACATAGTAACATTCAGGTTTTATATCATATGTTTGTATCGCCGTACGTATATTAATTTCAAATTTAAGAATTGTAACAGTTTGCTTGTTATCAATATAACATTTCATTTTATTATAGTCATACTTAAATATGCTCGAAAACAAAATAGATTTTTGTTTTTTAATTTCACTTTCTAAGAAATCTGAAGCAGCCTTATATATTCTCGCCAACCTTTTTCTCTTATCTACACTAACGCGGTCTGTTATTTCTCTATTTTGCGATTCTATAAACAAATCTTCTAAATTTGTTTCAATTCTCCTATAGATTGTAATGAAACCATATTGTTTAACTAAGAATTTTAATGTACCTTTAAAAAAATCAGAAAGGCTAGACATCACTTCAATAAACAAATCAAATCTAGGATAAAGATTTCTTACTTCTGAATCAAAAGTATAATACTGCGTAAATGCAGCTTTATATTTAGTAATGATGTCTTTAATATCTTCAAAAGAATAATTATTTAATGTTGCCTCAATCATTCTTTCATCAAAATACAGTTTTTCGAATACTCTGGCTGTTTCCTTTGTTCCTGGTAAAGGCATAAATTTATGTAATTGCAAATCTGTTATACCTAAAGGACAAACCTTTTTAATATATTGAGCAATTGAAATAATCGAAAAGAACGCATTAGAAATGGTATAAAAACCAACTGCATCAGGACACTTACTTAAAATATAATCCCCCATAAGATGTATATTATCTTGGTACTTCTCGCTATAAGAAATTATCTTTTGCTTATTAAGGTAATCAAAATTTATACATTCTACATCATAGTATTCGCAGAGAATATCACGTAGAATCATTTGTCCCAAATGAGGACTATCCATATCAGAATAATATATTGCATTTATTAATAATATTTTTTTTCATAATCATATACCCAAATCAATTGATGACATTATTGAATCCATAAAATACTAAAAGATATGCATTATTTATTATTCGATACATTTTCAATTGATTATATTTTTATCCATACTAATTCTTACATAATCTTCCATCGCGAAGTTCCAATACTTCATCAAATTTTTTCAAAAAGTTTTCGCTGTTATCGTGTGTAATAAAGATTTTGGTAACTCCTTCAAGTTTTGTGACACAATCAACAATTTCATCAGCGGTTATATCATCAAGTGACGACGTTGGCTCATCCATCATAATAATGTATGATTTCTTTAAAAGACACCTCGCTATAGAAATCCTCTGCTGCTCCCCGCCTGACAAATTACATCCTTTCTCACCGCAGATATAATCAAGTCCTTTTTTATTAATCAATGAACTCAGACCAGCTTTTGTTATCGCATTCATAACATCTTCACGTGGATAATTTTGAAACATAGTAACATTATCAATAATACTTGCATTAAAAATAAATGTTGACTGCTGTACATACGAAACTAAATTGTATAAAGACTTTATATCTATTTTCTTTATATTTACATTATCATAATAAATATCCCCACTATAATTATCGTATCCACTCAGCAACAAACGCATAAAGGTAGATTTTCCACTCCCACTTTTTCCAACTATTGCATAAGATTTTCCTAATTGAAAGTTATAACTAAGATCCGACAAAATCGTTTTATTATCATACGAAAAGCTTAAGTTATCAATTTTTATACCAGCATTAATCTTATTAACAGTTATTCTTTCGTTTGTTTTGCTACAATTACACAGCTGATTATCCATTCTACTGATTAGTGAATCTGCTGATTTTATTCCAGCAACATAGCCCGGAAGCAATTGCAATGGAGAAATAATATATTCTGAAAGATTTATGTATGCAACCACAGTTCCTAAGGACAACCACTTATTTATAGCAAATACTCCACCAATAACAAATATCAATATTTGTATTAATGAACCGAGCACATTAGACATTGTTGTCAATAAAGCTTCTTTATCCTTTTTACTCTTTCTAGTTACCGATAATTTTTCATTTTGTATTCCGAATAATTCTAATGCTTTTTCTTCGGCCTGAAAGCTTTTTATAACAGTAAAACCATTTAACAAATCGTTTAACATACTTATAAAGTGCATATTGGCTTCGCTTGTTGCTACTTCATATTCACTTATCCTTTTGCTCATTATTTGGGTCATCAAGACCAGTACCAGACACAGTAAAATAACAATCATCGATAATGAAACACTATACCAAAGCATCAATAATATCGCCCACAACATAGAAAGAATACTGCTTATAGTAGAAAAAATCCCTAGCAAATACCTTTCTTCTACTATAGTTATGTCATTTTGAAAAAAAGATACATATTTATTGGTATTCTCAGAAAAAAACATTGTTATACTATTCTGAGATAATTGTTGATAAACTTCTGCTCTAAACGAGCGCATGACTCTATATATATATTTATTCCTAAATCTATTAAGAGAATACTGTACCAAAAATAGTAGTATCAAAAGTATAATAATAAAAACCGAAAACGAAACAAGTTTACTTATGTTCCCCTCACTTACCAAATCAAGAACCTTTTGCAAGACATATGCAAAAGAAATTGCCAAAAAATTGCCCATAACAATAAGTAATACAACTATTGTGAACAAAAGTTTATTCTTATGAAACAATGTTGTTTTTATTTTTGTCATACTCCCCTTCTTTCCAGTATTAAAATACCTAACAGCTGATATATAAGTTTTTTATCCATTAAAGATATTTATCTCAAAGAATACTGTGTGAGCCTTCTAGTACATCGTATCTACGTAAAACTATTTTATGATGTACTAAATCTTACATTAGTCCTCTGTAATATAAATCGCCGCAACTTTAAGCCCACATGTAGATTCTTCTAAATCACACTCCGCAGTACATTTTTTTAATAGCATTACTGCCATTTCAGAATAATCCATAATGAAATCTCCTCATAAAAACGTCTTGACTATTATCTATAGCTATTACCTTGTTGATAGAATTATAGTTGATAGGCACATTACGTTACATTCTCAAATAATAGAATTATTGCAATTTTTTTTTTCGAAATAAGAAAATTCGCTCTCACAACAAAATGCTATCGAGCAGTCTAACTCCTATTCGGTTACGCATGCAAACATTCCGCACTATCATTCTAATTGTTCTTAATTTATGCTACAAAAAAGACGCTACCCAAAATTCGATAGCGTCTTAAATATTATTTATCAGAGTTTTGCTACACCACTGCGGATAAGCGCACGACGGAGTTTTGCTTCTGCAACCTGGATATCACGGTCATCCATTCTATCACGTTCTGCGAGCATCTCCTCGGCTCTTCTTTTTGCATCCTCGGCACGGTCTAGATCGATATCTTCTTTCCATTCCCATGTCGTAGCTACTAATCGGCACTCTCCGTCCATGACATTTAACATACCACCCATACAAGCTGCAAGTCGAACGTTTCCGTCCTCCATTGTAACTCTTGCTTCGCCCATTCCAAGAGCTGAGCAATAATTGGTGTGTCTAGCCATAACGCAGACATCGCCGTCGATAGTTCTACAGATAAGGCGTGTTGCCTGTCCATCAAAAACTCCGCCGTCCGGTGTCGCAATCTGAAGATGAAATGGAGCTGCCATCTGCTTTTCCTTTCTGGCATTTACCTTTTATAAGGCAAATGCTTGTCACTTCTTTGCCTTTTCGAACGCTTCGTCTATTGTTCCACAGAAGAGGAATGCTGACTCTGGAAGTTCATCACACTCACCATCAAGAATCATCTTGAAACCTCTGATTGTTTCCTTGAGTGGTACGTATTTTCCTTCCAAACCAGTGAACTGTTCTGCAACACTAAAGCTCTGTGACAGGAAACGCTGTACTTTACGTGCACGGTTAACTGTAAGCTTATCTTCATCAGAAAGTTCATCCATACCCATGATAGCGATGATATCCTGAAGTTCACGATATCTCTGCAATACTTCCTGAACTCCTCGTGCAACTTCATAGTGATCGTGACCAACTATTTCCGGAGTAAGAATTCTACTTGTTGATTCAAGAGGATCAACAGCAGGATAAATACCCTGTGAAGCAATTTCACGGGAAAGAACTGTTGTTGCATCAAGGTGTGTAAATGTTGTTGCAGGAGCAGGGTCTGTCAAGTCATCCGCAGGTACATATACGGCCTGAACAGATGTGATAGAACCATTCTTTGTAGATGTAATACGTTCCTGCAATTCACCCATTTCTGTAGCAAGTGTAGGCTGATAACCTACGGCTGAAGGCATACGTCCTAAAAGGGCTGAAACCTCAGAACCTGCCTGAGTGAAACGGAAGATATTATCAATGAACAAAAGCACGTCCTGTTTCTTAACATCACGGAAATATTCAGCAACTGTAAGTCCTGAAAGAGCAACTCTCATACGTGCTCCAGGTGGCTGATCCATCTGACCGAATATAAGTGCTGTTTTGTTAATAACTCCACTTTCACTCATTTCGCCATAAAGGTCATTACCTTCACGGGTACGCTCACCTACACCTGTGAATACTGAGTATCCACCGTGCTCAGTTGCAATATTGTGAATAAGTTCCTGAATAAGAACTGTTTTTCCTACACCTGCACCACCGAACAAACCAATCTTACCACCCTTAAGATATGGACAAATAAGGTCAACGACCTTAATACCTGTCTCAAGGATTTCAGCAGATGTCTGCTGCTCTTCATAGGAAGGTGCCGGTCTGTGAATTGGCCAAAAATCACTTGCAGGAACTGCTTCTTTATTATCTACAGGTTCTCCTAGAAGATTAAGTACTCTTCCAAGATCTTCCTCGCCTACTGGCATCTTTATAGGGGCTCCAGTATCTTTAGCCGGAGTGCCTCTCGTGAGTCCATCGGTACTACTCATAGCGATGCAGCGAACAACATCATCTCCGATATGTTGTGCTACTTCTGCCACAAGCCTTGTGCCGCGGTTGTCAATCTCGATAGCATTCATCAAATCCGGCAACTGTCCGTCTTCAAATCGGACATCCAGAACAGGGCCCATAACTTTTGTTACGGTACCAAAATTTTCTGTAGCCAATGTGCTCTCCTTTACTATTGTCACTATTAATCTTCTCCGGCGCCAGCCACGATCTCCGTAATTTCCTGGGTGATCGCACTCTGACGAGCACGGTTGTAGGTAAGATTCAGAGATTCTATCATATCAGCCGCATTGTTTGTAGCATTTTCCATTGCCATTCTGCGGGCACCCTGCTCACTTGCAGTACTCTCACACAAAACAGAATAGATAACACCAGCAATATACTCCGGAATGATGGCATTGAAAGTATCTTCTGTATTTGGTTCATACAAAATAACTTCTCTATCGCCCTCAACTTCTTGTACTGTGAACGGGAGAAGCTGCTGTGTCTGAGGTACCTGTGACAATACAGATACGAACTTGGTTCCAGCAACCTGAATCTCATCATATTCACCAGCAAGAAATCCGTTACAAACCATACGTGACATTTCAAAGCAGTCGCTTACAGAAAGGTCTCCTGCCACTTTAAAGCTTTCGGAGATTATCTCTCTTTGACGCTTTTTGAAATATTCAACTGCTTTTTTTCCTACCGGAAGAAAAGCACAGTTCTGACCTTTGGATTTCTCCTCTATCATTCGGAACATGTTAGCGTTATATCCGCCAGCAAGTCCTCTATCACCTGCAAACACAATATACAGGATTTTCTTTATCTCTCTTTTCTTCACATATTTGGAAGAAAAGTCGGAGTTCGAATTGGCAATATCGTTCAGCGTCTTATTAAGAACTTCATAATACGGGCGGGAACGCATACAACGATCCTGCGCTCTACGTAGTCTAGAAGAAGCTACCAGCTTCATAGCTCTGGTAATCTGCATGGTGCTCTGCACACTTTTAATGCGGAGCTTGATGTTTTTCATCGAAGCCATGTCTTATTCCTCCTTCCTCTTACGCTGTCTTTGTGAAACGTTCCGTATACTCGTTCAAAGCCTTCTTGAGGCCTGCTTGAACATCATCACCGAACTCGCCGGTTGCAGCTATTGTTTCCATTACCTTTTTGCCATCTGCATTAGCATCAAGGAATTCATAAAGTCCGCTTTCGTAATCCTTAACCTTTTCAACAGCGACATTCTTGAGATAATCGTTAACAACAGCATAGATAATAGCAACTTGTTTCTCAACAGGGATAGGAGTTCCTCTATTCTGCTTGAGAATTTCAACAATACGTGCACCTTTCTCAAGTCGTGCCTTGGTATCTTCGTCGAGGTCACTACCAAACTGAGCGAAACTCTGCAATTCTCTAAACTGTGAGTAAATCAGCTTAAGTGTACCTGCAACCTTCTTCATTGCCTTTATCTGAGCATTACCACCAACTCGGCTTACAGAGATACCAGGGTTAACAGCAGGTCTAATACCTTCATGGAAAAGCTCTGTCTCTAGGAATATCTGACCATCTGTAATGGAAATAACGTTTGTCGGAATGTATGCCGAAACGTCACCAGCCTGTGTTTCAATTACAGGAAGTGCTGTAAGTGAACCACCGCCCTTCGCATCTGAAAGTTTCGCAGCTCTCTCCAAAAGACGTGAATGTAAGTAGAATACATCACCAGGATAAGCTTCACGTCCTGGTGGACGTCTGATAAGAAGTGAAAGCTCACGATATGCTACTGCATGCTTGGACAGATCATCATAGATGATAAGTGCATGTTTTCCTTCATTCATGAAGTACTCACCAATAGTACATCCTGCATAAGGTGCGATGTACTGAAGCGGAGCACCCTCTGATGCCGTTGCCGCAACAACAACTGTATACTCCATTGCACCAGCTGCCTGAAGCTGTGCTACAAGATTGGCAACTGTAGACTGTTTCTGACCAATTGCTACATAGATACAGATAACATTTTTACCCTTCTGGTTAATGATTGTATCTGTTGCAATAACTGTCTTACCAGTCTGACGGTCACCGATAATAAGTTCTCTTTGTCCACGTCCAATAGGAATCATGGAATCAATAGCCTTAATACCAGTCTGGAGTGGCTCCTTAACTGGCTGACGCTCGATGATTCCTGGTGCTACGTGTTCGATAGGGTCAAATCTCTTTGCTGTAATAGATGGACCTCCATCGATTGGCTGGCCAAGAGCATTTACTACTCTTCCCAGCATCTCTTCTCCTACCGGTACTGATACTACTCTTCCGGTACGCTTTACAATATCGCCTTCTTTGATTCCTACATCAGAACCCAGCAATACGACAGATACAGTTGTATCTTCGAGGTTCTGTGCCATTCCGTAAGTGCCGTTTGAAAACTCTACAAGTTCACCGGCCATACACTTATCAAGACCGCTGACTCTGGCAATACCATCACCAACGATGATAACGGTACCGGTTTCGGCAGATTCAATAGAGGCGGAATATTGTTTAATCTGGCTTTTTATGATATTACTGATTTCTTCAGGTTTTAATGCCATTTTTTCCTTTTCCTCATTTTATTTATACGACGGTGTTTTCGATGATATGCTGCAGCTGATCAAGACGTTCCTTAGCTGTTCCATCATACCGTTTGCCTTCCATATCTACGCGAATACCTCCCAAAAGGGCAGGATTTGTATAGACTATCATGTCTACTTTCTTTCCGCTTAACGCTTCGAGCTTTTTTCGCAAAGAATCTTTCTGACTTACGGTCAGCTCTCTAGCTGTTGTGACGGTTGCCTGTGCGATTCCGTGATCGTCATTGAAACGCTTACGAAATTCACCGACACAGCCCTTAAACTCTCTAATATAGCCTTTTTCACAAAGCAGTTTTAGAAAGTTCAGAAGATAAGGCCATACATTCCCTTTAAAAGCATCATCAAGAAGTTTACATCTTTCTGCCTTAGGGATACTGGGTTCTGATAAAATCCTTAGGTAATCAGGATTTTCTTTAAAGATACCCAATATATCTTTTAACTGACCTAATACTTCATCCGTCTTTTGATCTTCCAAAGCAAGTTCATACAGACTTCCGCCATATTTTCTGGCTGTTTCAGTCACCATTAAGACGTTTCTCCTACATTCTGAATGAACTCGTCGATAAGATCTTCATGATCTTTCTCAGAGATTTCTCGGCCAATAACTTTTGATGCAATGCTCATAGCCATTGAACCGATCTCGTCTTTCGCTTCGTTGATTGCCAGCTTCTTCTGCTGTTCAATATCGTTTTGTGCACGCTGCTTGATAGCTGCTGCCTCTGCCTGTGCATCGCTGACGATCTTATCACTCTTTTTAGTAGCACTGCTTGTTGCTTCCTGAATAATCTGGTCAGCTCTAGCATCTGCACTAGAAAGACTCTGCTCATATTTTTCCTTCATGGAAAGAGCCTGTGCTTTGGCTTCCTCTGCTTCCTTGATTGGTTTATCTACAAGGCCCTGACGCTTTGCCAGTACATCCATTACTGGCTTATAAAGGAATTTTTTGAACAGGAGTACCTGAATGAACAGGTTGATCAGCTGAACAACAATAGTCTGCCAATCAATATTTACCAGTAAGTTATAACCTGTCATGTAGCTCTCCTTTACTTATACTTTGAGAACGTTACTGTTCTCCTTGTCTCAAAGCTGGCCAAGGAAAAGACTTGGTGCAACGAAAATCAGAAGAAGACCAGTTACGAAACCGTAAATACCAGTTGTCTCTGAAAGAGCGACACCAAGAATCAATGTGCTACGAATTTCTCCACTGGCTTCTGGCTGTCTAGCAATAGACTCTACTGCTGCAGCTGCTGCATTACCTTCACCAATACCAGGTCCGATACCAGCGATCAGTGAAAGACCTGCGCCAATTCCGCATCCAGCAAGTGCGATACCTTTTGCCAATACTGTAAGATCCATAAATTTTTTCCTCCTGAGAAAAATAAAATGTTACAAACATCAATCGGTTTCTGATGCCTGTTTAATAAAAATACATGTTAAGGTACAGAAAATGAACGGCTGAATCAGTCCACTGAACCAGTCAAAGTAAAGTGATGTGATGGCCGGAAGACCGATCTTCAAAATCGGGATGTGAGCACCAATAAACTCACCTATTCCAGGAATCAAACCAAACAATGCCACGTTGGCTGCACCCAGTGCTCCGTAAATAAGGCCTCCAATAACAACACCGGAAAGAATATTACCGAAATGACGGCAAGCCATACTTACCGGAGTAGCTATCTCACTGATAATATTCAGCGGAAGCATCGGAGCAAGTGGTTCCAGATAACCCTTGAGGTATCCACCAAAGCCATTCGCCTTAATCTTGTAGTATGTAATAAGGACAAATGCCACAGCGGCCCATCCAATCTCTGTATTGAGGTCGGCTGTAGGACTCCAGAGACCACCAAACAAACTGATTAGGTTGCTGACCACTGCTGTGCCAAACAAAGCACCGATAAACGGAATGTACTTATCAAACTTATCGCCCATGTTGCCACGAACAAAGTTATTCAAAGCTTCCACGATGCATTCTGCTACTGCCTGACGTTTTGAAATATTGGTAACTTTCAAATTTCTTCCAAGGAAATAGCATAAAAGAGACAGCACGATCAGAACGACCCAGCCCATGATCATAGTCATCGATAGACGGATTGGACCAATAGGCGAATCCTCTACCAGAGTAACAAACCATGATCCATGGATGTTAATCTCCATATATTACGTTTCACCTCCTTTAACATCTGGGACTTTTTTGAATCTCCCAGTTAGTTGCACTACATATATAACCATTGCTGGAAATAATAGCGGAAGAATTCCGCTGATAGTGATATTTGGAACAAATTTTCCATATATCACCTGTGGAACGAAAATTGCTGCAACCATCCAAAGTGCCTGTGCAATACGGCGCTTATTGTAGCCAGCCTGCACTCCTCTAGATACTTTAGCACCTCCATTCTCAGCAGCATCGAGTGATTTCTGAAGAGATGATGCCATCCAGAAAAAACATCCCACTACCACTGCTGTTCCCAATACCGCAAATATAATCATTAGTGCATAAAAATGTATCAAACCGGCTATTCTGAGAATTGCTGCAATTAAAATCTCCACAGCACACATAACAAAACAGCCAATTGAAACCGTTTTAACAAGTTTCGAAACGTCAGCATCCAACTTCACTATAATCCCCTCCTTATAAAGCTATATATGCTTAGAATATGTTGGAACTTTTGGTCTTGATTTATCAGGCTTTTTCACGCCTTTCATGACAATTCGGGTATAGAACTTCCAAAAAGTCATTCCGCCGCCTCCAAGACCGAGAATCATGCATGGAAAATAAATCCACACACCAAAGTCTAGCTTCGTATTAAGAAACCATCCAAGGCCAAGACAAAGGAGAATAGGAACTGCCAAATCCAGTCCTAACTGACCTACATACACAATTCCTGTAAGAAGTTTATTTAGGTCCTTCATTCAGACTTACTCCTTTCTCTCTTAATAAAAAAACAATAATCCGATACTAAAACCTAAACTTTATATCGGCCAGGCAATGTTAAACCTTTATCACTTAGTTAATCAGAAATATTTTACCATATTTTTCCAGTTGTTAGCAACAGATGCTCTTTTTCATGTATTTGTTTGATAATTCATTTTTGATTTTCAGTTTTTGGCATAATTATCGTTTTCATGCTAGTTATGTTATCTTTCTAACGTCAATTACCAACAGTTGTGGTTTGGATTTTTCAGCCAGAAATATGGCTTTAGAGGATTTTTGAATTTTTACGAGTCCAAAAAAATATTCATGAGATGATTTTTGGTTTTTTTGAAATATTTGAAAATCTTTTGAATATTTATTTAAAAATGAAATTTTTATAAACAAAAAAGAAGACTAGGATTTCTACTACTAAAAATCTCAGTCTTCTTGTTAGTTTTATTCAGTCACTTCAACTGTTTTAATATGAAGCTCTTCAAGCTGCTTGTCTGTAACGTATCCTGGAGCGCCCATCATGATATCCTGTGCATTCTTGTTCATAGGGAACGGAATAATCTCACGGATGGATTCCTCACCTGCAAGAAGCATTACCATACGGTCTACGCCCGGAGCAATACCTGCGTGTGGCGGTGCACCATAACAAAATGCGTTGTACATAGCAGGGAACTTCTTCTTAACATCTTCTTCACCAAGGCGAACAAGTTCGAATGCCTTAACCATGATTTCAGGATCGTGGTTACGAACGGCACCAGATGAAAGCTCTACACCATTACATACAAGATCATACTGATCAGCCATGATTGTAAGTGGATCAATCTCACCTTTTTCAGCCTTCAGGAGGACATCAAGTCCGCCGCTTGGCATTGAGAATGGATTATGACAGAACTCAAGTTCTCCTGACTCATCTCCAATCTCGTACATAGGGAAATCAACTATCCAGCAGAATGCATACTGCTCTTTATCCATATGACCAGGTACTGCAGCACCAAAAGTCTTAACAAGGACACCAGCTGTCTTCTGTGCAGCAGCCTTTGTTCCGGCAGAAAGAACTACAAGAGTGTTAGGCTCAAGGTTGAGCTTTGCAATAACTTCGTCTTTCTTAGGTGCTACGAACTTGGAAATACCACCAACTACTTCACCGTTCTCATCAATTCTGAACCAGTATCCCTTATTTCCAGCCTGTACTTCAACATCAGCCATTGTCTTGTCGATAAACTTACGGCTCTCATGGAAATTTGAGATAACAACAGCCTTAATAACTCCATCTGCAAAAGGTGCAAAGTCAGGTGTGCGAAGGACATCTGTTACATCTTCAACAGTAAGGTCGATTCTAAGATCCGGCTTGTCGCTTCCGTATTTCTCCATTGCTGTAAGATAAGGAATTCTCTTAAACGGAGCCGACGATGCACGGTTGTATGTACCATACTTTGCGAAAATAGGAGGAAGAACATCTTCAAGTACCTCGAATACATCTTCCTGACTGGCAAAAGCCATCTCCATATCAAGCTGATAGAATTCTCCCGGAGAACGATCTCCTCTTGCATCCTCGTCTCTAAAGCATGGTGCAATCTGGAAATAACGATCGAATCCAGAAACCATAAGGAGCTGCTTGAACTGCTGAGGAGCCTGTGGAAGTGCATAGAACTTACCAGGGTGCTTACGTGCAGGTACAAGGTAGTCTCTAGCTCCCTCAGGGCTTGATACTGTCAGAATAGGTGTAGTGATTTCCATGAATCCATGGTCAATCATAGAACTTCTAAGTGCTGCGATTACCTGACTTCTAAGAATGATATTCTTCTTAACTTCAGGATTACGAAGATCAAGGTAACGATACTTAAGTCTGGAAGACTCATCAGCTTCACGGCTGTGATTAATCTCAAATGGAAGCTCATTGTAACGGCATCTGCCTAAAACTTCTACTTTCTCAGGAACAACTTCGATTTCTCCTGTTGCCTGCTTTGCATTCTTTGAACTTCTCTCTCTTACAACACCTTCTACAGAAATAGTAGATTCCTTTGTAATAGCCTTTACAACTTTCATCATATCAGCTGTCTCTACTACTATCTGAGTTGTGCCATAGAAATCACGAAGCACTACAAATCCGAGTTCTGCGCCGACTTCTCTGAAATTTTCAAGCCATCCAACAAGCCTGACTTTCTTTCCTGCATCTGCAAGACGAAGTTCGCCACATGTATGTGTACGAGATTGCATTATCTACCTCCAAGATATATTAAAAAATAACGTAAAATAAACATAACTGCGCTACTTATAATAGCAAAATAAGCCTTTTATTTCAACACAATTCGCGTTTTATAAGAAGATACAAAAAATTACGATTTTCCGCGAAAAATATATGCAATTTTTTTTGCCTCTACCTTCTTGTTTTTTTCCATGAGTGGATTATAATAAAATTATCGCAAGAAACATTTTTGTAATATTTGTAATGAATCATAGATTCACGCATGGATGAAAACAGACTGTGATTCACATGGATTTTTAGAGGTTCTTAAAAATGCAAGCATCAAAATATCGTTTAATTGGTATCGTACTTGTAACAAGTACACTATTTGCCGGACTGCTCACAGGATGTGACGGTTTGACATCCTCTTCAAAATCTGCTGCTACACCTAGCAACAGTGCAAGTTATGTTATTTCTGAATCCCTAGCAGGAACAAGCCACAGTTCCAAGGCAAAAGGCATCAATGAAAATGACAAACACGCCAGTAATACTAAAAAGATTGAATCTAGAGACATAACAAATGTCTCATCTTCAGCGACCTCTTCTGACATTGCCAACGTCAATGTGAATATGGCTGCAATTAGTACTACTACCCAAAATAATTAATTTAAATTTACGCCTAGGAAGAATATGAAAATTAAAGAGACTTTTTTGACACCCGATTATTACAACCATTTTTGTTGCAAGTGCGGAGATTGCCGCCATACCTGTTGCCAAGGTCTGACTGTAAATATTACACAAGATGAATATTTTAAACTTTTAGGCGTTGAATGTACTAGTGAGCTTAGATCTGATTTGGATTTATCTCTTAAGGTTCGCAGCAACCCTGATCCGTACAAGTATGCTCAGATTTGCCCTGATTTTTTTGGCAAATGCCGAATGCTTATGGACAACGGTTGGTGCAAGCTGCATTCAGAATGCGGCGAGAAAAGCCTTAGTTCTACATGCAAGTATTTCCCGCGAAGCGCAAGATTTAATTTTTCCCCAAGAGCCTCCACAGCAAATGCCTGTGAACGTACAATTGAATTACTGATTGACAAGGATAAACCTGTAGAGTTTACCAGAAGCGAAATGACTTTTGACCTTGCTGCCCGAGAACTTCCTTCTGAGTTTTCAGATGCCAAAACACTTGATAATATCCAGGAAAAGCTATTTGGAATGCTTCAGGAAAATACTGCTTTTGATAAACGCCTCGAAAATATTTTCTCGTTTTTAACAAAAGATTCTGATACTGATACATCCATGTATTTACAGGCGAATCCATATTTTTCAAGCATAGTAAATATTTTAACTTTTGCAAAAGATCAGTACTATGCTATTGAAGAATACTGTGAAAATGCTCTTAATATATTAAAAGATTATAATGCTGATAGTTTTGAAAGTTTTGTAGCAAACACCACTACAAGTATCAAAAAAATCTTCCCGCTATTCGATGAATGGATCGCGAGAATATTCGTAAATGACATATTCTTCAAGCAGTTTCCTTTCGATAACGAGAAGATTAATCTAAGCAATAATGCATTGATACTTTTTTATGAAATAAATATATTACGACTTCTTCTTTTGACAAATCTAAAAGAAGATTCTACAAAAGATGACTTTGTAGACATATGTGCCGCATATTTCCGTGTGGAAGACTTAACAGGTTTTAACAAAAATATTCTTGTTATTCTTCATCACAGTTAACTGATGATTACTTTCTATCACTTGAAGAAGCAAGAGCATTATCCATAAACTCATCAATCTTTTGACGGATTTTATCAAGCGCTTCCAGGGCTTCCGGATTGTTACTCTTAAACGAGAGCATCTTATCCAGATAGCCCTGTTTTTTTGTTTCTCTTATACTCTCTTTATAGCAAAGCCCATATACAAGTGAGATATGTCCCACAAGATGATCAATCGATGTGTACATATGCGCTCTGTTAACATTTCTTTTTGCAAGAGCATCTTCTAGGACTTTTGGTGTAACAGGTTCTGTATAGAAGCTTTCTTTTGGCATATTGTAGATTTCTTCCATTGGAATATCGCAGTTTACCTTGAGAATATCTACTTTATCTGCATCTCTTAGTATCTGACAAAACATTCTCTCTCTGTCTGTAAGAGACTCTGGAAGCTCATAAACGTTATGAAGACGCACTGCCTTCTCAATCAGTCTGTCCTGAGTTGTATCGTCTATGAACTTTTTCACCAGTCCATCTTTATATAGAATATCAGCACTAAGGGCCGCATGATTAACAGAGGCAGCATCTTCAAAGGTATCATAAATTCGAAGCTGTTCAAATCTTCCGATATCATGAAACATACCAAGAAGCCACGCAAGATCAACGTCACCTTTTTCAAGGTTAAGACTTATAGCAATCTTCTCGCACAAATCTGCAACTCTGTAGGTATGATCAATCTTTAATTTGACCTTAACATCTTCTGCATTATATTCTGCTACGTAATCATTAAAAACCTTTGTAACTCTTTCTCTGTTAATCTTCATTTCTTTACGACCTTTTTTAATTATTAATTACTTGATTATCTTTTGCCAAAACAAAAAATCATCAAACTATCTTTAATACTATCATTAATCCAACTTAAGAATAAGTTCGAGAACTCTTGAAGCACTTATTTCCATTTCATCTCTAGAGATAAGACCTTTTTCCTTGGCTTCAACAAGACGCTTAGGAAATCCAAGTCCCATTTTCACATCATTTCCTGCAATAATCTCTTTGTACTGCTCGCTATAGCCCCACCAGTCAGTAGTTACCATGCCTTTAAAGCCCCACTCATCTCGTAATATATCTGTAAGAAGCTCTTTGTTTTCAGCACTTCTTACTCCGTTTATTACATTGTAGGAAGACATCACAGTCCATGGATCTGACTCTTTGACCACAATTTCGAACGCTTTCAAATAAATTTCTCTTATCGCTCTCTCTGATGCTCTAGAATCACTTTCTTTGCGGTTAGTCTCCTTGTTGTTTAATGCAAAATGCTTCAAAGATACACCTATTCTGTTGGACTGCACTCCTCTAACAAGCGCTGCAGCCTGCTTTCCGGTAAGGAACGGATCTTCTGAATAGTACTCAAAATTTCTACCACACAATGGACTTCTGTGAATATTTATAGCAGGAGACAACCATACTCCAAGGTTGTTTTCCTTAACCTCTTCGCCTGCTGCCATACCAACCTTCATAGTAACATCTGGATCCCAGGTGCAGGCAAGAAGCGTAGCGCAAGGAAAAGCTGTTGTGTTAACACCAACTTCCTTTTGGATACGAAGACCTGCAGGTCCATCTGCTGTCATAGCATTAGGTACTCCATATTCTGGAAGATTACCAAAGCCAAAAGTATTACCTACGCCGGTGTTAGGCTGACCACCAAGAAGGCTGGCCAGATCAAAGTCTGAAAGCTGAGCCAAAAAATCTCTCATAGTAACTTCGCCGCTTGCAACCTGTGACAGCATCAAAGGACGCTTGAATTCGCCCCATAATCTTTGCGGCTCAACATGTCTAACTTCCGGAGTAACACCATCATATTTGAGCGGATTAGGCTCTAACATAATCGCATCCTTATCCGGAACTTCTGAAAGCTCAAGTTCTTCAAAGCTTCCATCAGAGAGCATTCTCTTTTTAAGTGCAACTGGTGCAAGCTTTTTTGTCAGCTTTCTTACGATAACATCTTTATCGAGTTCCATCTCGCATACAAGCTCTGCATCTTCTACACTATTTCCAAGATAAATTCCATATACACCTTTTTCCAGAACATAACAGGACTTTGCTATTTTGCCAAGATCATCATAGGATGCTACCTGTGACCATGGGAAAGAAATAGTTATATGCTGCATCATTCCAGGCTCTAAGAGATTTGTCTTTTTATATCCGCACAGAACTCTTGAAGGCTTGCCCAGCTTACCTGAAGGCGCAGATACATAAACCTGCATTACCTCACGACCTGCACAGTTTCCGGTATTCACAACAGTGCAATTAACCACAGCAGTAGGTTCTTTATCAGCATCACCATCATTAGTAACTGCAACGCTATTAAGAGGATATGCACAAAGCCAGTCATCTTCCTCGTTATTCACAAAATCTGTGTATATATCCTCAATATCAAAAGTTGTATAAGATAAGCCAAATCCAAACGGATAAAGAACTTTATCTTTTGCCCCTGGAATAGTGGAAAAATATCTGTATCCAACATAGATATCTTCTGTATAATCCACGTAATCCATAGACTCATGGAACCCCTTTGTAGATGGATAATCTGTTAAATCTCTTGCAAACGTATCCGCAAGTTTACCAGATGGATTGCCGATTCCTGCAATAAGTTCTGCTGCCGCAAGACCGCCTTCCATGCCGCCCTGCCAAGCAAGAAGAGCTCCTTCAATCTTATCATCGTCATGAAACCAGCCACTTGCAACCATACCACCTACATTGAGAACTACTATTACGTGTTTGAAGCTTTTTTCTACCTTTTTGACCATAGCTTCTTCTTTGGAAGTCAAGTAAAAGTCACTTCTTTCAAAAAGCCTTTCCGCTTCTTTTCCAAGCGGATCATCATACTTTAGAACATCTCCTGTTCCTTCCGCCTTTCTATCCCATCCTTCTCCCGAGAAACGGCTAATAGAAATAATAGCAGTATCAGTAAATGCTCTAGCCTTCTTCACAAGTTCATCTGGAAGCTCTGGCTCTTCGAGCATACCAGGGACCTGTCCTTTGGCATATTTTTCTTCGACATCTTTTTTGTAAAAAGAAATCGTATCTTCGAATACACTAACATAGTCAGAAAGCTCGCAGAATCCATCATACAGATTTCTAATATAGGAAACGGAAACATCACCGCTTCCACCGCCGCCTTTTACATAGTCAATTGTTCCTTTTCCGAAAAGAGCAACCTTACTGCCTTTTGCAAGAGGAAGAACTTTGTGGTCATTTTTTAAAAGAACCATTCCCTCCTTGGCTGCATTCTTGGAAAGCGTGATGTGCTCACTACTTTCTGTCACTCTTTCTTTTCCCTTGTAAAGAGGAATGTTTGGCTGATATTGTAACCTGCTCCACTTATTCATTTGATATACCCCATTTTCTTAGATTTTGCTTAATTTATCTGAAAAACTTTCTTGCAGAAACGCTTTTTTATTCCCTGCTCCAAAGATATGCATAAGCCTGTGTTCTTGCCGCAAACGGCTCTGTTTTTAGAAGCTGTCTAACTTCTTCTTTGGTATACCACCCCGGTACTATTTCTTCCAAAGTCGACGTACTATCTTTAAATACGCCCCTGGCAACTCCTACTATGCACACATTTATCTCATTAGAAAAGCCTACAGCGCTATATGAAGGCCCGATTTCATCGAGTACCTCTACAAGCTCAAGTCCTGTCTCTTCGAACAATTCGCGTCTAGCGCTTTCTATTGGTTTTTCACCCGGATCAATAAGTCCTGCCGGAAAGTTATATACCCATCTGTTTACAGCCATTCTAAATTCTTTATTGATAAGAATCTTTTCATGCTTCTCATCTTCCATAATGAGTACTACTGCATCAGGCTCTAACCCTGAAAGTTCCTTGCTTGATTTTAAGTCCTTGTTTCTACTGATAATCTCATAAATTTTCTCTTTATGATCTACAGTTTCATATTTAAGATCATATCTGGTTATGAAATTACCCTCTTCCTTCTTCGTAATAGATTCAAACTTCATAACATTTGCCCCCTATACTGCACCAAATACTATCTGTCTCAAACCTCTGTAAAATTTCTTATCAAGACCTCCATCTATCTGCTGCATGAAGATAATAATAAGTTCCTCCTGCGGATCAACCATAAAATATGTTCCGGCTTCTCCGAAACCTTCGATTAGATTCTTGCTTCCATTTGAAGAATTCTTAATAGTGTCAGTCATGACAAAGAAGTAGTTACCATAGCCATATCCTTCTTTCCCAATCTTTGCAACATTCTTCTCAAGCTCCATATCAAGATTGTTAGTGGTCATAAAGCCGTAGGTCTTCTTGCCAATAATCTCTTTTCCATGGAAAGAACCTTTATTAATAAGCATCTCACAAAAATGCGCATAGTCTTCCATTGTAGAATATAGACCATTTCCTCCAGACTCAATCCATGGATTAGAAAACGGATCTTCCATCTCAAGTTTAGAAAGTGTATTGGCATCAGCTCTCTGAACCTTACCAGTCTTCTCGTCGAACATCATCATTGCTGACTGTCTGAAAGCCTTGTCTCCATCAATATAAAAATTGGTTTCGCTCATGTGAAGCGGTTCGAAAACATATTTTCTCATAAAATCAGAAAATCTTTCTCCGGAAACCTGTTCTATAACAGCAGATAAAACCTCTGCATTAAGTCCCATATGAAAACCTTCGCCAGGTTCGAACATAAGATAACTTTCTGCAAGTTTATTTGCAACATCTACATTTGATTTTAGAATTCCAGAACGTCTCTGAATTCTAGCTTCTCTATAAATGCCATTCATAGACTGACCAGCTTCACCATAGTCCCCCGGTTTAACAATTCCGGAAGTCATATTGAGAAGATCTCTTACATAAATTTGATGTCTTGCATCATGTATTCCATTAGGAGATGCCACTTTCATATTCTTGAAAGCGGGAAGAATATCCGAAACAGGAGATAATAAATCCAAATCTCCTCTTTCATATAAAATCATGGCAGCAAGTGCTGTAAGTGGTTTGGTCATAGAAAACAGACGATAAATACTATCTTTTCTATCTACGCCAAAAACCTTTTCATATACTCTTTTTCCATTGTGTTCCACCAAAAGCGATGCGCCAGGAATCAAGTGTTTGTTTTTGTCCATATAAGTATCAAGACGATTCAATTTTCTAATATTCATAAAACAAAAAATCCTCCGTGTTCTATTATAATTAACACGGAGGATAACTGAAACAAATTTTTTGAAATTCGATTTATTTTTTTGATTTTTTCTTTTTCTTCTTACCTTTTGAAGGCTTATATTTATCTTTGTCCTTATCCTTGTCCTTGTCCTTATCCTTGTTCTTTTCCTTTTTAGAACCAGTTTCTATAAGATTATCTTCGCTACTATCCAAAGAAGAATCCTGCAAAGCGTTCATATCAAAGAGAATATGATGCTCTGATTTAAATGATGCATCAATTCTGCCTTCTTCCTCTACTTCACTTTTCTTAAGTCTAGGAAGACGGTATTTACTCTCATAATAGTAAACAGCCTGTTCAAAGGCAGGATTTTTCTCTTCTCGAAGCATCTCAAGATACTCATGCGTATCAAATCCGTCTTCATTAACCTGTACAAGCGCAACTGCAATATTGGAACAGTGATCTGCGATTCTCTCGAAGTCAGTTCCTACATCAGAAAGATCAAATCCAAGCTCGATTGTACACTTACCCTTTCTGAGTCTTCTGACATGACGTCTCTTAACTTCCATATGAAGACCATCAATTACCTCTTCTAATGGTTCAACATTTTTAGCAAGCTTTAGATCATTATTCTCTAGTGCCTGGAAAGTAATCATTACAATTTCTCTGACTGCGCTGCTGAAAATCTCAAGTTCTTCTACAGCTCTTTGAGAAAATGTTCTCTTATTCTCGTTCATTCTCTCTGCAACCTGAGCAATGTTAAGAGCATGATCGCTTATTCTCTCAAGGTCACTTATCGCATGGAGAAGCACCGATAAAACATGGTTATCACCTGCTGAAAGAGGCTGCTGATTTATTTTCATAAGATATGTGTCAAGACTATCTTCATATTTATCAATTGTCTTTTCCAATCTCTCAACTTCCTCGGCTTTTTCCTGCTCATATTCTTTGAGAACTTCAATAGAAGTAAAAAGAGATTTCATAGCAAGATCCTTCATCTCGATCAAAGCCTGTTTGCTCTGTTCCAAAGCAAAAGGAGGATTGGAAAGGAATCTATCATCAAGTGTCTTAATACCCTGACTGCTCTCCTGATCTGCCTTCTCCTTCTCATCAATTGGAATAGTACGCAGCGCAAGCGTTACCAGTATTCCAGAAAATGGAACCATAAGAGGTGTTCCAATGAGGTTTACAAGAGTATGAATAACTGCAGGTCCTGCTGCACTGGCCGGCTTATCCAGAAAATCGAATCCCAGCACAAAATTAAGTGTATAGAATCCGAACATAAATACAAACGTTTTCACAAGATTGAAATAAAGATGCATAAGAGCAGTTCTCTTACCATTCTTGTTAGCACCAAATGATGACAAAATAGCTGTAATACAAGTTCCAACTTCAGCACCCATAACAACAGGAATACACATACCATAAGACATCATACCGCTTCCTGCAAAGGTCTGAACTACACCAATAGTACCTGCTGAACTCTGAATTATCATAGTAAATGCAGTACCTATTACGAATCCGATAATAGGATTGGAGAAACTTCTAAGGAAGTTCTGGAATCCAGCATTTTCTTTAAGTGGAGATACAGCCTCTGACATCATGTTCATACCGAACATAAGGACAGAAAATCCTAATAATACAGTACCTATATTCTTTCTTTTATCATTTTTGGAAAACATTAAAAGAGCTATACCTATTAGCGCTAGAAAAGGTGTAAACGAAGTAGGTTTAAGTAGATTAGTAAAAAAATTACCACCTTGAATTCCATTAAGAGAAAGTATCCATGCTGTAACAGTAGTACCTAGATTTGCTCCAAGTATTACATTTACAGCCTGTGTAAGCTTCATAATACCTGAATTAACAAGTCCTACAACCATTACAGTAGATGCCGAAGAAGACTGAACAAGTGCAGTCACTCCAATACCAAAAATATATGCAAGCCATCTGTTAGCAGTCACTTTAGCTAAAGAACTCTCAAGCTTCCCTCCTGCCGCCTTAGTAAGACCTGCACTCATTACATTCATTCCATAAAGGAATAATGCCAATCCGCCAACTACCTTAGCTATTAACTCGAATAAACTTTGTGCGTCCATTTTATCTCCATCAATCCTAATTTATGAACTATTTTGCCTCAATCACAACGTTCAAATATACATTTTGTCAATTACATCAAAAAGGCTCTGCCCCTTTAAGTAACAACTTAAACATCATAACTTATGTAAAATAAAATAACAAGTTATTCCCTATTATTTTTTCGGCAGATTAAATTACAAATTTAACATATATTCCTTTCTTGGAAGGAGCTTTATTTTCTGTTTCACTCCCAAGATAAACACCATTATAAATGTCTTCTTCTATTTCCACTTCTTTGCTCACGCAAAATCCAAGCTTTGTACAAAGCGATATGGATGCTTTATTTTCTTTTTTCACAAGACACTGGATTTTATCAAATCCAAGCATTTTCCTGCCATATTCAATTATGCTGCTGCATACTTCATACGCATATCCATTTCTTTGGTAAGAAACACCTATAAGAAAGCCAAGTTCTACCTCATCAAATCCGTTTCTGATACTAAAACCTGCTCTTCCTATTATGGCATTGTCTTCTTTTCTTATAACTGTCCAGACTCCAAAACCCATAAGACCATATACCTTGTCGATATAATCCTGCATGTACCTTTTCTCATCCTCCGGGTTCTTAAATAAATCCTCCATATATCTGGTCATCTCTTTGTCTTTGTATATCTCATAGAAAGCGTCTACATCACTTACAGTAGTTTCTCTTACTATAAGTCTAGGCGTTTCGAGAATATCCCAAGGTTCACCAGAAAGCCTTTGATATGCTTTGATAAAAGAATCAGCAAACGTATCATCAACACCCGAAAAAATATATTTTGCCTTAGGAAACTTCTGCACCGTCCCATCATAAGTATTCGACATTCCTATTGCATATCCACCATTTTCACTTATAAAAGAAAAGTCTTCCAGACTTTCGCACACAAATAAAATTCCTTTTGGAAATGCATTGTTTTCTTCCTGTATCTTATTAAAAAGAGCCTCCGCATCTGCATCGATATAATAAACGCTGTCTATTCCTTCATTCTTTAAATAAGATTGCTCTTTGGAAAACTCATCAAAAAAATCCGCCCTCTTCTCATATCTATCAGAAAACAAAAATACAATAATCATAAATAAAAACCTTTCAATGCTCTCTTTTTCCACCTTTCATTCGTGGTTACGCAGCATAGAGTATCCTTTGAATTGCATATTCAACTTATTTACTTTTACTAATGCCTATATTAGCTTATAATGATATAGTCGTCAAAAAAGAAATATACAAGGGAGAATATATAATGGCACAGAATCCTATCGTTACTATTACAATGGAAAATGGAGATGTTATTAAGGCTGAGCTTTATCCTGAAATTGCTCCTAACACAGTTAAGAACTTTATTAGTCTTATTAACAAAAAATTCTATGATGGAGTTATTTTCCATCGTGTAATCAAAAACTTTATGCTGCAGGGCGGAGATCCAGACGGAAACGGAACAGGCGGACCTGGATACTGCATTAAAGGTGAATTTTCCAGCAATGGTTTCAAAAATGAGTTAAAGCACACTGAAGGTGTATTATCAATGGCACGTACTATGATTCCTGATTCAGCAGGTTCACAGTTCTTCATCATGCACAAGGATGCTCCTCATCTTGATGGAGAATATGCAGCTTTTGGTAAAGTTACAGAAGGAATGGATGTTGTCAACAAGATTGCTGAGATTCAGACTGACTGGAGCGACCGTCCAGTAATTCCTCAGGTTATGAAAACTGTAACAGTTGATACTTTTGGCGAAGTATATGACGAACCAGAAAAGGTAAGTGAAAGATAATCTGTTTTCACAAAAAGCGCAGCAAATGCACAGTTTGAAAAACCAATAATCAGACAGCAAACTGGTCAAAGAATACACTTCTTAGTGACCAGTTTGCGTGGTTTTGGAACGAAGAAGCCAAAAATTCTAACTTTTTTCTACATCAAGAAATAGCACGTAGAATAATATAATATTTCGAACATTAGATTTTACTCATATATTTAACATATACATCCAAAGATCTAAATAAACACATAAACAACACCACTACAACAACACTTTTTAATAACTTTTTAGTCCAATATTATAAAACCTCCTACCGGCTCATCCACCTTAACTTCTGATAAAATATCACAATAATGTCCGTCCATATCAACTAAATAAAACTCATAATTTCCTGATTTTATTGTTTGATATTCTATATTTTCATCACTAATATCTATTCTAGCAGTTTCCTGTCCATCAACATAAATAACAACATATTGAGGATGCTCACAAACTTTTGATAGAGTTTCCTTGTCTACTCTTAAGAAACATCTTGCATTTATCTCATGCCCCTGTGAATACTTCCTATAGACAAGGTCGTTAAACTCAGCTTTTTTCTCTTCGTTTAGCGACTGTTTTTTCAAATTTGCATTAAGAGTTTTTTTAGTAATTTCGCCACATTTTTCATCATAATTAGTATTTTCTAGTTTATTAGTCTGTATCACCCCATATTCGAAAAAAGCATCAATCATCCTCAAATATATGCCTTTTGCAAAATTGTTGTTAAAAACAACAACCAGAACTAAAATCAGCAAAACACAAATTCCACTAAATAAGTATTTCATCTTTTTCATATGAATAATCCGTTACTGAAAACTTATAAAAAGTTATAAACTTTTATGTTTCATTCCTACTTCATCGAGTATGCTTTTGACGATGAAAGCATCAATCTACTCACAAGTTCTTGTACTCTCCATAGGCGTAAATTCCGAATTAACG
>NZ_AUKC01000034.1 GCF_000424545.1 Butyrivibrio sp. NC3005 | reverse complement strand
TATAAACGTTGGTCTGGGGTTTAAAGGCATAAATAATGCCTTTAAATCTGCCTACGGCAGACGACATAATTTAAAAGTGTTTAAATTATGCCGCATTTACTTAGGTTCTGTATTTTAGAACCTTATGTACCATTACGTTTATAATCAAGCGAAAGCGTGTCTGCGACGAAATATACAAACAGCAAAACGGATTACATAAAACAATAAAGTATAAGTTTTTTTATGAGGAAGTATTATGAGCAACAGACTTACAATAGGTGACGTGGCAGATGCACTTGGAGTTTCAAAAACCACGGTTTCACGAGCAATTTCTGGAAAAGGACGAATAAGTCCTTCAACAAGGAAAAAAGTACAACAGTATATTGAACAATACCACTATCAGCCTAATGGTATTGCTAAATCTCTTGCGCAGAAAAAAACATATAATATAGCAGTTACATGGTCAGGAGATTATGAACTAATAGAATTACCTTTTTTTCAAAACTGCCTTACAGGTATAACACAGGTAATGTCAAATGAAGGCTATGACGTTTTGATAACTCTTATTGTAGGTAACAATATTGATAATTTAAAAAGAGTAATAGATAACAAGAAGGTGGATGGAGTTGTACTCACACGTTCACTTATAGATGATGGTCCTGCAAATTATCTTAAAAGGACAGGAATTCCTTTTGTAGTAATAGGATCATCAGATGATAATGAATTAACTCAAATTGATAATGATCATTTCGAAGCCTGTAGAGAACTTACGAGTAAGCTTATTAATCAGGGAATGCATAGAATAGCTCTTCTTGGCGGTTCTAGCAATCATATGATTACAAAGACAAGATATGGCGGCTTTGTCAAAGCCTTTCATGAAAACAGGGTTACACTTGATACTTCTATAATCTTTTTAGATGTTAACACAGATAAAAGAATATCAGAAATACTATCCTATATAGTGACAAGCTCGGTAGATGGTCTTATTTGTATGGATGATACCTACGCGGGAAGAGTTATTGAGATATGCAAAAATGATCATATTAGAATTCCAGAGGATTTAAGGCTGGCATCGTTTTACAATTCTTCAATTCTTGCAGGAGCAAAGCCTGAAGTAACATCCCTTGATTTTAATGACAGAAATCTTGGAAGTGTAGCTGCAAAAGTATTGCTTCAGAAGATTAATGGAATAGCAGTATCTAATAAAATGCTTAAAACATATGATATTAAGCTTAAAGAAAGTACCAGATTTTAATTGAAAATAGGAGTAAGAGATGAAATTAACCAAAGAAAGTCAGGTAACATTTGATAACAAAAGCATTATTGTAGATGGCAGACGTTGTTTTCCTGTAATGGGAGAAATGCATTTTTCCAGGTATCCACATAAATACTGGAAAGAAGAACTTTTCAAAATAAAAAGTGGTGGAGTTGATATAGTTTCTTTGTATACCATTTGGATTCATCACGAAGAAACAGAAGGTGAATTTGATTTTACAGGTGATAAGAATTTAAGAGCTTTCCTTGAAGATGTGCAAAGAACAGGATTATATTGCTTTCTAAGAATAGGACCATGGGCACATGGTGAAGCAAGAAATGGCGGTTTTCCTGATTGGCTTTTGGATAAAGAAAAGACAAATGGTTTTAGAACCAGAACAAATGATGAGGAGTATTTGCACTATGTGAAAACATTCTATGAAAAAATCTTTGAGCAGGTTAAAGGCCTTTTCATTAAAGACGGTGGTCCTATTATCGGAATTCAGATAGAAAATGAATATGGACATGTTGGTGGACAAACAGGAGAAGAAGGCGAAGAGCATATGAAGACTCTTTACAATATGGCAAGAGAAATCGGCTTTGATGCACCATTATGGACAGCTACAGGATGGGGAGGAGCAGTAACAGGTGGTCTTTTGCCAGTTATGGGAGGATATTGTGAAGCACCTTGGGATCAGAGACTTACAGAGATTGAGCCAAGCGGCAATTACGTATTTACTCCTGAGAGGAACGATCACAATATCGCATCTGATCATGGTCTTGGTTATGGCATTACTTTTGATATGAACAAGTTCCCGTATCTTACCGCAGAACTTGGCGGCGGACTCCAGGTAACTGAGCATAGACGTCCTGTTGCAAGTTCAGAAGACATAGGAGCAATGTCACTTGCAAAGCTTGGATCTGGGTGCAATCTCCTTGGATACTATATGTATCATGGAGGAACTAACCCATATGGAAAGTACACTACGCTGATGGAGTCAAAAGAGACAGGTTATCCAAATGACCTTCCTGTCCTGTCATATGATTTTAATGCACCCATAAAAGAATATGGTCAACTTACAGACACTTATAGAGAAATAAGGCTTTTATCTTCATTCGTGCATGATTTTGGAAGCGATTTATGTGATATGAATCTTGTAATGCAGAAAGAAAATTCAGAAAATCCAGAGGATTTAGAGACTTTAAGAACTTCTGTTCGTTATCATAAAGAAGAGATAAACAACGAGGAAATTCCATCTGGTTATCTTTTTGTAAACAATTATCAAAGAAGATATGAAATGGCATCACACAAAGGCGTTGAATTAAAAGCATATGATGAGAATGAAAAAGTGCTTGTAAATTTTCCTGGAAAAATAAATATAGAAAATGGCGATTATTTCTTTCTTCCATTTAATATGAAAATAGGTGAAAAGGCACTTCTAAAGACTGCTTTTGCAACACCATTTTGTATTTTAAATAATTCTCCAAAGCAAGGCAAAAAGACTTATGTATTTTATAAAGCCTGTGCTGCAAAAGAGCCTTCATTTGACATAAAAGGAGACCTTGATGGTAATATAATAGCTGTGATTAGTAGAAATGAAGCACTTTATTCACAGAAAATTACTATATCCGGCAAAGATTACCTTGTTTTTTCAGAAAATGATATTGTATTATCAGAAAATGGTTATGATATGCTCGTAAATGTAAATGATGATGAAGGTTTTGAAGAGCCTGAAGTGGGAACGTTTTACATTTATCCGGATTTAAATTGTATTCCAGAGAGCTTTCACAAGGTTGCAAAAGAAATAGAATTAGGCGAAAACTTACGTAAGGTAGGCTTTATTAATATGGCTGATTTTACAGAATATGCTTTTGACTATTCTCTTTATAGCAGCATAAGTTATAATATAATGCCAAAGGCAAAGATAATGTCTGCAGCAGATAATTCAAAGGAAGCAGTTTTGGTTAAGGATAAGGAAAGAAACTGCTATAATCTTCATATAGAAGGAATAGAAGAAAACATGGAAGATGTTTTTCTTCGAATAGGATATTCAGGAAACCATGGCGGAATGTTTGGAGAAAATGATTTTAGAGCTGATAGTTTCTATACAGGACAGAAATGGGAAATAGGTCTTAAAAGATTCCTTGACAGGGATTGTAAGTTGCATAATACTACAAGACGTCCTGATACTTTCAGTGCAGAATTTGCAATAACACCACTTTACGAGAATGCGCCAAAGTATTTGCAAAGCTGGCCTGAAATGGAAAATGGAAAAGCGTGCAGAATTGATTCATTAGAAGTTATCTGCCAATATCGAATAAAACTCTTATAAAAATATTAAAGCCGCATTTAAGAAAACTTCCATATCATTTGATATGGAAGTTTTTCTTAACAATAGGATTTGTATTACAGTTTTGAGTAATGTAAGTAATGTAATACCTATTACGTAAATAATCGAAAAGAGTGTGAGAGTATTCATTCATATCTGTACAAAAATCGAATTATTTGAGATAATACTAGTGTTCTGTCTGAAATTAGGGGAACTGCGTTAAGAAAACTTTTAAGTCTTATTATTTAAAATAATTTAGAAAGCGTTGGTTTTATACAAAGAGGACATGAAAAGAAAAAATCTAAAAAGTCTGGATAAAATTCTATTTGAAAATTCGAGGAGAAAAATAGAAGAGGAGCACCAGACACACATTGTAAACAATCATCACGTTAATACTCAGAAAAAGATTAAACAAAGAATCATAAGCTGGATTTTTCTTCTGCCCAGTTTGATTGGAGTTTTACTATTTTTTGGAGCACCTTTTGCGGTGGTAATCTATTATTCTTTTATCAGTAATCCAATACAACATCTGTTCGTTGGAACAGCAAATTATTATTGGGTATTAAGAAATGCAGCATTTAGAATGGCGGCTTTCAATACTCTTAGGTTTTCTGCCATTGCAGTTCCACTTGCGGTAGTATTATCGCTTATGCTGGCGATGGTGCTAGAAAGCAGCATACCAGGGAAAAGTGCGTTTCGTAGTATGTTTCTATCTCCAATGATGGTACCTATTGCTTCAGTCGTACTGATATGGCAGGTTTTGTTTCATTATAACGGACTTACCAACAGAGTGTTGAATGTAGCTTTGGGATTTACAAAGATAGACTGGTTAAAGTCAAAGTATGCTCCAATTGTAATAGTTATTCTGTTTTTGTGGAAAAACCTTGGATATAACATGATTTTGTTCATGGCAGCGCTATCTAGTGTCCCAGTTGAACTATTGGAAGCAGCAAGGCTTGAAAAGGCAAACAGATGGCAGATTTTTTGGAGTATAAAGATTCATTATCTGGCATCTACTATCATGTTTGTATCTTTAATGTCTTTAATTAACTCTTTTAAGACTTTCAGAGAGATTTATTTAATGACAGGTGGATATCCGTATGAATCATTATATATGCTGCAGCATTATATGAATAATAAGTTTAACAAACTTGATTATCAGGATTTGTCGGCAGCAGCCATTCTTATGGCGGGAGTAGTAATAGTCGTAGTAGCAGTTTTGTTCTATATAGAAGGACGAGTCGGAAAGGATGTGGAGAACGGATGATCCGCCAGAAAGTAGCCGGAAAAGCTTATAAAGAATGCATCGTAAAGCGTGCTCCTGAAAATGCCTGGCGAGATATTCCCGGAGCACATGAAGAAGTAGTCAAAGAAGAAAAGAAAACTTATACAAAGGCTCAGATACGAAAAGAGATAAAAATGTATAGGAGCTATGTGAAATCACATAAACGAAAAGAAAGAATAGATATTGCAGGAAAAATAATCGGAATGCTTATCTGCGGAATGTTTGCGTTTTTGTTTTTAACACCGATTGTGCTTACATTTACTAACTCATTTATGTCTCCTTCGGAAATAAGTTCTAACTATGGAGCTATTTTTTCCACCACATCATCAGGCGGAAAAGTGTATATTTCCAAGATGGTCAATTTGAAGTTTATACCAGATATTGTCACATTTCATCAGTATTTTACAGCATTGCTTAAGAGTCCTGCTTATTTGTATAAATTTTGGAATTCTATGATTTATGTAATTCCTATTGTGATTTTTCAGCTGTTGATAGCTTCACTTGCATCATATGGTTTTGCCAGATATACAGGAGTGATAAAAAAAATAATATTCTTCCTATATATTATTATAATGATGATGCCTTACCAGGTAACACTTGTACCAAACTTTTTGGTATCACAATTTTTGCATATATATGATACGAGATTTGCAATATGGCTTCCTGGTTTTTTCTCGCCATTTGCAGTGTATCTTTTTACTAAATTTATAAGAAGAATTCCTGAATCACTTTTTGAAGCGGCTAGAATCGACGGAGCAGGCGAGTGGCAGATTTTTTCAAAAATCTGTATGCCGCTTTGTAAAGGCGGTCTTGTATCAGTTGCTATTTTGATATTTATTGATTATTGGAACATGGTTGAGCAGCCGCTTATCCTGCTTACAAACGAGGAACTGCATCCATTATCAGTATTCTTGTCCAAGATTAATAGCGGAGAAATTTCTTTGGCATTTGCCATTGCCGTAATATATATGGTTCCACCACTTTTGGTATTCATGTATGGGGAAGAATATCTTGTAGAAGGAATCACATATCAGGGTGGAACAAAGGGTTAATAATTATATCGAGAAAAGAGTAGAGAATATGAAAAAGATTAATGATGATTTAGAAAATGAGTTAGAAAGCAGCAAAAAAAACAGTGCAGGAGAAGATTTTATCGAAAAGGAAAACGAAAGTGTTGATAGCTTAGAACAAAAAGATGAACTCGAGATAGCACTTGAGCAGGAAGCTCAAAAAGCAGCTAAAAAGCGCGAACTTGAAAATGCAAGAATTCCTAAGGGAATGACAAGAGATGAGTATCGTGCGCAGAAGAGAAAAGATAGAATCAAAAACTTTGCGATAGCATTTCTTGCGATAATGCTTCTTCTTACATTTTTTTCCAATACTATAATGAATGTAACACTACCGGAAGTTGCCACAGCGTATGTTAAAAGTGATGATATCTCTCCTCAGATAAGAGGAACAGGAACTGCAACAAGTGGACAGCCTTATAATGTGGTAATCAATCAGGCAAGAACTATTAAATCTGTTAATGTGAAAGTTGGAGCAGAAGTTAAGAAAGGTGATACTATCTATACACTTGAAGATACCGAGTCTACAGACCTTGATTCCGCTAAAGGAGATGTTGATAAGGCAAAAGATGCTTATGAACTTGCATTCTTTAATTCAGATATTCCAGCTGAAGATCTCGCTAAAATTAGAAAAGGCGGCAATATTTCAATTGATTCATTGCTAAAAGAGTATCAGAAAGCTAATAAGACCTATCAGGCAGCATTGAAAGAAGATGAGGATGTAAAAGTTAATCAGGAACTTCTTGATTTTGAGAAAACACTTGCAACTTTATACATAACAACTGATGAAGATCATGATAGTGCCACAACAGGAAATACAACAATGTCAAATGCTGATATTGAGTACCAGAAAAATAATCGTATTCCTCAACTTATAAAGAAGCAGACTAAGATTGTAGATGATTTAAAGACTAAAAAAAGTAATCTTCTAGCTAAGATAGCTGAAATAACTGGGGGAAGTTCATCAATATCTTCAGATTCAAGTACATCAAGTTCGTCAGACTCGAATTCAGTGGTTACTACTAATAAAAATTTCTCCACAGATGATTTGGATGAAGAGACTAAAAAACTTCTTTTCGAATATGAGAATGAACTGGATAAGGTAATTGGTGAGTTATATCAGGCAGAAAGCAAGCTAAAAGTCTATGAAAACGAACTTGAGAAGATAACTGATTTCTCAGCACTTGAAGGAAGAAATTCTTCCTACTATGACGGAAGAATTGAATCAGAGAAACAGCACAAAAAGCAGACTGAAAAGGCTTTAGAGGATGCTAAAACAGATAAAGAAAAAGTTTATGCAAAAATAAAAGCAGAACTTGAACTTGTACAGCTTAGAAAATCTTATCAGAACGCTCAGAACAAGGTTTCGAAGATTGCCAAGAATGCTCAGGGCGGAAATGTTACAGCGCCTATTGCAGGAACAATTTCAAACCTTGCAGCTCAGGCTGGTGAGATTACATCCGCCAATCAGACTATTGCAACAATTCAGCCTAAAGGTAAAGCCCTTACTTGCAGTTTTTCAGTTACTTCTGAACAGGCCAAAAAAGTAAAGGTTGGTGAAGAGGCACAGCCACAGAATGCCTGGGCATATTCTGACTTTAGTGCAAAGCTTACATCTATAACAAACGATACAAATGATCCTACAGGACATAAGGTACTTAACTTTGAGATTAATAGTTCTGAAGTTACAAGTGGACAGTCTGTAAGCCTTGCTATCGGTGAAAATGCAGTTAGCTATGATCTTGTTGTACCTAACAGTGCAATAAGAGATGATAATAATGGAAAATTCATCCTTGTAGTAATCAGCAAGTCTTCACCACTTGGCAATCGTTATATTGCCAGCAGAGTAGATGTTCAGATTATTGCTCAGGATGATACTAAGAGCGCTATAAATGGTTCTGTTGAAAATTACAGTTATGTTATTACAACAGCGACAGCTCCTGTTAAAGCCGGTGATCAGGTAAGACTTGCAGATACAAACCTCTAATACTAAAGAATGGAATACGGACATAAAGTTATGATTAAAAAAAATAATATAGAAAAAGCATGGCTCCGATTCCAAAGAGCTATTAAGCCACTTCGAAAAAGATTAATTTTAGAAATAGTGCTTCTTGTAATTGTGTTCACTACAAGCGTTGTTTCTAAAAGTATGGTTACGTCCCTTGAAGACCAAAACGCAGGAAAAAGATGGGGAACTGACCAAAAATATGGACAACTTAGTGTCTATTTTACAGATAGCGCAGCTATCACTCCAGACAATATTCGTGAATTTGAGTACAAAATAGATCAGAAAATTGTTGAAAACGCGCTTGCAAATGATTCAGATGAAGATTCATCAACAGAAGGGGACTCTTCATCTGGAGATAATAGTGAATCTGAAGATGAAAATGCTACACCAAATACTCATGGCGAAGGAAAGGAACCTTCAAATGGACCAAGCGATTTTCCAGGCTCAAATTCTGGAATGAATGCAGGAGAAGGCGGAAATGAATCTGCAGCTTTTTCGGAAGAAGGCCTTAATAATACTTTGGGGGAGAATAGAAAAAAAGAAAACGATTTGGACGAAGAAAATGCTGGATTAGATAATAGTGATGTTTCTGACTCTGGTGCAAGTAATGAAGATAAAACAAATAAAAAGGAAAAGACTTCCAAAGAGCAAGATACTGATGAACGAAACTATATAGACTGTTATAGCGCACCTGGCGAAATTACAATAAATAAAGGCGATAAATCTTTGACAGTTCAGGCAGTTGGAGTAGGAGGAGATTTTTTCTTTTTTCATCCTATGAAACTTATATCAGGTGCATACTTTACCAAAGATGCACTTATGAAGGATCAGATTGTAGTAGATGAAGATCTTGCATGGTCCTTGTATGGTTCTAATGATGTCGTAGGACAGGTTATAAATATTGGTGAAGTGCCTCATATTATTTGCGGAGTAGTAGCCAAAAAACATAATAAGATATATGATGCAGCAGGACTTAAGAATTCCATGGTTTTCTTATCTTACCAAAGTCTTGCACTATATGGGACTATTAATACAAGTGCTGGTAGGGATAATTCTGATAATAACCAAAATGGAGGCAGTCCTTCATCAGGCAATACAAATGGAAGTTCTTCGAATTCAATAAACACAAGTGCAATAAACACAGTGTCGGGTTCTTCTACAGAAACAGCACATTCTAATAAGCCATCACCTCTTGATGCACAAAAAGAAATACTTCTAGCTGAGTCTGAAGTTGACAGCGCATCAACATTAACGAATGACTTGGATAATAGTAGCACACAAGATTCTCAAGGTGGTTCAACATCTACTGATAGCGCTGATAACCCATCGACATCTAATCCTTATAAAGGAGGAGATTCGTCGTCTTCGTCTAATGAGTCCGATAATAGTCTAGATAACAGTGGTGACAATTCAGATTCGTCAAATGCTAACAATACAAATAGCGATTCATCAGATGGAAGTATGAGCGATGGTGGTAATAGTAGTTTTTCAACAGGCTCAGATGATACTTCTACAGATAGTTCAAATAGTGATAGTACGAAACTTATTTCAATACAGCTTGGAGATGCAGACAGTACAGATATTCCAAGTACAGATGTTTCAAATGTTCCTGGTATCAGCACTTATGAAATAGTAATGCCAAATGCTGTTACTAACTTTGCATACAACCTTGTTAAAGAACAAATAGGACTAGATGATAATCAGATGACTATAATTGATAATGGAGAACGTTTTAATGCAAAGTCATTGTTAAAACTGATAAAAGCATTTCCTACAAGGTCTATGCAGCTTACAAATTATTGTTATCCATATTGGGAGAATATTGCAAGAGGCTATGAAGATATAATTATGATACTTTTTTTGTGTAAGGTAGTATCAATTGTTATTTTCTCACTTATCCTTGGATGGCTTGTAGTTGATACATACAGATATAAGAAGTGGACAGTTTCCATGGTGATTGCGGCAATTTCCGACTATTTATATGAAAAAAAAGCTGCAAAGATTTATTCACACAAAGATAAAAAGATTTCAGAAGGGAAGTGATGTAATGTCAGTATTAAGGAAAATAGTTAGTTTTAGTCTGGTAACCTTTATGACAGTATCACTTATTTCTGGATGTGGCAAAAGTAGTGAAGTAGCCGACCATCATGTTCTGGATGATGTTTATAGGGAAGAAGATTTAAAACTTAAAAAGGAACTTGATGCAAGTAAGTATAATAAACTATGTTATGGCAGTGGTTATGTGTATTTTCTTGGTGATGGTTACAATGATCAGGGACAGTCTGTAAAGCAGTATATAGGAGGATTTAAGACTGATAAGACAGGCGAGTTTTCTTTTGAAGTTGATTTTTCGAAGGATACTAAGAAAGATGAAAATGTATATATGGCTTCATCATCTATTGATACAGAAGGTAATATTTACCTTTTGTATAATGTTTCTAAGTATACCGATGAAGAAAATTATGAAAATTATTATCTTACAAAAATTGATAATACTGGAAAAAAGATATGGAGTGTTCCGGTTAGTTCTGATGATAGTAATGGAACCTATTATGGAAACTGCCTTTATGTTGATGGAAAAGGAGTTCTTGTGCAGGGGGATTCATTATTCCTATATTCAGAAAAAAACGGGAAAAAGATTAAGACAATAAAAGAATCAGTTGACAGACTATATAAATTTGGAGGAAAGATAGTTTCTTCCAAATATACAGACAAAGGATATGAACTTCGTGAGGTTAATTTTGATAAAGGCACTCTGGGTGATGAAATAAAGATAGCCGGAGCTGTTTATAACTTTAACGATATATTTGACTCTCCTTGCAGAGATATGATATTAACAGCAAATGAGGGAATCTATGGATGTAATCTTGGTGATCCGGAAGTTAAGATGATTTTATCTTATATTGATTCAGACATAGATCAGTCAAGCGTAGTGGGTGCCTGTGAAATTTCATCAACAGAAATGATACTTCTTAATACTGACATGGATACAGGAATGTCCAAGATATCTCTTATGGTCAAGGTTCCAAAAGAAGATTTGGTGAATCAAAATGTCATTACACTTGCGTGCTCATATCTAGATTACAATTTGCAAAAACAGATAATACGATTTAATAAAAAGAATAAAAAATTTCGAATAAAAGTAATTGATTATTCGAAATATAATACCATGGATGATTATTCCGCAGGTGATACAAGACTTAATACCGATATTATTTCGGGAAATGTACCAGATATTCTGACAATGCAGGCTGATGGAAATATGGATAGCTACATAGCAAAAGGTGTAATAGAGCCGCTTGATGATTTAATAAAAAAGGACAACAATTTTGATATTAAAGATTATTACAAAAATATCTTTGATACTTTTAAAACAAACGGAAAACTATATTCAATAGTACCAAGCTATAGGGTGCTATCTGTGGCTGCCAAAACTTCCGAAGTAGGAAATGCGGAAGGTTGGAGTATGGATGACCTTATGAAATACTGTAAATCCAAAAACGTTAAGTTGTCAAAAGCTTTTGGTTCGACAATAACTAGAGAAGAAATGATTACAACGCTTATTTACATGGATAGTGAAGCTTTTATCGACTGGCCGAATAGAAAATGCTATTTTGACACAGGAGAGTTTGGCAAATTGCTTGAATTTGTTAACAACTATCCGGAATCAATTCCAGATTCTGCTTATAATAGTGATTATTCGGCAGATTGGAGAAAGGGAAAGGCACTCGTAAATCTTTTATACCTTGATTCAATTAGTAGTTATTTGGATATGGCACATGGAACGTTTGGAGAAGATATCACTCTGAAAGGTTTTCCTGGAGGGAAGGGAAACGGAAGTGTAGTATATCCTTCAATCCAGTTATCTATAAGCTCTGCTTCAAAACACAAAAATGGAGCGTGGAAATTTATCTCATCCTTCTTTTCAAAAGAATATCAGGATAATCTTGATTATGGTCTTCCAACACGAAGAGATTCTTTGGAAAAGATGATAAAGAAAGCATCAACTAGAACATATTATACTGATGAAAATGGCAAAAAAGTCGAAGAGACACAGATGATGTCTATCGGAGGACAGGATGTTAAGATAGATCCGTTGACAGAAAAAGAAGCTAATAAAATTCGGAAATTTATATCTTCATTATCTGCCAAAATCAATTATAATGAAGATATATCCAATATTATAAAAGAAGAGGCAGCAGCTTATTTCAACGGACAAAAATCAGTTGAAAGTGTGTGCACTATAATACAAAGCAGGGTTAGTATTTACGTTAACGAAAACAGTTAATTAAGAGGGTTGTAATTAAAGAGTATGCAGATTAGAGAATATCTACAGAATAAAGTACTGATTGCAGATGGAGCATTTGGTACATATTATGCACAAAAATATGACACCAATGAACTGCCTGAAAAAGCCAATATTTATTATCCAGAAAGAGTGATGCAGATTCATACGGAGTATCTTAATAGTGGGGCTAAGATGCTTCGTACCAATACTTTTGCGTGTAATAAAGCTAATTTTTCTAATAAAGAAGAGCTTATTCTTGTTATTAGAAGAGGATGTGAAATTGCTATAGAAGCGGCTAAAAGTATTAGTGACGGGGATGCATATGTATTCGGTGATATCGGTCCAATCCCGAGAGTAGTCAGTGATAAAGAAATTGATTTATATACGGATTATACTTTTATAGCCGATGTAATGATAAAATGCGGAATAACCCATTTTATGTTTGAAACTTTTGCTGATGTAGATGAGATTATTCCGGTTGCAGATTATATCAAACAAACAGATGAAAATGCATTTATTTGTATTCAGATGTGTAGTAATCAGCATGGATATACAACAGCTGGTATTCATGTTAGGAAGGCAGTTGAAAAACTATCTTTCTGTAAGAGTGTTGATGCAGCTGGACTTAACTGCGGAATTGGACCTTCTTCTATGAAGAAGATTCTAAACGAGCTGAGTTTTAGTAAAGATAAATTTATATCAGCTCTTCCAAATGCTTCTTTCCCTGTTGGTAGCAGAGGAATGGTATTTAATGGAAATCCTGGCTATTTTGCAGAACAGGTGAAAGAAATAATAGAAATGGGAGCTGATATAGTAGGCGGATGCTGTGGAACAGATCCAAGATATATCAGAGAAATATCTGAAAGAAAAATATCTAAAGCTTCCAGAATGTTTAAACAAACTCTTAATGAGTCTAGTTCCAAAGAAAGAATTAAAGACTCTTCCTTCTGGAAAGTAGCAAAAAAGAATACTCATATAGGTAACGAAAAAAGGAGAGGTAAGCTTATTACAGTAGAGCTTGCGCCTCCTTTTGGTGCAGATGATCAAAAAATAATGGACAGCGCTAATGCTCTTATAAAATTTGGTATTGATGGAGTTACATTACCAGATTCTCCATCAGGTCGTACGAGAGCAGACTCTATTCTCATGGCAAACAAAGTTTATTATGAGACAAAAATTCCTGCAATTCCGCATATTTGTTGCAGGGATCGAAACGTTATAAGTCTTCGATCAACGATACTTGGAGCGTATATTAATGGAATAAGAAATGCACTTATAATAACAGGAGATCCTGTTCCTACACTTATGCGTCAGGATATTAAGAGCGTTTTCAATTTTGACTCTGTTGGGCTTATGAAAGTACTCCAGCAGATGAATGAAGATGAATTCTATAAAGATCCTATAGTGTACGGAGCGGCTTTGTCCTATAACAGACCAAATCTTGAGATTGAACTTTCTAGAATGGAAAAGAAAATTGATGCAGGCGCATCGTTTTTTATGACGCAGCCTGTTTTTTCAAAAGAAGATATAGACAGACTGTATGCTTGCAAACAACAAATGGAGAAAATTTCAAAAGATGCAAAGCTTTTTTGTGGATTAATGCCACTTGTAAGTTATAAGAATGCGCGTTTTATTCAAAATGAAATGTCAGGTATAAATGTTCCGGATAGTCTTGTTAATAGTTTCTCAGATGATATGACGAGAAGAGAGGGAGAATTGGTCGGAATATCGTCTGTAAAGAAAGTAATGGATGAAACAAAAGACTTTGTTGATGGTTATTATTTTTCAATACCGTTTAATAGAGTTTATCTATTAGAAGATATTATTGGCTGATTATGGAGAGTAATGGAGAATAAGTTTCGAATTATACAGCTGAAGATGGTTGCTCTTTTCGTTGGTACAGTACTTGGTACATCTGCATTTTTGTCATTTATACTCATAAGCAGGTCAAGTTTAACACTACGAAAAAATGCATCTAATCTTATAGCTGCAAATACTAGGCAGATTGAATTAAATATTGATAATTATTTGGAAAGTATCGAAAGAGCAGCATCTTTATTGTATTCTGATGAGAACTATTATTCCTATGACCCTGTAGTTGATGAACTTGATGAGTATGAAAATATTCAGAAAAAAAAGCTGATTGAAGATAAAATACGAAATTTGGGATTATTAAATAACTATTCTGATTTTGGAATCATTTATTCTAACAATCAGTTTGTAGGCTGGATATCTCAGGTAACTCAGCAAATGTTTCTTGATGAAGATTTATACATAAATTTTGAGAAGATTCTTAAAAGCAGTAGCTATAAATCAAAGAACAACTCTAATGGAAGTGCGTGGGTTTTTGGAGTATCAGGGAATGAAGACAGAGCTTATTATGTAAAAAGATTTAATGAGCATGCACTAATAGTAGTATCATTTTATACAAGAGAACTGCAAAATGTGTTCAAGTTTCCGGAACAGCTCGAGGGGATGACAGTTAGGCTTACAGATGAGAAAAAGAAAATAGTTTTTTCAAGTGATTCTACAGAAATTGGCGAAATTATTCCATCCAATATCAGCGAAATATTAGATGATCGAAGCAATATAAGTATTATGAATAAAAAGCTTCTGGTAACTAGTAACACCTGTCAGAATAACTGGAAAGTAATTTGTTCGATACCATCGTATGTTGTAATAAAAGATAATGTAAAACTTCAAAGCAGTGTTATTATGATGATAATAATACTGGTGGCAATGTTTATAGTGATAGGTCTTCTTGCATATAGAAGGGTTAATAAGTCAGCAGAAAGTTTTGTGGATTCTCTTGCAAGACAGGCAGTTTCTGATCAAATGACGGGACTACTCAATAAAACATCCTTTCAGGAGGCAGTTGAAAATTGCCTTCAGGATGAAGATAAAAGAAAAAAAGCAGTATTCCTTATGATTGATCTTGATAATTTTAAGCAGGTAAATGATAAACTAGGGCATTTGGTTGGAGATCAGGCAATTAGAAAGTTTGCTTCAATTTTGAAAAATGTTTATGATGGAAAAGATTTTTACATAGGCAGACTTGGAGGAGATGAATTTGGTGTTTTCTGTGTTCTGGATATAGTTGAAGAGAGTGAGGCAAAAGATGAAATAATGCCTTATCTCGAGGAATTCAGGACTATTTTTAACAGTTCGTTTTCCATGGAACAGGATATTTGTGGTTTGTCGTATAGCTGCGGAGCAGTTAAGGCTCAAAAACAAGATAGTAGGTATAGCTTTATTTATCAAAAAGCCGATAAATTATTATATGAGTCTAAAAATACAGGAAAAGGAAAAGATACATTGCTATTTCCGGAAGTTTAGGCTGAAGTGGGGTTTTTATGAAGAAAAAGAAAAGTCATGACAAATTCGCTATAGTGATAGCCATGATGATTGTTTTCTTTGTTGCAATGTCTACGCTAAATGTGTGGCAAGCCGATATAGAGATTGAGAACATAACATCCAAACAGGAAAAAGTCAGTTTTGGATGGTGGGGCAATGACGAAAGACATCATTATACTTTGCAGGCGTTGGATCTATTTGAAAAGGATAATCCAGATATTAAGGTTAGCTATAGCTTCGGAGTGTGGGACGGATATGAAAGACGTAATAGAATCTATATGCTGTCGGGTACCGAACCGGATGTAATGCAGATTAATTATAATTGGCTTAACGAATACTCTTTTGATGGAAAAGGCTATTATGATATTAATAAACTGCGAAATAGTATTGATTTATCAGGGTATAGAGAACTGGATCTTTCGTATGGCATGATGAACGGAAAGCTAAATGCTATTCCGATTGCGTATAATAGCATTATGTGTGGCTATAATGTGGATATATTCAAGAGATATCAGATGGATATACCTAAAACCTGGGATGATTTGTTTGCTGCAGCAAAAGTAATGAAACGTGATGGCATTTATCCTATGGGAATTGGTAAAAAGCATCTTTTTATGGTGCTTATGGCGCACTATGAACAGGAAAGTGGTAAAAAAATATTTAACGAAAAGGGAGAGTATATTGGTGATGAGAAAGCAATGAAGTCCATGCTTGAATTTGGAAAAAAGCTTCTTGATGAGAAAGTAATTCCCTATTATGATGGTTTTGGAGTGGATAGCTTTTCATCTGGAAAATGCGCAGGTGTTATGTACTGGGCAAGCGATGCAGGAAGATATAACGATAAACTTGAAGAAAAAGGAATGAAATCAGTTGTAGAGTATCCTCCCGTCATGAATAATTCTCAGTTATATGGCTGGTATGTGAAACCAGCTACGATGTATGCAATACGTAAAAATATTGAGGATGAAAATGCAGCTGCAAATCTTTTGAATTTTTTGATAAACAATTCAGAAATGATAAAACTTCAGGGTACTGAAAAAGGTATTCCTATAAATAAACATGCAAGAGAAGTTTTAGCAAAAGAGAATATGCTCGAAGGTGCAGTGGCTCAGGCAGGATTTATGATTTTTAAAATTGTTGACAAGACTTCCAATATGATACCGTCTATGGAAAAAGCAGAGATACTGGATGCTTTTAAGGATGTATCTGATAGATACTTTTTTGAAAAAGAAAATTTAGATAATTCAGCAAAAATGATGAACGACCGCTTTATAAAAATTTTAGAAAATTAGTTTCAGACCTTATTGGAATTGTTATTTTTGTTTTATGCATTTTTAAACCTTTAAGATCTGATTTGGAGGAATAAACTTGTATAATATATCATTTAATTTATGTGCCATTTGCATAGATTGTCTTGTACTTGTACTGTTTTTAACACGAAAAAACTATCCATCCAAGGCAAATGAGGCTTTTTTGGTATTTATAGTTGATTGTATTATTGCAGTTATTTTTGACAATATTTCTGCATATTCAATACCAAACGCAGCATCTGTTCCGCTATGGCTCAATTATGTGATAAATACAATCTTCTACCTGTCTATGAATACCATTTTGCTGTGGTACAACCTGTATATTATGTGTATTATTTATAAAGTCAGGAAGATTTCCTCAATAAATTTTAAAATACTGCTTGTAAGTGCGGTAATAGATATTGTACTTATTGTGACTAATCCTCTTACACACCTGGTATTTTATTTTGATGAAAACTATAACTATTGCAGTGGAAAGCTAAGAATACTTGTTTACGTTATTTCTATTATAATTTTGTTTTCCTGCCTATTTGAGAGTATTAGCCACAAGAAGTCACTGACCAAAACACAAATGCAGTGTGTTTTTTTCATTACTATAGGAAATATATCTTCAGTTGTTTTTCAGTTATTCAATCCGTATATACTTATAACTTCTTTTACGGTTTCTTTAGCTATTCTTGTTATATATCTTTCTATACAGGATGCAGATAACTTCATGGATCCTTTAACTAGATGTTTCACTCATCAGGCCTTTGAAGAAGTGCTAAACAATTATGTTAAAGAAAAACACCCATTTACAATCATAACACTTCGACTGGATGGATTTAGAAAAGTTAATGAAATGGCGGGAGTTGCGGCTGGAAATAAAATTTTAGAGATAGTCGCACAAAGACTCCATTTGATAGTATCTAAAGAGCATTTGTATTACAACTCAGGAACCCAGTTTAATATTTTTATCCCTGAAGAAGATCAGGATAAATTTGAAAATATCCTTTCTAAAGTTAAAACAGAACTTGGAAAAGATTATGAAATTGGAGAAATGCAGATTGTACTTCATCCTCAGTCTATTGTAGTTAGATTTCCTGACCATGGAAAAACAGCTTATGAACTCGAGGATGCAATAGGTTATTGTCTTCACCAAATTGAAAAAAAGTCCATAATGGATACAGTATACGCTGACAGTCTTATTTTGAAACAAGTAAGAAGAGTAACAGAATTGGATAGAATAATGCGTAATGCGTTGATTAACGGACAGTTTAAAATATACTATCAGCCAATACTCCAAGTTGAAACCAATGAGTATCATTCAGCGGAAGCTCTTTTAAGACTATATGATGATGAATACGGATTTATAAGTCCGGATGAATTTATACCCAGAGCAGAAGAAACAGGTATAATAACAGAAATCGGAGCCATGGTTTTTGATAGAGTCTGTCATGATATAACACATTATAATTTCAGAAGTCTTGGAATAGATTACATTGAAATCAATCTTTCAGCAGTTCAGTGTATTCAGAAGAATTTGAAAGAGCAGCTTTTTTCAACAATGAAACAATATAGAGTTACTCCGGAGATGATAAATCTGGAAATAACCGAAACTGCCACAGTGGCATCTAGTAATCAGTTGAGAGATTTTATGAATTCAATGATACATGATGGAATTCTATTTTCACTTGATGATTATGGTTCTGGACTTGCAAATATTAATTACTTATTGAATTATTCATTCAAAATTGTTAAACTTGATAAGTCATTGATATGGAAGGCTTTTGCTTCAAGAAGAGCACTTATAGCACTTAGGCACACAATTGAGATGCTGCGAGATCTTCACTTTGAAATTGTTGCAGAAGGCGTTGAAACTGATGAACAAGCAAGGGAATTAAGTGCAATGGGATGTGATTTTTTTCAGGGATATCTGTATTCAAAGGCAATTTCTTGTAATGAGTTCCTAGAATTTATGAACAAGCAAAAGCGTGAATAAAAAAGGAGGAGACTGTTATGGAACAAAAAGAGAGAAAAGGATGTGGATGGTTTAGTGCGCTTATTATCGGATTGTGCGTTGTGGGAAGCTGCGGGCTTTTAGCATTTGGTCTTTCTCATTTCAGATCAGGCGGAGAGCATACAATGTCTGCAACTGGAAGCGCAAGTGTTTCTTTTGAGTCTGATACTATCATATGGAGAGGCTCATTTATAGCAACAGACTTTACTTCTAAGGAAGCCTACAAAAAAATAAAATCTGATGCAGATCTTGTAAAAAAATATCTGAAGGAAAATGGTCTTACTGACGAAGAAGTAGTATTTAATTCTGTTGATATAAGTCAGACATTTGATGATGTGTATGATGGAAATGGAAACTTTGTAAAGAGTACACCTACAGGATATAAGCTTTCCCAGAGTGTTACTATTACATCCAAAGATCTTGATAAAGTTGAGAAAATTTCAAGAGATATTTCTTCACTTCTTGATCAGGGAGTTGAGTTCACATCTGATTCACCAGAATATTACTATTCTGATCTTGAGTCTATTAAACTCGATCTTATTGATAAAGCTTCTAAGAATGCCAAGGATAGAATTGATATTATTGCTAAAAACACAAACGCTAACATTGGTAAATTAAAGAAGTCAAGTCTTGGCGTATTCCAAATTACAGCACAGAATTCTGGAACAAGTGATTATTCCTACGATGGTGCATTTGATCAGACATCAAGATTTAAAACAGCTACAATTACAGTAAAGCTTGAATATGATTTGAAGTGATTTTTGAAACTGTTTGGTGTGTAAAAAAAACATCAAGCAGTTTTATAAAATTCTTTCGGTTGAAAACCCATTATTGTCGAGTGACAAAAATAAGAGTTTAAATTCAATATAAAACTAGTATTTCTAATCAGGGGTAATGAAAAGAAAATGACTACTAAGAGTATAAATGACATTGAATTAAAAAAAGTTCATGGAAGAACATTGGCGGTCTCAAATGGACTGCCTTTATTCTGGAATGGATCCGGAGTAGAGTTTAACTTTAAAGGAAGCAGTCTCAAAATGACTATTGAGGCTGATTTTGAAAGATTCGAACCATGGATTGACGTAGTAGTGGATGGTGTAAGATATCAGAAAAGGCCACTTGAAAAGGGTGAACATGAAATAACCATCTGGCATAGTACAGAGATTGAAAATGGAATGGATGCTCCTTGTAGGAATATACGCATTATAAGAGATACTCCAGCAATGCCTGGAGATGCATCAACACTTCTTTTGATAAAAGATGTATCTTTTGATGGAAGTTTTGAAGAAGTGGCTGATAAAAAGCTTAAGTTAGAGTTTATCGGAGATAGCATTACTTCTGGTGAAGGCTGCATGGGGGTTTGTAAAGAGCAGGATTGGAATAGCTCTTGTTTTGATTTTATAACTGATTATGCAAATATGGTTTCTACAAAGCTTAATGCTGACTGTAATATTATAAGCCAAAGCGGTTGGGGACTTTGCTGGTCATGGTATGGCAATCCAAATGAGATTATTCCCACATATTATGATAAAATCTGCGGACTTGTACCTAATGGCAAACTTGATGAATATCATCCTTTCGATGAATGGGATTTTAATTTGTATGTTCCTGATGTCATTATCATAAACCTGGGAACAAATGATGCTGGAGCTTTTCAGAAAGAAAATAGGGCTGCTGCAAAATCCATGAATTTTAATAATGTTCATGAACTTGATGAAAATGGACTTATCCCAGAAGAAGATGTTAATGCTATAAGTAAAGGTGTTGTAGACTTCTTATCACATATTAGAAGCAAAAATGAAAATGCTGTACTTATATGGGTTTATGGAATGCTGGCTCAAAATCAGGATACATTAGAGAAGCATATGCAGACCATTCTCGAATCATCAGTTGAAAAGTATAAATCAATGAAAAATGATGAGAAAGTATTTTATATGACACTTCCAAAGACAGAGGCTGATGAATTTGGCTCTAGATGTCATCCTGGATTTAAGTCACATGTTAAATCTGCAGATATAATCATAAATAAGATAAATGAAATACTTACTAGATAATAGATTTTTAAATTTAGAATTGTTGGAGAAATATGGTACGAAAGATGAAAATATGGGGAGTACTAGTAGCTGCTGTGCTTCTTACAGGCTGTAATCAGGATGGAGTTTTAAGTAGTGGAAGCGGTGTTTCTGGTGAAGTGTTACATGATGCGTCAAATAGTAATTCAGATTCGACTAATGAAAGCAATCTTAAAAGTTCTACAAAAAATGAGACTACAGAATTAGATAATAATAAAAGTACATTTGATATGAACAGCCTGTATGATGTGGACTATGACAAATTATATAGTGAAATTAAAGAAGTTGCAAATGCGAAAGATTTTACAGGAGACTGGAAAAGAACTAATACACATTCATCGATTATAGGTGATATTACAATAACAGATCAAACTTCTAAGGGATTTCACTTTAGTGGGGATTTTTCTTATTATTCCCATACAGGAGATGCAACAGGTGATGCAATGTTTGTTGCTGATAATATAGCCATCTATAGAGAAGAAGGCGTTATGGATAATAGTCAGTATGGCTATATAGCTTTTTTCATAGATAATGGTGAATTGTTTGTTGCATCCAATGGTAATGCGGGATGCATGGGAATGAATGTTAGCCCTTTGGGAGAATATACAAAAGGTGATCCAGTCTATACTAATGAAGGAATGCTTGATAAAAGCTTTACCAAAGAGCAATTGGAAAAGATAAAACAATGCTTGTCAGCTGATGAATACGATAGTACATTTGAGTATGCTACAGAAAATGGCGGTTTTGCAGAAGATAAAGAAGTGACACTAATAAGTGGAATTAAAGCAAACTATAAGCAGTGCATTGTTCCGACTTTGGGTATATCTTATGAAATTATATTTACAGAAGATGGACATTTTTACTATCTAAATGGAAATGGCACATTTTTTACAAATGATGACAGTTATACAGAAAAGACATTGCCACAGACAAAAGGAAATTAGTAAATAATGACTATTATCATTGAAACTTAATAAAAGGTCTATCCGAGCATAACACATAAAAAATCAGAACCTTAAATTGGTTCTGATTTTTTTGCCCAAAATTATTTTTGAAGTGAATTAATTTCTCTTAATACCTTCTTTTCATTATAAGAAAAGAATATAACAGCTCCTATGAAGCAGGTAACAAGTGCGACAAGTGCAGTTATTCTATAGCTTCTTGCAGTATCAGATACAGTGATTGATGTAAAGATGAGCATTGCAAGAGCCTGTCCCATTTTGAAAGCAAAAGTTCGTGCTGCAAAGAACATACCACTTCTGTCTTCACCAGTTTGAAGTTTGGTAAGTTCTGCTATATCAGCTACACAGGCTTGTGGAAGAATTCCAAGAATAGCCATAGGAATAGCAGCTGTAATGGCTACTGCAAATCCCCATACTATTCCCTGACCACAAAATGTTGTAATACCAAATACGATGCAATATGAAAAGAAACCAATAATAATAAGGTTCTTTTTGCCAAGTTTTTTTGCAAGAATATTTACAACAGGATACAGGCAAACACTAATACCAGTCATAGTAGCAGTAAGGGTGAATGTCATTGTATCAGGAATGTTCATAAGCTTAGTCTCATAAAATGCCAAACCTGTCTGGAAAAGTGTAAGAGCGAAGAAGTAAATGACATCACTGTAAACAAAACGTCTAAACTGTCTATTGGAAAAAGTCATTATCAAAGATTTGAAAGGCTTTGTTTTACAAGGCTTTGAATCAATATAGTCTTTTTCTTTTATATAGAACGCAGGAATCAGCATGGAAATACATGCAATTAAAGACATGATTGCTACAGCCATTCTAATAGCCATTTCTTTGCCAAATGAATCCTGCAACATACCGGCTACGTTTGGCAAAAGAAAGGAAATACTTTGTCCTAGAATAAAAGTAAAAGAAATGTATGTAGAAACGTTGATTCTATGCTGCTGCGTATCTCCAAGCTCAGCAATGAGTGCATTGTAAGGTGTGCAGAACATTGTCATGAACAGGTAAAAGACCATCAGAAGAATAAAAAGTGCAGTATCATTTATCGCAATAGCATTAGTTTGCGGAATAGTGAAAAGACCTATTGTGCAAAGAGAAAAAGGAATTGCCATAGATTTTAAAAATGGAATACGTCTTCCATTCTTGTTATTACATCCATCAGACCAACCAGCAATAAGCGGATCTGTTATCGCATCAAAAATACGTCCTGCTGCCAAAACCAGACCAAAAAGAGTAAGTTTAAAAAGAATAGGATTTTGTGTTATACCTGATGAAAAGATACCCTTGAGAGGATTCTGTTCATTAGGACTTCCAGTATAATAATAAACCATCCAGTTAGATACAATACCAGATAAAAGACTCCATCCGAACTGCCCCAATGCATAAATCCATAATAGTTTGTTAGTAATAGGCTTGAGTTGTTTTTTCATATGTCTACCCTCCAAAAGTGAACACCTTTAATTATAGGAAACCAAATATAGAGAAATAGTTTCCTATATATTGATGATACACTGAATTTAAGGGATAAACAAGAAACGGAACTCACAAAGATAAAAGGCTCATTTTGTGCAAAATATCGAATATAACTATTGTAATAACAGTTTTTTGATTGCTTCCTGATATTGAGGATGTTCTCTATTGGTCATAGTAATCCGGAAGGTGCGAAGTTCTGTCTTGAGTGTGGAACAAAGCTTGAAGAGGAGAATCTGTGTCCAGAGTGCGGTAATAAGCTTCTTCCAGGAGCAAAGTTTTGTCCGTACTGTGGACATAAGCTTGCAAAGGTTTGTCCGAGTTGTGGAAAAGAAGTTGTAGAAGGAGCAAAGTTCTGCCTTGAATGTGGTCAGAAGCTATAAAGGAGACTTTAGTTTATGAATAAAATTAGTTCAGTGATTTTTACATGTTTGATAGCTTTACTTGCATGGCTGAGTTGTGGACTTATATTCGCAGATTTTAAGAATGCAGGATTGTGTTATTGGGGCGGTTATGGATTTGGCATCTTTATTATTTTATCTATTATCGTTTCATATCTTTGTTTGAAGCAAAGAAACAGAGCATCAACCGAAGTGAAAGCACTTCCTGTTGTAGCATCATTTGGCTATCTTGTTATAGGTCTTATTGTTAATGCTGTTTTTATGGTGAAAGATTTCGAGAATCTTTTTAGTCATGATTTCAACTCCAGAATACTGGCTTGCACCATGCCTTGTTGCAGTATCTGCGTGGATTGCAAATGATAGAGATCTTGCAGAAAGAGCTATCAAGGAAGCTTGTGCAAGAGATGAAGAGAAGACTGCTATTACTATGGCACTTATTTGTCGTAGAAATAACAGAACTCAGACTTGTTATGAATGGCTTTCAATTTATTTTGCAAAGCAGGATGCAGCTGATTTCTCTGAAGGTAGTTTTGCTTATATAGATGCATATGCTAATGGTATAAGAGCACAGAAACTTGAATCTGCTATGGCTAATAAGAGAATTCTTTATATATTAGGTGCTGCTGTACTTGCGGTTCTTGCAGTCTGTCTTTTTGTTGGCCACGGCCTTGTTGGATTTGTTCCGCTTGTAGGTATTGGATATTTTGTTTATTGCATTCTGACAGAGAAAAACAGAATCCAAAAGAATGTTACTTCAGTAAACCTTAAGTATGATTAGATGATTACAGATGGAAAAGATGTAATTAGAAATTCTCTTAATGATTGGCAAAAGGCAAAGAGTGTTGTAGTAGAGTTTGAGCAAAAGCCTGTCAAAGAAATTATTGCTTAAGTTCTTATTTGGGTTCTTGCGTATCAGATTAATACCTATGGAGCGTAGAGGGAGAAAATAATGGCAGAAGAGAAAATGTTTAATGAAACTCTATTTGATGACAATGTAGATGTTAAATCCAGTGAAGATATGGATTTTGATGATTTGGAAGCTATGTTTGGAGAGAATGAATCTGACATAGCCAGAATGGAGAAAGTTGTTTTGTCACAGAATCTTGAGGGATTTGCAAATTGCTTTCCAGAGTGGGATCTTCATCCACCAGTAAGATGAGAAAGGGAAGGTACACATAGATGTATTGCAGTCAGTGCAGCTCAGTAAATGCGAGTTTCTGAATATAAGTGACAAGAAGTCATACTTTTTTGTTATTTGAACTAATTAGAGGAGTTCTGATGGCTTGTAATATTTCATGAGCAGAACTGTTTATAAACGTTGGTTCTTATGCGCTGTTTTTTAGCGCATTACGAACCATTACGTTTATAATCAAGCGAAAGCGTGTCTGCGACGAAATATACAAACATCAGAACAGATTATATAAAACAAATAAGTATGACTTCTTACTGAGATTAAAATCACAGTAGGAAGTATTTTTTATAATTTTATTTTAACTTTTCAAGTACCTGCTTACTGCTTAATGTTCCGCTTATTTCTTCGAATTTCAGTTTTTCATATTCTTTGACTTGATTCTTTATTTCATCATCAGTCATTTCTTTATCAGTATAGTTGTAGAAGTATTCTTTATAAAGTTCTATCTCAGAACTGTTATTAAGTTCTTCTTCAGATGGTTCACCATCGCCATCTGCATCTTTGAACATGATACTTTCAACGCTGAAATCGCAAGACAATTCTCCCTGATTAGGGCATGTCATATAGCTATCATACTGAATTGCTCCGGCATAATCTGTATTGTGATTGAATAATACACCTTTTTGGGGAGCATACATATAACCATAGTTGCCTCCAGCTCCATATCCCCATTGGTACATAAGGCATTGAATACGGTTATTTTTGTATGAATAGATACTCATACCATAGCCAACTACATCTACTACAAGTTCAGGAATATCATCGTTATCAATATATATTAGATTATATTGCAATTTTGTATTTTCATTAGAGGACATATCAGATAGCTTAATAACCTGAGAATATGCCTCTTTGTAATCGTAAAAAGAAGTCTTGTCACCAAGTAAAACAGCTTTTACCGCAGATATAGTCTTTTCGGCTTTTATGCTGTCTACTATTTTTTCTGAGGCTTCAGGAAGAAATTCGTAAGTAAAATCTGGAGATATAGACTGCTCTAGAACAAGACTATCTCCAAACGAAGACTTTCCAATGACAATAAAATCTTTAATTCCATCAGCATTATAGTCGCAGAACGACATTCCGGTTATTGTGGTCAAGTACTCAGAATCGTTTCCTTTGGAAACAAGAGTGTTTATATCCTGAACTTTATTTCCATCTTGAACTATAACAATTGAAGCATTTTTTTGCGAAGTTGTATCAGCCTGATAGGTGAAAATCTGGCAAGGTTTCTCATTCTGACCTAAATTTGTTTCAAATGACTGATTTTTATCACAAAAGTCTTCCCACTGTATCATATTGGAATTGACGTAGTATTTATCACCATCTTTGGTAAGGGTGATAATTCTGTCGGCATTTTCTCCGAAATGCTTGTCTGAGTCGATTCTAAAACGGAGCTTGTAGGTGTTTCCGGATTTTTCGCCAGACATACAGGTGTATTTGTTCTCGGGTTCACTGAAATTTGAATAATAATAGGTGTCACTGTTCTTGACATATGTCCAGGATTTACCTAAAAAGTTTTTATTAATTTGCAGATCAGCATTAGTGTGCTCTTTTATATATTGTTGAAGGCTGCTTTTCTTTATAGCAATTAGCGATCCATAGATTTTGTGAACCTTGGCAGCAGCCATATAATCTTCTTTTTCTTTATCAGAAATGGTAGTATTCGCTATGCCGGCTCCATTTTGCAGAATACGGCTAAAGTCGATATTCTCAGCTTTGTCAAATGATTTTGCAAGAAAACCATTGTATTCAGGAGTGTTGAACATAGAAGTGAATTTTTCAAGTTCTGTAGTTTCAATTTTAGAAAAAGGAGAATTATCCTCATCTTCATTACTACCATTTGCTGGACTTTGACTATTTTGTGAAGAAGATAAAGCTGAATTACCTGTGTTTGGACTGTTATTTGTTTGTTTCGATGAATTTGTCGAATCATCTTTGGATGAAGAGCTATTCGAAGTAAAGTTGACTATTTGACCAGAACTTGAGTTTTCTGAATCAAGTTGCTCAGGAGTACTGCATCCTGTTATCAGCAAGGCAATAGATAAAAAAGATAAAATTTTTTTGTAATGCATATATAATCCCCCTCAAATTTTAGTTATTGGAAAAATAGAAAGATGAAACTATTTAAATTTTAAATACTAAAAAATATTATCACATCTAAAGTTATATGACTAGATTGTCTCTTGGATCGTATTATAACGAAATTTACAGCAAAGTGGTGTAAAAATAATACTATGATTGACATACTACGTCAGACGTGGTATATTTTTCTTATCCAAGATACTACGACTAACATAGTATGACAGATATAGTATGACATGGGTGTAAGAAAGGTGATAACTATAATGGTAGAAATAAGCAGCGATGTCATTCGAGGTTATAACGATACAATGATTCTTTTTATACTGATGAGTGAACCATCGTATGGTTATGAAATATCAAAGAAAATCAGAGTTCTTTCGAATGACAAATATATCATCAAAGAAACTACACTTTATTCGGCGTTTAACAGAATGCTGAAGAACGGCTATGTGGAGGCATATTATCAAAGTGCTGAAAATGGCAAGAAACGAACGTATTACAGGATTACAGAATTAGGAAAAAGCTACTACAAAGATAAATGTGAAGAGTGGAAACTAACTAAAGAAGTTGTTGAAAATTTTATCGGAGGGGATAATTAATATGGAGACAATCAGAAACTACCTTGAAACAATGTTTGCAAATCTTCCAGCTACTAGAGAAGTGTTAAGAGCAAAAGAAGAGCTTTGGTCAATGATGGAAGATAAGTATCAAGAACTTATACAGGATGGAAAGTGTACTAATGAAGCAATAGGAACTGTTATTGCTGAATTTGGAAATCTTGATGAACTTGCAGATACACTTGGACTTAGCTCTTGTTATACTACAGTCTCAAAAGTTGAGGGCGAAGTGGTTTCTGAAAAAGAGTTTAAGAAAACTAAGTCTAAAGAAAGTGCAAAGTCATTTGCAGCGTATACAGTAAATGACAATATCGATTTGAATAGTAATGAAAGAATTATCTATAGAGAAGATGCAGAGAGATTTGTAATGGACTATTCTAAACATAGAACAATGCTTGGTTTTGGAGTTATGTTTTGCATTGTATCTGTTGCGGGACCGATTCTTTTTGATGCATTGAACAATCTTATAGGTATGGATATGTTCGAGGGTGTTGGTGTAGGAGTAATGTTTTTATGCGTTGCCATAGGTGTAGGACTTATTATTATGTCTAATTCCTTCATGTCGGATTGGAAATTTCTTAAAGAAGAAAACTGCAAACTAGATTATGAGACTAAAGAGAATATCATGATAGAGAAAGATTATTATAGACCACTTTCAAAGATATCACTGGCAATTGGAGTGGCATGTTGCATAATTAGTATTGTTCCTATGGCGATTATGGATTCTATGTTTGGTTCTTTTTTTCCATATATGTCTGAAGGAGTAGGACCTGCTTCGATGTTTCTTCTTGTTGGTGTGGGTGTATTATTTATTATTACATCTAATGCAAAAGTAGGCGCTTACAATAAGCTTGGTGCTGTAAATTCTGGGAGCAATAAAGAAAACTGACTAAATCAAAGAATATGCTAAAGAAAGGACAATGAGTTTGATGCCAGACTTAGATGATAATAGCTATAGAAATTCCAGACGTGGAAAAGATACCACAATGCTTATGTGGATCTTTTTTCTATGCATAGCAATTTGGTTCATGTTTTCTGCTGTAAATGAATATAAAACAAATAGTTTTAGAGCAATATGTTATTTTATTGCAGGGGGCTTTTCTGGAATTATTGGTATAGTTTATCTGCTTAATGTAATAAAGTTCTATCGTAATTATTATAAGAAGCACGGTATAACAGATTTTTGGGATAGTGTATATGCATATGGACTAACATTTGTGGTAATAGGTAGTTTGACTGCTGCTTTATTTTTATTTTTCATTTTTATAGCAAAGGCAAATGATCCTGCAATTTCATTATTTATAAAAATTGTGATAGGTGCAGGAATAGCAATACTTTTAGGCATCATGACCATGTTTTTGGCTAAAAAAAAGACTGATTATTAATTAACTTTTTTTTACTTATCAGCCGATAACCTAACTAGAGAATTTTATGTATCGTTCAAAAAGCAACATGTTTTTGGCAGTATAAAAACATGAGGTACTGTCTTTGTGTCTTATAGCTATTTGCTGGAAGCTACAGGCTAGAAGACAGCAACTTTCGCTTTTGTTGTAAAAATCTAAAAATAATAGGTGGTTGATATGGCGAAAGATGAAAAGAAAAGAAAAAAAGAAAAACGAGAAAACTATGTAGGAATGACCAAGTTAATTCTTTTTAAAGTCATTCCTCTTTTGGTTTTAATTGTGGGTATCAGCTTTTTTGTGATTTTCACTTACATAAAGAGAAGCTATACTAAGCAGATAGTAAACAGAATGAATAGCGAATGCCTTAGTGTCAGCAATAAAATAGAAGTTTGGAGTAACGAAACACTTGCTATTTTAAATTGTGTTGCAGATCAGGTTGGAGGCGGATATCTAGGAGACGATGAAAGCCTTGTTGAATATATGGGTAAAACTCATACTAATCTTATTTCTGGAAGTGATGGCTTTTATGTCATCTTTAAAGACGATGAAGGGACAACGATATCCTATGAAGGCAAAGAATCCTATCCGAACTATTTGACTGAAGATTGGTTTTTGTTTGGACTTACATGTGATAAACCGGCATTTGACAAGTGTTCATACTATGAAGAAGATGGTGTAAAGGAATATACTGCTACATGTGCCAAAAATATTAAAGATAGTGATGGTAAGGTCATTGGAATTACAGCGGCAGATCTTAAGTTTTCCACTATTCGAGATACGATAGCCAAGGAAAGTGAAGCGCTTAATGCATCATTTGTTCTTATAGATGAAAAGAGCGGTATGATTATTGCTGCTAGTAATGAGGAATATGCAGGTCTTACCAAAGATGAAGCAAAAGATGATTTTTTATTGGATTTGTTCAATAATTTTGATGAAAACGTCAAGAATAAGACTATAGATACTGTAAAGGGAAAATATGTTATAACCATTCACAATATAAACAATACCGAATGGTGTTTGATGATTTATGAAGACTATGATTTAGCTTACATTGATTTGTCGAGAGTTTTGATGTTGTTAGGAATTGCAGCCACAATCATATTCTTCTCAATTACACTTCTTGTAATCAGAATAATAAGTACTAACATGAAGAAGCTTGAGAAGGCTTCTGAAAATATTACTGAGATTTCCAAAGGTAATCTTGATGTTGTTTTTGAACAGAGTAATAAAGGACCGGAAAACGAGATAACTGATATAAATAACAACTTAAATAATTATATTGGAAAGATGAATACGATAATATCCGATGTTAACAATACATCTGATATTCTTAATACTCGTTCGCGGGAATTTGATGAACTTGCAAGTGGAATGAAGGATTCTACAACTACAGAAAAGAATTATCTTGATAGCCTGACTCAGGAGATGCATAGTATAAATGATTCTATCAAGAACCTTTCATCTGATTCAGAGAATCTTTCAAAGATTGCGGATGAAACAGCAGAATCTAGCAGTAATGCCAAGAATCATATGGAAATTGTACGCACAAGTTCTGAGGAGACCGCTGAAAATCTCAACAAAGTAACTGAACGAATGCATATCGCTCAGGAATCAATGGATCAACTGGTTAATCATGTAACAAATGTTGAGAATTCGGCAGAAAAGATATCTTCTATAACGTCTGTTATTAAAGATATAGCATCTCAGACTAATCTCTTGTCACTTAATGCATCAATTGAAGCGGCCAGAGCAGGTGAAGCCGGAAAAGGTTTTGCTGTTGTAGCAGAAGAAATAAAACAGCTTGCAGATACAAGTAATGAAAATGCTGGAATGATAGAAAATTTAATCAATAATATTTCGGATCTTATGGCAAAAACAGGTCAAGCAACGCGTAAAAGTGCAGATGACATAACAAATGGCGTAGAAATCTTAGAGACTATAGCAGAGGCATACAGTAAGACTGTGGATCAGGTCAAGGCTACAAGCGATCAGATTAATCTTATGCTTCAAAATGCTAAGAATGTTGATGAGATTGCAGGTAGAATGGCAGAGGTAACGAATAAGCAGGCAGAAGGAACTGAGACGATGCTTTCAAATACTATTGAAATCGAGCAGATGGTTGAACAGGCTCAGAATCAAAGCGCTGATTTGAAGTCTGGAGCAGAAGAGCTTAAGAAAATTTCAGGAGAACTCCAGGAGCAGATGACATTCTTTAAAGTTAGAAGATAATTGAATTTTTTAAAAATTCATAAAAACAAATGATTTAGAATCCCCTTTTACCAGGAAAACTGAGCAAAAGGGGATTTTTTATGCGTGATTCTTGCTAAATATAGACCTCTAAAATATAATGGTAAGGGTAGTTTTGAAAGGTTATTCAATTTTTTTAATAAATTTGGAATCACGTTCAAAAACAAGCGTGATTGTTTATATTATGGAGGTAATTGTACATGCAGGCATTAACGCAGGAATTATTGGATAAATTTAGAGATGATGAAAGTAAGAATTTTCACAGTCGTACTTTGCAGGCTGCCCTTGCAAAGACTCCGATAAAGGATCTTGCTTTTGTTCCGTCTAAAGCTGCAAAGCTTAACGGTGATTTTAGTATAGAGTTAAAGACAAGAGGAATTACATGGCAGCAGAATAGTGGAAGATGCTGGATGTTTGCTGCATTAAACATCATGAGAGAGAAGGTTGCCCAAAAGTGCAATCTTGATAAGTTCGAGTTATCTGCAAATTATCTTGCCTTTTATGATAAGCTTGAAAAAGCTAACAACATGTTGGAAATGGTTATAGAAAATGCAGATAAGCCAATGAATGATCGCATGATGGAATATATTTTATCAGGATTCCATGATGGTGGTTATTGGGATATGGCAGTTGATCTGGTAAAGAAATATGGAGTTGTGCCAAAGAGCGTAATGCCTGAGACATATCAGTCACTTCATACAGAAAAGTTTATGAAGCTGTTAATCAGCCTTTTGAGAAAAGATGCGTCTATTCTTCGTGAAATGATTGGAAAGGGAATTGACGTTACTACAATAAAGGAAAAGATGCTTCAGGAAGTATATCGCATGGAATGTATCGCTTTTGGTGAACCTCCAATGACTTTCGATTTCGATTACAGAGATAAAGATGGAGAATTTTTTTCTGATAAAAACCTTACAGGAAAACAATTCTATGAAAAGTATGTTGGATGCGTTCTGGATGATTATATTACAGTAACAAATCATCCAACATCAGGACTTCCTATGGATTATTACTACGCATTCCATTATATCGGTTCAATGGCTGACAGTAATGTCAGATGCCTTAACCTTACCCAGGCAGAACTTGAAGAGCTTACTATTAAGCAGTTAAAAGATAATGATCCGGTTTGGTTTGGATGCGATTCTGGTGCTTATGGCGATAGAGATGAAGGAGTATGGGATCAGGATAGTCTTGACTTTGAAGGTCTGTTTGGCGGTATAGATTTCTCAATGGATAAGAAAAAAAGACTTGAGTACCATGACAGCTTTGCTACACATGCAATGATTTTTGTAGGTGTAAATGTTGATGAAGATGGCAAACCAAACAGATGGAAGATTGAGAATAGCTGGGGCGAATCTGCTGGAAGAAAAGGATACTTTGTATGCAGCGAAAAGTATTTTAATGAATATGTATATGAAGTAATCGTAAATAAAAAATATCTTACAGATGATCAGAAAGCATTGCTTTCCAATGAACCTGAAATAATCAATGCATGGGAGAGTGACTGGTTATGAGTAATTCTGAAATTTACGAGAAGGTTAAAGAGCGCATGATTCGTTACGCCAAGGTTGATACTCAGTCACAGCCCTATAAAGGAACTTGGCCTACTACAGATAAACAGCGAAATCTTGCATATATGCTTAGAGATGAGCTCATTAGAATAAATGTGTCTGACGTATACATGGATGAAGAGGCGTGCGTTGTCTATGGCAAAATTCCGTCTAATATAACAGATGGTACAGGAACAGCAGTAGGATTTGTAGCTCATATGGATACAGCTCCAGATGCAAGTGCAGAGAATGTAAAGCCTTTTGTTGTGGAAAAATATGATGGAGGCGACATAGTTCTTAATCCCGAAAAAGATATCGTGATGCGTGCATCAGATTATGCAAATCTCTCTCAGTATGTAGGACAGGATCTTATTTTAACAGATGGAACAACTCTTCTTGGCGGAGATGATAAGGCTTCAATTGCCGCCATAATGACTATGGCAGAGTATTACACAACGCATAAAGATGTATCGCATGGCGAAATATGCCTTGCATTTACACCGGATGAAGAAGTTGGAGGACTTGCAAGAGACCTTGATCTTAATAGATTTGGTGCTAAAGTTGCTTACACTTTGGATGGAGATCATCTTGGATGGTATGAAGATGAGACATTTTATGCTTCAGAAGCAACTTTCAAATTTACAGGTAGAAGCGTCCATACAGGCACTGCCAAAGGCATTATGATTAATGCAGTTGATATGGCATCTTTTGTAATGGCAAGCCTTCCAAAGAATGAAAAACCGCAGTTTACTAGTGGAACTGAAGGCTTCTATCACGTTATATCCTGTGAGGGTGACTGCGAACATGCTACAGTTCGAATGATAATTAGAGATTTTGACTTGGATAAATTCCGAAAAAAAGAGGATTTCTTAAGAGAGTGTGCAACAAAGCTTCAAGAAGAATATGGAGCAGATAGAGTAGAACTTTCAATAAATCATCAGTATAGCAATATGAAAGAAGTTATTGAAAAAGTTCCATATTTGACAGATATTTTGAAAAGCGCAATAAAAAAAGCGGGTATAGAACCGGTTTGTGAGCCATTTAGAGGTGGAACTGACGGTGCAGCACTTTCATTCAGAGGACTTCCTTGCCCGAATCTTTCAGCTGGTTATGAAAATGCACATGGAAGATTTGAGTATGTTCCTATTCAGTCAATGGAGAAGAATGTGGAGATACTCTTGAATATCTGTGAGGCGTTTTCGGAGTTGTAGGAGAGAAAGTATGACTTTGTATGATAAACTAATACAATTAAAAGATGAAAAATATCAGATTTTTCAATCAAAACTTGTTCCAAATATAGCTTCAGAAATAATAATAGGTGTCAGAACTCCGCAGCTAAGAAGTCTTGCAAAGGAGGTCTTTAAAAGTGATTATAAAGACGCCTTTTTAAGTTCTGTTCCTCACACATATTATGAGGAAAACCTGATACATTTTTTCGTAATCGCCATGATTAAAGATTTCGATGAATGCGTGGAAGCTGTAGAAAGTTTTTTGCCTTATGTAGACTGCTGGCCTGTATCGGATCAGTCAAGTCCTAAGATATTTAAGAAGAATCATGCAAAGCTGCTTCCCTACATAACCAAATGGATTGAATCAGATCATGTGTATACTTCAAGATTTGGTATGCGCATGCTTATGAATGAATTTCTAGATGAAGATTTCAAGAAAGAATACCTGGAATTAGTAGCCTCTAAAAAAGGAGATGACTATTATCTTAAGATGATGGTAGCCTGGTATTTTGCTACAGCACTTGCCAAACAGTACGGCGCAAGTATCGAGTATCTGGAAGATAGAAGGCTTGATGACTGGGTTCATAAAAAGACTATTCATAAGGCATGTGAAAGCTATAGAGTTAGTGATGAGCACAAAATGTATCTGAAAAGTTTATTATAAAGTTATAAAAAACGGGGAAGATTATGCAAATATATGCACGAGTAAAAAAATCTTTCAGTAGACGTAGTAAGCTTGAAAAAGTCCCTTACGAAACGTCTGAATCTATTTATACACTTAAGACTCTTATAGAGTTTTTTGTAGAAAAAGAGGTTGAAAGATATAATAAAAAAACTGGCAATGCTGAGAATATCGAACTACTTACCAATATGCAGATTGAAGAAAAGGCAAGAACAGGTAAGGTTGATTTTGGAGGAATTCTAAATCCTCAAAAAGTCGATAGTAATAAGGCAAAGGAAAATGCAATACAGTGTTTCAAGGATGGAATGGTCAAAGTATTCAGAGGCGATACAGAATTAACAGAATTAGATGATAAGATTGAACTGTCAGAAGGAGATGAATTTACCTTTATAAGGCTTATCTTTTTATCCGGTTCTATGTTATATTAAAAAAGTTTTTAATCGGGGGAGAAAAATGAGCGATATTAATGTGAATTTTAATGAAGAAGAGTTCATGAAGAATGAAAAAAGATTCTTTTTCTTAAATGGACTCGAAAAAGCGTTATGGAACTATTGCAAGAATAAATATGGTGATAACGTCTACAATGTTCTTAACGAAGAAATCGAGTATGCTTGTGGCAAAAGCATTGAAGAGATTTCTTGTAAAGAAGAGCTTTTTTGCAAGAAGTTTGTGGAAGCAATAAGTAAGTTATGTGGTAAGGATAGTAGCAAGGATGTTGAAATTCTTTGTGATATTATAACAAGAGGTCAGTTTAATTCTTCTATGCTTAGAAGAAGTCTTAGATCTGGTAATTTTGGTTATTATACAGCCAGAGTTCTTGACACAATTGTAGACTATATCAAATTTCCATACTATGGATTACAGGTAGAGGAACTTCTTAAAGTTAACTCATACTTTTATATAAGCAGTTTCTCTGATTTTATTGCGCTTGAGATTAGCAAGAATAATACTAACTGTATAGATGTTCTTAGGGAAATGATCCTAGGCGATAACAACGTAATGATGAAGCGTGATGCTATCATTGGTATTATTAAGTCCAATAATGCAGAGCTCAAAGACCTTCTAAAAAAGATGCTTCTTGCAGCAGGTTCACAGGAAGGTTTAAGACAAGCGGTTTTGGAGAGCATTGATAGCGGTGACAGAGAAACATTTGTTGATTTCTTCAAGTTTTCTGTTGATAATGATTTGTTTAGATTCTCATCTGCAATCAGAGCTTTTTTCACATGGACAGGTATTGCACCTTCAGATATGTCCAAGCTAAATGTTAGTAAGATAAAAAAACTTGTAGACATTGCCTGCAACTGTTTGCTTGATCCGGTAAAAAGAGCTGAGTGTATGGATAGCGACAATCCTATGGAAATCTTCTTTGCACTATGGTCTATAGGATGTGATGATGTCGAGAAGTCAATAGATCTTGCTGTTAGAATGACTCATGACGAGAAGAAGCATAAGAGACTTATAGGAAACTATTTTACATTAAATGTTGGAAGCGCGACATATAAACACAAGATTGCTGTAACAAATCTTGATGAAACTGATGACGAAGTTTTAGCTTATGTAGTTGCATGCCTTCACCACAATTCGGATGCATCCTACGCATTTATATATAATAGAACTGAAAATAAGTTTGCAAAGCCTAGAATTGACAGAATGTATCCCAATAGCTTTGAGGAAAGATATGCTCTTTTTACCAAAATTAAGTCAATAGCTGTCCGTATCGGCAAAAAGACTATGACATTTGAGCATTCTATTTTCGACTGGAATAGCATTAGTTTGTCCAACAAGGACGGGAAACTTTTTAAAGTGCTTATATCCATTGCAGCCTATGATTTGAATGAAAAAATGATAGATGAATTGTGGGAGATTCGCGATTTCATAGGAGTTGATGAAAGATGTGCAATTTATGCCAATCTCCTTAATCCTGAGAGGAATGCAAAGCATAGAGATTATCTGTACGAAGCCTTAAGTGATAGAAGTTCTACTAACAAGGAAGCTGTTCTCAAACTTTTAAGCTGGTGTGATACAACTGATAGTGACATTGATCATATCTGCGAACTTCTAAAGTCTAAGAGTTCCAGGCTTAAAGTAAGTCTAATGAAGTATCTGACGAAACTTGACCAGGGACTTAGAAAGAAAGCTGCAAGAACACTTATAAAGGGTGAAGAGTATCAGATTCAGGCAGCACTTGAACTTGCAATTGCTGATGATAATATTTGTAATGAGATTAAAGAGGATATCGAGAAGCTTTCTGATATGAAGTTGTCTACTCAGACAAAGGTTTTATTTGATCAGCTTAATGTAGGAACAAGTGGCAATAGCGTATTGGAAGGTTCAAATAATGGTGAATCTTTGACAAATGTCATATCGCCTGAAAACGGATACGGACTTTACGACATTAAGAAAGTTGAAGATAATCTTGAAGAAATCTGTAAGTCAAGGGAAAAAATAGAGATTTTCCCTAAAAAAAGTTTCAAAAGGATCTTTTTATCCAAAGCAGAGATTTTGACTGTAATGGATAAAATCGACGAGATTATTGAAAGTCACAAAGATTTTGAGTACGAATATGAGGACTGGTCAGGAACAAGAAGGACTATTTTGTTCGGCGATGCAGCAGGATACTATGCAGAACTCCAGATTCCAGCAGAGTATGGCCCGAAATCTAAGTATAATAGGGAAGGAAAGTGCTATTTTAACTATATTCCTTTTCATGAAGAGTTTTATGAAGTGTTAAAACCATATATTATTAACCCTCTCAAGATGGCTATGTTGTGTTACCTTATAGAGGCTGCAAGGTCAAGCGAATATGAATATGGAGCAGTTACAGATGAAGCAAAAGCTTTTCTGGATGAATACTGCCCATATTACGATTCAGAATACAGGGTTAGATATAAGGCAAGACTAGGTCAGATAATACAGATAATAGAACAGGGAAGACTGTTAGCTGATGAAAATCAGTTATGGGAAAAGAATCTTAAGCTGTATTTTTCTTTGATAGATATTATCGGTGTAGGAAGACTAGGAGAGAACATTTCCAAAGAGACCAAGCAGTATTTTGGAGAGCGCTATAAGTCGTGGTTAAGTCTTTACCCTTTCTCTTATCTTAGAAAAGAGATTAATAGAAAAGATGTAAATTCTCAGCAGTTTAAACTTTGGTTTAACAATGAATATAGCGTTGAAGGTATTTCAAAAGCCGGATCATACATGAGTCTGTCAGATTATTTTTATGCTATATCTTTGAATATCATTGATGAGGATACAGCTTATAAATATGTTTTTGATGATGGACTAAAATGCATAAGTCATCTTACTTACAGAAAGAATAAGTCAATTGGCAAGGTTGCAGAGTACTATCCTGGAGTCTATGAATTCATAGATAAGCTTATCAAAAATACCATAACGTTAGAATCAAGAAGAGGACAGGCAGAAACATCTATTACCAGATGTATTCACGAAATTCGATATTTTGAGGGAATAGGGTATTTTGTAATGCTTCTTTGCGGTCTTGGAAAAGAAAACTTTACAAGAGGATATTTCTATTCAAGTGAAACTGCCAAGAATAGTGTTTTAAGTTCTCTTTTGAAACGCTGTTATCCTGCAAATGGTGACAATGCAGAGAAGTTAAGAGAGCTTATCAAAGATACTGATATTACTGCAAAAAGACTTATTGAGGCGGCAATGTATGCTCCTCAGTGGGCTGATATAATCGAGGATTATACGAAGATAGATGGACTTAAGAAAGGAATATGGTTCTTCCATGCTCATATTAGCGAACGCTTTGATGAGGAAAAAGAGGGAATCGTAGCCTTGTATTCTCCAATAAGCCCGAAGAAGTTTAATGATGGAGTATTCGATATTGACTGGTTCGAAGAAGTCTTGAATCAGCTTGGCGAAAAGAGATTTAACGAGCTGTATAAGAGTGCGAAATATATAACATCAGGTTCAAATGCGCACAGACGTTCTCAGATGTATACAGATGCGGTAAGAGGAAAGCTTAATGCGGATGAACTTGAAAAAGAGATTATGGATAAGCGTAACCAGGAAAAGCTTCGCACCTATGCACTTATTCCTTTTGAACCAACAGATGATGATACTTTGTTGAAACGTTATGAATTTATCATGGAGTTCAAAAAGGGAAGTAAGAACTATGGAGCGCAGCGAAGAGAAAGCGAGAAACTGGCGGTTAATATAGCTCTTGAAAACCTTGCACTTACTGCAAAGATTTTCGATATTAATCGTATGATGTGGCGCCTTGAAGCTAAAAAGAGTGATGAAATATTATCTCTTTTAGAGAAAAAGGAAGTTGAAGGTGTATTTTTCAACTTATCAATAGATGATGAAGGTAATTGTAGTCTTTGTATTGAAAAGAATGGAAAATCTCAAAAGTCAGTTCCAAAAGCTCTTGCCAAGAATGAATATGTTCTGATGCTGAAAGAAAAAGCCAAGGAAATGAAGGATCAGAAACAAAGAGCCAAAGAAACCTTTGAGCAGTGCATGGTTAATAGAACAAAGTTGGGAATTGCTGATATTAAGTGCGTAACTCGTTCTAAAGTACTATATTCTCTTGCTAAAAACCTTGTGTGGATAGCAGATACAAAGGGCAGCAGAAGGATTGGATTTATCTTTTCAAAAGATGATGCTATTTTCATAAAAGACATCGAAGGAAATGAATATGCAATTGATATGAATGATAATGAAGCTGTCTTTTATGTTGCACATGCTATCGATTTGAAAAACGAAGAATGCTGGTCTTTGTATATGCACTACGTATATGAGAATGAGATTGTTCAGCCATTTAAGCAGGTATTTAGAGAAGTTTATCCAATTACTCAAGAAGAGCTTAACGAGAAGAATATCTCTAGAAGATATGCAGGCTTCCAAATTCAGGCTAATAAAGCTGTCGCTGTTCTTAGAAGCAGAGGATGGATTGCAAGCTATGAACAGGGACTCGAGAAGGTTAATTATATTCAGGACGTGTATGTGACTCTTTATGCAGATATGGATTTCTTTACTCCTGCAGATGTGGAATCACCCACCTTGGAATATGTTTCCTTCTATTCTAGAAAAACAGATAAAGCAATAGATTTGAAGGATATTGATGAAGTTCTTTTCTCTGAAACAATGAGAGATTTGGATCTTATGGTATCAACTTCCTACGTAGGCGGAGTTGACCCTGAAAGTAGCCATTCTACTGTTGAAATGCGTATTGCCATTGCAAAAGAACTTACAGGTATGCAGTCACTGTCTAATGTATAATTTCTCGACAGACATTCAAAGATTGAAGGAAAGCTTGGAGAATACTCAGTTCATATGGGATCAGGTGTGGTACATGTTAAGGCTAAGGGAATGCTTCCAATCGTACCTGTTCATTCACAGCATAGAGGAAGAATATTCCTTCCATTTGCAGATGATGACCCTAAGACAGCAGAGATTATGACAAAGATTTTGCTTCTTGCAAATGACCAGAAGATAAAAGATCCAGAGATTTTGAAGTATCTGGGCTGATGCAAATATAATACTAAAATAAAAGCCTGTGAAAACGTTCATGTAACGTGTTCACAGGCTTAATTTATATGCATTTATAGAAGAATAAGAATCGTTGTTATAATACTACAATGATTCTTAAAAATTCTCCTTGAATTATTTAGGTGATATCATCTAAAACATTTTTTGCAGTTTTAACAATCTCAGGATTGAATCCTTCATCTATAAGAGCCTGAACAGAAGAACCAGACTTTAAACGCTTTAAAGCTGTAGATAATTCATTAACACCTTTAGTAATGCCCTCGGCTTCACCTTCAGCTCTGCCTTCAGCTCTGCCCTCAGCTCTGCCCTCAATTTTTGCGATATTTTTAGCTTCCTCTAATTCGGGTTTCATTAAATCTTTAAGAGCCTCACACATACCATGTACCTCCTTCATTTTCTCAAATAAAGCTTTATTCTCTGCTAAAGCCAGCTGTAATACAGAATCAGCATTTTCCTTATCATCTTTTTCGGATAGTAATTCGGCAGAAAATACAAGACGTTCACCAACATTTTCTTCCATCTTACTAGTTAAAGCCTTTAGCCATTGATGCTCACTGGTATTAAGCTTGGATGATACAATAAGCTGAGTTGAAAAAAGAGCCTTTTTTCCAGTAACATAATAAATGCCCGGATATTTCTCTGTTACATTGCAATTGTTATTTTTGAACCATTTTACAAGCTCTCTAGGCATTCCTTCACGAACAAGAGTAATGGTAATATCATCATCTTTGATGCT
>NZ_AUKC01000033.1 GCF_000424545.1 Butyrivibrio sp. NC3005 | reverse complement strand
AAGATTCCTGGAGCAAAGACAATTGCATGTGGACTATGGGTGGCACAGGGAAGCAAGAATGAATCTGATAGTAACAGTGGTTTATCACATCTTGTAGAACATTTGGTTGTTAATCCGGTTACTTCCGGAAACGAAGTATATCAAAGACTTATCGAAGAGGCGACGAACAGCGGAGTGGTATATAACGCAGCAACAACAAAAGAGTATACTTGTTTCTATTTCACTGGTCTATCGAATACTCTTGATTTATGTGTAAAGTGTCTTTCTAACATTGCTATGAATAATAGAGTGTTTCCAAAAGATATGTTTGAAAATGAAAAAAAAGTAGTTATTCAGGAAGCTACAAGTTTTTATTCCTCTTTTCAACAAATCAAGGAAAGAACCAGTCAGGCATTATGGGGAAATATGGGTATTGGAAGAATTATTATGGGTAATATTTCCAATATACAGAATGCTACCCTGGAACAGGTAAATGAAATCTTAGATATGAATTATATTCCTGAACGGTCAAGTGTCGTAATAGTTGGAGATATAGATTATGGCAGAGCATTGGAGCTTATAGGTAGTGATTTTGATTCGTGGAAAGATAAACATTGCGGTGAAGTTCCTGAATTGGTTGATAGTGAACCGGGTGTTTATTTGAATAAAGGTAGTGGAGCTAGTTCTGTTGTTTCAATTGGATTTAGAACTGGAGGTTACTCGATGATGCAGAGGCAGGCAATCGAGATGATGGTGAGAATTCTTGGGCAAAGCGGACTTAAATCACGCATTGTAGATGAAGTACGAATGAAGAGAGGCTTGGCATACAATGTTGGCGGATTTTATAGTGTGTATAAAAATCATGGGACAATTGGATTTATGTCTGTCTGTGATAAAGAAAAGACTGTAGATGTTGCCAAGGTGATGATGGATACAATTTTACATGCCAAGAAAGAAGGCTTTACAGATGAGGAAATAGAAAGAGAAAAGAAAATGATGGAAACAACAATGCTTCTATCAGTAGATAATATTACAGATCATCTTAGAAATATAGGAAGATGTGACATTATGGGAAGTGATTTCTATATAGAGAATGAAATAAGAGGAATAAGAAGTATTACAAAGGAACTTGTAAACCATGTGGCAGATGAAATTATTCAGGAAGCAAATCTTGGGTTAGCGCTTATCGGAGAATGTGACAATGATTTGCTATTGAATACTGTATCGATTTGAGGAGAGACAAATGGCAGATTTAGCTTGTATTTATGAGATGAGTATGATAGGTGAGGATGCTAAGCTGAGTGATGATTTGCTGAGTGGATTGGGGATGGATGTTCTTTTTTGCCTGATGGATCACCTTGAAACAAGTCATGAAATAGCCGAAAGGTTAGGCATTGCAGTATATTCAACACAGTTGTATCTGCAACGACTATTGAAAGCTGGGGTGGTGACTGAAACTGTTCCTTGTATTAGGAATGGACAGGTGGAAAAACATTATAAATTAGCATCTGACGATGTTGAAATAATGAATCATATTACCAATTTGACAGAGAAAAGAAATACGCAGATTAAGCTATCAGCACAACAGTTTGCAACTATGACCAAAAATGCTATTTGCAGTGCTGCAAAGTATCAAGATAAACCGAACAAGATTAAATCATATTTTATGAATGCCAGAAAAGAAGATATGGAAAAATTTATTGCTGAATTAGATGAACTGTTTGATAAATATAAAGCGCTGGAAGATAAAGACGCAGATCAGACATATAGCTTGTTTACAGTAATGGCTCCATATGAAGCATAAAAAATATGTTGATGCAATGAAAGGAGAAAAAATGACAAAGGAAGTAAATGATAGTCAGGAAAAGGCAATAAAATCTGAAGAAATACAGATTCAGAGTACAGATGTATCACTATTAAGTGAAGAAGAGAATAAAGGGATTGGATATGAAATACGTACAATAACAAATTAATAGAAGGGAGTATATGTATGAAGGAAGAAAAGCAAATTATCAAGGAAAATGAGCTTGAAGTTGAGAATCTTAAGGTTAGTCCTGCGAAGGAAGAAGAAGATAACCTGCAGCCGATAGAATATCATATTCTTCCAGTAATAGAATCAATTTAAGTTTTAGACACAAAATTATGCAAAGCATAATAGAACAATTGGTTCATAAATAGAGGATATTATTCCTCTATATTGAAAAATCGGTAACTATTAATGAAATTTTAACTAATAAATAAAAAGGAGAAGGGACTATGAAAAACGTGAATTTATCAGATGCAAACGCAAAGTACATGGATGGAAAGCTGATTATTGAATCAGAAGAGCTTGCACAGGCAATTCAGGACAGGAAAGTCAATTTGGCAGAAGAAGAAGAGGACAATATTCATGTAAAGATTCATATTGAAATAGGATCATAAAAAGGAGAGAAGAGTATGAGAAACGTAGATTTATCAGATGCAAACGCAAAGTACATGGATGGAAAGCTGATTATTGAATCAGAAGAGCTTGCACAGGCAATTCAGGACAGGAAAGTCAATTTGGCAGAAGAAGAAGAGGACAATATTCATATAAAGATACATATTGAAATAAGCAATTGATTTGTGTATTCGCGGCTAGTACGTAGGATTCAATGTACTAGTCGTGAAATGGAGAAGATAGATGGATAAAGTGAAATATAGAGATATTCTTAAGCTAAAAGAATATAGAAAGCTTATTGCATCAAGTATTGTAAATCGATTCGGTGACTCTGTGGATGCTATAGCATTTACCTGGTTAGTATACATGGTGACAGGAAGCGCATCATGGAGTGCTGTTATTTATGCACTTAATCAGCTTCCGACAGTGCTGCTTCAGCCTTTTGCAGGAGCATTGGTTGAGCGAATGAATAAGAAGAAAATAATGGTTGCTGCTGATTTAATCAGAGGTTTTATTATTGTAGCAGTAGCTTGTCTATATAAGACGAATGGAAGCGTTAGTCCGTGGGTACTAGCTGCTATGACACTTATGATTTCATCAGTAGAAGCATTTGGAATGCCGGCAGGATCAGCATTTGTTCCGCTGGTATTAGAGAAAAAGTACTATAGTCATGGACTTTCATTAAATTCAACAGTTTCTAATATCATGCAGCTTGTAGGAATGGCAAGCGCCGGAATCATTATAGGAGTAGGTGGAATTGAAGCTGCCATGTTTGTAGATGCAGCTACATTCTTTATATCAGCTTTATTCAAGATTAGTATCAAGGTAAAAGAAACTATAAAAGATGTAAGCAAAAAGAATGGTTCTGGAATGCAGACATATTTCAAGACTCTAAAAGAAGGTTTTAAATATGTTGCCGCCAAAAAAGTAGTACTTAACTGTTGTATATTGGCTATGCTTGCAAATGCGACTCTTGTACCATTAAATGCACTTCAATCTCCTATGGCGGTTGAAATATTCGGACAGGGAAGTGAATTTTTAAGTGTGATGGGAATAGCACTTATTATAGGAACGGCACTAGGTTCGATAATAACACCAAAGCTTATGGGAAAATTTAAAGAAAGACCACTGATTGTGTTCTTCGGAATAGCATTGGGAGTAATTTACGGATTATATACCATGGGAATATATACACGTGGAAATGTAATTGCAGCATATTCATTAAATATAGTATGTGCGCTTATTATGGGAATATCTATTAGTGTTATTTCACAGATATTTACAATACAGTTTATGAATAGTGTGGAGAATGAATATCTGGCAAGAGCTGCCTCTATTCTTAATGCTACTTCTAGTGCAGCAACACCGTTAACATCAGGTCTTGTTAGCTTGATGGCTAAATTTATACCAGTAACAACATTGTTTATCATTTCTTCATCGATTTGCATAATCATCTTTGCATTTATGGGAATAGGCAAGGTGAAGTTTAGTGAGTGTGAAGAAAAAATTGAAAAGGTACCAGAAACAGTATAAAAAGTTACTGAAAATAAATCATATAATCTAAGAGAGGAAGGGTAATTAAATGAAAAAAGAAGAACTGAAAAAAGAAGAAATGGAAACAATTAAGACAGTGGCAATACAGAATGAGGATGTGGATGTTGTAAAAGAGGAAGAAAACGAATGTAGACCTATATTATTTGGACAGGTTAGTTTCTAAAATTTAATTAAATATTAGTTTGCTCACAAAAAAGAAGTAGCAAGTTTTTCTTGTCGCTTCTTTTTTGATGTGCGATAAAGAAAGGCGGAAGCTATATGAGATATCATAGTATTGATATTGGTGAAGGAAGATATGGGGTATATTTTCCTGACACAATGAAACTTATAAAAGGAAATAGTGCTACATTAATGCTGCTAGATAAGATCATTTCTAATGAATCTCTTGAAAAAATAAAAGAAGACGGCTTTTTGGTTTCTCATGAAGAATATTATAACTATAGAAAAATGCTTGGAGAAGGCATAACACATGAATTGCCATTAAGAGATAAGAAGCACTTGGGAGAATTAATAATACATGTTAGTAACGATTGTAATATGCGATGCTTGTATTGTTATGGCAATGGTGGATGCTATAACATGAAGAGAGAGTTTATGGATGAAGAGACAGTTATAGAAACTCTCGAAAAAATGTATAAGATATATCCCAAAATTGATTTAATTAATTTTTTTGGCGGGGAACCAACGCTTAATCTAAATGTGATTAAGGCTGCCTGCGCATATGTTAGAGCTAATAATAAGGAAACTATATTGGGTATGGTTTCTAATGGAACATATGCTAGCAAAGAACTGTTAGATATTATAAATGAATATGATTTTAAGGTTACGTTCAGCGTAGATATGCAATCTATGCAGGATACTCTTCGCCCAATGGTTGGTGGAAAACCATCTTTTGAAACAGTATTAAAAAATTTCAGATATTTGAAAAAGTATAGTAGTGAGCCTTCGGGAATAGAAGTTACTTATACCGAAATGCATCGCCAAAAAGGAATATCTCCGGCAGATTTAGTAAAAGAAGTAAGGAAAATATTTGGAAATATACCTATGATATTTAATCCGGTATCTTCATGCGATGAGAAGTTGGATATAAAAGATTTATCCTGTTTTGGAGAGTCAATAGAGCAGTTGAAAGGTGAACCAAAGCTGTATAGCACAACATCATTTGTACAATCTGTTCTGCTAAGGCTAGCTGAAAAGAATATAAAATATCAATTCTGTGCTTCTGGATTTGGAAAAACAGCTGTATCTACTAAAGGTGATATCTACCCTTGCCAGGCATTTCTAGGTGATGAAAATTACAGATTTGGAAATGTAAAGGATACACTTGATGTATTAAAATCAAGTGTAATCAAAAAATCTGATGAAATGTATAATCAGAATAAAGTTATAAATGGAAAATGTAAGGATTGCTATCTTAATACCTATTGCCATAGATGCATACATGATAATAGCTTGAAAACATGCGATGTAGGAGTTTCACCTGATGATATGTGTGAAATGCAAAAAGATGTATTTGATAGAGTGATACGAAATAAGCTAAGTTAATAACGAAGTCCTACATGGGAAAATATTAAAAAATCTATACAACCATTTGTGATCCTATGCTTAAAGAAAACGGAAATTGTCGTTTTTCCATTACTGGGTATAGAAAAAGTTGATAATATAAAGTATGATTTTTATAATTATTCAGCCAGAAAACCCATGACCTTTAGGTCGTGGGATGAATGGCGTCACTAATAGATGTGTGCATTTTACTTAAAAATACATATTTTAGTAAAATGTATGATATAATATACATACATGAGTGATCTGAGTCTTATGAAAGGAGAAAACTGTATGTATCTTACTGTAAAACAGCAGGTAAAACATCTGTCAAAAGATGACTACCGCTCAATAAAGGAATTGTGCCGTTCAGCTAAAAATCTTGCTAATGAAGCTATATATAATGTTCGTCAGTATTACTTTGCTGAAGGTAAATTCTTAAAGTATGAGAAAAACTATGTCCTGTTAAAGAACAGCTCAAATTATAAGACCTTAAATTCAAATATGGCACAGCAGATCCTCAAAGAAGTAGATGGCAGTTTCAAGTCATTCTTTGGCCTACTTAAACTTGCAAAACAGGGTAAGTATGCTTTTAAGGATTGCAAACTGCCGCATTATCTTCCAAAAGACGGATATACTACACTTGTTATCGGATTTGTAAGACTTGATGGAAATAAGCTGATACTTCCGTTTTCCAACAGCTTTAAGAAGTCCCACAAGCCTGTTGAGATCACAATACCGCCTATCCTGCTTGATAAAAAGGTTAAAGAGATACGGATTATACCAAAAGCACATGCCAGGTTCTTTGAAATCCAGTACACTTACGAAGCTGAGTGCGTTCAGAGAAATCTCAACAAAAACAATGCACTGGCACTCGATCTTGGTATAAATAATCTCGTAACCGCCGTATCAAGTAATGGCAGATCGTTCATAATCGACGGAAGAAGGCTCAAGTCCATTAACCAATGGTTTAACAAGGAAAATGCCCGCCTGCAGTCTATCAAGGATAAGCAGCATTTTGGCAGAAAGACTACAAACCGTCAGAAAACCATTGCCCGTGACCGTAACAATAAAGTAAATGATTATATGAGCAAAGCTGCACGTAAGGTCATAGACTACTGCATTAACAATGATATCGGGACTCTTGTAGCTGGATATAATGTTACATTTCAACGGAGTTCTCATATAGGCAAACAGAACAATCAGAATTTTGTTAACATCCCTTATGGAATACTGAGGGATAAACTGTCATATCTCTGTGAGCTTAATGGCATTACATATGTTGAACAGGAAGAAAGCTATACATCAAAGGCATCATTCTGGGATAAAGATGATATCCCTGTTTACAATGATGATAACCCAAAAGAATATCAGTTCAGTGGTAACAGGATACATCGTGGAATGTATAAAACTGCCAGTGGCTTTAGTTTTAATGCCGATGTTAACGGAGCATTAAATATAATGCGTAAAAGTAGCGTTGTGGATCTCAGTATCCTATACGGTAGAGGCGAAGTGGACACGCCTGTAAGAATAAGGATTGCCTAACTTGTTAGGTGGAGACTTAAATATCAAACTTCTTAAATGGAGTCATTAGGCTCTTAGAAGCCCATTACCTTTAGGTGATGGGTAGTTCACAATAAAACATGAGAATAGTTCTTTTCCAAAAAAATTATCATTCAAAAAATAGGGGATTTTACAGAAAGAGAGGCTAACGTATCATGAAATTAGTAAAGAGAGTATTGGCAGGGGTTATAGCAGGAGCATTAATTGTTTCATCAGTGACAGTAACTGTAGCTACATTTGAAAATGTAGCAGTGGTGAATGAAGACAATGGGTGGAGAAATATCAAAGAGGGATAGTAGTAGATTTTTAATATCAAATATTTAGTGATTGAAAATGTGGCATAATTTTTATATAAAATATTTTGACAGGGAGAAACAACGTTGTTATTCTCCCTGTTTTTTATTTTTATAAACTTTCTTTTACAATTTTATAATTGTGCAAGTTATCATTTATTAGAGTTAAAGCCTTAGCATAGCATGAATATTGTTTTAGGATAGTGCCTGAACTATTACACTCAGCATTATTCTTATAATACATAGAATAATGATAGTATATTGTCGATAGACTAGCAATTGAGAAGCTACATAAGGAGATATTAGCTTTGTTTGCAACTTCTTGTGATAACATTCCAAACATTTTCTCCGTATATTTGTAACGAATAAAAATAGATTTGATTATCGGATAGAAACGAAAAGAAAAGAGAATGTCGAGGCTGTTTTCTTTTACATAGTTTTCCATCTGTGAAAAGTATTGGAAGGCTTCATCACAGTGAGACTTGTTCGTTAATTCATAAGTTATACTCACAATTAAAGATATTTCAGCTGCAGAGAGGCGATAGTTTAATAGCCTGGAAATATTAAAATCAGGAAGAGTTATAGCTAACGCTTTATTCAGAATGTGCAACCGATCATCTATATTATTTTTGGTAGACGAATAATGCAAATAGTATTCCTGCATCATAAGCGGATGTGTTTCTCCTAAATGTTTCAATTCTTCAAGATAGTGCAAGTATTTATTGCTGTCATAATCGGTGGTAGAATTTAGATACGATATGATTTTAAAATATCTTTCTTCATCTTTACTCCCATAAAAGTCAAATTCTGATTCTGAATAACCTAAACGGTTCAGAATAGCACATAGAAGGAGAATATCTCCATCTTGAGTCCCACTCTCTATTTTTGAAAGTTTGGATTTACTGCATAGTCCCTGGCATATAGTCTGTTGAGAAATCTTCTGTTCTTTTCTAAGTGTAGAGATAAGTTTACCTATAGATAAAACATCTTTCCCCAAAATGTCGAATGAACCATCTCCAAAGTCAGAAATATCCTCCATTTCAAAAAGCTCATAAACCTTTGGCTTTAAAGACGACAGTTCAAAAGAATGCTGTATATCATAGTCTTTGATTTTATCAATTAGTCTTGATGTTAATGCTGAACCTAGTGCATCTGCGCTGTAAACAGATGAACCAATGTACTGAAGTGCCATTTCTTTGTCACCATCTTGCTTCATATACATCGAAATTCCGTAAATAAGAGTAAGTTCTACCAAATAGGAATGGAGATTATTCTCTATTGCTATTTCACGTCCTTTTCTAGAATACTCAAACGCAGCATCATAATCATTTTGTCCAATAAGATATGCACTATAGACGAAAAGGTAGAGAATTTGAACTTTCATAAGCTTTTTTCCAGTAATATGCATATGATCTAATTTGACTTTTACTTGCGAGCACAAGATAATACTTTCTTCAGATTTTCCCTGAAGATGATAAATATAAGCAATTAGCAAAAGGCATTCTAAATCGAGTGATGAAAGAAATTGTTTTCTAATATCAGTGAAATCAATTTCGGAATGTGTTATTCCTATAGCGAAATTGAGTTTTTCTAATAATTCGTCATATCTTTTACTGCAAGTTCTTAACTGATGTAATACTTCTAATATCAGAAACTCCTGATAATAGAATTTGTTTTTGTTGAAATTCTTATTCTTTATTTCTTTGAGAGCAGAATACGCCGAATCACTTTTCCAATGTTCTATATAGAATCTTGCATGATTTATACTTAGAAAAGTTTTAAAATCATCAATGTTTTCGAAAAAAGGGTAAGCTTCTTTGGTGATTCCTGCCTTGTCCATTAATAGAGAGAATGTTGATGGGCTAATTCCGCATTTGCCGTTTTCGATGTTACTTAGTGCAACTACTGAACAGATACCTTCTGCCATTTCCTCTTGAGTTAATCCTGCACTATTACGTGCATTTTTGATTATTTTTGAAATATCATATACTCCCATAGTCTGCCAGTCTCCTCCGCATATGTTACATTAATTATAATTTCTTTGATACGTTGAAGCAATAAAAAAGCGGATAAAAACTGCATTTTTTGCTTTGGGGGTATCAGAATGGACTAATAGTGATATGCTAAGGTTTTATTTTTTGAATATTAAAGCGTTTTCGTCTACGAAACTCCAATATATGCTTTATTTTAAAGCAAATGGAAACAAATAATTTTCCGCTTTTGGATATCACAAATATAAGTATAAAAATAAATAATAATAATTAGAAAAAATCATTAATGTACTAGTTGTGGAGGGTGTAGAGATATGGACAAAGTGAAGTATAGAGATATTCTTAAGCTAAAAGAATATAGGAAGCTTATTGCATCAAGTATTGTAAATCGATTCGGTGACTCTGTTGATGCTATAGCATTTACCTGGTTAGTATACATGGTGACAGGAAGCGCATCATGGAGTGCTATTATTTATGCACTTAATCAGCTTCCGACAGTGCTACTTCAGCCATTTGCAGGAGCATTGGTTGAGCGAATGAATAAGAAGAAAATAATGGTTGCTGCTGATTTGATCAGAGGTTTTATTATTGTAGCAGTAGCTTGTCTATATAAGGCTAATGGAAGCGTTAGTCCGTGGGTACTAGCTGCTATGACACTTATGATTTCATCTGTAGAAGCATTTGGAATGCCAGCAGGATCTGCATTTGTTCCGTTGATATTAGAGAAAAAGTACTATAGTTATGGACTTTCATTAAATTCAACAGTTTCTAATATCATGCAGCTTGTAGGAATGGCAAGCGCTGGAATCATTATAGGAGTAGGTGGAATTGAAGCTGCCATGTTTGTAGATGCAGCTACATTCTTTATATCAGGGTTATTCAAGATTAGTATCAAGGTAAAAGAAACTATCGAAGATGTAAGCAAAAAGAATGGTTCTGGCGTCCAGACTTACTTCAAGACTCTAAAAGAAGGTTTTAAATATGTTGCCGCAAAAAAAGTAATACTTAACTGCTGTATATTGGCTATGCTGGCAAATGCGACTCTTGTACCATTAAATGCACTTCAATCTCCTATGGCGGTTGAAATATTCGGACAGGGAAGTGAGTTTTTAAGTGTGATGGGAATAGCACTTATTATAGGAACGGCTCTAGGTTCTTTAATAACTCCAAAGCTTATGGGCAAATTTAAAGAAAGACCATTGATTGTGTTCTTTGGAATAGCATTAGGAATAATTTACGGATTATATACCTTAGGAATATATACGCATGGAAATGTAATTGCAGCATATTCATTAAATATAGTATGTGCGCTTATTATGGGAATAGCGATAAGTGTTATTTCACAAATATTTACAATACAGTTTATGAATAGTGTGGAGAATGAATATCTGGCAAGAGCTGCCTCTATCCTTAATGCTACTTCTAGTGCAGCAACACCGTTAACATCAGGTCTTGTTAGCCTGATGGCTAAATTTATACCAGTAACAACATTGTTTATCATATCTTCCTCGATTTGCATAGTAATCTTTGCATTTATGGGAATAGCCAAGGTGAAATTCAGCGAAGATGAAGAAAAAATAGAAAAGATGCCAGAAGCAGTTTAAAAGTTACTGAAAATATATCGAATAATTAAAAAATGCGGCGGCCTATTCACGTGACTTTAATCGTGAGTTAGCCACCGCATTTTTGTTTAAGGTATATGGTTTAATACATTTGTTAACAAAGCTGAATACAGGAAAAAATTTAAAACCACTTTTGTAAATCAAAATATTGTCCGATAAACTATCTGAATAAGTATTTTTACGCTGTTTTTTCAATGACAGAACAATAATACTTTTAATTTTATTTTTTTTTCAGGAAGGAATCTGTTTTCAAATCGGACGGATTAGTTTATAATATCTGTGATTAATAAAGTGGAAGGATATGCTCATATTTTTTGTCAGTATACGAATCTGCTTGTTAATTTATGTTTTTAGTAGTTTACACAGGTATTTTAGAACATTTTTATATAAATAGTCGTCAGTAATTGAAAGGGAGCAGATTTCATGGCTTACACAGATATTGGAATTGATTTGGGAACAGCAAGTATACTTGTTTATATCAGAGGAAAGGGCGTTGTATTAAAAGAGCCCTCAGTAGTTGCTTATGACAGAGATACAGAGAGAATAGTTGCATATGGTGAAGATGCAAGACAGATGCTTGGTCGTACACCTGGCAATATTGTTGCTGCACGTCCGCTTCGTCAGGGTGTTATCAGCGACTACGAAATTACAGAAGCGATGATGAAGTATTTCATCCGCAAGGCATTAGGACACAGACCTCATTTTAAGCTCCTTATGGCAGTATGTGTACCTTCCGGAGTAACTGAAGTTGAGAGAAGAGCTGTAGAAGATGCAGCAAAGTGTGCAGGTGCCAAGGATGTTAAGATTATCGAAGAGCCACTTGCAGCAGCAATCGGTGCAGGTATTGATATTATTAAGCCTTGCGGTAACATGATTGTTGATATAGGTGGTGGTACAAGTGATATAGCAGTTATTTCACTTGGTGGAACAGTTGTCAGCACATCCGTTAAAGTTGCTGGTGATGACTTCGATGAAGCAATCGTTCGCTATATGAGAAAGAAGCACAATCTTCTTATCGGTCTTAGAACCGCAGAAGATATTAAAATTCGCATCGGAAGCGCTTATCCGCGCCCTGAGGCTGATTATATGGACGTGCGTGGACGTAACCTTGTTACAGGTCTTCCTAAGACAGTAAAGGTTAGTTCAGAGGAAACTGAAGAGGCACTTAGAGAGCCTACTACCCAGATTGTAGAAGCTATTCACAGTGTATTAGAGAAAACTCCGCCAGAACTTGCAGCAGATATTGCAGATCGTGGTATCGTTCTTACTGGTGGCGGTAGCCTTCTTCGCGGACTCGAGGATCTTATTGCATCCAAGACAGGTATCAATACAATGACTGCAGAAGATCCAATGACAGCTGTAGCAATCGGTACAGGTAGATATGTAGAAGCAATTAATGATGCACGTGATGCATAAATAAAAGCTTAAAGGCTCTTTACAATGCAATCTTCCCAAAGTAAACCAATACAACAAGGAGGCATGTATGGTAAAGGGTCTTTATACTGCATGGACTGCTATGGTTAATGAGCAGCATCGAATGGATGTTGCGACTAATAATTTAGCAAATTCTAATACGACAGGTTTTAAAAGTGAGGGTTCAAGTCAGCAGACATTCAAAGACCAGCTGGCACTCAAGATTAAAGATGTAACAGAACCTGGTACATACGCTAAGAGAGTAGGAAAAATTGTTCCCGGAGTCAAGACTGGTGAAGATTATACCAATTGGGAAGAAGGACCTATGAAGACCACAGAGAATACGTGGGACTTGGCAATTTCTGGAAAAGGCTTTTTCGCCATAGAATATACCAATAAAAATATAAATGTAGCAAAAGAAGATACTGAAACTGAGATAATGTACACAAGAGACGGTAATTTTACTGTCGATGCCAAGGGCAATCTCGTAACACATGATGGAGATTTTGTGCTAAACGCAGGTGGAGCACACATAACAGTTGACCCTACCAAGGATGCCCAGATAAATGTTAAAGGTGAGATTATTCAGGACAATCAGGTCGTAGGAAAGATTGGTCTTTATGATTTTGAAGATTATAACTATCTCTCAAAATATGGAGAAAACTTATATAGAGCAGTAGATGGAAATACCCAGATTGAAGCAACAGGAAGAATAAATCAGGGATTTTTAGAGCAATCAAATGTATCTGTTGTAGACCAAATGGTTAATATCATAAACATTCAAAGACATTACGAGGCTGCCTCTACTATGATTCAGACTTGCGATAATACACTTGAAATCGCTGTTACTCAGGTTGGAAAACTATGACTTCTTGCTGAGATTTAGGATAATCATCAGAACGTATTATATTTAAACAATAAACTTTTATGAGTAAACAGCCGATAGATAGTTAGTAGACGGAGCATAGCTAAGGAGGTTTTTATGGTAAGAAGCTTATGGTCTGCCGCAACAGGCATGAACGCGCAACAGACAAACGTTGATACGATAGCTAATAACCTTGCAAACGTCAATTCTACAGGTTTTAAAGCACAGGGTGCGCAGTTTAAATCACTGCTTTATCAGAATTTAAAATCTGCAACGACTACTGCGAATGGAAACCCAAAGCCTACATCTTCTCAGGTAGGACTTGGTGTAAGAACAGCTGCGCTTGAGCAGTACTTTTCACAAGGATCACTTCTTGATAATGCAAGTGACTCGGCATTTGCTATTTCCGGTGATGGCTTTTTTGCTTACAATGACGCAGATGGAAAACCTGTTTATACAAGAAATGGTGATTTTGTATGGGCAATAGGTGAAGGAGCCGGACAGATAATGCTGACAACATCTGATGGTAATCCTATTCTTTCATCAACAAACGCTCCTATAACACTTGCAGGTGATTATGTTTCCAACAAGCTTACAGTTGGGCAGGATGGAACAATCTACTATCCAGATGCAAATGGAGTTCCACAGGAAGTAGGATTTAAGATTGGATTATGGCAATTCCAGAATCCTAACGGACTTGAAAGAGTTGGAAATTCCAGCTGGGTTCAGACAGGTGCTAGCGGAGAACCTATGAATGAAGCCAATGCGGCTAATCTAAAAAAGAGTATCATCCGTCAGGGATACCTTGAAGGTTCAAATGTTAACGTAGCAACAGAAATGGTTAATCTCATAGTAGCTCAGCGTGCATATGAAATGAATTCGACTGCAATTACAACAACAGACTCTATGATGCAGACAGCAAATCAGCTGAAACGTTAGTATTAAGGAAATCGGCTTAGAAAGAGGTGTATATGGCAGATTATAGTAGTCTTAGCGGAGTTAGTTCATCTGCATATGGTGCTTATACAAAAGAAAATCATTTTGCCGATGAAGTTAAGAAAACAATCAGCAAAACATCTAAAAATTCTACTAAAGATGAATTATGGGATGCGTGTAAACAGTTTGAAGCATATTTTCTAGAACAGGTTTTTAAATCTATGGAAGAAAGCGTTACTACGTTTTCAGATAGAAATGAAGACAGTATTGGAAGTGCTCTTTCTATGGATGCTACTTCTAATAGCCTTGTAGATTATTTCAAGAATCAGACTCTGCAGGATATAGCGTCTACTACCACCAATACGCAGAGCACAGGACTTGCTAAAATGCTGTACGAAAATATGAAACGCACCTATGGAATCGGTGAAATTGAAGAAGTAACAGAAAAAAAGGCCGGCCCTGCAAAGGAAGCTTAGTAACAGTTTTTGAAATAATACTGTTAAAAAAGGATTGATTGCATTAAAGCGCAATTAATCCTTTTTAGGTTGCAACGCGTTTAATATAACGTTAAAATTATAATCATGGAAAAAATTAGAGGATATATTGAACATTTTATATATAAAAATGAAGAAAACGGTTATGGAGTTGCAAATATTGTATCTGACGAAGATGAAATAACCTGCGTAGGCACATTTCGCGATGCGGATGTGGGAGATACACTGGAGATTGAAGGAGAGTTAGTCCAGCATCCTATGTATGGAGATCAGATAAGAGTTCGCCATTATCAGATAGTAGAGCCGGAAGATGCTAAAGCCATGGAACGTTACCTTGGAAGCGGAGCCATTAAAGGAGTTGGTGCTTCTCTTGCTGCTAGAATTGTCAAAAAATTTGGCGCAGATACTTTCAGAATCATAGAAATAGAACCTGAAAGACTTGCAGAAATAAAGGGTATAAGCCAAAACAAGGCCATGGACATTGCCAATCAGATGGTTGAGAAACGTCAGATGCGTGATGTAATGGTTTTTTTGCAAAAATATGGTATTTCAAATAACCTTTCGGTTAAAATTTTTAATACTTACGGAGAAGGAATTTATCAGGTATTAAAAGAAAATCCCTACAAACTTGCTGAAGATATTACTGGAATCGGTTTTAAAACTGCAGATGAAATAGCAGGAAGAATCGGTATAGAAGTCGACTCAGATTTCCGGGTAAGAAGCGGAATTATGTTCGCACTTCAGGAAGGTGCATCTGAGGGAAATACATATCTTCCAATGGAACTGTTACTTGGTAATACCGAAAAGCTTCTTGGGGTATCCAAAGAAATAGTATCTATGCAGCTGGAAAATCTTCAGATGGACCATAAGATAAAAATAGTCGACAGTACCAAGGTGTACTCTTCTTATTTCTATAATATAGAAAGGGCATGTGCATCTAGACTTGTAGATTTGAATGTTCATCTTGATATTGAGGAAAACTCCAAAGCAGAACAAAAGCAGCTTGAAAAGATAAAATTTTTAGAGAAGAGTAAGAATATTAAATTAGATGACCTTCAGCGAAAAGCAGTTCTTGAAAGCGTTAGAAATGGAATACTGATAGTAACAGGAGGCCCAGGAACAGGTAAGACTACTACTATCAATACAATAATAAATTATTTCGAAGAAGAAGGTCTTGATATTCAGCTTGCAGCACCTACGGGAAGAGCTGCAAAGAGAATGACAGAGGCAACAGGATATGAGGCAAGGACGATTCATAGATTACTGGAAATATCTGGCGGAGTATCAGATGATGATGATAATGTCAAACAGACTGTGAAGTTCTCCAGAAATCAAGATAATCCATTAGAGGCAGATGTTGTGATCATAGATGAGATGTCTATGGTAGATATAAATTTGTTTCATTCACTTCTAAAGGCTCTTGTTCCGGGAATGCATCTTATTCTCGTTGGAGATTCAAGTCAGCTTCCTTCGGTAGGACCGGGGCAGGTGCTTCAGGATCTTATTTCCTGTGGACAGTTTCCTACGATTGTGTTAAGGAAGATTTTCAGACAGGCAGAGGAAAGCGATATTGTCATGAATGCTCACAGGATAAATGAAGGTAAAATGCTGCCGCTTACTTACAAGAGTAAGGATTTCTTTTTTCTCGAAAGAAGTGACTATCAGGTAATTTACAAGCATATGGTTCTTTTAATAAGAGACAAACTACCTAAATATGTAGATGCTGACAAGATGGATATTCAGGTTTTAACACCTATGAGAAAGGGAGCGCTAGGTTGCGAGACGTTGAATGGAGTACTGCAAAAATATTTGAATCCTGCCGATGATTCCAAGACAGAATATTTGCATGGTGACAAGCTTTTTAGAGTGGGCGATAAGGTTATGCAGATACATAACAATTATCAGATGGAATGGGAGATTTTAGGAAAGTACAATATTGCAATAGATTCAGGAACCGGAGTTTTTAACGGAGATATGGGACGAGTAGTCAGCATAACACCGACGACTCAGCAACTAACTGTTGAGTTTGACGAGAAAAGAAGAGTTACATATTCATTTAATCAGCTTGATGATTTGGAACTTGCCTATGCTATTACCATTCACAAATCTCAGGGGTCCGAGTATCCCGCTATTGTGATGCCTCTTTTGGGAGGACCTAAGATGCTGATGAATAGAAATCTTCTTTATACAGCAGTGACAAGGGCTAAAAACTGCGTAACAGTCCTTGGCAGCAAAGATACAATTGCAGAAATGATAAACAATGAGCAGCAGTTAAGCAGATTTACAGGACTTAGAGAGCAGATAGATCATGCCTTTGAGATTTCTAGGGCGCAAATGCAGCTGTAGTTATAAGCACTGATTACGTAAGTTAAATATAATTTTAAGACTTATTCAAGGTTATAAATGGAATATAGAAATTACAATCAAATATCAAATATTATTAATATTCTGCCGAAAAATAATGTGCAGGAACGTTTTGAACGAAAAGATAAAATCATTTCTTTGTTCTTTCCGCGAAGATGTCCGTTTTGTGATGATGTAACCAAATATGGAAGTATGGTTCATGACTGGTGTCTTGAAAAAATTGAGTATGCCAATATGCAGAGTGTATGCTTTAAATGCGGTAAACCTATAGATGATGATAAAGAGCAGTATTGTGTAACATGCCAGAGGATAAAGCATTATTTTGACAAGGGCTTTGCACTTTACAAATATCGGAGTGCTCAAGATGCAATCTACAGATTTAAGTATCAGGGAAGGCAGGAATATGCAGATTTTTTTGCCAAAGACATTGAGGTGAATTTAGGTGACTATATAAGGAATTTAGATATAGATTATCTTGTTCCTGTACCAATGTTTCCTTCCAAAAAAATCAAAAGAGGTTACAATCAGGCTGAAGTTCTTGCTCATGCAATAGGACGCAGAATGAACATTCCTGTAAAAGAAGATATCGTTTACAGAACAATTAACACTGTTCCAATGAAAGAACTTTCTGAATTTGAAAGACGTAATAATTTGAAAAAAGCTTTTAATATCGGAACAAATGTTGTAAAATTAAAGAAAATTATAATAATTGACGATATCTATACGACGGGGAGTACGATGGATAATGTTGCATTGCAACTTCGGAAAGCCGGAGCATCACATATTTTTGCTTTGTCTCTTGCGATAGGACAGGGCATGTAACTACAGACAGCGTTTTTTTATGTAGTAATTCGTACTTTTAGTACTTACAAGGAGGTTCTCATGAATTTACGTAACTGTGCCAAGTGTGGTAAGATGTTCAATTATGTACAAGGCCCACCTATCTGTGACGCCTGTAAGAAAGCTAAGGAAGAGGATTTTCAGCGAGTAAAGGCTTATATTCAGGACAATCCTAAAGCTTCTCTTAATCAGATAGCTGAGGAAAATAATGTTAAGCTCAATCAGATTAAAGAATGGATTCGTGAAGAACGTCTGATGTTTACAAAAGATTCTCCGATTCAGTTGAATTGTGAGAAGTGTGGTGCACCTATTCAAACAGGTCGTTACTGCAATAATTGTAAGGATAAAATGGCGGATAACCTTACAGACGCATTTCAGAAAAAAGAAACAGTTAAAATTCAAATGCCGCAAAAGGATGAAAAAGGAGGTATGCGTTTCCTTTAATCCAGAGCGATATAGGGTAATGTATGGTTAATGAAGAGAAAGTCATTCTTATGACTAGAATGGCAGCTTTTGCTGCGCGTGAAGGCAAAAAAGAACAGAAGATAAATCAGTATTTTAGAAGTGATTATGTTGGATTTGAAGTTGTAAAATCAGCGATCAGCGCCACAATCGTATTTGTGGTGCTGTTTGCAGTATATGCTATGACGAATTTCACGAGTCTTATAGATAATTTCTATGGAGCGTCACTTGAAGATTTTGGCAGGCAGATATTTACCATTTATCTGATTTTTTTAATCGGATATTGTGTGATTTCCTATATTTACTTTTCTTTTAGATATGCAAAAATGCGTGATAAGATGAAGCAGTACTATAACGATTTGAAGAAACTTAGAAAAATGTATGAAAAGGATTGAACACTATTATGGCAACTCTACTTGAATTAAAACAAAATCTTAAAAACTTTTATATTAAGTATGAATTCTACATCACATTGGCTTGGAAATTCTTACTTGCAATCATAGCTCTTAGCATGATTAATTCAAAACTTGGATATCAGGAAGCACTTGGAAGTCCGTTAATTGTCTTAATGTGTGCTCTCCTGTGTGCGATATTGCCGGCAAATTTCATTGTTATCATTTCAGCGCTGTTTACACTTACACATTTAATGGCACTTTCAATGGAAACAGCAGCGATAGGACTTGTGTTATTTTTGATAATGTTCCTTTTGTACTATCGCTTTTCACCAAGAGATACAATAGCACTTATTCTGACACCTATTTGCTTCTGCTTGCATATTCCGTATGTGATTCCAATCGCATTTGGACTTTTGAATACACCGGCAGCAGCCGTTTCTGTTTCATTTGGAATAGTAACGAATTTCTATCTCGATTTTATTGCTACTAATGCAGCGACATTTAGAGATACAGGAGTTTCGGTAGAACCGGCAGATGCAGCCAGCAGAGTTCAGTCTATAATAGAAGGTGTATTCCAGAATAAGGCGATGTTCGTAACAATTATCGTATTCGCACTTGTTACAATAATTGTCTACTGTATTCGAAGATTATCAATTGATCATTCATGGGATATAGCTATTGTTGTAGGAACTGTGTTTATGATGATCAGCATTCTTTTGGGGGATGTTATTTACGGAACCGGAGTTTCAATACTGGGAGTAATATTTGGTTCGGTATTAGCAGCATGTATTGCGGAGATTATCCAATTCTTTTCCTTTAATCTTGATTATAAGAGAACAGAAAATGTTCAGTTTGAAGATGACGACTATTACTACTATGTAAAAGCCGTTCCGAAAGTTTCTGTTCCTGCGCCAGACCGTAAGGTTAAGCAGATAAATCGTGCACATAAGACAGAGAACAGTCCGGAAATTCAAAAGCAGATAAAAAAGACTATTAGAACAACTCAGTCTAAGAGTGCAAATACAACAAATGTAACAAATACACAGACACACGCTGACCATGTCGTTAGACGAACACCTGTTAGAGATAAGGCATCAGTTAGCTCGTCTAGACAGAGAACGATTCAAAGATAAGGACATATAATTGTGCAGACGATACAGTCACTCTTTGAGATAAATTATACGAATTTACATATGCCTATAATGAAAGGCTCAGATTATATCGAAATTCTGATAATTGCATTTATGGTATATCAGATGCTTGTCTGGGCCAAAAAGACTAGAATATGGTCTTTAATGAGAGGCGTTATTATAATAATTGTTTTTGTGATTATTGCAGAAGTATTCAACATGAATACCATTTTGTGGATAGTACGGAATGTATTTAATGTTGCAGCGATAGCAATAGTAGTAGTTCTGCAACCGGAGCTAAGAAGAGCTTTGGAGCAGCTGGGAAGGAAGAATTTTTTATCAGGATTTTTTCTGTTCGACTTAAAAGATGGAGAAGAGAGATTTTCTGATAAGACTGTTGATGAGATTACAAGAGCCTGCGTGGAGATGGCGAAAGTCAGAACCGGTGCACTTATAGTAATCGAGCAGGATAATTCACTTGCTGAGTATGAACAAACTGGTATTGATATTGATGGAATTGTCACTAGACAGCTTCTTATAAATATTTTCGAGCATAACACACCGCTCCATGACGGAGCGGTGATTGTGCGCGGTAATCGTATTACTTCAGCGACTTGTTATCTCCCTTTGTCAGATAATATGGCAATCGGAAAAGAGCTTGGAACAAGACACCGTGCAGGAGTTGGTGTTTCTGAAGCAACAGATTCATTAACTGTTATCGTGTCAGAAGAAACAGGAAAAATTTCTGTAGCCTACGGAGGTGAGCTTGAAAGAGGTGTTGATTCTGAAAGACTCAAAGAAATCTTGAGCAAGCTTCAGAATAAGTCGGAAGAAGAGCAAAAGCACAGACCGTTTTGGAGAGGCAAGGTGAAGACAGGATGAAGATTCTAAAAAAGCTAACGTCCAATTGGGGATTAAAGTTAGGGTCTCTTCTGTTTGCAATGATTTTATGGTATTTGGTTACAAACATAAATGACCCTATGAAATCACAGCGTTTTTATAATGTTCAGGTAATGATGAAAAATACTGATATTGTAACAGATGCTGGTAATACCTACAGAGTACTTGATGGAACTGATATAGTCAGCTCCATAACAATTGCTGCTCCAAGATCAGTTGCTGAGACAGTGACCAAAGATAATGTCTATGCAATTGCTGATTTCAAGAATCTTACGAATAATGGAACAATTCCGCTTGAAATCGGTGTCAAGAAGGCAACAAATGACATTGATATTGTTAATAAAAGCAGTACTGAATTAAAGCTTCAGATTGAAAAGAAAGTGCAGAAAACTTTAAATCTTGAAGCAAAAACTACAGGAACTCTTACAGATGGGTATGTTGTAAGTAGTGAGACTCTTGACCAGAATCAGCTTAGAATTAGTGGCCCTGAGTCAGTTATTAGTAGAATAAAGACAGCTTCTGTAGAAGTAGATATAACAGGATTTACATCCAATATCGGAACCGATGTTGGAATAAAGTTATATGATTCAGATGGAATAGTAGTTAAAGATGATACTATAGATATGAGTATGTCTTCTGTAAGGGTTAATGTGGTAATATCTGCGACCAAGACAGTACCCGTATCGTTTGTTACTTCAGGGCAGCCTGCAGATGGATACATGCTCACAGGAACTATTGAATGTGATCCTAAAACTATTATGATAGCTGGTAAAAGTTCAGTTTTAGCTGGAATAAGTAGTATCACCATAACAGATGCACTTGATGTCACAGGACAAGTATCTGATTTGCAGACAACCGTTGATGTTGCCAAATATCTGCCAAATGGCGTTACACTTGGTGATAACGATTTTAGTGGAATGTGTAGTGTAGTAGCTAAGATTGAACCTATATCCATCAAGAATGTAACCATTGATGCTAGTAACATCAGCTTTGACAATGTGCCTGAAAACTACACAGTTGTACTTGGAAATGGAACCAATTCTCCAAGTTACAATGTGGCATTGAAAGGACTTGCAGACAAACTTTCTAATGTTTCACCTAATGATTTGAATGCTGTTGCAGATCTTTCAACTATAAAGGATGTTTTGTCTCATAATAAGAAACTTGAAGATGGAACATACACAGTACGTTTGAAGTTTACACCGCCAAAGGGTGTTACAATTTCTGGAATAGTAAGTGTTCAGGTAACAGTAAAGTCGCCTGAAGGTGCATCATCATCCGCATCAACTTCAGATAGCAGCGCATCATCATCGGCTAGTACAGAAAAGAGTGGTACAGGTTAATTAAGTAAAAGTAAGGAGTTTTTTCGAAATGGTAAGTCAGAAAGTAGTCATTTCTAATCCAACAGGGTTACACATACGCCCAGCTGGTATCCTATGTAAAGTGGCTATGCGTTATAAGTCTCTTATAACTTTTCAGGTAAGAGATAATGTTGCTAATGCAAAAAGCGTATTGAGTGTACTAGGTGCAAGTGTTAAGTGTGGAGATGAGATAATATTTACATGTACAGGAACTGATGAACAGGAAGCTTTGAAAGGTATGGTAGAAGCGGTAGAGTCAGGACTTGGCGAATAAGATAAATGGAAGGAATTAGGTTATCATGAAAAAGATAATTGTCACAGGCAGCAATGGACAGCTCGGAAGACAGATTAATATCGAACTTGGATCCGAATATGAACTTGTAAATACAGATGTTGTAGAAGGCGAAGGAATCAGAAGCTTAGATATTACAAATGTTGATAGTGTACTTGAACTTGCAAGAGAAGTTAAGCCATATGCTATTATCAACTGTGCCGCTTATACAGCAGTTGATGCTCAGGAAAAAGACCGAGATCTTTCTTACAAAATCAATGCAATCGGACCTCGTAACCTTGCAATAGCTTCAACGGAAGTAGATGCAAAACTTGTCCATATCTCAACAGATTATGTATTCGAGGGAAACGGAACAAGACCTTATACTGAGTTTGACAAGACTGGACCTGTAAGCGCGTATGGTACAACCAAACTTGCAGGAGAGAAATTTGTAGAGCAGTTTGCAAAGCATTTCTTTACAATAAGAACAGCATGGCTCTATGGCGATGGCAAGAACTTCGTAAAGACTATGCTTAAACTTTCGGAAAATCATGATGAAGTATCAGTTGTAAATGACCAGGTTGGTTCACCAACAAGTACAACAGAACTTGCAAAGGCTATTCATTTCCTTCTTCCATCTGATAATTATGGACTCTTCCACGGAACCTGTGAAGGCGATTGCAGTTGGGCTGAGTTCACAGATGAGATTTTCAGACTTGCTGGAAAGAGCACAAAAGTCAATCATGTAACAACAGCACAATATAAAGAAATGAATCCGCAAAGCGCACCACGTCCTGCATATTCTATTCTTGACAATTACATGCTTAGACTTACAAGCGATTATAAGTTTGCTGATTGGCATGACGCAATTGACGAGTATATTAGAAAAATGAAGTAAATAAAGCTGTTTTATAGTAAAATACAAACAATAACATGAACAGTGATTAAGTCAATAAGCTTTCATTATTGTTTTTAATTAAATAGAAAAGAGGAAACCTTGGGTCAATTTTTCAAAGAGATGTTTGGTAATAACATCATCATGGCTCCTTTTTGGGCTTGGATTTGTTCTCAGATAATTAAAACCATTTTGTATGTTGCAATTAACAAAGAGTTTAATTATGAGCGTCTTCTTGGAGACGGAGGGATGCCAAGTTCACATTCAGCTACAGTAATGTCACTGGTAACAATAGTAGGACTTACTTACGGGGCGGCTGGATTTGAGTTTGCAATAGCTGGAGTTTTGGCACTTATTACCATGCACGATGCAATGGGAGTACGTCGAGAGACTGGAAAACAGGCAAAAGTCATCAAGAGTATGGCAGAGCTTTTCGAGGAAATCGGTAAAGACGTACCAGGAGAAGAAAAATTGAAAGAGTTTGTTGGACACACACCGCTTCAGGTGTTAATGGGAGCTATCCTTGGAGTTATTGTAGGATTAGTCTACTATCAGGTTTAATAGTATCCAGATAGTAAATCTATGGTTTTAATCATAGAAGTGCAAAAGGATTATTGATAGTACTACCTTTGGTAGCACAAAAACAGTATTCAAAGGGGTGAACTATGATTATAGTTGCTATTAATTGGCTTTTTATCATGTTTACAACCTATGCGATTGGATATGGAATTCAACGAATGTTGACCGGTATAACTTTGCTGCATAATGTAATACCGCAGCGAAAGAATATCGGTCTTTTTCGTGCAAGAAAAGAAAAAGAAAAGAGAAAAAGCTCATCGAAGCAGAAGCTTCGTACTAAGCCATATGTAATTAGATTTAGAGAAAGCTACCTGTTAACAGGTATGGTCGCAGTTACAATATATTCTGAGATATGGAGTATATTTGGAAAAGTTGGATTCTTTGCTGTAATAGAACTGACATTGTTGTCAGGAATTATTTCTATAGAAGCTATTATGCATTTAAAGAAAAAAGGTAAGCGCCTAATGGCAGGGATTTCTTTTAAGACTGTACTTCTATATGGTGGTATCTTTTTGCTAATGGCATATTTTACATCGCATGGGATTGAACATTATGATACAGGACTATATCATGCTCAGGCTATTCATTGGAATGAAAGTTATGGAGCAGTTAAGGGACTTGGTAATTTCAATCAAAGACTTGCATATAACAGTGCAGTATATCCTTTATGCGCATTGTATAGTTTTAGCTGGCTTTTAAAAGGCTATTCGCTTCATACTCTGGCAGGATATTTTGTCATGCTTCTTGCATGGAAATGTCTGGATTTGAAAAAGGTTTTTGTTAGAGGATATCCGACAGTTCCCGATTTTATAAGGCTTGTCGCTATCTATTATATCTTTACACTACTAGATGAAATGGTTAGTCCTGCATCGGATTATTTTGCCATGACGCTTGTTTTGTATCTTGTTATTCAATGGTTAGAACTTGATAGAACTCATGAAAAAGGTGTATATCCGTATGCTAATCTTGCAATACTTGCAGTCTATGGAGCAACGCTAAAACTCTCCATTGCGCCTTTTGTTTTACTGGCAATTAGGCCGATTGTAAGGATTTGCCATCAAAAAAAAGATAAAAAACTGCTCCAGCTTTTGAGTTATTTTTTTATGGGATTAGTATGTACCATTCCGTATCTTATAAGAAATGTGATAATATCTGGATGGCTTGTATATCCTTCGACTTTGCTTGATTTTTTCAACGTATCATGGAAAATTCCAAAAGAGGTGGCAGTTTATGATGCCCACGAAATTGCAGTATATGGAAGAGGATACACCGACGTTGCCAAATACAATCTTTCAGTCTCTAAGTGGTTTCCTATATGGTGGAATACACTGGGAAATTTCAACAGGATAATGCTGATATTAGATGTTGTTGGAGTAGTAGGAGTACTTATTTTTGTTATTATTTATCTAAGAATTAATAAGAAAAAGAAGCTTTTGGTCAATAAAATAGAGACTACAATTGAGAAAAAAGTTGAAAAAATGGAGAAAGTTATCCTTTTATCAAGACATCAGACAGTATCAGGAAAAGACTTTTTGTTTATCCTTTTTGTGTGCGTTGCATCTCTGGTATTCTGGTTTTTCAGTGCGCCGCTTGTAAGGTATGGAATTGTATTTATATATCTTCCATGTGCATTAGTAATAGGAAAAGTCTTTAATTTGCTTATTTATTTGCCAAAGCTCAATAAGAAATTGTCGAAAGCAGCGTGCGTGGCTATAGTAGTATTTCTTTGTTATAAAATTGCAGCAATAGGAATGATGGAAATAAAATTTATAAAACCGGAGAATTTTGTAAAACAGCAGGACTATGCAGTATATGAATTAAATGAATATGAAATAGATGGATACAATTTTTATTATCCGGCAAATGGAGATCAGACAGGATATGAGCCATTTCCTTCTGCCCCTGTAAAGGCAAATGTGAAATTGTATGAACATAATATAAAAAAAGGTTTTTATAAATAAATTGCAAGAAAATATTGCACTTTTTAACGCGTTGATGTACTATAGTTTGTAGTGTTTATGCATATCACACAGTATAACAAAAAACACCTTATTTTACAGGAGAAAAGACTATGGCTGATGAAAAAGAGAAAAAGGGATATAGAAAGTTATTTTTTGCATTCTTTTTTATACTGATAACTACAGTTGCATTGTGCGTTTATTTTTGTTTAGAGGCAAAAAGACTTTCGAATTTTAATGTTGATTTATTTGTAATCTGCAATGAATCAACATCATGTACTGCAGAGGGTAATGATGGAATGGTTAAAGTAGCAGATGACAATCTTAAGGTTTTGAAGTCTGTTTATGATTTATCTCATGGAAAATATACATTTGGTCATCCTAAGGCTGATGGAAGAAAAGTTTCATTTGAGTTTCAGTGTCACAAAGAAAAATGGACCCTTGATGTAGAAGAGATAGGTAGTGATAGAATTCGTCTGAATCTGCAGGGACCTAGAAATTATGAAATCTATGTTGCAAATAGAGCTGAAGAGTTTGATGATTTTGCCCAAATTGCTTCAGCTAAAGGATCTGTAACGCCTAACAAACTTTTAAAAGCTAAAGAGTGATGTAAAATATATTCAGAAATATCTTATACAAAAAAGTGGAAGCAGAAATGAATTTTTTCATTTCTGCTTCCATTCGTTTCTATAGGCAGAGGGTGTTATACCCTCTATTTTTTTGAAAACCCTTGAAAAATAATTGGCATCGACAATTCCCACTTCATTACCGATATCTTCAAGAGATGTATCAGAAAATCTAAGGAGATGTTTGGCTTTTGTAATTCTTCGTTCTAGAATGTAATTACTGATGCTTATTCCATATTGTTCTTTGAAAACCCTTGTTAAATAGAATTTGTTAATGAAAAACATTGAAGACAATTCATCGAGGGAAATCTTTTTGGTATAGGAAGTATCTATATAGGCTTTTATTTGCTGTAGGCTCTTTTTCTTAGAAGAGATTGCAAGTCTTTCTTCAGGATGCCAGCTTTCTTCCATCAAAAGAGTTAAAAGCTTTGTAAGCATTTCGTATATTTTCATATCTCGAAGATAGTCAGAAGAAGAGGCAATATTGTACAGATTGTTAATTATCTCTATATAAGGAGAGAGGTTTTTGGGGTGGAAAACAATTTTGCCGCCACGTTCACAGTATTTTCTGTAAATACTATCCATGTTCGTTCCCTGAAAATGAACCCACTTAAGTTTCCAAAGTTTAGAAGAAGTAGTATGTGAGTATTTTTTTTCACAATCTAGGAAAATACAGTCGCCAGCACGTAATTCCAGGTCTCTTCCCTCATAAGAAAGCGTTCCGGAGCCAGACTCTATTAGAAAAAACAGGTAGGATGATAATCCTTCTCGGCCACTTGTATGCTCTTTTTTAGCTTGAAGCGTTCCAACTTCCTGCAGATGAATAAGTGTACTTTTGGCAAACTGTGAAGGCGTATATAATATTCTGTTTGAGGAAACAAGGTTTCCATGAAAAAGGTAATCATCCATGTGTTTTCTCCCTCTGCATATTTAAAAGTCAATATAATGCTATAATACAACAATTTTTTCTATGCGCAAAGTAATATTCTTGGTATATAATGTTATAAGCGTGACAAAATAGAGGTAGTAGTAAGCACGTTGTTATTTGCTTTACAGGAAATTACCCAAGAGGCAGTTTTTGTGAGCATATATTAAAGATTGTTTGGAATATACATAAGAAATATCAATGTAAACATCTCTTTTGAAAGGAATGAATATATGGCAAAAAAAGCACTTATTACCGGTGTTACCGGTCAGGATGGTTCATATCTTGCAGAACTTCTGCTTAGCAAAGGATATGAAGTATATGGAATGATTAGACGTAGCTCTGTTGATTACAGAGAGCGTATTGCACATCTTGAAGGGGAGAAGAACTTCCACCTTCGTTATGGCGATCTTAGCGATTCCATGAGTCTTATGCAGATTATTAGTCAGGTTCGCCCAGATGAAATATACAATCTTGCAGCACAGTCACATGTTCAGGTAAGTTTTGATGTTCCTGAATATACAGCTGATGTTGTTGCAACAGGTGTTCTTCGTGTACTCGAAGCTGTTCGTTTGTGCGGATTATCTGAAACTTGTAGAATATATCAGGCTTCAACGTCTGAGCTTTATGGAAAGGTTGAGGAGGTTCCTCAGAAAGAAACAACTCCTTTCCATCCGTATAGCCCATATGCTGTTGCAAAGCAGTATGGTTTCTGGATTGTGAAAGAGTATCGTGAAGCATACAACATGTTTGCCTGCAATGGTATTCTTTTTAACCATGAATCAGAGCGTAGAGGTGAAACATTCGTAACAAGAAAAATCACTCTTGCAGCAGCTCGTATTGCTCAGGGCAAACAGGATAAGCTCTATCTTGGAAATCTTTCTTCACTCCGTGACTGGGGATATGCCAGAGACTATGTTGAGTGTATGTGGCTTATTCTTCAGAATGAAAAGCCTGATGATTTCGTAATTGCAACAGGTGTTCAGCATTCTGTAAGAGAGTTCTGCCTTCTTGCATTCAAAGAAGCTGGAATCGAACTTGAGTTCAAGGGTGAAGGAATGGATGAAAAGGGTTATGACAAAAAGACCGGAAAAGTTCTTATTGAAGTAAGCCCTGATTTCTATCGTCCAACTGATGTTGTAAATCTTTGGGGTGATCCTACAAAAGCTAAGACAGAGCTTAACTGGAATCCTACAAAGACTTCTTTCGAAGAACTTGTTCATATAATGGTTGAGCATGACATGAAGAAAGTTGCTGTTGAAAGAGCAGAAGAGCATATAGCTAACAATTTGGAAGAATATCTTGAAAAGGGAATTGTTAAGTAATAGGTGAGTAATATGATGGAAAAAAATGCAAAAATATATGTTGCAGGTCACCGTGGAATGGTAGGTTCTGCAATAGTTCGAGAGTTAGAGAGACAGGGATATACTAATATTATAACTCGTACTCATAAAGAGCTTGATTTGACAAGACAGGATGCTGTAGAAGAGTTTTTTGCCAAGGAAAAGCCAGAGTATGTATTCCTTGCTGCAGCAAAGGTTGGCGGAATTGTAGCAAACCAGGAAGCACTTGCAGATTTTATGTATGACAATATGATTCTCGAGATGAATGTTGTTCATTCAGCATGGAAAAATGGCTGCAAAAAGTTAGAGTTCCTCGGATCATCTTGTATTTATCCTCGTATGGCACCTCAGCCAATGAAGGAGTCATGCCTGCTTACATCAGAGCTTGAGAAGACAAATGAAGCTTATGCTCTGGCTAAGATTTCTGGACTCAAATACTGCGAGTTCCTTAATCGCCAGTATGGAACAGATTATATATCTGTAATGCCGACAAATCTGTATGGACCAAATGATAATTATCATCCTACCCACAGCCATGTATTGCCAGCGCTTATTCGTCGTTTCCATGAGGCAAAAGAAAGTAATCTTACATCAGTAACATGCTGGGGAGATGGTTCACCACTTCGTGAGTTTTTGTATGTTGATGACCTTGCAAATCTGTGCGTTTTCCTTATGAATAACTACAGTGGAAATGAAACAGTAAATGCAGGTACAGGAAAAGAACTTACGATTAAAGCTCTTACAGAACTTGTAGCTAAAGTTGTTGGTTATACTGGAGAGATTTTGTGGGATTCTTCAAAGCCTAACGGAACACCAAGAAAACTTCTGGATGTTTCTAAATCAAAAGAAATGGGCTGGGAAGCAAAAACAAGTCTTGAAGATGGTATTAGACTTACATATCAGGACTTCTTAAACAATCCTATGAGAGCTGAGAGATAAATATTTTTAATATATAACCCACTACATTGTTCAATAAAAAGAATAATGTAGTGGGTTTTTTGATATTAATAGATAATTTAAAAAAGGCAATGAATTATATTCCAACAGATATTTCAACATAGAAAGTTAATACCATATAAATAAGCATTTATGAAAAGTAACCTGAAAGGCTGATAGGGTATATCTCTGTCAGCTTTTTTGTGATATAGTAGATAAATGATTGTTACTGTATGATTTTAGGTGTGTTTTTGGGCAAACTAAGTAATAAATGTTACAGTAACAAATTTGATTTCATGAGGATGGGGACGGATAGTATGGAGCTTTTAAGCGTAGTTGTACCTTGTTATAATGAAGAAGAAAATGTAAAAGATTTCTATGATGAATTAATGAAAACTCAGGAATACTTCCATTCAAGAGAAGTTGAGTTTGAACTTATATATATTGATGATGGTTCTAAAGATAATACAGTTGTCGAAGTTCATAAGCTTATAGATTTAGATAAGAGAGTTCATTTGGTGAGCTTCTCTAGAAATTTTGGCAAAGAGGCTGGGATATATGCGGGATTAGAACATGCCAAGGGAGATTATGTTGTAATGATGGATGCAGATTTGCAGGATCCGCCGTCACTTCTTCCGACAATGTATGAAGCTATTAAAGATGAAGGATATGATTCGGTAGCTACCAGAAGAGTTAATCGAAAAGGTGAACCACCAATCAGGTCTTTTTTTGCAAGAAGATTCTATCACCTTATTAATAAGATATCCAAAGCAGAGATTGTTGATGGAGCACGAGATTATAGACTTATGAGTAGAAGATTTGTTGATGCTATTCTTTCACTTGAAGAGTATAACAGATTTTCTAAAGGTATTTTTGGCTGGGTAGGATTTAGTACTAAGTGGCTTGAGTATGAGAATATTGAACGCAAAAAGGGAGAGACTAAATGGTCTTTTTGGAAACTGTTTTTATATGCTCTTGATGGAATCATTGCATTTTCAACAGTTCCGCTTGCTATTGCATCTATAATGGGAGTTATATTTTGTCTTGTCGCATTTTTGCTTATTATTTTTATTATTGTAAGAACGCTGATATTAGGAGATCCTACAAGTGGATGGCCGTCACTTGTATGTATTATTAGTCTTATTAGTGGTGTTCAGTTGTTCTGTTTGGGAATTGTAGGACAGTATTTGTCAAAGGCATATCTGGAAGTTAAGAAACGCCCTATTTATTTGACTAAAGAGGATATTTAAATGCAGGATAGTATGTCAAATAGTGAGATTGAAGTTACAGATGTTCTTGTCAGCATTATAGTGCCTGTTCATAATGCTGCAAGATATCTTGATAAGACAATCTCAATGGTTAACAATCAGACTTATAGGGATTATGAACTGATATTAGTGGATGATGCAAGTACAGATGACAGTGTCGAGCAGATAGAAAAAGCCAGACAGAAATACAATATTTCTTCAAAACGTATCAGGGTTATTTCTAAAAAAGTTAATGAAGGAGCTGCATCAGCTAGAAATACAGGTCTAAAATATGCTAGGGGAAGATATATTGCATTTTTGGACGTTGACGACGTATGGCATGACTTTAAACTTGAAGAAGAACTAAAGTTTATGGAAGAAAAAAGTGCAGCATTTGTGTTTACTGCATATGAATTCGGAGATGAAAATGCCAGACCAACAGGTAAAATTGTCAGCGTTCCAGAAACGCTTGATTATAAAAGAGCACTTTCAAGAACGATAATTTTTACATCAACAGTATTATTCGATACTCAAAAGATTGATAAAAGTCTTTTGAAAATGCCGCATATAGCCAGTGAAGATACAGCAACATGGTGGAGAATATTACAAAAAGGGTATGTTGCATATGGCTATAACAAAGTGACAACGATATACAGAAGACCGGCAAAATCCCTTTCTTCTAATAAATTCGTAGCAATACAAAGAATTTATAATTTATATAGACAAGTAGCACATTTAAGTGTTATTTCTTCAGTACTGCATTTATTTAGCTGGGCGGTTCGAGCAACATTGAGAAGACTTATAGTAAAAGAGCGCAGATAGCAGGACTAGATAGTTTTAATTGAAATTTGAGGTTTTTTATGAAGCATAGAAAGTATTCAGAATCAACAAAAAGAATAATTACATTATTTTTGGGACTTTCAGAGTTGGTAATGCAGACTTTGATTTATGCCTGGTACTGGTTTAAGGCTTACTATCCGATTCTTTCGAGTAATCGTATCAGTCGCGATGGTTACAATTTTGGTGCAGGTATTAAATTCACTTTAAACGGACATATTGTAGTAATACTTATATATGCTTTATTATTATTCTTTTTCTCCAGAACCTATGGAGGAATGAAAATAGGTTATCAGAAGCCTTTAGATGTATTTCTTTCACAGATTTTCACCATTCTCATAGTTAACGTTTTGTCATATATGCAGTTATCGCTTATGCGAAATTGGATTGTTTCACCCTATCCTATTTTGAAAGTATTGGGACTTGAACTCCTTTTATCGTTTGTATGGACATATATTATTGATTTTTTGTACAAAAAATTTGTTCAAAGTCCAAGAGAACTACTTCTTATATCAGGAGGAGATCATCCTACAGATGACATAGAAAAAAAATTTGGTTCAAGACCTGACAGGTTTCATATTAAAAAGCGTATGAACACATCTGAAGGGCTTGATGCATTGAAAAAAGAGTGTCAAAGCTCTGAATATGGCGGTGTAATTGTATGGGATATCCCGACACAGCTTAGAAACGATCTGGTAAAGTATTGTTATGCTAATTCCATTAGATTATATGTAATGCCTAAGATTTCGGATGTTCTAATGAAGGGATCGGAGCAGATGCATCTTTTTGATACACCGGTTCTTCTCATTAGAGAATACTCTATTAAAATAGAGCAGAGAATATTAAAAAGACTTATAGACATAGTGTGCTCACTTATTCTAATAGTGCTTTCCAGTCCGGCTATGCTGATAACAGCTCTTTTAGTTCACTTCTATGATAATGGACCAGTATTATACAAGCAGGTTAGATGTACCAAAGGCCAGAAAGAATTCTATATCATGAAGTTTAGAAGTATGCGTCAGGATGCAGAAAAAGATGGTGTCGCAAGACTTGCTTCCAAGAATGATTCCAGAATTACGCCTATTGGAAAATTTATCAGAAAAGTTAGACTTGATGAACTTCCTCAGTTATTTAATATTCTAAGAGGTGATATGTCCTTTATAGGACCACGCCCGGAAAGACCTGAAATCATAGCACAGTATCTTGAAGAAATGCCAGAGTTTGCATTTAGAACTAAAGTTAAGGCTGGACTTGCAGGTTATGCGCAGGTTTATGGTAAATACAATACAACGCCATATGATAAGTTAAAACTTGATCTTACCTATATCGAGAATTATTCTGTATGGCTGGATATCAAGCTTATGTTGTTAACACTTAAGATTTTGTTTACTCCAGATGCAACAGAAGGAATTGAAAACAACCAGATAACTGCTATGAAAAAATAATTTTTTAAATAAATATTGAGGTGTATCATGTCCAGAGAAGACATTGTTATTGAACATAAGATAAGTCAGGAAGAGATGCTTAATCTAAGGAGTTTCTACGGCAGACTTTTGAAAAAAATATGGATAGTTCCGCTTGGTACGCTTATAGGAGCTTTAATTGCGGTATTTATATATTTTCTTGTAACCGTAGTATTCGGCCCTGCAAAGCAGTATCAGGCAAGTTCTGAAGTGTATCTTCACTTTGCATCCGATGAAAAGGGTGAAGCTTATGCCTATTACAATGGTTATACCTGGAACAATCAGTTAATGCCTAGTGATGAAATAATGAATGCTACAATGGATAATCTCAAAAAGGTCGGGATAGCAGAGCTTCCGGCAGGCTCTACTACTAAAGGCTCTATGAAGTCTGTTTCCAGAGATGAAGTGGGTAGAAGCATAGATGCATCAATCCTTTCAGATATTAGAATTTTAAGAGTTACAGTTACAAATCATGACAAGGAACTATCAGCAGCGCTTTTAAAGGCAACTGATGACGCACTTGTTGCATATGGCTCTAGTAGAAGCGAGTTTTCTTTTATCGAGACTATCAAGGAAGACTCAACTGCAAAGCTTGTAACTTTTTCGAATAGGACAGTGACAGCGGGTGTAACAGGTGCTATAACAGGATTTGTGCTATGCGCTTTAACAATGCTCTTTATTGACTTATTTAATGATGCAATATATGTACCAGAAGATGAAGAGGCAAGATATCATCTTCCTGTTATAGGTATTTTTCCAAAAGAAAATCAGAAACTTGATTCTCGTTACAGAAATGAACTTTTAGCACAGATGATGGAAATATCTCAGCAGTCGAGCAGAATATGTATAGTCTCAATGAAGGACAAAGAAGGTCTTAAAGATGCATCCAAAGTTACAGATACTTTGAAAGAACTTCTAGGAACTTCAACTTTTTCTATAGATTTGAATTTTATTCCTTCACAGCTTCCGGGGTCTGACCTTGATGCATATAGGAAGATACATGACAGTGACGGGGTAATAATCGCGATTCCAAGTGGAAAAAGAGTGGGAAGTTTTACCAAGCATTGTATAAGTCAGTTGTACAAGCATGAATGTCCGATTTTAGGTATCATTATAACAGATATGGATATGAAGTTTTTGAAATGGTATTACAGGTTGTAATATGAGGGGAAATGCGTATGGAGCTAGAACAGCTTAATTCTAGGAATACAGACAAAGATGCGAAGAAAAGGATGCAGATGCTCATATCAGCTGTTGATGAAAATGTTACCACAATGGCTTATAACATGAATGTGAACTGTGATGCCATCATAGTTAATCAGTGTAATGAATTTGCATATTCAGAGTATCAGTATAGAAATCATAGGATTCAGTGTTTTCATTGCAAAGAGCGTGGTGTGGGACGTTCTAGAAATGAAGCAATTCTTCACGCAGAGGCAGAAATACTGCTTTTTTCTGATGAGGACATTGTGTATGAAGAAGGCTATGAAGACAAGATTATCAAAGCTTTTGACAGGCACAAGGAAGCGGATATGCTTTTGTTTAATATAAAGCAGTCTGAGGGTAGAGAAACTTATAATATCAGCAAGTTTGGCAGAGTTTTTAAATTTAACTGCGGAAGGTATCCGGCTTATAGCATCGCTGTTAGAAGAGACAGACTTATGCAATGCGGTGTTATGTTCTCAATGCTTTTTGGAGGAGGAGCTAGGTATTCTAACGGAGAAGATTCTTTATTTCTTATGGATTGTTTGAAAAAAGGAATGAGAATATATAAGATTCCTGTAAATATTGGTCATGAATTAGAGAGGCAGTCTACCTGGTTTGAAGGATATACTAAAAAATTCTTCTATGACAGAGGTGTGCTTTATCATTACCTTTATGGACCTCTTGCAAAGATTTGGGCGATTCGATTTCTTCTTGCACATGGCAAAGAAATGTGTCAGGATAGAACTCTTCAAGGATGTTATAAACTTATGCGTCTTGGAATAGTGAATGCCAGAAGGCACAAGACGGATTTAAATTAAGTGGTGAAAGAATATAGAAAGGCAATTATTATGAATATTGTAGTTTTATGTGGCGGATTATCAACTGAAAGAAAGATTTCTTTTTCTTCAGGAACAAAGGTTTGTGGCGCATTAAGAGCTAAAGGTCACGCTGCTGTTTTGGTAGATTTGTTCCTCGGACTAGAAGATATGGAAGAGGATATTATTAATAATCCTGAGAAACTGTTCTCAAATCTTCCAGAACTTAAGCCTGTTGTATTCGATGGTGTAGCACCAGACCTTGATGAGGTTAGAAAGTCACGTAAATATAAGAGTAAATCTCTCTTTGGAAGAGGAGTTTTAGAAATTTGCAGTAAAGCTGATGTAGTATTTATCGCACTTCATGGCTTAAATGGTGAAGATGGAAGAATACAGGCAACATTTGATCTTATGGGAATTCCATATACAGGCTCAGGTCATGTAGGAGCAGCTATGGGTATGGATAAGATTATTACTAAGGAACTTGTAAGACCTTATGGAATTAATACACCTAACTGGAATTCTTATTGTGGTGTAACAAAGGAAGATATTCCTCAGATATTAAATGATAATAATCTTCCTGTAGTAGTAAAGACACCTACAGGCGGATCATCTGTTGGTGTTTATATAGTAAAAACAAAAGAAGAATTTGAAGAAGCACTTAATAATGCTCTTAAATACAGCAATGATATTCTTGTTGAGCAGTTCGTAGTGGGAAAAGAGTTCACAAATGCTGTTCTTAAGGGAAAAGCACTTCCATGCGTTGAAATCGTTCCTAAAGAAGGTGGTTACGACTATAACAACAAATATGTAGCAGGTGCTACTACAGAGATTTGCCCAGGGCGCCTTGATAAAGATCTTGCAGATGAAATGGGAGAAATGGCAAGAAGAGTTCATGAAATATTGGGACTTAAAACTTATTCACGTTCAGATTTCCTTGTAGATAAAGATAACAATATTTTCTTCCTTGAAGTAAATACACTTCCTGGAATGACACCAACCAGCCTTGTTCCTCAGGAAGCTGCTGCAGTTGGAATATCTTATGAAGATTTGTGCGAAATGATAGTAGAAGATGCTTTAGATAGAGATTGATTGATTTTTGGTGAGTGATTATGGAACAGATTATATTAGAGGATTTAATTAAAGCTGTAAATGGAGAACTTTTATCAAAAGATGTTAATCTAAAGACAGTTATAAAAGGAGCTTCTTCTGATAACAGAAAGGTTACAGAAGGTGATGTATTCTTTGCTTTTGTAGGCGAGAATATGGATGGTCACAGATTTGTAGATGCAGCAATTGAAGCTGGAGCATGTGGAGCAATCGTATCAAAGATTCCTGAGAAAATGGAAGACAATGCCTTCTATATTAAAGTGGAAGATACTATTAAAGCTGCAGGAGACCTTGCTAAATGGTATAGAAGTAAGTTCAATATTCCGGTAATAGGAGTTACAGGCAGTGTCGGAAAGACTACTATGAAAGATATGATAGCAAGTGTTCTTTCACAGAAGTTCAATGTATTAAAAACTGCTGCTAACTTTAATAATAATATAGGACTTCCGCGAACACTTCTAGGTATAACAAAAGAAACACAAGTGTGCGTAGTAGAAATGGGAATGAACCATATGGGCGAGATTGACTATCTTGTAGATATTGCGAAGCCTACATGTGCAGTTATTACAAACGTTGGAGATGCTCATATTGGAAATCTGGGAAGCAGAGAGAATATTTTCAAGGCAAAATCAGAAATCTTTAACGGCTTAAAAGAGAAAAGTCTTGCAGTTATGAATGCTGATGATGAGTATCTTAAAAAGCTTCGTAATGATAAGGTGAAAAATGAAAAATTCCGCTTTGTATGGGTTGGAGAAAGTAATGGCGATATTATCGCAAAGAACATCGAAGATTCTTTGAAAGAATGTGTGAAGTTTTTACTTGTTGAAGACAAGGAAGAATTATTGGTTACTGTCCCTGCACTTGGAAGACACATGATATATCCTGCTATGACAGCTTATGCAATAGGCAAAGACTTGGGAATGACAGATGAAGAGATAATAAAGGGAATAGCAGCCTATGTGCCTACCGCTATGAGAATGGAAGCATGGAATGTTGGAGATAATATTACTATCTATAACGATACATATAATGCTAATCCTCAGTCTATGAAAGCAGGACTTACTACTCTTTCCAAGTCAATAACATCTGTTAAAGTGGCAGTACTTGGAGATATGTTAGAACTTGGAGATATGGAAGAAAAACTGCATAGAGAAGTTGGAAGTTTCGCAGCCGGTTTAAACCTTACAACTCTTGTTACTGTAGGAAAACGTGCAGAGTATATCGCTGCTGCGGCAAAAGAATGTGGAATGTCTGATGTAGTATCTTTTGAGGATACCGAAAGTGCTATAGTCTTTCTGGAAAGTCTTGTAAAAAAAGATACAACCTTATATTTTAAGGCAAGTCATGCGATGGCACTTGAAAAAATTGCAGTTTTTTGTAAAGAAGTTGCTGAAAAAAACAAATAAACAAAAAAATATTTAACTTTTATAAAAAAGCACAACTTTCGTTAGTTGTGCTTTTTTGCTTGTTATTTTTTGATAGAAACTGTCCGATACTGTAATTGATAAGGTATTGCTATTTGTATTCAAATATTTAGAGTATTTTAGAACACAAACAGATATGAAAGGAGACGTGACAGATGAATAAAAAAGTGTTTGCATCATGCGTATCAGTTTTTTTGGGTATTGCACTTCTTTGTAGCGGATGCAGCAGCGAAAAAAGTTCTAGTAGTTCAAATGAGAATAGCTCTGGCCTTGCAAAAGGCTCTCTAACAATAATAAATAGTAAAAGTGAAGTTTCATCACAGATTGATGAACTAGCGTCGGCTTATTCTAAGACAAGTGGAGTAGAAATAAAGGTAGTTAATATTGCTTCATCCAGTGTAGATGTACAGGCGACTATAAAGGGAATGTATTTATCAGATAATTCCCCTGACATAATCGTTTGTGAAACATCATCTTTTGAAAGCTGGGATGGTCTTTTAGTCGATATGTCTGATCAGGAATGGGTAACTAGAACGGAATATGCATATAAAGATTCAACCTATGGTGTAATAGGTTTTCCATATGCAACAGAAGCGATAGGGTTCGCATACAATGCTGATATACTGAAGAAAGCGGGAGTTGATCCACTATCTCTTACATCTCCAGATGCATACAAAAGTGCTTTTGAAAAAATAGATAGCCAAAAGGAAAGTCTTGGTATTACCGCTGTAGTTGGTTACTATGCAGGTGTCGATACATTAGGGTGGTCGACAGGAGGACATATTTTTGGAAATTACCTTGATGCCGGTCTTGCTAGAGATGATACCACATATATAGATCTGTTTAATGACGGAATACAATTTGATGAGAAAAGAATTAATGACTTTGTAGCTTTTATTGATCTTATTCAGAAATATAGTGATAAAGACAAGATTCTAACAGGAACTTATGAAGAACAGGTTCAGAATTTTGCATCAGGTAAATATGCATTTGTAACGCAAGGTTCGTGGATTGGAGCATCAATGAGCGGCGAATATAGTAGTGATTATCAGGCCGCGGGAAATTTTGAAGTTGGAATGGCTCCATATGCATTCCAAAACGGAATAGATACTATTTTGACAAGTCCTCCTGCATGGTGGTCAATAATGAAAGAGGGAAATGTTGATGCGGCTAAAGATTTCCTATTATGGTGCTCAAAGGATGAAGGACAGCAGATTTTAGTTGAAAAAGCTGGCTTTACAAGTCCATTTTCTGACTCGAAGTATGTAGCTTCAGATCCGTTTTCTAAGACTGTATCATCTTATATAGCAAAATCCAAAACCAGTAACTGGCATTGGATGAATATGAGAGAAGGTACCGGTAATAAAGCACTAGCGATTGCTTTTGATGATTTTGCTGCCGGCAAAGTTGATAGGCAGGGCTTTATTGATGAAATGAGAAAGCTTGCAAAAGAACATTATGAAAAATAAAAGCATTACTACTAACAAGGAGGTGCATAATATATGAACAGCGAGCAGAATATGGATCAGTTCGAAGAGGTTAAAAATCCAAAACTTTTTAATACAATTCTTTTTCAGGTTGCAGGAATGAATGTCCTGATGCTGATAGCATTTATTGTGGTTATGCTGTTTATCATATCTGAAATGACAAACTCTACAAATGAAAGTCAGAGTATGTTTGATAGTATGATGACTCTGACAAGAGCAGAGTCAACGCTTAAGTCAGATGTTATCAATTTATTTGACCAATCATCTAGTTATGTTTCCTCAGACGCAGCCGAAACTCGCGATGCGCTAAAACCTCAAATAGAGAATGCAAAGACAAGTGTAGAAAGCGATTTGAATACACTGAAAGGAATCTTTGAAAATACTGATAATGAAAAAGTTAAAAACAGTATTACAGAAATTTCAAACCAGTATAAAAGAATGAGTGTTCTAATAGAGAGTTCTATTACAGCTGTTAATGAAGGAAATAAATCAAAAGCCCTTGATATTCTTCTTAATAAAGCAGAAATACAGAAGACAGCTATTTTCCATACTTCCAAGATACTCGATGAGGTAATAACAGTTAATGCCGATGAAGTTAACGCTAAGATGAATGCTAATATGATGAACGGGCAGATAGTTGCAGGACTGGGGTTCCTTATTATGGTACTTCTTATCGTTGGTAACTTCCTTCTTAATTACTTTAATATTATTAAAAAAGTAAAGAAGATGGCAAAAGAAGTCAACTCTATTATTGAAGGTATTGATCAGGGACATGGTAATCTTACAGCCAGAATTAGTACCAAAACATCTTCTGAGTTATTGTTCTTAAAAGAAGGATTTAATAACTTTATCTCTGCTCTTCAGAGAGTAATGATAGAGATAAAAGACAGTACAGGAGTTTTAACAAGCTCTTCGGAAGAAGTAACTAATCAGGTTCATATGGCAAACGACAGCGTAACAAGTACATCAGCAGCGCTTGAGCAGCTTTCTGCAGGAATGGAAACAGTTAACAATACAGTTGATTCTATTATAGACAAAGTTGATTTAGTTCAGGGAGCAGCAGAAAATATTGCAACAGAAGCAAAAACAGGTACCGATACAGCTAATGGAATAATGGAAAAGGCTGAAGAGATAAAGGATAGAGCCCAGTCTAAGAAGAAACAGACAGGTGCTAAGATGGAAGAACTTTCCAAAGTATTGGAATCAGCAGTTAAAGATTCAGAAAAAGTTAGCCAGATAAGTGAGCTTACAAATGTTATTCTCGACATCGCTTCACAGACAAACCTCCTTGCACTTAATGCTTCAATTGAAGCTGCAAGAGCTGGTGAAGCAGGAAAAGGTTTTGCTGTAGTAGCAACAGAGATAAGTTCACTTGCAGCAAATTCCAGAGAAACAGCAGGAAATATCCAGAATATAAGTCTTGAAGTTACACAGGCAGTTCAGAATCTGTCAACAAATGCTCAAAACGTACTTGATTTCATCAATACTACGATTATAAGTGACTATGATGAGTTCGTAGAAACAGGCGAACAGTACAAAGAAACAGCTGTAACCATGGATGATATGTTTGCTAGTTTCAATGAAAAGGCTATAGATCTTAAGGATATAATGGAAGAAATCGTAAGTTCTGTAAATATGATTAATACATCCATTAAAGAAAGCAGCGAGGCAATAGGTCTTTCGGCTCAAAACTCTTCCGAACTTGTTCAGAGTATTAAAGAAATATCAGATTCTATGGATAAGAATGTTGATGTGACTCAGCATCTTGAAGGAACTGCGGCAAGGTTTGAACAGGTATAAGAGATTTAATGTTTATTTTCAAATTATTGAATGAACAAAATATGATACTTTTTTGTTATTTGAACTAATTAGATGAGTTCTGATGGCTTGTAATATTTCATGAGCAGAACTGTTTATAAACGTTGGTTCTTATTGGGTTTTTTTTAGCGCATTACGAACCATTACGTTTATAATCAAGCGAAAGCGTGTCTGCGACGAAATATACAAACATCAGAACAGATTATATAAAACAAAAAAGTATATATAATTATAATTCTTTTGCTACATGTATATAAGCCAAGAAAGATAATGGCTATCGCTTTTCACAACTATTATGTGAGGAAAGAAGGGAAAATGCAGATAAATGTTGGCTATAGTAAAAATCGTGATAT
>NZ_AUKC01000032.1 GCF_000424545.1 Butyrivibrio sp. NC3005 | reverse complement strand
TAATTGAAACGCTGGAATTTTCAGGGTTGCATTACTATTTAATTGTCAAAGTTCTTTAGTTTGTTGTGACTGTCTTGCTCGCCGCAACGTGTTACATCTTAACTCGTTTTGGTTTGTTTGTCAACAACTTTTTTTATTTTCTTTCGTGTCATTTCATTTAAGGCGATAAAAAAAGAATCTTGCAAACTTCCCAAGATTCCCTTTATAGCTAAATGCTATGAACGAAAAAACGGAGGAAGAGGGATTTGAACCCTCGCGCCGGTCACCCGGCCTACACCCTTAGCAGAGGCGCCTCTTCAGCCACTTGAGTATTCCTCCATGCCTGAATACAACTTCTCTTTCCAAGAAGGTATATCAAACTCTTGTAAACAAGAATTTATTTCTTATTCAAATTTATCTGATGCCACTTAAAAGCCGACCGATGCTTCGTCGCATGTCGAAACACTTCTCCGTGACACAAAAGTAATTATAGCGGACACCCTCTATACTTGTCAACACATTTTTTTATTTTTCGGAAAGTTTTTTCATGGTTTATTTTTATGATTTTTTTCCATGCTTTTTATCATTTGCTATTCGTTATTTATGATACTCCCAGATAGACTTCATTTGTGATACCAAAACATCTACATCCCAATGTTTTTCGCTATTTTCTCTGCTGTTAGGGTCGTTTACTATTATCTTGTTATCCTGATCTATTCCTGCCAACACTATGAAATGTCCCTGTGTTGTAAAATCTCCCGGTCCCATAGAACAAACCATTGGCTTTTCTTCTGATAGATTATTCAAAATATAATCTGCATTTTTCCTTCCATATTTTGCGTTCAATCCATATTTTTCGGCTGCATTTATCATTAGCAACCAGGAAGTCCCCTGGCCATATGTATACAGCCCTTCATCTACCGCATACTGTGCTATCACATATGGATTAACCATTTCATTTTTAGTCAGACCACAAATAATCATTGCCATACATGTAGGTCCACATCCCGCAACTCCTATATAATTTTGCCCATATTGTCTATATCCCCATCTTTTATCCCATTGTATAAAAAGTGGTATATTGCTATTCTCTATTTCATCTTTAACTTTTATATCAAATTCTTTTCCTGCATATTTATGGTAATTTATTACATAATCTCTTGCTTCTTTATTCTTTTCTCCAAATTCTACAATTTCTTGTGGAATCCCTTCATAATCTGGTTCTAATATATATTCCAGATTACTACCGCTAATGATACCTCTTCCTACATATATCGTCGCAATAATGATTCCTATAAGCGCTATATTCAAAAATGATTTACGCTTATTTCTTTTATTCTGTTTTACCAATGCTCTGTCTGTTTTTTTCTTACCCTCATTTTCGTAAGTGTATTTTTCATATGCTAGAGATCCATTGTTGTAATCCTCGAAATCATAGTTTTGTTTATAATCTTTTTTCTTTGAAACATAGACATTTGTATTGTATATACTTTGTCTTTTTGAATCCGAAAACATTCTTGATGGCATTTGGCTACAGTTTCCATAATGGACATTATCATATGCTGTCTTACGTTTTCTAGTCTTAGCATTTGGGAACGTAGAGTTGTTATAATAATTTTTTCTAATCTCATTTTGTAGGCTTAGATTATTTCTAGTTTTTCTATTAACCTTATTATGCTTTTTTCTTCTAACATATTTAATAAGTTTGACCAATAGATAAAGATAGATAAATAATAATCCTGCGCAAACTGCAATTTGCATGTTTTCCTCATCTATAAATGAGGTGTACATGTACAATACGTTTACAAACCAAAATGCACATGAAAAATATACAAATGTAATAATTCCTAATGTAACCAATATTAACAACGTCATATCTTTTCCCTAACACCAAAATAAAGCAATTCTCACCACTTTATTTGGTTATTCCCTCATTCTAACGATAGACAACCTCAACACTTCTAAACAGCAAAAATTATATTTATTCTGCCTTAAATAAGTCTTAATTATTTTTGCTGGTTTATTACCGATTGCTTTTCTTTAGTTGCAAATTTGCATTTTAGAGAAATCATTTTGTATTTGACTTTTTAGATTATTTCCGACATATCTTATTATCATGTAAAAAAACAGAAGAAAATATCTCATTTAGTTTTTGATATTTTCTCCTGTTTTTGCGTTATACATATCTGTTTTTCTGATTAGTTCATTTTGAGGTTTGCACAGATTTCTCTAAGCTGAGCATCGTCTGGCTCTGTCGGCTTCCAGAGAATTGTCTGTCCATCATTCTCATAGCGTGGAATTACATGAAGGTGGAAATGATTCACTGTCTGTCCTGCAACTTCGCCATTGTTCTGAACAAGATTAAGTCCATCACAGTGCATAACTGCTTTCAATCTCAAAGCAACTTTTTTAGCAAGCTTCATTGCTTTGGCAGCGGTATCTTCTGGAAGCTCATACAAATTTGCATAATGCTCTTTTGGAAGAATCAGTGCATGTCCAGCTGTTGCAGGTCCGTTGTCAAGGATAACGTTAAAATCCTCATCCTCATAAATTGAGTTTGTTGGTATTTCTCCATTTGCAATCTTACAAAAAATACATTTCTCGTCCTTCATAATAATCCTTCTCCTAGTTCTTTAAAAATCTTGCAATTTTATCTTTTTTCTACGAAGCAAAATAGTAATCAATGTCAAGATTATACCACATATGAAACCTCCAATGTGTGCTTCGTTATTTACGCTCTTATTGGTAATGCTCATATAAACCATGAACATTACCGCTATTAACATTCTGCGAATTTTAGATTTATCTTTTTTTCTATAGAAAAGTGTCAGTATAAGAAGAGATCCTACTATTCCGAATACTATTCCACTAGCTCCAACACTGTAGTAGTATTCTCCTCTAAGATTTTCAATATATAACGAGAGGACATTTCCTGCCACTCCTGATAATACAGCAATCAGCAGGTACCAAAAATGTCCAATGCTATTCTCCACCAAAACTCCGAATAACAATAGTCCTATCATATTGCTAAAAAGATGATTACTATCTGCATGTAAAAACATTGATGAAAAGATTCTATAGTACTCTCCTTCTATTACTTTGTCAAAAATCAGTGCTCCTTTATTAGAGAGCTCTCGTCCCATAATGTTTTGACATACAAATACTAAAACATTTGCAGCTATCATCATGATAGTTGCAAATGCTTTAAAATAATTCCCATAATACTGTTTGTACCATTCACTGTCGTATTTTGTCATGATAAATATGCCTTTATTGGAAAAATAAAATTATTCCATTCTTGTGTCTTTTCTTTTGCTTTCAGCTTCTATTCCAAACGGGAACACTTTATCTATAGCACTAAGGAGTTTGAAATCTCCCTTCATTCGGATATTTCCTTCCATAAATGATCGTTGGAAATTTGTCCTTCCATCAACAATTCTATTAAGTGTATCCCATGTTAGTTCAAGACGAGCATCAGCTTTTACATCAGACAATTCTGAAATAGAGGCTGCCTGTCCTTGAAAGCCTTTACTGTCAACATGAAGCAACATTGCTTTCATTGACGGCTTATCGCTTACTATTAATTCATAAGTTCCTTCAACATCCGGCCTTGGAGAAAATCTCTTATGAAATCTATTAACATACTCTCCTGTATTGGGTGCGGGTTCGCTTCCTTTGAGTTTATTGCGAAAAAGAAATGATAATTCTTCCAAATCAGCTTTTTGAGTCTTAACATATTTATCATCTACAACATATTTTGAAAGCTGCTCTGATTCCTGAGGTGTCAAATCAGCACTCTTAGTCAACGATACTTTTTGTTTTACTACCTGATTACTAGCAGGAAGCGCTGTAATTTTTTGAGAAATCATTCGATATAAATTCTCCGCTTTTTTATCAAGAAGCCTTATATATTCAGGATTCTCATCAAATACTTTCGTTTCTGCTATATATCCGCAAATTCCATCGCATGGAAGACCTCCAAGTACTTCCCAGGCAACCTGAAGGCTTGTCATTCCGTCTCGTTCACCGTAAGTTGTAGACATTACAACAGGCATCATATACAGTTTGCTGATTTTCTCCTTGTCGCCATAAAGCCAGCAAGAATCCAAAAACTGCATGAGCCATCCGCCAATTCCATACCATTCTACTGTAGATGCGAGTATTATCCCGTCAGCATCACGCAAAGTTCCTACAAGAGCTGTAATACTATTCTTCTGTTCGAATAAATTGTACTGCTGAACTTCTACTCTGAGTTCCTTCAGAACATCTGCCATTCTGGAAATGACATAAAGTGAAGGATCATCAATAATACCGCGACCGCCGTAATAGATGTTGATTTTCATCTCTCCACCGCCCCATTTGTGTTTGTTTTATATGTTAATTCAATTTTACCATAATACACAAATATTAGCTAACAATTATCTGAAATCAAAAACCATATCAGCAAAGCAGATTTCGTCTCCCGGAACAAGAACTGATGCCTGCTGAGGTTTTAATCTCAATCCGTTATGGAATGTTCCATTAGTAGAATTCAAATCCTGAACACATACATTATTATCTTCATCTCTGAAAATTCTCGCATGAATTCTACTAATTGTTTGATTATTGAGGCATGTATCTACTCCTCCAGCCATTTTTCCAATTGTCATCGGTAGTTTATCAAGTGCAATTTGGATGCAGTTGCTCTGTCCTCTGCTATACAATCTTTCACTTCTAAAAGATGATCCTCTATTTAAAACGGTAGTTTCGTAATCTGTACCACCTTGCATGTTCTCATTTCTGACAAGCCCTTTTCTAAGTGGTGATTGAGCTATCATTCCGTTATCCATATTTTTTTCAGGAGTTATAACTCTTCTATTACTGTTAAAGGTATTTTCAGGTGAATTTCCGTTTTCAGAAATATCATTTACTGAAAAAGCTTTGCCCCTGATATTTTTGTTTTCAGATACATATGGATTATTATCATTCCTTGTTGCCGCTTTTAAATCAAATGTCTTTCCTTTTTTCTTTTGATTATTCCTAGAAGACGATGTCAGAGATTTATTTGGATTTTCTTTATTTTGCTTTGCTTTATATCCACAATAAAGGATTATCAATGCTCCAGTTAAAGTCACTGCTATCATGGTCATAATAATGATATTCTCTGTTAATAAAAGAGTATAATTCATTTTCACATACAAAGCACCCAGACATATCAGAAAAGAAATAGTTGCGCAGATATAATAGAATGATGGTTTCATATCACTTTCATATGTCTTCTTTTTATCAGGTTTTGGCAATGAAACACTTTTTCCTGATTTTTGTTTTCTTAGCTGTGCATTGTTCCTTTTTTCCTGTTCGGTGAACTTTTGAGTATTTTTTCCTTTATCAAAAAAAGATTCATCCTCAACATTCGAATAAAAGTTTTCCCAACTGCTTTGTTTGGTTTCGCTTCTTTTTTCTTGATAAGTATTAGATATGTTATAAGATGCTGAATTTTCTTTTAATTCCGAAGCATAATCAGAGTGCTTTAAAGATGATTTAGAATAATTGTTTGCATAAAAACCTTCATTATGGTTTATTGAATCTTCAGGAAATCTGTTTTCATTAAGATTTGAATAGTTATCCATTGGTGGAATATCATATCCATTCATTTCTCTATTTTGTGCTTCTTCCTGATCTGGAATGTATTCACTCATTTGGCTTAACATAGTCGCCATTTCATAAATACTACTTCCACCATCTTGAACCATTTCACAGAAAGTATACCCGATTTGCATTGCCAAATCATCAGAGTGATCAATGATATCGATAAGTTCGATTGAAAATCTTTCAAGATCTTCTTTTTCATCAGATGGTCTACACATAAAATGATATGTATTATCGCGAAGATTTATAAATACAGTATTTTGGCTAAGAACAAGACAATCTTCTTCTAACAGATACTCTCCCATTTCATGGCACGCTCTTGCAAGGGATAAAAACATTCTTCTAAGCTGAATTGAATCCATACCTTTTGTAGTAAATCTATCTGCAATGCTCTTACATCCATCGACTTCATAATATATGTATGCATTTCCATTACATCTTCTAATGCTTCCTCTTAAAAGTCCTTTGCTCTTCTGAACTTCAAGCATTCTGAAGCGATAATCTTCTTCTTCGTTTTCTCTTGTCTCTGCCACAAGATAACTATGTGATAATTCTCTTTCATAACGTAACTTCATATTACTGGTTCCTCTTTTGATTTAATTCTTGAATATAGGTTATTGTTTTCATCAGAAAAATCAATAACCGTACCAGACCAAAATTTGTTGTCAAGACAAATTTTGTCCTGCGAAGCAGGATTCTTGCTGATGATTATCCTAAATCTCAGCAAGAAGTCATAGTTTTATGCAGTTAGCAATTACATGATTCCTGCTTTTTTAAAAAATACTTTTTCCTTTTTTCACTCATTTTTCTTTATAAAACTTTTTTGGCAAATTTCACCAAATCATATACTCTTGTGAAGAGTCTTACCCTTTCCTGAGGCTGTACAGTGCTTGCTTCCCATGATGCAGATACATCCCATATTCCCTCAATATTAAGCCCAAGACAATGCGCAAGAGGATGCGGGGTAGTTGTCTTTAGCATGACTTTTACACTAGTATCCAGAATCCCAGAACTTTCTGAAGATACTGAAGGCGATTCGACTCCTACATATTGAGATTTACAAATCTTATCTTTGTTTGCTGCAACATAAGACAAGGGATCTTTGGGAGATGCTACTGCAGCTCTATGTGCAATTAAATACGCATCCGATGATGCAATCGTTCTACCATAGACCATGAACAATACATAGATTGCAACACCTATAATGCACAAAATCATTGGAAAAATAAGAGCCATTTCAAGAGTGAAATAGCCATTATAATTTCTTTTTTTCATTAAATATATGTTTTCATTTTGCATTTTCTCTTTCCTTTAGAGTTTTCCCTGTAAGATTTATACAGCGTTAATAGCTTCAATTCTAGCCGCAAGACACACTCCACTTACCACAAGAAGTCCTGCGAACATAAATGGAAGAAAAGGAAGCTGTTCATCTCTTTTTGCCTTTTTGAAAATCATCAAAATACCGGCTGTCATCCCACTTAGAAAAAAAGATATGCAAAAACCAAGCATTAGGTTTGATATTCCAAATACAGGTCCTGTTCCAAGTGCTATAAGTCCATCTCCATAACCGATCTTTTCTCTAGTTATAAAAGACAAAGATATTAGGAATAATCCCGGAATAAATGATAAAAACAGAACTAATGGATTTCCCCCAAGAAACAGCTGTACTAAAAGGCAGCTTATTCCGCAGATGAAATTTGAAATAATCATCCATCTTTTTACACTTTTGTTTTTTATGTCATTTAATCCTGCTATTAACAAGATTATTAAACTAACTACAATAAAAAGCATCTTTTTTCCTTTCCTTAAATCTTTAATGACCACACTTACTACACGGACCTTTAGATATTTCTTCTGCCTTTTTGCGAGGAAGTGTTTGAACTTTTTTGGTCTCAATCGCAGTACAGTCTTTACTGGAATGATATGCTATGCCAGCATCTGTATAATAAATTGTTGAACACCCTTCAGGTTTACATTTCTTACAGGGATAATATTTTCTTTTTTGTTTATTTCTTAAAGATGATAATTTTTCAGAAGATGTCTGATGAACTGTATGTTTTAAATATTGACAATCCCTGCTACAATGAAATACATTTTCTTTTTCAGTCTTCACCATATAAACATATTCTTCAGGTTCTTCTTTCTTTGGTTCTTCTTCCTTGGATTCTTCTCCGGTATCTATTTCGAATCCAGTCCACTTATGACCAAAATATCTGGCTTCTAGTTTAATTTCTCCAATTTTGAAAACATTATTATAATAAGGATGAACCATACATCCGGATTCTAGTGCTACATAGTCTTTTTTGAACGCTATTGGAACTATTACGTTATCTACTCCAAGCGCACCTTTTTTGATTATTGGGGACTCTAAAATTCTTGATTCGGAAAGATAATCTTTTAGCATGAACCATGATAATGAAGCATCTACCACTGGAAGTGCCATTGACTCTACGCTTTTTATCTTGCTTACAGCTTCAGTTATCTTTCCATTTGAATCATGAGCTTTTAGTACATCAAGTCCTACTTCAGTTATCATTTCAGCTTCAAATGCTGAATAACTGATTTTTTTTCCGACTTGATGAAGTCCTATTTCCATGCTGTTCTGTAATCTTAACATTTCGAACATGGATAACAGTCCTACGAAAAAAATCAAAAAGAAAGGAATTATGAGCGCTGCCTCCAAAGTTATGGAAGCAGCTTGCGATGCCCTTTTTCTACCACAAAGATTTCCTGCCCGGAGAGGCTTTCGTTCTTTTTGTATATGGATTTGTTGTTTATTGTTTTTACATGGTCGAAATATTTCTTGGTGTCCAAAGGACATCTCAAGCCGCTCCCATATCTTCATGATGATCCCTCATATCCAAAATATCTTTTCTGTGAAAATGTTTTTCCTGTTTCTCCTTGCATTTCAGCCTCTAATGTAAAGCAATCAACGCATCCATCTATTCTGAAATTCTCATAACCTTTAACTTTTCTTATATCAAGTTCCATGATATCCATCATGTCTTTTACTTCTGCATCTATTCCATTTAATTCTTTAACTAGTATTAGCATGAAAAGATACTGGCCATAAGTCAGTCCGGTCGCGTTTTTTCCTCCTACAAGCATAAGACCTGTTTTAAGACTTGTTTTCCATGAAGCCGGAGTTTTTACAAGAGGTACTTTTCCTTTATCAAAAAGAATTTTGATATCATTTGCGCTTTCCATAAAAGCCCAGATAATAGTAATAATGATTTTTACTGCAAAGCATATGATTTCTCCTATAACCGGAATGCCTACAAATGCTGCTGCTATAAAATTTATTTCTTCTGCCTGAGGTGTTGCCGAAAGAAGATAAATACAGTTCATACCAAAACGTATTGCACATATCCATCTTGCAACTATTTCAATATTGCCTCTATCTGTACTTTGTTCTCCTACAAGATATTCAATCTGATATGATAAATGAGATTTTTCTTTTTCATGGTCATAATACCCAAAGTCCTGCATCATGTATAAGTTAAACAAGATGCCTGTTTCTAATAAATTGGGCGAGAATCTATCTGCAAGTCCTGTTCCCTTCATCTTATCTGAACGTCCTGTATAAACGCTAGATTTATCAAATGAGGCATCTGAGAATTTTTTATCAGAACATGCAAGGTTTAATATTCCTATTTTTCCTTCTGCAAAATCCGAAAGTATCTGCTTACAACTAGTCGGACCTTCTATTCCTTTATCTACGTCTTCTTTTTTACTATTTCCAATTTCTTCTGATTTATGACTAGAAAACTCATCAGCAATTTTACCGAAAAATTTACCTATTTTTCCAAATAAATCAAAACTTTTTTCTGCATTCTCTGTCGAAACATTTACATCAAAGCTTTCACCTTTTGCACTACTCGTTGAACTACTACCATCAGCTGTATCTTTGCTCTTTGATACCTCTGCAAGATTGGCTGTTCCAACAAGCCCTTCCACAGGTTCAGCTTCCATATATGCAAATATCTGTCTTTTGGTGGCTCCCTCGTTATTATCCCCTGCCAGAGTATATTCAGGAACTTCCATTTTAGTCATTTGCATCTGAGTAAAATTGGTTGTATCTATCAAAAATTCTGCAATTTTAACTTCTCTAGATCCTTCAAGATTCATTTCGAAGTAATAATCTAGTCTTTCATCAAGATTTTCTTTTTCTGGTGAGCCTTTATCATATGCTGTATCTATCATCAGAAGTCCGTATTGTCTACGGAGTTCTCTATTATACTCTGCAAGTGCCGAATTTCCTGCAATATCTACTACTATATCAGTCTTCATTCTCTCACTACTTACTCTGGCACCCCAAAAGAGTGTCAGAATAAGAGATAAAAGAACAGGAATAATAAGCGCTAAATATAGCGTTAATACGCCTTTTTCTTCTTTTTTCATTAACGTCCAATTGTAGATGCGTCTTCAACGCCTTCTGTGATTTTGGCAAATACAGAATCGATAACACCATTAATCTGTTTCTTGAACACAATAACAAGTCCAATGAGAACTGTGATGATAAGAACAATTTCGATTGTTCCCATTCCATCATTGTCATTAAAAAGACTTGTCTCTTCATCTCTGCACATCATAAGTGCAAGCTTGTTTTCCATTTTCGCCTTGAGTAACTTAATTTTATTCATACTTTTCTCCTTTTGCGCTATGCGCATTAAAAATATATATATAGTAAACTGCTTTTGCAGATACTTTTGAATTTCTAAAAACAGCTTCTGCTTAGAATGAATGAAATGCTGGAACCATGATTATTATCATGATAATTCCTAATATCATCATCATTGGTACAAGAAGCTTTGTTGTAACTTTTTCTCCAGCTTTTCTGGCTATATTTAGTCGTTCAACCGAAGCTTTTTCTGCTTCCTGTTTTAATAAAGGAAGAAGACTACTGTTACCTTTTTTCAAATTCTGATTTAAAAGATTTACAAGTCTTGTATATTGATGGCATCTGCAGCGAACTCCAAATGCTTCATAAGCTTTACTTTCCGAAACTCCTGTACCAATTTCGTGTGACATCATACGTATTTCTTCATAAAGATAACTTCTGTCTCCTCCGTTTTGAAGCGATGCGGTATAATCGGTACTAAGCTTATCGAATACACCTCTTACTGTCATTCCTGCTCCAAGGTAAAGTACTATTTTTGAAATCAAATTCGGGTACTGCCTTATCATTTCCTCTTCTCTTTCTTTTATTTTTCCCCGTACTTTCTTATCTTCAATAAAATATACAAGAATTGAAACAAAGAATAAGAGTATAAAGAGAAATACGCTTGAATCATGGAGCGGTTTTTTCCAAACAATCTTCTGCTTTCCATAATTTTTAGGAAGTGTTTGATAATCTGTAGTACTACTCTTTTCATCTTGTTCATCGATAAGCTTTTGCACTTGAACATACTTTTTCTGAGTATCAGATAATATAGGCGGATATACATGAACAAACATCTGCGTTGTAGTTGTAAAATCCTGACAAGATAATTCTGCTGATAATATTACGTCTTTTCCTTCTTTTTCAAGATCTTCATTTTTGACTTTTCCGCTTGAACTTACTGTCATAAAGTCTGTTGTTCGCCAGTATATTTTGAATGGATAGCCTTCAACTTTTTCCATTAGTTTAAGGTCTGTTCTGACATTATCTAAAGATGAGTTTTTTCCTTTTATAAGATTAGGAAGTTTGGATGAGAGTTCTTCCTCAAGTTCTCCAAGCTGAACTAGTGTGTATTGTTTGGAATTAACTTTTATTTTGTATATTCCTAGTTTTTCTCCAGACTCTGTTACTGCTTCTAGCTCACTATTAGTAGAAACTTCTCCATAATTTCCCCTTTTTAATTTATCTTTTATCTGAAGCTTCGTATCCTGCCTGCTAGAAAGTGCAGCTAAAAGTGCTAGTATTATTCCGCACAACAGGATAATGAAGCAGTTTCCTAATTTTTTAATATAGTACTCTGCTACTTGTTCTTCGCCTTTTGTTGTAGGCGTGATGGTATTCAGGTCTTTTTTGATAGATGTAACTTCCGCACTTTTCTTTCTTCTTAGAAACTTACGATATATAAAACCTGCCATCTGATGGAAGCTTCTATTTAAACCTTTTTCTTCTTCCATGGAAGGAGGCAAAGGTTCATATCTTACAAGAAATGCAGCTACCAGGAAGATTACCAATAGTAGCGCATAAAAAACCATAATCATATTTTTTTCCTAAACTTCAATTGAAATAATTTTCTCTATTAGGTGATATGCTGCCAAATATATGATAAGACATACTGTCATGATGGCAAATCCTGCAACATTGCCATAAAGAGGATCAAAGAACCCAGGTGATGTTGCTCCGACATATGCTATAATCGCAAACGGCACTAGTTCCATTACTCTTGCCTCCATTCTGCCAGCTGCAATCATTACGTCTATTTCTTTCTCAACATCAGTCTGATTAGAAATCTGTTCGACAGTTTCTTCTAACATCTGAGTAATATTTCCGCCACTTCTTTTGGCTACTGCGAATACATTCGCAAACTCTTGTATATAAGTATTCTCTGTTCGTTCTCCCATTTCATACAATAAATCTTCAAGAATAATGTTGTTGGCAAGTCCTTTTCCAACTCTCCACAATTCTTTACAAATTGGAGACTGTTCTCCATAGAGTTTTCGCATATCTTTGTAGCCTTCCAAAAATGCATTTTCCAGTGCGTATCCGGCTTTCTGGCTTGTCGAAATTGAGATAAGTGCATCTCTGAACTGTTGCCCAACTTCATGTTTTTGCTTCAAGATTCTTTCGTGATGCATTTTTTCTGAAAACGGAATTACTAACGGAAGTAGAAAAAAAGCCATTACAAGTGAGTGATAGAATAACCACGCTATTATGGCTACTAACGCAATTCCAAGAAGTATTGCCGGGGTATCTTCCTTATCCAGCTTTTCAAATCGTTTTAAATGTTCTTTAATAAAACTATTCTTTTTAGTATTTTCTTCAAACAAGTAATCGTCAGCCTGCTGAGATTGCATCTGATGGTAACGATAATCCTGCGGCAAGGAGTTTTTCTTTGTTTCGTAATTCACCAGTTTTCCTCCATTCTCCAATTACTTTTCCATTTTCATCTTCACCTTTTTCTTCAAATCGCCAAAGAGTTTGTAGTGCTACTTCACCTGTCTTTTCGTCTATATCTCCTGTAACTTCACATATTTCCAACATTTTTCGGCTTCTATCTCTAAGTCTTCCAAGGTGGACTACAAGATCAATTCCTGATGCAAGCTGACGTCTTATTGCTGTAAGAGGCAAATCCATTGCCATAAGCATCATTGTCTCTAATCTAAACATCATATCTCTGGCACTGTTGGCATGACCTGTTGACATAGATCCATCATGACCTGTATTCATAGCCTGAACCATATCTAGTGCCTCACCGCTTCGAACTTCTCCGACTACAATTCTGTCTGGTCTCATTCGAAGAGAAGATTTTATTAAATCTCTAATGGTAATCTCTTTACAACCTTCAACATTGGCATTTCTAGATTCCATTTTTACGATATTGGGAACATGAAGAATCTGCAGCTCTGCATTATCTTCGATTGTAATAACTCGATCACTCTCAGGTATGCTATCTGAAAGTGCATTTAGAAATGTGGTTTTTCCTGATCCTGTACCACCTGAAATAAATATATTATAGCCGGATTTAACAAGTACTTTTAAATCTTCCACTATATTAGCTGGAATTGACCCAAATGATATTAGTTTCTTCATTGTAATAGGTTCATCCGGAAATCGTCTTATTGTGACAATCGGACCATTTAATGCTATCGGATCCAATACTACATTAACTCGGCTTCCATTTTCGAGTCTGGCATCAACTATAGGCGATGATTCATTTACTACTCTATTACATCCTGCAACAATTTTCTGAATAACATCTTCTAGTTTTTCTTTTGATGCAAACTTCAAATCATATCGCTGAAGTTTTCCTTTTTTCTCGATAAAGATATCATCTTTACCGTTTATCATTATCTCTGTAACTGTTGGATCATCTACAAGATCCTGCAAAATATCGAGCTTTCTCATGGAATGAAAAAGCTCCGATCTTAATTTTTCAAGTTCTTCTATCGAAAGAGCATATTCTCGTTTGCTTCTTAACACTTCTGCATCTATGAGTTCATACATTTCTTCATCAGATGTATCTTTTGTAAGATCAAGTCCTGACATTATTCTTTGTCTGATATCATCTTGAAGTTTCTTTAAAAGCTCAGCATTCGACCTTATATCCAGATTTGTATTTGTATCATTTGCAATCATGGAATTTAATTCCTTACTAAATTTAATCTAATGGTTTATATAATAAAAGATTTTCTATATAATTTCTCTTCGTTGATTTATCCTGATATATGAAGTCATATGGCATCTGACATCGCAGTGTTTTTTCAAGAAGATCATCATAACCCGAAATCCTTAATGCTATTTCATAATCGGATAGTTTCCTGGTACATATTTCATCCGGAAGGATAGTTGTAAAGATGTTATCGCAGCTTTCAAGTAGTGTCAAAAATCCATCTGTTGTTTCTGCGATATCAATAAGAATTTTCTGATACAATCCGGTCTTGCGAATTGCTTCGATTAATTCGTTCCACTCTTTTGCATTCACGCCTCGAATGGAAATAAATGAATTAGCCGGAGGAACATAATCGTATCCATCTGCTTTTTTTACTATATTTTGCACCTTAAAAGGAAATCTTCCTTTATCTGTTCTATAGTAATAGAGCAAATCAAGCATATCTTCATCTTCTTTTGATTTATCTATTCCGGAAAACGGCTCTAAACTTAAATACAAAACATTTTCTTTCTCTCCAAAATAACTTGCCATTTCTCTTGCCAGTGTACTTTGTCCACTTCTTTTTATTGGTGAATAAAAACCAATTCTACCCATCAAATGGCTTGTCTTTTCTTCCATAACCAGTGTATCCGGATTTTCCATACAAAACTCTAATAAAGCATCGCATATCTTATCCATAGATTGATATCTGTCTGTTCTTTTAATAACAACATCTTCCATTTCAGGAAAATTCGGATATGTCCCATCACTGTTTCTCTCTTCTAAAAGAAGCACTCTGTCGAATTTTCCAATCCCCATTTTAGAAAATGCTGTTCTAGATATTACAAGAGCTGCTGCCTGTTTACTTTCCTCTTCGCTGATATTAATAAAGGCTTCTTCATCAGTAAAACTCTGAATCCGAAATGGCAAATCAACTCTTCTGCGAAAATACTCTTCCAATTTTACGCAATACGATCTGCTAAGATCACACAAAAATAAAATATTCCTCTTATTCATAAAACCTTTTTCGCCTCCCTGCGCAAAACAGAATAAAAAACATCCAGTAATAAACAACTATAATGATATTACTAAAAATGGAAATACGTTCTGCAGAATACAGTACGTATATGAGAAAATCTCATGATATTGAACAATTATTTATTCACCAATAAATGGTGGTGTTCATCAACGTTAAATACCTTACCAAAATATGCGATGTTTGTAAAGAGTTTTTTTAGAATTTTTTAAAAAAATTATCACTACAAAAAGCAAACCAGTCCAAGACAAAGTCTTTTTATCTGACCAGTTTGCTTAAGTTTATTAAAATCTGATTTTATTCATTATTATATAGATGAATACTATTTAAGCCTCATATCCTCTTTTGACATATGGATCTGAAACTGTTTCATTAAGCTGTCCAGGTCCATAGGTTAGTCCAGCAAAAACAGCCTGCGCTCCATCCATTGAAGATGGACTATCATCATACTTTTCAAGCTCTTTATAGGAATCTTTTAATTTCTCAAAAAGCGAATGAACGATGTCTATACATCCTTTATCCCTCTTGGCGGAAGCTGTAATAAGCTGTCTTCTTGCAAACATATAAATCTGGAAAAAGTTGATTCCGAGGTCTGTACTTAAATTGACCGAATGCATAAGCTCATTAATACAACTCTGCGCACGATTAATTTCACGATCAGCACTATGGATATCATTTAAATCCATTGCAAGGGCCGCATCTTCGAGATAATCGAGCGTCATTTCATACAAAATTGTAATCATCTGCGTACCGTTAGCTTCAACGATACGACGCGTATACTCCTGCTTTTTCTCCTGATTCATGTTATTCTCCTCGTCCTCATTTTAGGTGGATGGTCTATTCATCCCTTGTTTATTGATATTTTTACTCTATAACACTACTGTAAAAGCTGTAATACTTCGCTTGGTCTTTGATTTGCCTGTGCAAGCATTGAAGTTCCTGCCTGTACTAAAATCTGAGCTGACGCATATGTTGTGGTTTCTTCTGCCATATCAACATCCATAATTCTGGAATATGCTGCTGTCATATTTTCAACTGTTACATCTGAGTTATTATCTGTATGCTCTAATCTGTTCTGATATGCTCCAAGTCTGCTTCGTGCTGCTGATACATAAGTCATTCCATTTTTTATTTTGTCAATTGCAATTCTTGCACCTTCACCTGTTGTAACATCAACATCTCTAATTCCTATGTTGGTAAGATTCATTTTAGGAAATCTCATATCCAGCCATTGGCCTTCATTTGCTCCTATCTGAACAGCCATCGCTCCAAATCCGGTTATATCAAGATCAACTTGTTCTCCTGTCATTGCCCTGTTAATCTGAAGCTCTATCTGCTGCCCTTTATCATTTGCAAACCTTATAATATCTCCATCACAGGATACTCTATTATATTCATTTCCTTTTGCATCAGTAACACTCGTAACACTTACGTTACTGACTGTATTAGTGGTGCTATCATAATCACAGGTCAAACCAGCCACTGTCGCAGGTCCCGTTGCCACTTCATCTGTATAGGTACTTACTTTAACGTCTGGATCTGAAGCTCCGCCTATCGTTGCATATCCTCTTAAATCAAATGATCCATCAAATAGCTGTTGTCCATTAAACTCTGTTGTATTGGATATTCTTGTTATTTCATCTTTTAGCTGATTTATCTCTTCCTGAACAATTTTGCGGTCTTTTTCCTGCATAGTATCATTACTGGCTTTAACCGCAAGTTCATTCATTCTCTGAATCATGTCCTGAATCTCTGATAAAACTCCATCACCTGTCTGTACTATTGAGATTCCATCCATCGTATTATCATCTGCTGTTTTCAAAGATTTAATCTGCGCATTCATTCTTCTTGCCATAGCAAGTCCTGCAGGATTATCTTTGGCATTGGCAATTTTCAATCCACTTGATAATCTCTGAAGCGAATCGGTAAGTCTATTATCATTTCCCTTAAGAGCATTCTGTGCGATAAGTGCCGAAACATTGTAATTAATTCTCATATAAAACTCCATTCAAGTAATTAACACTAACTGAATATAACTTCTCTTTCTTTTACGCAAGCAGCTATAGACTCTATTACTTCTTTTGCCAAAGTTAGAAGCTCTTCTTTCTTTGTCCCTTTTCTGTTTCCAATTTCTCTTTCAAACTCACCATCTCTAGAATAGAAAATAGTCGCAGCTTCTATTTCCATATTCATTTTTTCGCTAATACGATTTTTCACGTCTTCCAAAAAATGTTGAGATTGAGCGCTTTTGGCGTTGGATGTTGCAATCACGCCAATTATTTTATTTTTCTGAATCTGTAAATCAGTCTTTATGATTCCGAGTGTACCTGTATCGAGTGAAGTGGTGATGTGAGAACCTTCCTCTTCATTATTTACAAGCGTAACATGCATTGAAATAATATCGTCTCCAACTTCTACAGGAACCTCATAACTTCCGCTTTCAGACATCTGTCTAGATACTGATAAATCCTTATGCAAAAGAGAGATTACTCTTAAATCAATATATTTATCGGTAGTTTCTAACGTTTTCTCAAGCTGTTCTTTTATTTTGTCTAAAGTGGTGTCGTAATTCTCTAAATCTTTAATGTTTTCAAAGGCATTATCATCATTTTCTCCAATCTTTTCCCGGAGCTTCTGCCATAATGATGGCTCAACATCTTTGCCGTGGACATTTTTCTTTTTTCTGCTCTCTCTTATCTCTTTCATTGCTTCAAGATTAGAGGCAGTAATCGGAATAAATGCATTTGTCAAAACTTTCATATCAGATTTAGTATTCTCATTGTTAAATATATCTCTGATTTCTCTTAATTGGCGAGAATTATAATCTTCTGTTGACTCTAAGTCTTTATCCTCTTCTTCCATAGCATCAGCTAAATCTGTAAGGAAAGTCTCATTTGTCGGCTTAAAATCTGCTAGCTTGTCTGCATCTATATGTTCATATACACTATCAGCTCTAGAAGAGTAGAACAAAAACGCCATATTAATCTGTTCGTCGATTGAAGGCGAAAAACTTTTACCTGATTCTATTCCTCCAAACTCATCATCTATTCTATAGTCCATAGATGACATTGATCTTATAACAGTTCTGTTAGCTGTAAGAAGATTTCCAATGGTCATTTCTCCTTTTGTCCGAAGAACCATTCCTATTGCAGCATCGTCTGTTGCCTTTAAGTTTGCAAATAATCTAAATATGCCAATGTAAGATTCTTTTTCTTCCTTGGTTATTCCATTCTTTCTTTCAAGCTTATACAAGAATTCTGAGTATTTATCGTTATCTCCATCTTTATCACTTTGACTGTTTTGTTTATCTAAATATCCTCCAAGCTCTTCGAGTGTCATATTGAGTGGATTTTTACCATCTCTAATCATCTGCAAAACTGCACCTGGTTTGAGTCTATCCATGGTACTTGTAAGTTTGGCATCCCACGCCTTAACCTGAAGTATGCTCTCTTTAGTAATCTCTGCATGATTATATCCAAGAATACGTACAGCTCTTCTATTATCATCATTTTCTTCCAGATTAAGTTCTTTTAAAATATCATCAACATTTCTAAATGCTTTCTCAATGGACTCGCCAAACTGATCATCCGGCCTTGTTGAAACCATCTCATATGCCTGCATTGCTTTGTCAAAAGACATCTTGATAGTAGTTGATTTCTGGTAAATAGCATCTAACGTATCTACCTTAAACTCATCTTTGAGAGCTCCTATTACAGCCGCTGGCGATTCCATTATTCCGCTAACTCTGTACGTAGTCTGACGGAACAGTGTAAATTTGGCTTCTACGCTCAATTCAGAGGCTTTAGCTGTATTTGAAGTTCCTTCTCCAAAGAGACTTTTACCCATATCTAACAGGATGTCCTGTAGCTGTCTTATCTGATTCTCTATTGAAGTTGTATCGAGAGTTATTCCGCTTTGAATCATTCGAAGATTAGCTTCTACAGAGAATGTGTACCTTATCTCTTCAAGCCTTAATCTATTCTTTATCTCTTCATATTTTTCGTTGGAAACAACTCCTTCTTCAAGATAATAGTCGGACTGAACTCCTCTTTTTATTTCGTCTATATCTTCTTTTTGATTTCTTAGCTCATCTTCAACTTTTTTGAATATAAAAGCTGCCTTTTCCGGATTTTTATCAACCCACTCGTTCTGCATATCAGACTGTTCAAGTGCTTTATCTAGCTGGGTCGTCTGGTTTGTAACATCTCCCTTATCTGCTCTTTGACCATCTGCAAGCGCACTTACAGCAGAACTTATAACCTCTTCTAGTGGAAGCGGAAATGTAAGGTTATCGAGCGTAATCTTTTTGATTAAGCTTTCTGGAGTTAGTGTAAATCCCTCTTCTAACATCTTTTGTGCAAAAAGAATGTTCTCTTCATTAGTACTATCTAATCCAGCCTGTTTAACAACTTCCTCTATCTGCTCTCTTAAACTGGAAAAATCAAGTGTAGTTGCACGCTCTGCCATATAACCGCCTTCCTGCATATAGTAGGTTCCGCGGTTAGCCGTCTGTCCGTTTGTAGTATGACTAGCCAGATACAAATTATCTACGGTTATAGGGAGTTCATTTTCTATAAGGTACATAACTGCCGATTCTGATAAAGAGGAGATTTCGCTGCTTTTAACAACAGCTTCTTTTATCTGTTCTATATTCTGAATCGACAGCGGCAAATCATTTTCTTTTAACTTATTTATAATCTCATTGGCAAAAGCTTTGTTTCCAGTTATTTCTTCTAATACGTCTTTGTCAATATTGTCATTAAATCCATTCGTGACATTTCCTGATTTTGCAAGGACTGCTTTAATTCTATCTAAAATTGTAACCGTCTTTTTTGCATCAACGTCTTTCATATTAAAGCCATCTTCCTTGGCTTTTGCATAATCTTTACCTGAAAGAGTCTGTGACATAAGAATATCTGCATTAGTCTCATTAGTAACATCTATATTACTAAAGGATTCCTGCATCTTTTTGGTTACATCTTTTGATTTTTTTTCATCAAAAACCCTATCACTACCAAATAAAGTTTCAACTTCTTTGGTAGTATTAACAGCAATATTTGATGTATCAAAAAATGAACCTGATGCCTTTTTATCTGCGCCAAAAAGGTTAAGGTTATTATTATCTTTTGATCTTACAGCCGCTTCGACTAGTTGTATATTCGCCATAAATTAACCTCGTGGAAATATTAAAATGCTCCATTGTAATCTTCAAACAAAACAGTCAATCTTCAACTTCTATTTCGGCGGCTTTTAAAAAAAGTTAAATTAAAAAAGCTTCCAAATGCAAAGCCTTATTCTTTATGATTATTATTAAAACTATCAAAAAGAATAAATAAGCTCTCACCTGGAAGCTTTTATTTAATTAGTTTGCTGCATAACTTGGTAATAGTCTATCCGAAAACTCTCTCATGAATGCGAGACCAAATGATTTGGGAACATCTAAAACTATATTAGTTTCTTGTCCCTGATTATTTCTTAAGAAAAATGAAATCACAACCGTCTGTGCAATATTTCTATTCTTAAGTTTCACAATATCAAAAATAACATATCCAACCATCGCCCATAACAAGCCAATTAACCTATACAATACAAGCCCTATACAAACAGAACCATATGCTTCTATATTTCCGCCTTTAACTACAGGATCTTCTTTTTTTCTTTTTCTGACAACAAAAGAAACATTGTAAATTGCAGCCTTATCAATCTGAAACTTCTGTCCGTTTGCTGTTGTTATATCAAAATAAGTCTGATTATTCAAAATATTCAATGTTTCAAGATTAGAAACAGGAAGTCCGCTAAAGCATGCCGAAATAGCTTTCTTTGGGTAATCATCTATTCTTCCATAATAAACAGCCATAAGCAGTAAACTTACAACTCCGCCTAATAGGTTCATAATTACAACAGCCTGTTTGGAATCTTTCTCGACAATATCAGTTCCCTCAATTAGCACAACGACAACAACCATTATTAATGCTATTAAAAGAAATGAAAAAATACAGCTTTTCTTTGAATCCGCCAAAGCTTTTTTGGCACCTTTCTCCCCGACTAATAGTTCATCTTTTTTCATAATATTCGCCTTTCTCCATTAATAAATACTATAAAACTTGCAATTAATATACTACTTATCTTCATTAATGTAAAACGGCCTTATTTGTGAATATCATTATTCTCTATTATAATCTTCCATAATTCTTCTAATTTCCCTTTTGGCTCCTATTCCTGTAATTAAGGATACTGCCGATGGAATTTTTAGTATTATAAAAAAAATCAAGCTAAGAAAAGCAAATAAAAGTCCAAATACCATAAAGATTTTGCTATATGTCTGATTCTTCTCTATCTCTTTTATTATAACGGCTGCCCCCATCTGTTCTAATGCAATATAAATACAAAACATATTATTCATTACCTAATTATTACCTCTATCATCACTTGTTTTTTGACAATTCAAAAGCAAGTCCTATATCTTTTTTTGCCTGAACGATATCTTCTTCAACCTCTTTTAATAATTGCTCGACTCTTTCAATATTTGCCGTATCTATCTTTTTAAAGTCACTCTGGAGATGTTTATCAATATCTAACAGTTTGCTATTCATTTCTTTCTCTAAAACCCCATCCCTTCTGAATTTTTCAATATTAACATGGAGCTGTGATACAAGTTCACGGTAAATAATAAGCGCAGTTGTTTCATTATCCTTTGCTGCTATATCACCCTTTGATACTGCGCACAAATCATCCCAGTACTGTCTGTAACTTACCTTAGAATCACCGCTTTTGCTTATAACTGAAAGTTTCCCATAATAGGATGAAATCTTTCCTAGTCTTTCTGCACGAAGTTTCTGACTTTCTGACAGATAGTCTCCACGGCAAGATTCTACAAGCCATTTTGTTGCCATCTGCTTATTACCACTACCTTCATAACAATAAAAATATGCTATTCCAAGTCTATAACAAAAATCTGCATATGCTTTTGGATTAGTATTTTTCAAGGTTTCTATATATGATTTTCCCTTTGTTTTCGTATATAACACTTCAATGAGTCTATCAGATTCTTCTCTTAAAAAAACTTCATCCTGAAGAAATACATTTTCCAAAAGTCCTAGATATGCTGCCTCTTCTTCTGGTTTTAAAATCATGGCTTCTTGATAATTAACAATTTTATCTTCTATACTTGTCTTCTGGTCTACATCAACAATAATATTCTTGTATCCTGAACTTGATACACTTAATGCCCTGCTACTATAACCTGAAGAAAGTCCAAAACAACCTATAGACATTACAGATGCCAATCCAAATAACATAACTTTAAAAAAAGCACCTTTTTTTACTTCACTTCCAAGTTCTTTGTAATGCTCTAAATCATACATTATTTCAGAACATGACTGATATCTATCTTCAGGATTTGGCATTATACACTTTTCAATTATCTTCTCTAAACCTATTGCTAGGTGTTCATTCCAGTATCTTATTGGAAAAATCTCAAAAGGCGGTTCTGATGGATTATGCCCTGTTACAAGGTGATATAAAGTCATTCCCAGGCAATATATATCGGTCCTTGCGTCTGTTTGCCCAAGTCCCCCAAACTGCTCCGGTGCTGCATACCCCTTTGTTCCAAGGCATGTTGTATCTTCAAAACTTTCATTCTTGTATTCTCTTGCTGTTCCAAAATCTATAAGAGTAATACAGCCATCTGGCTTTAACATAATATTTCCAGGTTTTAAATCTCTATAAACTATAGATGGCTTTCTACTGTGAAGATATCCCAATACTTCACAAAGTTGTTTGGCCCATTCTATAACATACTCCTGTGGAAGCACACCATAATCTTCTAAAGCTACGCTTAAAGGATTTCCTTCAATATAATCCATTACTATAAGAATACTGTCTTCGTAATCAATAACATCTACTACGCTAGGAAGATACTTATGGGAAAGCTTTTTAAGCATATTTGTTTCTACAATAAGGCTTTGTCTTACAAGCTGATAATTAGCAATTCCGCTTTTTCTGACTTCTTTAATCGCCCACTGTTTATTGGCTCGTTCATTCATAGCCAGATAAACTATGCTCATTCCACCCTGACCTATGACATTTAATATTTTGTATTTTCCTTCTACAAGTGAACCTATAGCAAGCATTACTATTCCTTTATCAAAACATTATTTTACAGAAAGCATGATTGCCGAAATATTATCCTCTTCCCATCTATTCATAAGGACATTCATATGTTTGGAAAGTAAAGAAGAGATTTCTTCATCATCCATTTTCATGCTTTTTTTCATTAATCTTCTAATTTCTCTATCTTTAGACTTACGCCAAAAACCATCACAACACAAAAGAAAAGATTCTTTTGGACTAACTTCACCTCTTCCAAAATCAGGATTTACGTTTATACCTGCTCCCACGCATTGAAGAAGAACGTTCTTTTGACTACATTTTGGAGCTTGCCTTTTAGTAATCTCTCCTTTATCTATCATCTGTTGTACTACACTATGGTCATGTGACAGCTGCGCAAAATTAAATACATTCTTTAAATGATACAGTCTTGAATCACCGATATTCATCCAAAGATAGTGATTTTCTATAAGGATAACTGCCACAAGCGTTGTTCCTAAATATAAATCATACTTTTCTCCAAAAATCTTAAGCTTGTGATTAATTTCCAGTACAAGTCTAAGCCAGTTGTGCTGGATTAGATCCAGCACATTTAGTTTTTTGTCCATATCTTCAAAAAGAGGTACAGTCTGATAAGATTCTCTTAATATCTGTGGAAGTTCCTCTATAAACCAGATATTTAGGTATTTTATAACCGCCTTACTAGCTTCTTCTCCAAGATCAAGACCTCCCATTCCATCGCACAAAACTCCCATAACAACCTTTCCATATTTTGGAAAGGTTGCTTCCTTTATAAGAAGTGCATCTTGATTTACTTTCTTTGAAATCCCTATTTCAGTCCAAAAACCAGCATTTACATTCATACCTTTATTCACTCTTTTTTATATTTGATTTTGCATATACTACTATCCCTAAAATACTAATACTCATTAGAATTACTATCATTGATACAAGAAGTGTATATGAATTTTCATCTGTATTTTTGCCACCATCAACTATATTTTTTATTTTGGCTACAAAAAATCTCTTTTTAGAAGCATTTGATTTTATACGTTCTGCTTCCTTATTCTTCTCGATTTTTTCGATATCACCTATCTCTATTCCTTCAAATCCCATACTTTGGATATTTCCAGATGCATCACAGGCTTTAAAACTAATATTTTGAACAACATCCGCTTTAGGAATTGATAATTCAAAAGTACCAAAAAACTCTTTTATTTTCTCTTCATTATATTTTCCAAGAAGCTTCCCGTTTGAAAATACACTTAAGTCTTTAATACACATATTGTCGGTAACATTAATTGTGATTTCATGGTTTTCTTCTTCATATTTGCCATTAGCATAAAGATTAGACACGACGATACTAGGCTTTGTTTTGTCTACTGCAAAATCTATCTCGGCATCTTTGGTCATATTAGACTGCTTATTAGTTGCTCTGTCTGTTGAATAGACACTTACGCAATACACTCCATCTTTACCGAACTCTTTTGCATTTATAGTATATGTAAAACTCTTCCATGTCTTATCGCTTCCTTCTGCTTTAACTTCGTAGTGTCTGCCATTTTTTAATTTCTTAAGCTTTCCATCACGTGAAACAGAAATATCTTTTTCTACGAGATTATCGATATTAATCTCTGTAATGACAACATCTTTTGGATTATTCGTATAATAATTATTTATGATTTTCTTTGTTTCATCTCCCAATACATATACAGAACCAAACCTATTTACAGAAAAGACAAGACTTTCTTCAATTTCATTTCCTGCCAAATCAACAACATTGGCTGTCATAGTATACATATCATCCATCTCTTTAATATGTGGAAAATCAGCATATTTTACTTCATAACCATTTTCAATTTCCTTAACTTCCAAGTCGTTGTTCACTTTACCATTATTCGATCCTTCAAAAGTTACGGTTGTTGCCTTGATATCCATATTTTTATCAATATATGTAAGTGACGGTGCCACCACTTTGTTATTAGCTGAATGATCCTCAACACCTCCAAAGCTTACAGATGGAAGAGTTGTATCAATAACAAACTCAGGGTTTTCATATATATTAGAAGTGTTTCCTGCCAAGTCTTTAACTTCAATTACAAAAGCATATTCTCCATCATTTTCAAATTTCATGCTGGTTTTATGCTCTATATTTTTGACATCATCAGATTTGGTGAAAGCATCCCGTAAAGAAAGCGGAGATTTACCTTCTTTTGATTTAATATCTACAAGACTTTCTTCAAATGTAAGCTCATCAATTGTAATAAAGGCTTCTCTTTTATTATTGAAATACTTTTCATTTTTGAAATCATTGTTATCAAAACCAACTTCTACTACAGGAGCTGTTTTATCCACCCAGAAATCTTCTACAATCATAGTTTCAGCTTCGTTACCAGCTTTATCTATGCAGTTTACGTCAAAACTGTATTTTCCATCTTGAGTAAAGCTTATGGTCTTTTTATAAGTGTTAGTTCCAACTTTTTCCCATGTCCCCTGAGAAGGAATTCCAAGATTATATTCCATCATACTAATAGCTTTTGAACTGTCAAAAGTGTATTCATTTATAGTAATTGTAGCTACTCTATTATCCTTGTAATATATTTCATTAGCTGCGCTGTTGTTATCAAATTCTACTGTTATCTTAGGTGCAGATTTATCTATAACAAACTCTTTGCCAACATAGTCTTCCATAGCATTTAAAGCCAAATCTGTAGCATAGGCTTCTACATGATATTTTCCTTCACCTTCTATAACCTTTGATGCTGTATAGATTCCAGATTCTTCATCACCTATAAATTCTGAGCCATCAATGATAATAGGCGCCTGTTCTTTATCCTCTGTATCAGTATAAAAAATCTTAACTTTTGTATTTTTCGGATCAAAGTTTTTCTCTGTAAACTTCACATTTAAAGATACATTCTGATTTAAGAAAGTAGTATCACTCCCCTCCGGAATAAAATCTTTATTGCCAAAAGAGTATGTAACTTCAACCTTTGGAAGGGTTTTGTCGATTACAACATATGGCGACTCAACTTCATCAGATTCATTATCCGCCAAATCTATTGCTTTGATACTGAATTGATAACGACCATCTTCTAATAGCGTTCCATCATAAGTATGAACAATTCCGTTTCTGCTATATGAAAGAAATTTACCAGCATCCCACTTTCCTTCAAGAGTTTTTATAGAAACTGCTTCATTATCAAAATTTAAATCTTCAACATTTGCTTTTACAAATACATCTTTATTGGTATATGCAGGGCTTTCCTTCTGACCAGCAAGTTCCCTGTCATCAGAAACCATTGAAACTTCTATTCTTGGCGCCTTTGCATCAAGCACATATTCAATCTTGTCTTTCATAACGCTGGATTTATTTCCGGCTTTATCAGTAATAATCAAAGAATCAAGGAAAAAACGTCCCTCTTGCTCTAAAGAAACGCTTAAAACCCCATTTCCTTCTTCATCAAACTCTACAATATTTCCAGAAGGATATACCATAGGTGAACCGCTTTTCTCTTCCATGTTCACGTTGTACTGAAGATATTTAACACCTGATGGCTTTACATTAGATACAACTGCATCCCTTGCGTGAACTCTGATATTAATTCTGTTTTTTGACCATATGTAACCTACAGGATTTTGTTCTATCTGATTAGTTACTAAATAAAAATATGTATTGTTTTTTTCACTGATTCCGCTATCTTTCTTTTTACCTATAAGTTCGCCACCAAGCGGAATTTCAAATCTTATTTCATCAACCGGATTGGTGTTATCTATTCGTACTTTGATCTGCTGATTACACACTATCTGTTTTTTGGAATAATTCATAGGCACAAAGCTAACTGTATAATCTTCGCACAAATCTTTATCAGAATCTATTTCAAACTCGTATTCGTATTTCCAGGGATCCATGCCAAAAAGACTTCTTATAAAACTTCTTTTGTCTTTTGGTTTATTGACTTTCTTAAAGACTTCTTCCCCTTCTTTGTTTTTGACAACTACAGATTTTACGGGGAAAAAATGTGATATTTCGAATTTTACTTTTATAGGTTCATCTGTATCATTAGATTGTCTGGAAAACCATATTTCTTCATCATTTGAATCTGTTAATTCATAATCTTTTGATATAACCTGCCAGTTTACATCGCTACTTGTACACTGCCTTTTATCAATTTTTATAATACAGTCCAACTTTTCTTTAATCTCTTCGGTACTTGAAATATTATCTGCTTCATCGATAATATTAAGACCTGAAACTCTTGTGGTTCCTGACGAAAAAGTATACTTATAAGTTGTTTTTTTATTTTCTTTTGATACAAACTCTGCTTTGTTATACAGTTTATAGTCTTCGTAAGAGTTACTGGTTAATACTTCCGAAGTAACAATATCTGTTGGATTATTCTCCATGTCTTCAACTGTAAAAAACAAGGTAACATCATTATCAGCAAAAATAACATTTTCACCCGATTCAGAATTTATAAATGCATCACTACCATTTATTTTATATGACACATCTATTATTTTGGGTGCCTGATGATCTTTGTAAACTTTTAGATTGCTGTTATCAAATTCATAATCTTTAACAAAAAAATAATAGTCTTTACTTGCAACAGCATGAAAAACTGCGTTTTCGCCATCTACAAGCTTATCAAAATTAACTTTCATCCTCCCATCATTACTAGTAGCAGTATCATTCCATCTTAATTCTTCATCGCTGACATTTGGAACTTCTACATAATAGTCTTTTCCTTCGATAAGCTTTTTAGCTTTAGCACCTGATGCGTCCTTAACTTCTACAATTCCGCTTTTTAGCGCCCCTCTTTCGAATGCGACCTGAAGTGTTCCATTTACTTTGTCATAATCATTACTCTGAACATTAAAGGAAAAGCTGTTATTTCCATCTGATGTTTCTTTTGTATTATTATGCTCAAAGCACTCTTTTAAAACATTATATCCTTCATGCGGAATAATTTTATAATCCAAGTCTGCCTTTCCATCAGTAGTCTTAACATAGACATATCCGCTATTTCTTATTTCTTTTTCTCCTTCATTTAAGCCGAATTCATCATCAGCTCCATTTATTCTGATATGACCACCTTCACTTGTTTTTACAAATATTTTTGCAAAAGAAGGTTTGTTATCTTCGCACTCAGTTTCCAGATTAACGGCATTGTCCTCTATATCATTTTTGTGGGGATTACTCTGTGACGTATCATATTCTTCTATAGATGATTTTGAAATTTCCTGACCAAAGCTTGTCACAGAAAAGATGTTATTGCCCATAAGAGCAGACAACATTAGTATGACTGCATACTTCTTTGCTTTAATTACATTCATAGATTTTTTATGCATTTTTACTCCTATCACTATTGTTAGCTACGACTGTTCACTCGCCTACTTTAATAGCTTTATTTCCGCACAAAAAATCCAATGCTAATACAAACAGTTTTAAATGATATCAAATCTTATTCTAATTTGCAACAATATAATTTCACTTCGATTAAATAAAAATGCTCCCATCTAAGTAATTCAAGATTTTACTATTTATCTTGTTTACCTAGAAAGGAGCATATCACTTTTTATTTTTCAATTGTTTTCTTTTTGCGGCTTGTTCGAGGAGTTTTTCTCGGAACCTTCTCGGTATGCGAATCTCTTGTCAATTTATCTTTTGATTCAGGATTATGGAAAACAAAAATCTCAGCACCATATGCAGGAAGATTCATTGTAATAGAATAGTCCTTGTAATCACATAAGCCTTGCTCTGCCTCAATCTTTGCCTGCATTCCAGTTCCCTGTCCGCCAAATTCAGGGCTTGCACTATCAAGTAAAAGTTCATATGTTCCCGGATATGGAACTCCAACTTTATATCCATCCCATGATACAGGTGTAAAGTTAATTACAAACAGTATGTTATCCCTACCATTTGTACTACGACGCCAGAAACTGTATGTGCTTCTATCTTTATCATCAGCATTTATCCATTCAAAACCATCCCAGCTATTATCAATTTCATGAAGTGCAGGATACTTCTGATATAATTCAAGAAGACGGGCAACATAATCTTTCATCCCCCTATGAAGAGGCTCAGAAAGAAGATACCAATCCAGTTCTCTTTTTTCACTCCATTCCCTGTTTTGACCAAACTCCTGTCCCATGAAAAGAAGCTTTTTGCCACAATGTCCCAGCATATATGTATATCCGGCTCTTAAATTTGCAAATTTATCGACCTCATAACCTGGCATTTTCTCTAACATGGAACATTTCAAATGAACAACTTCATCATGTGATAACGGCAGTATATAATTCTCTGCGTCATTATAACTCATGGCAAATGTCATCATATTGTGAGCACCTTTACGGAAATAAGGATCTAGTTTCATGTACTCGCAAAAATCATGCATCCATCCCATATTCCATTTGAAAGAGAATCCTAATCCGCCATTTTCGAGAGTTCCGGTAATCTTAGGCCATGCGGTTGATTCTTCTGCAATAGTCATTACTCCTGGATATTTCTTATGCACTACGCTATTTAAGTGTTTGAAGAATTCAATTGCAGCATAGTTCTCTTTTCCACCATCTTTATTCGGAACCCATTCTCCTGCTCTTTTTCCGTAATCGAGATACAGCATCGATGCAACAGCATCTACTCTTATTCCATCAACGTGGAACTTATCCATCCAGAACAGCGCATTTGCAATAAGAAAATCTTTTACTTCATTTTTTTCTAAATTAAAAATCTTGGTTCCCCAATCAGGATGTTCACCTTTTCTTGGATCTGGATCTTCATAGATGCATTGTCCATCAAATCTTCCAAGTCCGTGTGCATCTGTTGCATAGTGAGCAGGAACCCAGTCTAATATTACTCCGATATTGTTTTCATGTAGCTTATTGACAAGATACATAAAATCACACGGTTCTCCATATCTGGAAGTTGGTGCAAAATATCCTGTAACCTGATATCCCCATGAACCATCATATGGATGCTCTGCTATACCAATAAGCTCAATATGCGTATAATGCATTTCTTTGAGATAATCAACAATTCTGTCTGCAAATTCATGATATGTATAGAAACCATCTTCTGTTCCGTCCGGATGCTTCATCCATGATCCGATATGACATTCATAAATTGCAATTGCCTCTTTGTTTAAATCCTTTTCTTCTCTTGCAGTCATCCATACATTATCTTTCCATTTAAAACCATCTAAATCTGTCGTTTTGGATGCTGTTCCCGGTCTTAATTCAGCATAGTTTGCATATGGATCTGCCTTATAAAGTTTTTCTCCATCTGGTGATGTGATTAGATATTTGTAAAGCTCGCCTACTCCTACTCCTGGAATAAAACACTGCCATATTCCACTATTTTTCAGCTTCTTCATTGGATGCAGCTCTTCATCCCACCCATTAAACGAGCCTATAACATTAACTGATGCAGCATTCGGGGCCCAAACAGCAAAAAACATCCCCTTTCGTCCATTTTCTTCGGATTTGTGTGCGCCTAGTTTATCATATATCTCGTAGTGAGTTCCTTTACCAAAGAGATATTCGTCTGCCTCTGAAATAAAAACCTTGCTTTCCATTTGGAATGACCCCCATGTAATGATTTTTTTGATGTAACAGACTAACTTTAGAACTTTGGCATTTCTTACCCGACTAATATAAGCCGGGTAAGTTGCCCTTTTATTCAGAAAAAAATGATTATTCTTCAAAATCTTTTTCTGTTAAAACAATCATATCTTCTTCATCATATCGTTTATTGAAGACTACGTCAAAGAAATGACCAACAGTTTTTTTGGAAACTTTCTTAATTGCTTCATTAACAAGCTTCTCAACATCTTCGATTGTAACATCATGATCGATTGTCTGCATACTTTCAATTCTAGAATGAAGTGCAAGAACACCAAGATTATCAATCGAATATTCTTTTTCCATAGCATACTGCTTTGCATAAGCTACAAGCGTTTCGTTATCTAAAGCTTCAACATCAACTCTTACATTGAAACACTTATATAATATGTTATGGCGCTTTAACAGCCTGTTCATATCTTTGCTATTATCTTCAAGAACCACTATGATGCCGTACTTATCATTTTTAAGTGCTTTTATGAGTGATTCAACTGTATCTTTTTTCATATCAGCAGCTCTTTGAATTATCAAAGCGCCACCTCTAAGCTTTTGAATAATACTAGATACGCTCTTAATATTGAGCGATTGAGCTGTTATTTTGGCAACCTTTCCATTGAACTTAGGGTTGTTCGCCTGAACAGATTTGATTAATCCTTTTGCCAAATTTATAGTACCTGTTCCCTCTTCGCCAGTTACAATTGCATTGTTGGTACCAGGCGCAAGATTAAGTCTGTCAATGGCTTCAATTATCTGCTTTCGCGACTTTCTATGATGAATGTAAGGTCCAAATAACTCTTTTTCTTCCGGCGTCATTGCACGGACTCTGGTAGCCATTTTCTGAGATTCAGGATCTTCAATCTGGTTAGATGGCTGCTCATTTTCTGTTTCAGAAATTTCTGTATCTACGGATGTTTCTTCAGGAACTTGAGACGTTTCTTCTTCCTTCACATCTTCTTGCGGAATTTCTTTAGATTCAGTCTCGCATACTTCTTTGTCTTTATCTAATTCAGACTCATTAGCTACGATATCTTCCTGTTCTTTTTGGTCCGTTTGATCATCAATTTCTGCTTCTTGTGATTTTTCTGAATCACTTTCCAAAGATTCTTTTTTTATATCTTCATTAGCTTCTTCTTCATTATCAACTTCTTTAGATACATCCAAATCTTTTTTCTGTTCATCAGATTCTTCTTTATCAGGTCCTTCTGTTGTGCTCTCAGCTTCCTGTGTTTCTTCCTTGTTGCCTGTCAAATCCTCAGATGTTATAGCTTGTTCTAAATCCAACTTGCTATCTGTCACTTCGGATTCTTTTTCCCCGTCATTTACAGGCTCTTCTGACTCCTCTACAGAATCTTCCTTAATTTCCTGTATTTTCTGATTCACAAGTTCTGTAATGCCCTTTACCAGTTCATTGTCTCCCGCTACTTCGAACAAATCTTCGATAAAATCAACATTCCCTTGATCATCAGCTTCTTCATCCGGCTCCACTATGGTATCCCTGGCAGCTCTCATTGCTGCTCTTTGTTCTGCCAAAAGTCTTGCCTTTGCTTTTTCTTTTGTCCTAAGCTCCTCATAAGCTTTAGCCTTTAATGCTTCCTGCCTTGCTCCTGCACGTTCTGCCCTAGGATCATAGGACACTGGCATAATAGTTCTTGTTCCAAGATGTCTTTGCGAACTTCTTTCTAAAGGTTCATTTTCATACAAATCATCAATTGCAGATGCATTCTCATCATCGCTATCAGATTTCTCTCTATTTTCTAGAGGCTGTCTTGGATGATCTTTATCCGGAATAAAAGCATTTATTTTCTGAGATTTAATCTCAGGACTTTTTTCTTTAAAATGCATATGAGGCTCTTTGGAAGGTTTTAATAATTCTTCTTTTGCCTCTACAACATTTTCCTTTTCTATAGATTCTAATGACTTTTCAATTTCTTCAACTTCCAAGTCTGTTTCAGAATCTTTTGTTTTTTCAATTTCTTTAGCGATTACTTTATTTTTGTCTGTAAGACTTTGATCCTTTTCTGGTTCTTCTAATTCTTCAAGGTCTTTTTCGACTGATAAATCACTTTTGGATAACTCTTTTTCCTCATCCTCTTTTACAAAGAGCTCTTTGTAATCAGCTTTTGAAGTGTCTTTTTCATTTTGCTTTTCTTTTGGTTCTTCTATTACATCTTTTTCATCTTGAACTTCTTCATTTCTGAAATTCTCTTCATCGTCAAGATTAAGAATCTCTTCGTCATCATTTTCATCGTTAAACAAGACTTTGCGAGGATTCTCTAACGTCTTATCAGAACGCTTTGACGGAACCGATATCTTATCAAGTTTCTCTCTTCGTTCGCGCTTTATCTCTTCATTTATCTGACGTTCCATCTGATTCTGAAGATCATATTTTACATTTTCATCATACTGCGTAAAAACACCTTTCAAGCGCTTTGAAACAAGATTTGATATTTCTTTTTCCTGGTTCTTTTTCTGTTCTTTTTTGATTTTCTCCATGATGTCGCTAATACTTATCTGGCCGGTTATCTGACCTTCATCTAAGTTCGACTCTGGAACAACCATACTTATCTGACCGTCTGTTTCCTGACGAAGCATGTCATCGAAATGTCCGCTACTATCAACGGCCGGCATACCAACTCTTCGTGTAGGTCTTATCATACCTCCGCGTTCTTCTGCCTGATTTTCAGGAGCATCGGTTCTTACCCACACTTCCTGCAATTCAACATCGTTTTTGGTATCACTGACTTGCTCGTCATTGTAGATGTTTTCATTTTCTTTGTCAGACTTCATAATCTGCTCAACATCTGCACCGATCGAGGAATGAACATTCATTATATCCTGATGAACATTGTATTGCAGATCAAGCTCTTCTCTACTTGGCATCCCCGCCTGTAATGCTGCAGTTTCCACCTCTGGATGAAAATTTTGATCATTTCCATAGAAAGGTTTGGTAGGCTGCTTTTCTTCTTCGGGTTCCTGTATCCTTTCCTCTTCAACCTTTTCTTTGATTCTTACTTCTTTGTTGCTTTCATCTTCTTTTTTCCTTCGAAGATTCCTTTTTTCGCTCGTTCCTTCCTGCTTTGCCTTATATCGCTTATAACGTGCTTCCTGTTCGGGCGATAGCGGTTCATGGAGCGCTTTTAATTCAAGGGCTTTGGTTACATATTTTCCTTCGCCAAACCATAAAAACATTTCATCGACTTCTTCTATACATTCAGTCGTAAGTCCGATTCGATGATATAAATATGCAAGCTCATAAGCCCATTTTTCTCTATAATCATGCTTTTTAAACTCTTCGAGAACAGCTATTCTCTCCTCAAGGCTTACATCCTGAGCCTCGTAGAGATGGTATTGCAAAATATAGCGTCCTGTATCTCTTGGAGCAATACGCACAAATTCTTTATAATACTCAACGGCCTGCACGAATTCACCAAGCTTTATTGAAAGCTCGCATAGTGAATAGACAATTGCACGTCCTTCGGGGTATCTATCATAGGCGATTAGAAGAATTTCCTTACTCTCTTCATAGCGGCGATTAATTTTGTATAAATCACTGATAGTACACAGCATGGCAACATTTCTAACTCTGCGCCAATCAATGTAATCAGCTACGTTAACTGCATCGCTATACCTCCCCTTTGCGATTAATGTCTTAATCTCTTCAGACCGCATCTTATATTCAAACTTATCCAAAACTTTGCCCTCTTCAACAATTGTTTTCAACAAGATGCTATCGAAAAAATAACGTATTTTTGATAAAAATAGTTACTCATGGGCAAAAAAGCCCATCTTTTTAGATATAATCTAGGTAAATTCTAACATATGCCATATAAATTGTCAAAAAATAATCCAAATTTTCTTGTTCTTTTTTGGGAAAATTGCACAGATTAGCGTTATTATTTAAATTTTTTTTGTAAAAAAATAAGTCGCCGCTAAAAGCAGTGACTCATTTGAAAAACTATTTTTTTATTTCTTCAATCAAAATATCTGAAAGCTTTGCAAAATCCTCCAAAGAAAGCTTTTCACCTCTCTCTGTTCTGCTCTTTCCAATCTTTTCCAAAGCATTTCCTGCAGTATCCTTAGATATTCCTAAATCTTTAGCATTAGAAAGTCCATTAACAAGGGTCTTTCTTCTCTGAGAAAATGCAGCTCTTACTACCTGAAAGAAAAACTGTTCATCTTTAACTTCTACAGGCATCTTCTCGTATCTTTTCAGGCATATAACAGAAGAATCAACTCCTGGCTGCGGAATAAATGAAGATGGCGAAACTTCACATATTATTTCTGGCTTTGCGTAATACTGAACTGCAAGCGAAAGTGCACCATATTCCTTGGAACCTTCCTCTTCCTGCATTCTGTCTGCAACTTCTTTCTGCACCATAACTGTTATAGACTCAATCGGTGCTCCTGCCTGAAGAAGTTTCATTATGATAGGCGTAGTAATGTAATAAGGCAGATTTGCAGCAACCTTTAACGGCTTTCCATTATTGTATTTTGCGGCAAGTTCTGCAATGTCAACATCCATAATATCGCTATTTATTACTGTGACATTATCATAATCTTTCAAAGTATAATCTAAAACAGGCAAAAGTTTGGTATCGATTTCCACCGCTATAAGATGTCCTGCGCTTTCAGCAAGATACTGTGAAAGAGTTCCTATTCCAGGACCAATTTCTAATACACAATCATCTTTTGTAATATTAGATGCGCCAACAATATCTTCCAATACACTCTCATCTATAAGAAAGTTCTGTCCGAACTTCTTCTGAGCACTCAAATGGAACATTTCAATAATATTCTTTGTTTCTCTTGCATTTCCTAAATATGCCATATCCATCCATTCCGGCGAAATAACGCCTTTTGAAACTTACTTTATACCAAATAAATCTCTTGCATTCTTCTCTGTTATCTCTAAAACTTCCTGCTCTGTAATATTTTTTAATTCAGCAATCTTTGCCACCACATACTTAAGATTTGCAGAATTGTTGCGAGTTCCTCTAACTGGTTCCGGTGCCATGTAAGGGCAGTCAGTTTCAATTATAATGTTATCGATAGAGATTTCTTTAACAACTTCTTTTAACTTCTTACTGTTCTTAAAAGTTACTGCACCGCCTACTCCTATATAATAACCCATTTTAACATATTCCCTAGCCTGTTCCACACTATAGGAATAACAGTGAACGTCTCCAGTAACTCCAAGCTTTGATGCTTCTTTCAACATCTCTAATGTATCGGCTGCTGCATCTCTAGAATGAATAACAACTTTCATATTGAGTTCTGCTGCCAGTTCTAACTGTCTCCTGAACCAGTGTTTTTGAACTTCTCTTTCCGGATTATCTTCATAATAGTAATCAAGCCCTATTTCTCCAATTGCAACAACTTTCTCATCTGCCGCAAGCTTTTTAATTTCTTTAATAGCATCCTCAGTCATAAGGCCTACTTCACTAGGATGTATTCCGACATTAGCATAAAAAAACGGATATGTATGAGCAAGTTTAATTGCATCCCTGCACCCTTTTAAATCTGCAGCACTGTTTATTACTATTCCAACATCTTCTTTTATTAAACTTTTTATAAGGCTATCTCTATCCTCATCATATTGTGAATCATCATAGTGAGCGTGTGTATCAATAATCATATATATTCTCCAGACTAATGAACAACTTTACCTGTGATAATAGCTAAGTTTTCAAAACTTATTATCATGGTATGTAAAAACAGCACAAAAAAAGTACCGCCCCATGGGATGTGCCCACAAAACAGTACTCGGCGTGGACCGCCAGGGTCTCGAACCCTGGACAACCTGATTAAGAGTCAGGTGCTCTACCAACTGAGCTAGCGGTCCATTTATTATTTTGTTTATCGTTCGGAGTGCCTTGCCTCGCGACAAGAAATACTATACTCTTATTACACTTATATTGCAACCCCTTTTTTTTATTTTTTTTGATATTGTGACAACTGCACAATAACACTTGAAAGTATTACTGTGCAGTTGTACATTATCTCTATAAAATATATGGAATTATTCCCGTTTCACCAATATAGATTCTTATCTTTGTTATGAAAACAAAGAACCGTGCCAGACCAAAACTAGAATCAACCATGAAATGCCACTTCATGTTCATTCATATCCACACTCTCTGTTTCTTTATCGCAGTAGTATTCATATTTATTAACATGATGAGGACGACTGTTCCAAATTTCATCAGCTACTACTCCCCACTCTTTTGAATATGCATCACATTTTTCACAAAGATGATCAACTTCTTCTGGTGACTCCATGTTTGTCTGATGAGCTCCTGTTTCCTTGACCATCCTTCTTAGATAAGAAGGATTCTCTAGCATTGGGCATGGACGTAAATGATTTTTGTTAAACGGCTGATTCTTGTAATAAGCCATAAACAATGGTGAACGCAGTATTTCAAGTATTGAACTATTCTTTATATTAGCATTTGAATAATGGATAAATACGCATGGCTCAGCATCTCCATTTGAATTTATATGGAAATAATTTCTTCCTCCTGCTATGCATCCACCTACAAATTCACCATCGTTCTGAAAATCCATAGGATAAAACTCAATTTCTGAATCTTCTCCTCTTACTTGCCTTATCCTATCAATCATTATCCTTCTTTGTTCAACCGTTGGCATAAGTTCTGGCGTTGCATTAGTACCTACCGGCATATAATGGAAATAAAATCCAAATCTGGCCCCTTTTTCTTCGAGAAGATGGAAAAACTCATCACTTGTTACAGCTTCTATATTGCTTCTTGTATAACAAATTGATGTACCAAATACTATTCCGTGACGCTTTAAACAGTCCATAGCATTCATGGCTGCCTGATAGTGCCCATTACCTCTTCTGTCATCATTGGTTTTCTCTGTTCCTTCAATAGACAACATAAATGTTATATTTCCGAGTTCTCTGACTTTCTCTGCCATTTCATCATTTATCAAAGTAGAATTCGAATACAATCCAAAGAAACAGTCATTGTGTTTTTGGGCCAGTTTAAAAATATCTTTCATTCGAACGGTTGGTTCTCCGCCTGTCATCATATATAAATAAACACCGAGTTCTTTTCCTTCAGAAACGATTTTATCCATCTCTTCGAAAGACAAAGAAGCCTTATGTCCATATGTTCCGGACCAGCAACCTTTACATTTCAAATTGCATGCCATTGTGGGATCAAAAAGAATAAGCCACGGAATATTACAGTGATACTTTTCTCTATTTTTTCTTATCGTCTTTGTTCCGTGGAAAAAAGCTTCATAACCAAGATTTAAAAGCATCATCTTAGCATAATGCGGATCTGTTTCATCTACGATTCTGTTGATAAAGCGCATCCATCTATTGTTTGGATTCTGCACATATTCACGCACTTTTGCTATATTCTCAGCACTTGCGTTTTTCCCATAGAATTTAGCTGCTTCATCCACTAGTTTCACGTAAATTTTGGTCCTGTCCTCTTGACTGTCAAGATTTTTTAAAAATTTATCAATAAGAACACTAAAAGCCTTACGCTGCATTGAATGAGAGATACTGTAAGTTACTGATTTCATAATAATGCCTCCATCAAAAAATACTATTGCTGCTACAAAAAAAACGGTAACACAATAACATTTTGTATTATTCCCTTACTTTTATTATAAGAAGTCTTTTATGCAAAAGTAATCGGACAAGTTATGTACAATGGGGCATTTTGGGACGTTTATATGATTTTGTCCATAAATTTTTTAACTTTTTTTAAACACTTTTTCTTCCTTATGTCTTTTCATAAGTACATCATCTCTTATTATAACTTTTGCCAGTCCTACACTGGCCTGAATCATCTTATCGACGAATTCTTCAGAATCCATCTGCATACCTTCAGACAGCCATCTCATTATAGAAGAAAGGAAAGCATCGCAAAAAAAAGTCACAAAGAAATCCTGAACACCCTCGTCTCCATAGATTGTTCTTACGTAACCAGCCACAAGAGGTCTAATAGATTCTAATACATAGTCATAAAATGAGTTCTGCCCATCTATACTAAATGCATTTAAATAAAACTGTCTATCTTCATAGAATCTGTTACATACATCTCTTATGGCATCCCATCCTGTTGTATAGGACTTAATATTCATTTTGCTAAGGAAATCATTAGAAAATATCCAGTTAACCAGATCGTATTTGTCTTTGAAATGATAATAAAAGCTCTTTCTATTCATTCCACAGCCTTCACATATATCAGAGACACTGATTTTATCAAAAGGCTTTTTTATCATTAACTTTTTTAAAGAAGCTGCGAGAGCATTTTTAGTAATATTTGATTCTGACATTTTACACTCATCCCACCTGTTTTATTTAAGATGGCATGAGTGCATATAAAAATCAGGAAAGTTTTTCTGACTTCTCAGGATTATTTAATATTTCCTGCATCGTATGCCATCCAAGTACTGCACATTTTACACGCGCAGGCATATGACTTACATCCTGAAGAGCTGCTGCCTCATCTAGAACTTCAAGTTCAGCTTCATCAGTAATGTTTCCTTTAATCATCCCCATGAATACCTGAGCCATTTCCAATGCCTTTTCTTTAGTCTTGCCAATAATCTGATCAGCCATCATATCAACAGATGCCTGAGATATTGCGCATCCTGTTCCTATAAACATTGCATCTTCTATTATTTCTCCATTTAATTTCAACTGAAGAATAATATCATCTCCGCAGCTAGGATTCACTCCGCGAAGCACTAAATCAGGACCTTCCATTCTGCCCTTGTGCATTGGATGTAAATTGTGTTCATTAACTATTTCACGATAAAACTGCTTAATCTCCATAACCCATAACCTTTCTGACATTAGCAAGAGAATAGATTAACTTCTCAATTTCTTTTTTCGTATTATAAAAATATATACTTGCTCTTGCTGTCGAACCGACCTTCAAAAACTGCATAAGAGGCTGAGCACAATGATGTCCCGCTCTTATACATATATTATCTTCATTTAAGATAGATGCAATGTCATGCGGATGAACTCCTTCTATTGTAAAAGTTACTATTCCGCTATGTTCACTGGGATTTATGGAACCATATGTATTAATATACTTCAAATCTTTAATTCCGTCCATTAAATAAGCAGTTAATTCATTTTCGATATTTTCAATCGTATCAAATCCAACACTTTCAAGATAATCAATAGCCTTTGCAAGTCCTACTGCTCCTTCTGCATTTACAGTTCCTGCTTCAAACTTGTGCGGAACTTCTGCAAACGTCGCACTATCTCTAGTAACATACTCTATCATCTCACCGCCTCTTAAAAATGGTGGCATATGCTCTAACAAACTTTTCTTTCCATAAAGAACTCCTATACCCATTGGAGCCATAAGCTTATGTCCGGAAAAAGCCAGAAAATCTGCATCCAAATCTCTAACATCAATCTTTTTATGAGGCGCAGACTGCGCAGCATCCACTACTACAACTGCTCCAAATTTATGTGCATAAGAAGCAATTTCTTTAACAGGATTTGTAACACCAAGAACATTGCTTACATGCCCTATAGATACTATTTTGGTCTTTTTGCCTATCTTACTTTCATACTCTTTCCTGGAAATAACTCCATTCTTATCAGGCTCTAAATAGATAAGCTTTGCCTTTGTATTATTACAAACAAACTGCCAGGGCAAAATATTACTATGATGCTCCATAACACTTATTACTACTTCATCGCCTTCTTTGAGATTTGAAAGACCATAGCTGTATGCTACAAGGTTTATGGATTCTGAAGTATTTCTTGTAAAAACAATTTCGCTACTATCAGATGCATTAATAAACTCTGCGACTCTCTCTCTTGCCTGTTCATATCTGTTTGTAGCCTCAATGCCAAGGTCATATAAACCTCTTAATGGATTTGCATTTGATTTTTTATAAAAATCACAAATAGCATCCAATACCACTTTAGGCCTTTGAGTTGTAGCTGCATTATCCAAATATATGTATTTATTATCACTAAAAAAAGGAAAATCCTTTCGATAAATATTTTCTTCCATAGCCTCTACCCAAATCACTTTCTTGTAATTTTATAATTGACTCTCTCTGCCCATGACAAGCCAATTACAAGATATTTTCAAGCTTATTTTCTATAACCTTTACAAGTTTTTCATCCGGAATATCTCTTACTATACTATCAATTCTTGCCTTTATAAGAAGTTTTCCAGCTTCTTGTTTAGTAAGTCCTCTTGTCTGCATGTAAAAGAGCATATCCTGAGATAATTGTCCTATTGTAGCGCCATGGTGACCGTCAACCTTTTCTTCGCTACATAGAATTATAGGAATAGATCTATTCTCAACATTTTCTGACAAAAGAAGTGTATCTTCATTCTCATCACCAATACTGTCTTTAGATCCTTTTCTAAAATCAATTGTTCCTCTCCAGTTCTTCCTTGCGTTATCCAAAAGAACTCCTCTGTAAACAGCATCTGATTCAGTATTCTCGCCGTTTTGAACACTTATATAGTTAAAATCAAGTTTTTCATCTTTTCCAACTATATAACCTGTCTGATTGGTACTTTTTGATCTGTCTCCCAAAAGAGTGTTGTATACACCAACATATGATTTCTGACCACCAATTTCTATCTGTTTGAACAGAACATGTCCGTCATCGTCAACAACTCCTCCAACATCATCAAAATGAAGAGTTTTGTTACCAAGAAGCTGAGTTTTTATCAGTGTTAACTCTGAATTTTTTCCAACATAGAAACGTGTACTGATACCTACAAGTCCTTTAAAGTTATCTTCGGAAGTATAGTCCATAATAACCGTAAGACTACTATTATCAGGTACTATAATTACCTGTCTTGACAAAACATTTCCATATTCATCTGCCTTTGCACTAAGTCTTACAACATCTTTTTCTAAATGGTTTTCTTTTGCTTTAATGAGAAGACTTCTAATAGCTTTTTTTTCAAAAAACTCATCAATATCAATTCCCATTCCGGTTCTGACAACCTGATTAGAATTTCTTAGATTGCTATTATTAGGAATCTCCTCTTCAATGTTTTTTTTACTTATTTTCTCATTTATTTTGGCAAATATAGTAACAACACAATCATTTGAAATTTCCTTAATACATTCTACGCTCTTTGGCATATGGACAATCTTTATATCGTTATAACGAGTATTATCCACACTCTTTTCTTCTATATTCAATTTTTCTTCATTTAACGAAAGTTTGTTTATAGTCCTTACAGGAAGCTCATTTACTATCAATTCAGCCATCTAATAACCTCACATATTCCCTGACATTTCCAGCTTTATCAGATTGTTCATCTCTACAGCATACTCAAGTGGAAGCTCTTTTGATACGGAGTTTGCAAAACCTGATACTATCATCGCTCTTGCATCTTCTTCACTAATGCCTTTACTCATCAGATAAAAAATCGCTTCATCGCTTATTTTTCCAATCTTAGCTTCGTGTCCTATGTCAGAATCATTTGTTCGTATATCCATTCCGGGAATAGTATCCGATCTTGAAATACTATCTAACATGAGTGAATCACAAGATACAGAAACCTTTGATTTTCTGGCTGACGGCATAACTGTCACACTACTTCTAAATGTACCAATTCCGCCATCTTTACTTATAGATTTGGTATTAATTATTGATGAAGAACCTTCACCTATATGGAGTACTTTGGCTCCTGTATCAAGGTTTTGACCTTTGCCGGAAAATGTAATTCCTGTGTATTCCATACTAGAATTATCACCTTTTAGAATAGTCATAGGATACAGGTATGACACATGCGATCCAAATGAGCCTGAAACCCATTCCATTCTTCCACCTTCTTCAACTCTTGCACGCTTGGTATTAAGGTTGTACATATTTTTGGACCAATTCTCAATTGTTGAATATCTAAGCTTGGCATTTTTACCAACAAAAAGCTCTACACAACCTGCATGAAGGTTTGCAACATTATATTTTGGTGCTGAACAGCCTTCAATAAAATGAAGGTCTGCTCCCTCATCAACAATAATCAGAGTGTGCTCAAATTGACCTGCTCCAGCAGCATTTAGACGGAAATAAGACTGGAGAGGAATTTCAACCTTGACATTCTTTGGAACATATACAAATGAGCCTCCAGACCATACTGCGCCATGAAGAGCTGCGAATTTATGATTAGTTGGGGGAACCAGCTTCATAAAGTGCTCTTTAACCATATCCGCATATTCTCCCTTAAGAGCACTTTCGAAATCCGTATATATTACACCCTGTCTTGCTACTTCATCTTTTATATTGTGATATACAAGTTCTGAATCATATTGAGCGCCAACACCTGCAAGTGACTTACGCTCTGCTTCAGGAATTCCAAGCTTTTCAAAGGTATTCTTGATATCATCAGGAACATCTTCCCACCTATTCTTCATATCAGATTTTGAACGTACATAGGAGGAAATCTTATCTATGTCAAGGCCTTCTATGCTTGGTCCCCAGTTTGGCATATTCATTTCATTGTATATATCAAGGCATTTTAATCTGAATTCTCTCATCCAATCGGGATCTTCTTTTTCTCTGGAAATCTTTTCCACTATATCCCTTGTAAGGCCTTCTTTTTCTCTGTAAAAATTTGTTTCATTTTCTTCATCTTTAAAATCATACAGAGAGTTTGCTTCATAATCCCTCAAAGACTCTTTTAATTCATCCAACATACTTGAAAAACTCCATTTCTATTGAATTGTTTTGTCATTAAGCCTAAATACTTAATAGGCATTTGCTTATTACTACATTCTCAAACAACTACCTGTTCATATTTTTCGAAACCTTCGTTGTTAATTTCTTCAACAAGTTCAGGCCCGCCTGATTTAACAATTCTTCCTCCTATAAGGATATGTGCCTTATCAATCTTTAATGATTCCAAAATTCTGGTGCTATGAGTGATGATAATAAGAGCTCCATTTTCTCTCTTCTGATATTCTTTGACACCCTTAGATACAGTTCTTACAGCATCTACATCAAGTCCGGAATCTGTCTCATCCAAAATAGCAAGTTTTGGAGATAACATAAGAAGTTGCAGAATCTCAGCCTTCTTCTTCTCACCACCTGAAAAACCAACATTTAAATCTCTATCTGCAAAATTATTATCCATTCCCAGTATCTTCATGGCTTCTTCAAGTTTTTTCTTATAAGCCAGTAGTTTAATAGGTTTTTTTGTCTGCGCACTTATCGCATTTCTGATGAAAGTTCCAAGTCTTATTCCAGGAACTTCTATTGGATTCTGGAAAGACATAAATAACCCCTCAGCTGCTCTCTTATCTGCACTAAAATCTGTAATGTCCTTCTGATTGAAAAAAATCTTTCCATCTGTAATCTCATAACTTGGATTTCCCATAATAGCATTTCCAAGTGTTGATTTACCTGCTCCGTTTGGTCCAAGAAGAACGTGAACTTCGCCTTCATTCACTTCCAAATTTAATCCTTTCAAAATTTCTTTCTCGCTTACATTCACTGACAGATTTTCTATTTTAAGCAATTCATGAGTATTCATAAGTCTTCCTTCTTTCTATGAATTTTCCATTCTTTTCCTATGTGATTAGTAGGATTTAAATTCACTATAACACCTTATATGATTAATTACAATAGACTCCAATTAAAATAGTTATTATGCGGTTTCTAATTTTTTATTCCTGTAAATAATACATTTCATCACTTTAATATCTATACGATTTTAAACTATGATACACTGTTATTGTTCACTCGCCTGCAAGGTTATTCTTATTCCGCGCAGGATTTTATAAATACTATTTTCTAATTTTTTTCATGATAACATATAGTTACTATTTTCCAGTTGATATATGCAGGAAGTTTCTCTTGCATCAATCTTACGATATCATAAGAAAGGATTATATATGCACAAAAAAGCTCTTTTTCATAAAAAATACATGTCATTTTCCAAAAGATTAATTACTACTCTTCTTAGTACTACTCTTCTTGTATCCGCTACAGGATGTGAAAAAAAGACAAACACAGATACTCTAGCTAAAAACACCTCTTCCAATGAAGAACATTTCATGGATTTATACGAAAGTCAGATGGAATCGTCCTTAAACGAACTCTCAAATGCAGACGATTCTTATAATGACAATCTTCTTATTTCTCTTTTATCAGGAAAAGTTCCTGAAAAAGGCGTTGATTTATCTGCTATTGTCAGCGTTGAATTTGAAAAAGAATCCTGGAAGAATTACTGTAAAAACTCAAGCTTAGATTTCGAAATAAAATATCATCCAGAAAAAAATGAAGTTCAAACTCAAGTTACAGGATATAAGAACAATGAAAAGAAAAGCGAATTAACATCGATATTAGACGGTGATGAAGTTTATACATATACTCCTGAAGATTCCTATATAACTACCAAAGAAATTGCTACTGATTCTCTTTTGAAAGTAATGGGAGTTTATTTTCCTCAAACTAAAGATGATAGCACTCTTAAATCCTCTTCTGCTTCAAAATTAGAACTTGCAAAAAAATCTTCACAGTCTATCAAGTGGTTGACCGGTATACTAAAGAGTTTCAGCACACTAGTTACAAATGATAATGTAACTGTTATGGATGAAGAACTTACAGGCGGTATATATCAGGATAATAAAATAAAAGTTAAAACTTATGTCTGCACACCAACAGGCAAAGATGCTGAAAATATGATTAAAAATATGAGCAAGTATCTTAATGAAAACCCTGAAGCATGCGAATACGTACAGTCCATTATGCGTCCGACTTCTGTAATGCTGGGTACTAATGTCAAAGGTGGAACTTCATTTATCGAAGATCTTGCAAATGGTGATGCCCAAAAGCTTGCAAACGATGCCAGTGTACTTAGTAAAGAATTTGAAAAAAAGAATCTTACATGGAAAATATCTGACGATGCAGACAAGAATATAAAAAGAGTTGTCTTCGAAGTCGGTGAAAAAGATAAGCTTAAAATTTCCTATGATTATTTCAAAGACCATGGATATGATGTAAAGCTTTCATATAAACAGTACACAATTGATTTTAAATTCGTAGCTTCAGATGATTTAAGTATATCCAAAGATAATAAATATTCTGTTCTTGGAATACCTTATGGAACATTTACACTTTCTGCTTCTGAAGGAAAAGACGTTTCAGATGCAACTATTACTACTTGCAAAACTGATGGCAAAGACCTTCACAAAATAAGATTCTATGGCGGAAATTCTCTTGGATTCGTTAATCTTAATGTCCTTGCATCAAACGAAAGCTATATAGATCTTAGTAACTTTGAAAAGAATAAAGAAAAAGCTGAAGATTATAAATCAGAGGATAAAGCTGAACCATATTACTACCGCCTCTCTGGAATGATAAATGGTATATTATATCCACTTGTTTTTGATGAATAATACAAAAAAATAAAAAAATTTTGTTTTTTTGTTGACAAATAAGATTTTCTCTGATAAACTCTTATTTGTTCGCGGGTGTAGTTCAATGGTAGAACACCAGCCTTCCAAGCTGGATACGTGGGTTCGATTCCCATCACCCGCTTCTTTAATAATTTTTTACCTCCGGTAATCCAATATAAGGTTTACCGGAGGTTTTTTATACGAAAAAGCACTTTTCTTTATTTCTCACTATAATCCTAATCCTGATATCTCTTTTTGGAATTTGCATGTATAAAGATTTTCAAAAAGACCAGTTTGCGTGGTTTTTGGAACGCAGTGACAAAAATCTATACTTTATTGTTTCTATATAGTCCGTTTTACTGTTTGTATATTTCGTCGCAGACACGCTTTCGCTTGATTATAAACGTA
>NZ_AUKC01000031.1 GCF_000424545.1 Butyrivibrio sp. NC3005 | reverse complement strand
AAAGCGTGTCTGCGACGAAATATACAAACAGTAAAACGGACTATATAGAAACAATAAAGTATGACTTCATGTTTTTATTATAATAATCATTATTACGACAAACAGGTATATTTCCATATAGTGGAATATACCTGTTTTTCTTTGCAATAATTTAAAGCGTTGAGGTGGTGAATAGTCTCTAAAAAACAAACGCTATTACGACAACAAAGAATAAAAATGCATTATCGAAATTAAAATTACTATTGCACGAAAGAAAAAACATCAAGAAAATACGTAGCGAAATTAATGTGTAACTGTAGCGATTTTATCCAAATGATAAAATTACTCATTTTTACTTGACTTTTTTTGCATTTCCAAACATAATTTTTGTATACATGGATGCACGTAAAAACGTTATACTGAGCAAACGTTCAATATGTACCCATGTTTTACTACAAATTCCTTTGAGTGAGGAAACAGGAGGCGCATTATGAAAAAAAAGTTACTGAGTGCGGCACTTGCCGTCGTATTCACAGCATCAATGCTTGTAGGTTGTAGTAGTTCTAATTCTGGTTCAGGAAAAGGATCTGATAAATTCAAGATTGGTGCAATCGGACCGTTTACAGGTGCTTATGCAGCGTATGGCAATGCAGTTCAATGGGGGGCAAAAATTGCAGTCGACGAGATTAATGCTTCTGGCGGTATTAATGGATATCAGATTGAGTTCAAGGCAGAAGATGACGAAACAGACAATCAGAAATCTGTAAATGCTTACAATACCCTTAAGGATTGGGGAATGCAGTTTCTTGTAGGTTCTACTACTAGTGGATGTTCTATTGCGGTTTCCGAAGAAACACATAACGATAATATGTTCCAGATTACACCATCTGGTTCGGCATCTGACTGTGTAAATTATGATAATGTATTCAGAGTATGTTTCTCAGATCCGGCACAGGGAACAGCATCTGCACAGTACATTGCAGAACACAAGATTGCCAAGAAAGTTGGTATTATCTATGATTCCTCTGACGTATATTCAAATGGAATCGAGCAGACTTTTGAAAAAGAGGCAGCAAATCAGGGATTGGAAGTAGTATCAAAGGAAGCTTTTACAGCTGATTCCAAGACTGATTTTACAGTACAGCTTCAGAAAGCTAAAGACGGCGGCGCTGAACTTGTTTTCTTGCCAATTTATTATTCAGAGGCAGCATTAATATTACAGCAGGCAAATACAATGGGATTTGCTCCTAAGTTTTTTGGATGTGATGGAATGGACGGCATTCTGGGCGTTGAGAAATTTGATAAAAAGTTAGCTGAAGGACTTATGCTCCTTACTCCATTTTCAGCTGATGCAGAAGATGACCTTACAAAGAAGTTCGTAGAAACTTTCAAGAAGGAACATGATATTGTACCAAATCAGTTTGCAGCAGATGCATATGATGCGGTATATGCAATAAAGGCAGCAGCAGAGAAAGCTTCACTTACACCTGATATGAGCGTTTCAGATATTTGTGATAAGACTAAAGAAGCTATGACACAGATAACAGTTGATGGAGTTACATCTCCACAGATGACATGGTCTGCTAAGGGCGAACCTACAAAGCAGCCAAAGGCAGTTGTTATAAAGAATGGTGCATATGCACTTATGGAAGATAAATAATCTTTTTAAGACTGGCATCATTTATCTGCATAAAGGGAAGAAGTGCAACTTGCCGCACCTCTTCCCTTTATAAATTTTTTTATACAAAAAGAAAAATGTTACTTAATTATCTGAAAGGGGTCTGATGAGTATGAATTTTTTGACCTATTTAATAAGCGGCATAAGCCTTGGAAGTATTTATGCAATTATTGCACTTGGATATACCATGGTCTATGGAATAGCTAAAATGCTTAATTTCGCACATGGTGATTTCATAATGGTAGGCTGCTATGTGGTATTTACTATAATGGGAATGTTTAACGGTTCTGCTGTGGGGAAAATTGCAGGAGTATTCGTGGCAATAATTGTATGTACACTGGTTGGTGTCATTACAGAAAAAATAGCATACAAGCCACTTCGTGGAGCATCATCACCTCTGGCAGTATTAATTACAGCAATAGGAGTCAGCTATTTGCTTGAAAATGCAGCTCTTCTTATATTTGGTTCTGATCCAAAGTCTTTCACATCAGTAGTTCCATGGGAAGGCGTTGCAGTAAAAGGATTAAAGATACAGGGTGTTACTATTGTCACAATAGTAGTAAGTGTAATCGTTCTTGTCGTACTACAGCTCTTTGTCCACAAGACAAGAGAAGGGCAGGCAATGCTATGCGTAGCGCAGGATAAGGGAGCAGCAATGCTGATGGGAATAAATGTTAACAAGACAATTACTATCACATTTGCGATAGGTTCAGCACTTGCAGCTATAGCAGGTGCATTACAGTGTAGCGCATATCCGGCACTTACACCATATACAGGAGCAATGCCTGGTATCAAGGCCTTTGTTGCAGCAGTACTTGGAGGAATCGGATCTATTCCCGGAGCAATGATAGGTGGAATAGTATTAGGAGTAATAGAAATACTTAGTCGAAGTTATATATCTTCACAGTTAGCAGATGCTATTGTATTCGGAGTCCTGATTATAGTACTTCTCGTAAAGCCAACTGGTATTTTAGGAAAAAATATTCAGGAGAAAGTATAAAACAAATATTAAAGACAGAAGAGAATAAGAAAAGGAAGGCTTTGATATGAAGGATGAGAATAAAAAAAGTAAGATGCTTTCGATAGTTAAAGAGAAAAAAGCTTCTGATATTTCAACATATATAATAGTGGCAACCGCATGGGCTGTATTTGAAATTCTTATTGCCAATGGTATGATTTCAAGTCACATGAAAGGACTTCTTGTGCCAATGGTATATTACGCAATAGCGGCGGTAGGTCTTAATCTTTGCGTAGGAATTTTGGGAGAACTTTCTATAGGACACGCAGGATTTATGTGTGTAGGAGCATTCACAAGCGTAATGTTTTCTAATATTTTTGCAGAGACATTTCCGGCACCTGTAAGATTTTTCCTTGCTATGATGTGCGGAATAGCATTTGCTGCGCTTTTTGGATTTCTGATTGGAATACCTGTTTTGAGATTAAATGGTGATTATCTTGCAATTGTAACACTTGCTTTTGGAGAAATAATCAAAAATGTAATAAATGCTCTTTATCTTGGATATGACAAAGAAGGAGTACATGCTTCTTTGTCAGCACCGGTTGTGCTGGATGCAGAGACTGGAAAGATGCTTATAAATGGACCGCTTGGAGTTACAGGAACACCAAGAGATGCAAATTTTTCAGTAAGCATAGTGGTTCTTTTGATATCTCTTTTTATAGTTCAAAACCTTATGAAATCCAGAGATGGAAGAGCAATAATGGCTATAAGAGATAATAGGATAGCAGCTGAGTCAATCGGGATAAATGTTACCAAATTCAAAATCTATGCATTTACGATTTCTGCAGCAATCGCAGGTGCTGCTGGAGTATTGTTCGGACACAGCATATCCACTCTGCAGTCCACAAGCGGAAATTTTGGATATAACATATCAATTCTGATACTGGTATATGTAGTACTCGGAGGAATTGGTAACATTAAGGGAAGTATTATTGCGGCAGCAGTTTTGTATCTTCTTCCTGAACTTTTGAGAGGACTCTCAAGCTACAGAATGCTTATTTACTCAATAGTATTAATTGTAATGATGCTATTTAACTGGGCACCTTCAGTAAGAGATTTCAGAAGCAGTATGTGGATGAAAATTCGTCGTAGAAAGGAAAATTGATTATGGCACTTTTGGAAGTAAATCATCTTAGTATTTCCTTTGGCGGTTTAAGAGCAGTTGATGATTTGAGCTTTTCTATAGAAAAAGGAGAACTCTACGGACTCATCGGGCCAAACGGAGCAGGTAAGACTACTGTATTCAATCTTTTAACAGGAGTATACAGCCCAACAGAAGGAATTATAAAACTCGGAGATACCGATATTACAGGTAAAAAAACAATAGATATTAATAAAGAAGGAATAGCAAGAACATTCCAGAACATTCGTTTATTTGGAAAGATGTCAGTAATAGATAATGTTAAAGTGGCACTGAATAACAGCAGTGAATTCTATTACGGAAGTCTTCATGGAATACTGCATACACCAAAGTATCACAGAATAGAAAAAGCGCTCGAGAAGCGTGCGCTTGAACTTCTCGAAGTGTTCGATTTAGACAAGGAAAGAGATGTTCTTGCAAGCAATCTTCCTTATGGAAAACAGAGAAAATTAGAGATTGCAAGGGCTATGGCAACAGAACCCAAACTGCTTTTGCTAGATGAGCCGGCAGCAGGAATGAATCCGAATGAAACTGCAGAACTAATGAATACTATTTCACTTATACGCAGTAAATTTGGAATGACAATACTTCTTATCGAGCATGATATGAAGCTTGTAAGTGGAATATGCGAACGACTTACTGTTTTGAATTTTGGAAAAGTTCTAAAACAAGGCGAGACTAAAACTGTATTGAATGATCCTGAAGTAATTAAGGCATATATTGGCGAGTGAGGAAAAAGTATGGCATTATTGGAAATAAAAGATCTGACTGTAAGCTACGGAATGATAGCTGCATTAAAGGGGATATCTTTTGAGGTAGAAAAGGGAGAAATAGTGGCATTAATCGGAGCTAACGGAGCAGGAAAAACGACAACACTCCACACAATTTCCGGACTTTTGAAGCCTAAAAGCGGTCAGATATTATACAAAGGAAACGATATTAGTAAAGTTCCGGGACATAAAATCGTACAAATGGGTATGGCACATGTTCCAGAGGGAAGACGAGTATTTCCTGATATGACAGTAGCACAGAATTTGTCTATGGGAGCGTATACTAGGCGAAATAAAAAAGAAATAGCTGATAATCTTGCAAATGTATATGAACAGTTTCCAAGATTGTGCGAAAGACAGAACCAGCTGGCCGGAACACTATCAGGTGGTGAACAGCAGATGCTGGCTATGGGAAGAGCACTTATGTCACAGCCGGAAATCATACTGATGGATGAGCCTTCTATGGGACTTTCACCGCTTCTTGTTAATGAAATTTTTTCCATAATAGAAAAAGTTCATCAAAATGGTGTAACAGTGCTTCTAGTAGAGCAAAATGCAAAAAAAGCACTTTCTATTGCAGACAGAGCCTATGTTCTCGAAACAGGTAATGTTATAATGGAAGGGAAGGCTAGTGATCTTCTTAATGATGAGAAAATCCATAAAGCTTATTTGGGAGAATAGGTTAAAGGTAAGCTGTTTTTGGTGAATAGGCAAGTTTTCTCATTTTCTTGAAAATATAACCATTATAAGTAATTGCACAATAGTAATAAGTGACATTCTAAAGAAAGCTGGTGATTTGTATGAAGAGAAATATTGTTATTGCCATCGCACGTCAATATGGAAGCGGAGGCAGAACAGTTGGGGAAATGCTGGCAGATGAACTTGGAATAAACTACTATGACAACGGATTAGTCAAACTCGCATCTGAACTTAGTGGGATAAGCGAGACTATGTTCGTAAAGGCGGATGAGAATATCTTAAATGGCAAACATCTATTAGATAAAGTCAAATGGAAGAAGAATATCTACAAAGGAGGGATTATCCCACCAGATAGTGATAACTTTACTTCGATGAAGAACCTCTTTAATTATCAAGCGGAGGTTATCAAACAGCTTGCAGAAAAGGAAAGTTGCGTAATAGTCGGAAGATGTGCGGATTTTGTACTTAAAGATTATGAAAATGCAATAAGTGTATTTGTTCATGCAGACCATGATTTCCTTATGGAACAAGCCGCAAAAAAGCAAGCCGTAAGAGGAGAAGAACTGGCAAAGACTATCGAGAAAATCGACAAGTATCGCTCCGATTATTATGAATACTATACAGGAAAAAAATGGACAGATGCCCTTAATTATGATTTATGCCTTGATTCCGGAAAGCTGGGTTTTAAAAAATGTGTGGAAGCCATAAAGGCATATATGAAAGTTCGCTATGGAAATGATATATTAGATTAGTATAAAAACACTAAACTCCTGACAAAGATTAGATTCCTTGTCAGGAGTTTGTTTTTTTATGATAGTTTACGACCGAGAAAAATGATAATACATGATCCAACTACAGAAGCTACCAGATAGCCAAAACCTTTGTAAGTATGGAAACCTAAAAAATTAAATACAGCAGTTCCGACTACTCCACCAATAACTCCCAGAACAATGTTTCGAAAAAGTGAGCCCTCTGACTCCATAATTCGTCCTGCAATCCAACCCGCCAGGGCGCCGATTATAAGGCTGGTGATAACACCTGAAGAAAACAGCATACCAATCGTCCTCCTAAAAACTTTAATTTAGTAAAGGATATCATATAATACTTGAGGCGTCAAAAAACAAGTTATGACTATATGTCACTTTCATTCAGAAACTCGCATTTACTGCGAATTTCGTGAGAAAATGATTTAAGCAGCATAAAGGTTATAGGTTGAAGCCAAAGTATCTTACAGCGTTATTATATGAGATATCTTCTACGATACCACCAATATAATCATAATCTTCCGGAAGTTCGCCGTTTTCAATCCACTGTCCCAAAAGTCCGCAAAGAATACGTCTGAAATATTCGTGTCTAGCATAAGAAATGAAACTTCTAGAATCAGTCAGCATTCCGATGAAATTGCCAAGAAGACCAAGATTTGCAAGATCAGTGAGCTGATTAGTGATACCTGTTTTGTGGTCATTGAACCACCATGCACTACCAAGTTGAATCTTTCCTCTTGCTTCGTCATTCTGGAAACATCCGATAATAGTGCCAAGAGCGGAATTATCATTTGGATTTAATGAATAAAGAATAGTCTTTGGAAGTTCATCTGTTTCGGCAAGACTGTTAAGAAAATTGGAAATTGCAGCAGTAGAACACTGGTCGCCAATGCAGTCAAAACCTGTATCAGGTCCGATTTTAGCGAACATAGAAGTATTATTGTCACGTTTACATCCAAAATGAAGCTGCATAACCCAGTTTCTCTTGTGATATTCTTTTGCAAGTTCCTTTAAAAGCATGTATTTGTAACCATCAATTTCAGCTTGAGTAAGCTTTTCTCCAGCAAGTCTCTTGGCAAAAATCTTTTCTGTTTCTTCTATATTAACAGGTGCATATGGAACATAATCAAGACCATGATCCGAAACATTTGCACCATGCTTTTCGAAGAAATCAAGTCGGATAGAAAGAGCTTTGACAATATCAGCAAAAGAGCGGATATCTACACCAGATACTTTTCCAAGTTTGTCTAAGTATTCGATGAAGTCTACCTTCTCGATATTAGTAGCTTTGTCAGGACGCCATGCAGGAAGAACCTGAACATCAAAACTATCATCAGCCGCAATCTTTTCATGCCACTCAAGGGAATCAGCAGGGTCATCAGTAGTACAGATAAGAGTTACATTAGAATCTTTAATAAGTTGTCTGCAAGAAGTATTCTTGAGTTTTTCATTACAAAGATCCCATACTTCTTTGCAAGTTTTGGAATTTAAAACACCTTCATAACCAAAATATCTCTGAAGTTCTAAGTGACTCCAATGATAGAGAGGGTTGCCTATAGCTTTTTCCAAAGTCTTAGCCCACATCTCGAATTTCTCATAATCAGAAGCATCACCTGTAATATATTTCTCACTTACACCATTAGAGCGCATCTGTCTCCATTTGTAGTGATCGCCGCCAAGCCATAATTGAGTGATATTGTCAAACTTCTTATTAGTCGCAATCTCCATAGGACTGATATGACAATGATAGTCCAGAATAGGCATGTTCTCAGCATAATTGTGATAAAGTGTCTTTGCAGCATCAGTAGTAAGCAGAAAGTCTTTATCTAGAAATTTCATACGTAATCCTCCCTTGTATTAACACTAGAAAATAAGTAAAATAGTCTATGTAAGCACTTACATATAAATATAGTAGAAGAAAAATAAAAAATCAAGCTTAAAAATATCGAGGTGATCATATGGCAGTTACAATTTATGATATAGCAAGACTATCAGGGGTATCAATTGCGACTATTTCCAGAGTGGTGAATGGAAATCCAAATGTAAGTGATAAGACAAGAGAAAGAGTTCTTTCTATAATGAAAGAATATGACTATACGCCAAATCCATTTGCGAGGAGTTTGCAGTTTAATTCTATGAAGATGGTGGGAATATCCTGCTCTGATATATCAGATGATTATATGGCTAATATGGTTTCTATTATAGAAAAAAGACTTCATGAATACGGATATGATTATATGCTGTTTTGCAGTGGCTATGATTTGAATTCCAGAGAACATGCTGTGAACTTGCTGTTAAAGAAAAAAATGGATGCACTGATACTTATAGGTTCACAATTTCTGGGAAACGGACAGGAAGAAGAAGTAAGTTATCTTCATAAAGTTGCCAAAAATGTACCTATTTTCATAATAAATGGAGCTTTGGAAGACCCTAATATATATAGCGTAATTGCGGATGATTATAAGTCTATGTATGATGCTGCAAAAAAGCTTATTGAATCAGGAAGGAGAAAAATACTTTTTTTATACGATTCTGATTCGGTAAGTTCTATGCAGAAAATGGGTGGTTATGAAAAGGCTTTGAAAGAAGCTGGAATTCCCATCGATGGGAATTTAAAGATTAAGATAACATGTAAAGTCCATGAAGAAAGAGATTTGCTTCTTTTAAGAAAGGACTTGGAATTTGATGCTGTTCTTACAACAACTGATAAACTGGCTATAGGAGTTATAAAATATGCCAAGGCAAAAAAACTTGATATACCTAAGGATATCAGTGTTGTAGGATATAACAATTCATATCTGTCAGAGTATATAGAACCTGAATTAACATCCGTAGATCCTTCTGCAAAAAAAATGGCCAAAACAGTAGTTGATAATATAATGAAACTTTTGAAAGGTGATGAAATTGAGCATAGAATTACTGTAGAGGGAAATCTTATAAAACGATGTACGACTGATTTTTGATTGTTTGTAATATTTCATGAGCAGAACTGTTTATAAACGTTGGTTCTTAGATGCTGTCTTTTAGCATCTTATGAACCATTACGTTTATAATCAAGCGAAAGCGCGTCTGCGACGAAATATACAAACATCAAAACGGAACACAAAAAACAAAAAATCTATACTTTTTGCGTCATCCTATAATCTTTTTCACTGTTTCAGCTATTTTTTCATCTTTGCAATCTCTAAAGAAATACTCTTTAAAGTGCTCTCCCATGAAAGAACCTTTGACAAGTTCATGGTCGAGTTTATTTAGTATTTCAGATAAATCCTGATTGATGGTGACTTTTCTTACTTCATCTAATATTTTCTTGTTTTTTTGTTCTGGTTCTCTTCGCTCTTTGGGATATCCGCCACCAAATGGTTCTGACCAGAGTTTCTCGAAGATGTATTTAAGATTTAAATCTCCGCCCCAGCCAAATCCAAGTGCAAAGGGTATAGAAATAGCATTTCCATCGTTTATTTGTGCAAATGTATATGCATCCAGAGGGGTTTCTATATGACCACATATAACTCCAGGAAAGGAGTTAAGTGCAAGCATAGCACCTTCTCCGGTTCCACATCCGGTTACCACAAAGTCTGCGGCGCCGCTGTTAAGAAGGGTTGCAGCTAGTATGCCGTTTTGGACATAAGTAAGCTGGCATTTATCTTCCGAAGAATACATTCCATAATTTACAACTTCATAGCCTTTATTGTCAGCGATTTCTTTTAGTGCGTCAAAGATACAGGAGTTTTTTCCTGCCTGTGAGTTTTCATTTATAAGTGCTATTTTCATGTTCATTCCTCCAGAGGTTCTTCACTCAAAACAGATTCATCAAGGTTACTTGGGTCTTGACCAATATATGCGGATATTCCACCGTCAATATATATCACCTGGCCATTGATAAAATCAGATGCTGGTGAGGCCAAAAATACAGCAAGTCCCTGCAAATCTTTTGGAGTTCCCCAACGTCTTGCTGGGGTTTTCGAACGAATGAATCTATCAAAAGGATTCATTGAACCGTCTTCACCTTTTTGTCGAAGAGGCGCTGTTTGAGGAGTGGCAATATAGCCGGGGCCTATTGCATTACATTGAATGTTATAAGCTCCATATTCTGAGCAAATATTTCTAGTGAGCATTTTTAGACCGCCTTTTGCTGCGGCGTAAGCAGATACTGTTTCTCTTCCGAATTCTGACATCATCGAGCAGGCATTTATAATTTTGCCTCCGCCCTTTTTGATCATATCCGGAATAACAGCTTTAGAACAGATGAAAGGACCAGTAAGATCAACATTAATAACTGCATTCCAATCATCAAGAGACATTTCTACCATTGGAATTCTCTTGATGATTCCTGCATTGTTGACAAGAATATCAATCGAACCGATGTTTTCTCTGACGTTACTTACAAAAGAAGCGACATCTTTTTCATTAGTGACATCACATACGCTTCCATAGGCTTTGATACCGAGTTTTTCATATTCGGCAAGACCTTTGTCTACAAGCTCTTTGGTAATGTCGTTGAATACGATTGTTGCACCCGCCTCTGCGAAGGCTTTTGCATAGGATAATCCCAGTCCATAAGAAGCACCGGTAATCCACGCAACTTTTCCTGTTAACGCAAACTTATCCAATACGTTTCCCATAACCCTATACCTCCATATATTAAAATGTAACCCACTTACTATTGTAGGCTAACCCAAAAGGAGATTCAACATATAATGGTAAAAGCCTAGCCGATATGCTAAAATTGAGTTAAAATTTACAACAAACAGAAGGCTTTTTTGGAATTATTTCATAGTTTTCTTAATGGAGGAATATATGTGGCTTTATTTTTTGCTGACAGCAGTGACTTTGTTTTTGGCATTTAATGTCAGAGAAGATCATATCGCCAAGGCAAATTCTGATGATAGATTTGTTTTTACATTTACAGGTATTACTAGAAGAGATGCGATGAATATAGTGAGCATGGTGAGTATTTTCATCATGCTTTTTGCTGTATCTGCTCTAAGGCTAAATGTTGGAAATGACTATGCAAAATATGTCAATTTCATGCATTTGGCATATGTGGATGCTTATGTACCTACAGAGATAGGATTTAATCTTTTGGCAAAGATTGTTTACTCTTTGTGCGGATTTGAAAACTATCTGCTAGTATTTGCTTTTTTTTCATTTTTCACAATGTTATTTTTTTTGTGGGCAATGAAAGAGTTAAGTGATGCATTTAGATGGACGTTTATGATGTTCATGCTTTTAAGCTACTATTTTCAATCATTATCTACAGTAAGGTACTATTTGGCATTATCTATAGCGCTTTTTTCTATAAGATATATAAGAAAAAAAGACTATGTCAGATTTGTAGTTGCAATTTTGCTGGGCTCGTTATTTCATAAGTCGGTTTTAGTAACACTTATTATATATCCCCTTTGTATTATTAAATGGAAGAGGTGGATGGGAATAGCAGCAGGTAGTATTGCTTTGACTTTTGTTTTCTGCAAAGAATTTTATCTAAAACTACTTCTATTGGTATATCCTTCCTACAAGGGAACTGAATATCTGGCAGGAGGTACCAGTATTGTAAGTATTGTAAGGATACTTGCAATTGGAGCTCTTGTTTATTTGTTCTATAAAGATGCAATCAAGGAAAATGTGATGAATATTTTTTATGTAAAGTGCAATTTTCTTGCGTTGCTATTATATGTTTTTTGCTCTTTTTTGCCTGTTATATCGAGAATTGGATACTATCTGACAATAACACAGATTTTGCTTGTTCCATCTATTTTGGTACACATTAAGAGTACAGGAAAAAGGCATACAGCTAAAATTGCAGTTTTTTTGGTTCTTGTATTGTTTTTTTTAATCTTTATGTTTAGAAGTGCAGCCAAAGACGGTGTTAGAATATTGCCATATGAAACTTTTATGTTTCACGATATGGTTCCTTTGGAATATCAAGTAACAGACTGATGTAAATATTTTTATCTGTACAGAAAAGAGATGTATGTAACTAGCGGAGGAAATAATGGTTCCATTTTTTTATATAATTGTTGTTTGTTTTAATGCTGGAGATAAGCTTATACAGACTATCGAGAGTGTGAAGAAACAAAGCTTTAAGTCATATGAAATAATCGTTAAAGATGGCGGTTCTGCGGATGATTCTATAGATAGGCTTTGCAGAGAATATAATGTAGACAAAAAGAGTGGTCTGTCGAAGGATGGTTCTATTAGGCTTGTCACAGGTAAAGACAGTGGAATATATGATGCTATGAATGTTGCCTGTGATACTATTCTTGGAACATATTCCTATAACAGGAAAGATAAAAGCAGTATAGGTCCATTTGTATACTTTCTTAACTGCGGCGATTATTTTGTGGATGAAAATGTTTTGCAAAAAGTTCATGATCATATAAATAAAGCTGGAAGCATGATTTTTCTAGGAGAGAATGTTGATGGAGGCAAAGAAACATCAGTATTTCACAAGAATATTTTCTATGGAAATATTTTTGAGAGAAAAACGTCTCAGGTCGTATATTCAAATCCTGTTATAAATGATTTTACCTGCTACCGCAATGTTCCATGTCATCAGGCATGCTTTTACGATATTGAGCTTATGTTGCTGGAGCATTTTGATACTACATGGCAAGTCAGAGCAGACTATGAGCATTTTCTTAGATGTTTTTATTTTGATAATGCAAGAATGCATTTTATGCCTGTAACTGTTGCAGATTATGAGGGCGGTGGCTTTTCTGAAACCAAAGAAAATCGCAAGGTTTCAGAGAGGGAGAGAAGAGAGATAATATCAAGGTATATGCCAAAGAAAAAAGTTATTCTCTTTGATATCTTTAGAATAGTAACACTTGCACCACTTAGAACTGTTATAGCAGGTAATCCTCAAACAGCTAAGATTTATAATGGTATCAAAACAGGCATTTATAAATGTTTTGTCAGAAAATAATGGAAGAGTGAATAAATGAGAGTATTGTGGCTTTGTAATATTATGCTGCCAGCTTATGCAAGGCATATTAATGCAGCGTATTCTAATCGTGAAGGTTGGCTTTCTGGATGTTATGACAGATTGAAAATAGAGAATGAAAAATCTTCAAATAAGATTGAACTTGGAGTATGTTTCCCTGATAGTGGGGATTTTGATTGTATAAAAGATGTATTCGAAAACGTGAATTTTTATAGTTTTCATGAAGACCTTAATCATCCGGAAGTATATGATGCAAATATTGAAACTGAATTAAAAAATATAGTAGATGATTTTAAACCTGATGTTATACATATTTTTGGAACAGAGTTTCCTCATTGTCTTGCTATGGTGAGGATTTGTGATGATAAGAATAAAATCCTTATAGGTATGCAGGGAGTATGCAAAGAAATTGCAGATGAATATATGGCTCATTTACCAGGCCGGGTACAGAACAAAGTTACTTTTAGAGATTTTTTGAAGAAAGACTCTGTCTTAGATCAGCAGAAGAAGTTTTTGATGAGAGCAGAGAATGAAAAAAAGGCGCTGGAAGCTATAAAGCATGTGACAGGCAGGACAAAATTTGATTATGAAGCCGTTAAGAAGATAAATCCTTCTATTGTTTATTATTCTATGAATGAAACTATGAGGAATGATTTTTATAATGATGAATGGGATAGTAATAAAACAAGACCACATTCTATATTTGTGGCTCAGGGAGACTATCCTATTAAGGGACTTCATTTTGTACTGGATGCATTAAAAGAGCTTACAAAAAGGTATGAAGATGCGCATTTATATATTGCAGGCAACAGTATCATAGGAAGTATTTCTTGTGATGAAATAACAAAAAGAGCTAATGATGCTGGGACTGCAAAGAATTCTTTAAAGAGGTTTGTTCCTACATTTTTTAAAGAAACAGCTTATGGAAGATATCTTAGATGCAAAATAAAAAAAGAACATCTAGAAAATCATGTGACATGCCTTGGAAGACTGTCGGCTAATCAGATGAAAGAAGAGTATCTAGGAAGCAGTGTATTTGTATGTGCATCCTATGTGGAGAATTCGCCTAATAGTCTTGGCGAAGCCATGCTTTTGGGAATGCCTATTGTAGTAAGTAATGCTGGCGGTATCCCTAGTATGGTGGATGATAAAGTTGAAGCGCTTGTAACACCAAAAGGGGACTATGTATCTCTTTTCAAGGCTGTTTCAAATATATGGGATAATGAACAGGAAGCTGTAATGAGGGGAAAGGCAGCTAGAAAAAGGGCACTTACAGTACATGATGCCGAGAAGAATTTTAAGAGACTAATGGAGATTTACAATGATATATTCGGAGAAGGACAAGATGCGCGCAGTTGATTATTTCTTCAAAGAAAAGATAAAAATATTCGGAATTACCTTTCAAATTATTGATATTTTGTTCCTGATATCTATTCTGATGCTGGGTATACTTGCAAGAGTATGCTTATTTGATGTGGTATCAGGAGATTATTACACAGCTTTTGCGGATTGGATGAAAGAAATCCGAAATGCTCATGCCATGCATCTTCCGTATATTGGTGTAGAGGCAGGAGGAGTTGACCATATATCAACTTGTGACTACAACTGTTTGTATCAGTATATTATTATCTTTCTGAATTTGTTTAATAACGGCGGAGCAAATGACATGTATTTAATTAAATCCATGTCGATATTCTTTGATGTAATGAGTGCTATTGTGGCATTTCGAATCATTTTGGAAATGTCTAGAAATGTAAAAAAAGCCTCATTGATGTTTGCTGTTATTTTATTCATTCCGACTATGATACTTAATAGCGCGGCATGGGCGCAGAATGATTCCATGTACACTACATTTTTGATGTTATCTTTCCTATATCTTTTGAAAAGAAAAGACATGAGGGTGTGGATATTTTTTGCGATTAGCTATTGCGTGAAGCAGCAGGCAATTTTCTTTTTGCCAGTACTTATTATAGCCTGGCTCAAGAATAGATTGAAGATTCGCTACATTTTCTTTATACCGTTAGTATATGTGATGGTAATAATACCTGCTGCCATTGCCGGAGCATTCGTGCCTTCTTCTGTAACAGTACCTGTCGCAAGTCTTGTAGATACAGGAAATGTAGTCTGGACAGAAAGCTTCATACCTGTTGATGGCATGATAACTTTAAATCCTACCGGCAAAACTTTTTTTAGCCTTCTTGGAATATACAAAAATCAGGTGGCTATGTTCTCAAGATTGTCCATGAACTATCCGAATATTTATACTATTATTCAGACTGGTCTTGAGAAAGCAGACAGACAGATTATTATAAGTGCAGGTGAAGTAGTGACCGTTATGCTTATGGGAATGCTTGCATATTATATATATGTGAAAAAAGTAAAGCTTGATGGAATGTTTTTAGTGACACTTGCGTTTTTTTCTTCATCGCTTATTGTGTACACTCTTCCATGCATGCATGAGCGATATGGATTTGTGGCAGAGATTTTTGCATTTATTTATGGAATGTTTGGCTTTAAGCGAATGTGTCTTGCAATAATGCTTCAAGGTATTACGCTTGTAACCTATACAAGATATTTGTGGGGCGCAAGTTCCTCGCTCACAACAGCTAATCTTGTCGTTTTTGCGTTTATTATGATGGGGATAATAATGCTCATAGGTTATGACTTATATAATCAGATTAATTCGCCAAGAAACGCTACTGAAAATTCCAAAAATCAGTGACAAAATTTTACGGACTACTTAAAAACAATAAAGTCATCATATTTAAAGATATATAAGGAAATTGGAAAATGAATGAAACTACAACATATCCGATTATATCGGTTATCATTCCGGCATATAATATAGAGAAACTTCTGCCGCGCTGCGTTGACAGTGTACTTGCCCAGACTTATCCAAAGGACAGGCTTGAAATACTCATAGTAGATGATGGTTCAAGTGATAATACTGGAAAGATTGCAGATGATTATGCAAAAAGGTATTCAAATATTGTATCTCTTCATGAAGAAAATGCTGGTTCATCTGCTGCCAGAAACTATGCATTGTCGAAAGTAAGGGGAGAGTACATAGGCTTTGTGGACAGTGATGACTATATCGAGCCTGATATGTATGAGAATCTTATGATTGGCATTTTGAACAACAATGTTAAGATGGCACAGATTGGCAGAGATGAAATTGCAGAAGATGGGACAAAGCTTCCTTGCGTAGTACCGCTTCCAAGGTGGGAAACAATATATTCTCCAAAGGGATTTATGAAACTTCTTCTTCTTCATGAAGGAGACAGTTCTTTTTGTACTAAACTGACTCACAGATCTTTTTTTGAAAAAAAAGAATTTCCTGTGGGCAAGCTTAATGAAGATTTTGATTTGTTATATCACCTGCTTCCGGAAATTGGCGAAATTGTCTTTGTGAATAAGATAGGATACCATGTTTTCTACAGAACAGGCAGTAATTCAAGAAAAAAGGTAGAGGAAAAAGATTATTTTCCACCTGTTTTTACAGATATAGTAGTCAATTCGGATGAGTGTTATGAATTTGTAAATAAAAATTTTCCACAACTTGAGAGATATGCAATTAGATTTTGCCTAGTACAAAGGCTTGATTATCTGCTTCATATCCCGATTTCTAAAATGACTAAAGATAATAAGTTTTACCAAAATGTATGTGTGTTTGTTAGGAAACACAAAAAAGATGCATTGAATAGTCCGTTTCTTGGAAAAAGGCAGAAGCTTTATTTGTGGCTTTTTGCCGGAAATCCGCGTTTGATTCGACAGGTTCATGCTAAGCTGCGAGGGATAAAATGATGCGAGTTTTTTTGAAAAAAAAGTCGGCAGTATATTGGGTGATTTTATTATTACAGATAGTTGTATGTATTTATTTTGGTTTTTTGAAGAAGGGATTCCACGAAGATGAATTCTATTCATATTTTTCTAGTAATCGAACAGCAGGATTATTCGTAGTGGATAGAGATTTTGTGGATTCATCAGCTATTCGAAGTGAATTTGTAGTTAATAAAGGTGAAAGTTTTAGGTATGGACTTGTAAAACTTGTTCAGTCATGGGATGTTCACCCACCATTTTATTATGATATTCTTCACACAGCATGTTCTGTCTGTGTGGGACGATTCTCTAAATGGATAGGAATAGGAATAAATTTAATAGCTTTTGTTTTGGCATGGTTCGTGCTGTACTTAATATTGAAGGAACTGGAATTTTCTATAGGCTTTAGGATGATGATTCTGACAGTCTGGGGATTTCATCCGATGACTATTTCATTTGTGATGTTTTGCAGAATGTACATGTATCTTACATTCTTTGTACATTTGTGTGCATATCTTCATATAAGACTTATCAAAGTTTTATGGAATAATATTTCTTTTGGTAACAAAAAAGAAAACAGATTAAAGCAATATATCCATCATATAGTTCCTATAATAGTCTGTTCCTTTTTTGGATTTTTGACTCATTATTATTACATTATATTCTTTTTCTATATTGCATTAATGACTTGTTTGTACTGGATTTTCCATGCATTCAGAAGAAACAGCTATGATAACAGGATTATAAAACAGTCAGTATGCGGCATTCTTGTTTATGGAGCAAGTTGTATACTTAGCCTTTTGCTGGGAGTTGTTGCATTTCCTTCGTCTGTTGCTCAGATTTTCCATGGGTACAGAGGGAAGGGAGCAATTAATGAATTTGTTTCGGCGCAGAATACTCTAAGCCGTTTGAGATTCTTTGGAGGTCTTCTCAACAGGAATGTATTCGGAGGAGCATTTTATCTTATTGTTATATTCATTATTGCCGGAAATATTTATTTTGCAGCAAAGAAAAAGAAGACATTCATATCAGGAAAAGGTCTCATGAAAACTCTCATAAGGTCTAAGGTTAGGGTTTTAAAGCTGATTATATTTGTATCTGCTATACTGTATTTTTTAACTGTAGCCAAAACAGCGCTTTTACTGGGAGATAGCTCTAATCGTTATGAATATCCTGTTTATGGACTTGTTATCATGATGGTCATGAATTATTTCCTTAATCTATTGATAAGATTTTCTGACAGTTTCATGATTCATAGAAGAAAGACATCAAGATTTTGTTTGGCTTTTTGTGTTATCTTCATTGTATTTGACTTTTGGGCGGATTTTAAAGGGGATATGGTTTTGTTCCTGTATCCTAAGAATGCAGAATCGATGAGCCTTGCAAGAGAGCATGCAGAAAGTGAAGGCTTTGCTGTTGTGTTGTATAACAGTGAATCTTCTGATAAAATATGGTGGCTAAGTGATAAGCTTATGGAATATCCTAGAATTTATATGATAAATGAAGATAATAGCATGGATATTACTGAAGAACTTATCCAAAATGCTGATAATATGATTGTCTATGCGGCAGATGGAGATAATAAAGATGAAAGGCTTAGTCAGCTTCTTGGTACCGCTTGTAAATTAAGCAGCATAGTTGAATTAGATAGTAGAGATAACTGGACTACATATAGCTTTGAAAAATAGAAAAGACAAGAACAATGAAAGATAGAATATACGTGTGCCACACTTTTTATCATGCATATGTGGCGATTTTAAAAGAACTTGAGATTAGAAAGACCAGGAAAGATACGGGGGCAGCACTTGTTCTTTCTACAATGTCCAATGATTTTGGAAATCTTAAAGAAAGAGTTGTAAGAAGTGGTTTATTCGAGGATGTTTTTACATTTGAGGAGAAGGATTACACTTATTTTCCGGAACTTGTGGAACTGAAAAAAGACAGAGGAAATATTGTATTTAATAGCCTTCAGAGAATAAAATTTTGCAAGAAGCTTGGTAAGTTACAGGAAAAGTATATTCCTGTTGATTTTAGAAGCTACAAGGATATTTATGTTTTCTGCGATTCTGATCCTATTGGATACTATCTTTTTTATAAGAAGATAAAATATCATGCAGTAGAAGATGGTCTTAACTGTATAAGGTATAGAGATACTGCAAGAGAAGATAATGCAGGGCACTTTGGCTTCAAGAGCTTTTTGGCTCAAATTGGCATTTTGTTTATTCAGAACGGTTACAGTAAATATTGTATTGATATGGAAGTTAACGATATTTCGGTACTTGACAATCCTATTGACAAGATGGTTGAAAAATCCAGGGAAGAACTTGTTAGTGCATTAGATGATGAGGGTAAGAAGTTACTGTGTGACATATTTATAGAAAACCGCAGGCAGTTAAGTAGTGTACTGGATAAGGCTAGTGAATCAGGGCTTAATACTGTGCTTGTTTTATCAGAACCATTGTGCAAGGATTTAACTGTGAGAAAAAAACTCTTTTCCGATTTGATAGATAAATACGGTGTGATAGATGGCAAAAAGGCGAAAGTTTTTATTAAGCCTCATCCTAGGGATGCTCTTGACTATAAAAAAGAGTTCAAGGATGAAATCGTTATGGATTCACATTTTCCTATGGAAATTTTGAATTTCCTTGGGGCTACTTTTGACAGAGTTGTGACTGTGTATACGGTTCCGTCTTCTATTCACTGTGCGAAAGAAAAAATCTATCTTGGAAATGAATGGATGGATCATTACGAAGATCCAAAACTTCATGCCCATGTTAAAAACAGTAAAAGCTTTGTGACTAAGGAAGGAAAATAAAATGCCAAAAATTGCAATTATTACAGCAAGAGGTGGAAGTAAGCGTATTCCTAGAAAGAATATAAAAGAGTTTTGCGGAAAACCTATCCTTGCTTATTCTATAACCGCGGCACTTGAAAGCGGTGTTTTTGATGAAGTTATGGTGTCTACTGATGACGAAGAAATAAAAGAGATTGCGCTAAGGTATGGGGCAAGTGTTCCTTTTTTAAGAAGTGAGAAAACTTCTAATGACTTTGCTACAACAAGTGATGTTCTTTTGGAAGTGTTAGATAACTATGCAAAGCTTGGTAAAAACTTTGATATTGGATGCTGCATTTATCCTACAGCTCCTTTTGTAACAGGAGAAAAACTAAAAAAGGCAATGGAACTAATGGAGGATAACGACGCAGACACTATCATTCCGGTAGTCCCTTTTTCTTATCCTCCTCAAAGATCACTTGTTATTAGAGACGAGCGCCTTGTATTTCAGGAGCCTAAGTATTTAAATTCTCGTTCACAGGATTTGGAAAAAGAATATCATGACTGCGGACAGTTCTATATTTTTAATATAGAAGCATATAAGAAGACAGGAAATCTTATGATGGGTAATATAAAACCCTTTATTGTAGATGAGATGGAAGTTCAGGATATTGATAATCTGACTGACTGGAAGATTGCTGAACTAAAATATAAGGTTATGCTGGAAAAGGGAGCAGATACTGATGAACAGAGAAATTGAAATTGCAGGACATAAAATTGGCGCCGGTCATAAGACTTTTATGGTTGCTGAGATGAGTGCCAATCACAATATGGATTTTAACAGAGCGCTTGAAATTCTTCATGCAGCTAAAGAACAAGGAGCTGATGCAGTAAAGATTCAGACTTATACAGCAAGTACCATTACACTGGATTCAAATCTTCCCTGGTTTAGAATAAATCAGGGCACTATATGGGACGGAGATACGCTTTATTCTTTATATGAAAAAGCCTATACACCATGGGAGTGGCATGCTGACCTTTTTGAAGAGGCTAAAAAGCTTGGAATTGTAATGTTTTCAACTCCATTTGATTTTTCGTCTGTAGATTTTCTGGAAGAGTTAGATGTACCATGCTACAAGATTGCTTCTTTTGAGATAAATGATATTCCTCTTATAAGAAAAGTTGCAAAACTTGGAAAGCCTATGATTTTGGCAACAGGTATAGCCAGAAAGAGTGATATTGATCTTGCGGTTAAGACTATAAAAGAAGAGAATAACGATCAGATAGTACTCTTAAAATGCACTTCTGCATATCCGGCTCCTTATGAAACTATGAATATTTCCATGATTCCTGAACTTGCAAGAGAGTATGACTGTATAAGCGGTTTGTCAGATCATTCACTTGGATGTGAGGTTGCAGTTGCATCTATTGCACTTGGAGCAAGCGTTATAGAGAAGCATCTTACATTAAGAAGGTCAGATGGCGGCGAGGATTCAGCATTCTCAATGGAGCCTGAAGAGTTTGGCAGAATGGTCAAAGATATAAGAAATGTTGAGAAGGCACTTGGAAGAGTATCATATGACTTATCAGATCAAGTTGCACGTCAGAGAGCATTCTCGAGGTCTTTGTTTGTGGCCAAAGATATTAAGAAGGGAGAAGCTTTTACTAGTGAAAATTTAAGGTCGGTAAGACCAGGATATGGACTTCATACAAAGTATTATGAAGAAATTCTGGGAAAGACTGCTTCTATGGATATTTCCAAAGGCTATCCTATGGAATGGAAATATGTAAGCGGAATGGAAGACAATGTTACAAACGACAATCCTGCTAGTTATGATAAAGCTTGATTAGTAAACTACAAACGTCAAAATGGATGTTGAAAATATGAATAGAATTAGATTTGTTCGTGCTGACGGAAATGATAAGATTGGACTTGGGCATATCTATCGTACAATGGCGATTGCATCTTCTATGTGGGATAAGGACAATATAATATTCCTCTTAGCGGATGACAGGGCTTTGAAACTTGTCAAAGAAAAGGGGTTTAAGGCAATCGTTCTTGGAACTTCCTACGACCAGATGGAGGAAGAGACAGATATTCTTTTTGATAAAGTAAAAGATTATCTTGCAGGCAAGACAGATATTCTGGTTGATAGTTATTTTGTCACTGATTCTTATCTGGAAAAGCTTAGAGAATATTTTATAGTTACATATATTGATGACTTTGGAAAAAAAGCTTTTCCAGTCGATGTTCTTATCAATTACAGTATCTATGCAGAAGATATAGGTTATGAGAAATTGTATGAAGGTTCAAGTACAAAGCTTTGTCTTGGTATTTCTTATTCTCCTGTAAGAGATGAGTTTAAAAATAGTTCTTGTATCAGGTTAAAAGATAAGGTAACAGATATCATGGTTACTACAGGAGGCGGAGATCAGCTTGGTTTTGAGCTTAAGTTCCTTGAGTATCTTCTTTCTTGTAAAGAACTATTAGACAAAGATTATGTGTTCCATCTTATTGTAGGTCCTGTCAGCAAAGATGCAGACAAGATAAAAGAATTTTTAGCTTCTTGCAAAGAACTTGAAAATAAAATAGTGGTTCATGAAAATGTGAAGAATATGGCTGCTGTTATGGAGAATATGGATGCCTGTATTGCAGCATCAGGGAGCACTTTATATGAGCTGTGCAGATTAGGGATTCCTACTATTTGTTTTGTCGTTGCAGATAATCAGATGCAGAACGTAATGGCATTTGAGCGTAAAGCTTTTATGATAAATGCCGGGAATTTTAATCAGGATGAAATAAAAGTTTTTGATAATATTAGAAAAGGACTTTTGAGTTTAGAAGATATAAAAGTCAGAAAGACAAGCACAGATAAGATGAAATCACTGTTTGAAGGGGAAAACTCTGGTGGGAGATTTAAAGCTCTTATTGCGTTTTTACTTACAGTAGTAATATCATTTTTTGCTATTTTATCTCTAGTGGTATATGTAGATCCTTTTTTTCATTATCACAAACCACTTGAAGGATTTCCTTATATTGTAGATAATCAGTTATCTCAAAATCCGGGAATGGCACAAAATTTTATTTATGACAGTGCGATTATAGGTTCATCGATGACCGTTAATTTTCATACAAGTGATTTTGGACAAATTTTGGGCAAAAATACGATAAAGCTTAGCTATAGCGGAGCTTTGCCAAGAGATGATTATAATATTTTATCATTTATATATCGAAAGGATTCTTTTTCCAGAAAACATAATGATGTTAGTGCAATCTATATGGCACTTGATCCTATGGTTATGACAGCAGATGTTGATAGTACCAAGTATGAACTTCCAGAATATCTGTATGATGATAATATTTTCAATGATGTAAAATATGTGTTTAACAGGGATGTTTTATTTGAATATATTTTAAAGCCTGTCATTCAAAGAAAGCCAACTGATTTGTCAACTGTCTATGCGAGCTGGTGGACTCCTGAATATTATAATGAACAGTGGGTACTTCATAACTTTACACCTAGTAGTAAAGTTGAAGAAGAAACAAAGAAAGATGAATATATTGAAAGAACTAGGAAAAATCTTGATATAAACATTATTCCTTTCATTAAAGAGCATAAGGAGACTGAGTTTACTATCTTTCTCCCGCCTTATAGCATGTTGTACTGGTACAATGTGATGGAAGAAAACCATCTCGAGGCTACGTTTAATCAAATTGAATTTATGTGTGATACGCTGATGAAATATGATAATGTTAAGATTTTCTATTTCCAGAATGAAGAACAGTTTGTAACAGATATCAATAACTATGCAGACACTATACATTACAAACCTGAAATCAATACGTGGATGGTTAAATGTTTTGCAGATAATACCCATTTACTCCAAAAAGGCGATATCAAAAAAGAGCTTTCAAAGATGAGAAAGATAATAAAAGATTACGATTTCGATGCTCTTTTTAGTCGCAGGCAGGGTTGACGGAAGGATTTTTTAAAATGCTATTTAATTCATATGGTTTTGTTTTTGCATTCCTGCTGATTTTTTTAGCCGGATTTTACGGACTAAGACTAATATATGATAGGACAAGGCTTTGTTTTCTCGAAAGAGTGGCAAGGCTTTATCTTGTCGCATCATCACTTATATTTTTTGCTTTTTTCGGACTTGAATATCTAGGAGTATTCCTCGTAAGTATTTTGTGTAATTTAGTCTTTATTTTTTTGCAGAAAAAAATATCCAAAAATAGGGCAAAATTGTTAAAAATACTTTTTGTATTTTCAATAATATTCAATGTTTTCTATCTTGGATTTTTTAAGTATGCGCGCTTTTTTGCAGAAATTTTTGCAGGTATTTCTGATACAAAAAAAGAAAATATTGTAGTGCTTCCGCTAGCAATAAGCTTCTATACCTTCAGTCAGATTTCGATGCAGGCTGATCTTTATCGTGGTAAAATAGATTGTTCTGATTATTTGGAATATTTGACTTATATTACTTTTTTTCCTAAGCTTTTGCAGGGACCTATTATGAGGTTTGGGGATTTTAAGAGTCAGACAACAAATCTTTTAGGAAAAAGTATTAGCGTAGAAAAAATTGAAAGTGCGCTTAGTCTGTTCGTGCTTGGTCTTGCAAAGAAGAGTCTTCTAGCAGATACACTTGCAGCTGTTACTAATTTTGGGTATAGTCAGCCTGATACGCTTTCAAGTACTGAGGCTCTTGTGGTTATCTTTATTTATCCTTTACAGCTGTATTTTGATTTCAGCGGATATTGTGATATGGCTATGGCTATTGGACGGATGGTGGGAATTGAGCTTCCAAATAATTTCAATTCGCCTTTTAAGTCAAGAAATATAGATGAACTCTGGAAGAGATGGCACATGACATTAACATCGTTTTTCACAGAATATGTATATATTCCTTTGGGAGGCGGAAGAAAGGGAGAGTTTCGAACTTACGTAAACTTCATAATTATATTCCTCGTTTCAGGTTTTTGGCACGGTGCAGGTCTTGGTTTTATCTTGTGGGGAGCACTTCACGCTCTTGCCTATGTACTTACAAGATTTTGTATAAAAAGAAGAATTGTTGAGGACTCTATGGATGATAGGATAAGAGCTAAGACTGGAATAAGCGGGAAGAATCGCTATAAAAGGCTTATGAACAAGCCTTTTGGTATTTTCTTTAATTATCTGTTTGTAGCTTTTACATTTAGTCTTGTTGGTGCGGGTAGTATTGGAACTGCTATTAGCCTTTTTAGAAGGGTTTTTGGAAATTTTGTGGTAGGCTTTAGCAAAAACTTTCTCGAACTTTTTATGCTGGATGAACTCTGGTATATTATTAAGATGACGTCTTTTGCAAATGGAAAATATTCTATGACCATATGCATGTGGATTATTATTGCTATTTCTTTTGCAATTTGTTTATTTGCCAAAAATGCATATGAAATCGCAGAAAAGAAATTGACAGTAAAAAGAGCAGTTTTGTTTGGATTATTATTTGTTTGGAGTGTTCTGGCCTTTTCGGAGGTTAGCACTTATATTTATATGGGTTTCTGATTATGGAAAAAGAAGAAAAGTATAGTTTAAAACTATCAATTATTGTGCCTGTTTTTAATATGGCAGACAATGATAAACTTAAGTGGTGTCTGGATTCTTTGGTGAATCAGTCAATATCTTATTCATATGAGATTATTGCAGTTGATGACTGTTCTACAGATGACTCACCGCTTATTTTGAAAAAATATGCAGATAAATATGCAGATCGTTTTGTAGCTCTTTTTTCCAAAAAGAATCATCATCAGGGAGGGGCCAAGAACATTGGTCTGGCCTTTGCAAAGGGTGAGTGGATAAGTTTTATCGATGCGGATGATTGGGTTACTCCGGATTATTATGATACGATGATAAAAAAAGCGGAAGAGACCGGTGCTGATATGGTAGGCTGTGATTATCAGATGACCATGCATCATAATCTTGAACCAGGGAAATACGTTAAGAACAATTTCGAAACACAATCAGGTATCCTTGATAAAGATAAATATAAGCTTCTTATCCTTGATCCGGGAAGTCTTGCGGTTAAGATCTTTAGAAGAGAGATTATTCTTGATGGCTACGAAAAGTGTACGCAGTCTAAGATGGATCGTTTTGATGAACTTGCAAGAATAAAGGTATTTCCTGAGGATATTTTCTATGAAGATAATGCTGTAGTAAATACCTGGATGCTTAGAAGCAGGCACTTTGAGTACATTCCAAAGGCTAACTATTATTATTATCAGCACACAGATTCGACTGTTCATACTATTTCCTCCAAGAATATGCAGGACAGAATGACAGCCGGAAGAATCATTTTAGATGAAGCAAGAAGATGGAAGTATCTTGAAGAGTATTATCCTGAAATAGAGTACAAATATACAGTCCTTTTCTATATCAATACTCTGTTTTCTGTAATGCCAAAGGAAAGCAGATTCCCTGACTGTTACAGATTTACCAAGGCACTTGGAAGGGAGATGAAGGAAACTTTTCCGGATTTTCAGGAAAATCCCTATTATCAGGAAAGAACAAATCCTGAAGAGAAAAAGCTTATTGCTATGCAGATGAAATCACACGCATTGTTCTATTTATACTATAGAGCATTATGGACTTATAGAAATTGGAAGAAAAAAAGGAAATAACAGGCTATGCGCAAAGTATGTAAACAATTGATGGAAATATTAAATCGCAAACAAAAGCTATCAATGATCGGAATTGTGATTATGATGATGGTGGGAGGTTTTCTGGAATCTTTGGGAATATCTATGATTGCACCGATAGTTCAGGTTGGAATCGTTCCAAACGCAATTCAGAAAAAATGGTATTTGAGAGCTATTTATACGGAGTTTAACTTAGAGAGTCCATCACAGCTTGTTATGCTCCTGCTTATCTGTACAATTTTTATTTTTATAATAAAGAATATCTTCCTGTTCTTTGTGAATAAGGTTCAGCTTCGATTTGTTTTTACCAATCAGTTTGAAACTTCACAAAGAATGATGGTGAATTTTATCAACAGACCATATGAATACTATTTAAATGCAGATACAGCGGTTGTTCAGCGAAATATTACATCTGATGTTATTAACATGTATGGACTTATTCTAAATCTCCTACAGCTTATAAGCGAAGGCATCGTATTTATCTGTCTTATGTGCGCTTTGATTGCTCAGGATGCAAAGATGACTTTATATCTTGGAACTCTTATAATATCCACACTTGCTATTATCAGATTTTTCATTAAGCCTGTAATGAAGAGTTCAGGTGAGGAAAATCAGAGTTTTTACAGCGGACTTTTTAAATGGATAAGTGAATCTGTAAATGGTATCAAAGAGATAAAGATTGCATCAAAAGAGGGATTCTTCATTGATGAATACTCAAAATGTGGTAACGGATATGTTAAGGCTGTTCAGAGATATAATCTTTTCACTGCAACACCAAGACTTCTTATTGAGACTGTAAGTGTTGTAGGTATGATAAGCTATATTCTTTTGGTAATGTCTCATGGCAGAACACTTGGAGATATGGCAGCACAGCTTACAGTTATGTTCGGCGCAGCAGGAAGACTGCTTCCAAGCGCTAACAGAATAAATAACTATCAGACATCTATTGCTTACTTTGAACCTTTCCTTGATGATGTTTATAACAATTTGAAAAAAGAGATTCTTGATGAGTCTATAGTAGTAGATAAGGATGCCTATATAAAAGCAAGAGATGCAAAAAAACTTCCTGTTACTGAGAAAATTGAGCTCAACAATATTACATACAAATATCCAAATGCATCAAAAAATGTTTTAGAAAATGCCAATATGGAGATTCCTGTTGGAAAATCTATCGGTATTGTGGGTACTTCCGGATCTGGAAAAACAACTATCGTAGATGTAATGTTAGGACTTTTGAGACCTGAAAATGGCAATATTACAGCAGATGGTGTCGATGTCAAAGACAACTATCAGGGATGGCTCAAGAATATCGGATATATCCCTCAGACTATTTTTATGATTGATTCTACTATTCGTAAGAATGTAGCGTTTGGTATTAAGGACGAAGATATAGACGATGAAAAGGTATGGGAAGCTTTAAAAGAGGCTCAGCTTGATGAATATGTAAAATCTCTTCCAGATGGTCTTGATACTACAATCGGTGAAAGAGGTATAAGACTTTCCGGAGGCCAAAGACAGAGAATTGGCATTGCCAGAGCTTTGTTCGAGAATCCGGAAGTGCTAGTACTTGATGAAGCAACTTCTGCTCTTGATAATGAGACGGAGAAGGCTATAATGGATTCAATTAACAGACTTCATGGTAAAAAGACACTTGTAATAATAGCTCATCGTCTTGGAACTATTGAGAAGTGTGACATGGTATATCGTATCGAGAATGGTAAGGCGATTGTGGAAAGAAGGGGATGATAAGAATATGGCAGCTGTCAGAAAACGCAGAGAAGCGAATTTTGAAGTACTTCGAGTAATAGCTATTATTATGGTGCTGGTGCTGCACTATTTGTCACATTCTTTTGCAGAAGATGGAAGTTTTGGACTTTTATCCTTGAAACAGAATGCAGGCACAAGACAGTTTGTTGGACAGTTTATAGAATCTTTTTGCATTGTTGCTGTTGATGTATGGGTTCTTATAAGTGGATATTTTCTGTCGAAGTCTGATTTTAGAGTAAAAAGAATCTTTCAGCTTTTGTTTGAAATATATTTTTATACAATTGGTGTAACAATGGTTATGCAACTGGTGGATACGGCTAATGTTGCAAAAACTGACAGAATTTATAAAACTGCTCAGTTTTTGTTTCCTGTTTCTTCCGAGCATTATTCTTTTGCTACAGCATATATCTGGCTTTATGTTCTTGCGCCAGTACTTAATATGGGAGTGAAGCATTTATCAAGACTGCAGTTAAAGACTACTATCATAGGTCTTTTGATATGGTTTTGCATAATAAAATCTGTGATTCCTATTGTGTTTGCAACTGATCTTATGGGGTATAATCTAGATTGGTATATTACTTTGTACCTTATAGCTGCATATATTAGAAAATATAATGTCAGAGTATTTGGAAATGCACCGTTAAGTTTTTTGGTGTATATAGTATCTTCTCTGTTTAACTTTGCCATTTTCTCCGCATTTTATTGGATCAATTTTCACACGGGAAGGTTTAACTACTACGCAACAGTTCCGTATCATTACAATTTTATTTTTGTACTTACTGGAGCGCTTGGCCTATTCTCGTTTTTTAGAAATATTAAAGTTCCAAGGAATAAATTCACTAACTTTTTGTGCGCTCTTGCGCCGTTTAGTTTTGGAATCTATCTTTTACACGAACATTTGGAGATAAGAGATAATTGGGTAAGCTGGATTTCCGGATTTATCGGAGATGTTCCTATAAATGGTTTGCAGATGCTTATTCATATGGTGCTTAGCATAGTTATTGTATTCTTTGCATGTGTCTTTGTAGATTGGGTAAGGCTTAATCTGTTTAAGTATATCGAAAGAGTTTGTCATAATACAAAGCTGTTTGTGAAAGTTGCAGAATTTGATAAGAAGATTGCAAGTGATAAGGATAAGTAGAAAGAAAAAGGATTGGAAATACATGGATAGTCTTGAAAAATTAAAAAAATACATAATTTTATGGTTATATCCGGCTATATTGCTGGTATTTCCATTCCTTTCCATAAGGCAGGGAGTGGATGTCAGTGATACAACCTATAATTTGGGCAATTTTCAGTTTTTTGGACAAATGGATACAAACTGGAAATTGTCTATTTTTCTGCCGAGTGTATTAGGAAAGATTCTGACTCTGCTTCCTTTTTCCAGTACTATGCTCTTTATGAAAATATATACAACGCTTATTATATGTGCTCTTGTTTTGTGTATTTACTTATGGCTTTCTAAATGGATTAATAAGACCTGTCTTTTTATAGGTTTGTTTATTGCAGAGTGTCTTTGCTGGTGTCCAAGTGTTATTCTATATAATTATTTGACCTATATATGTATGTCACTTGCTATACTTTTTCTTCTTACAGGACTTTGGAAAGATGAGAAAAGTCAGGATAAATACTTGTTTATAGCAGGTCTTTTCCTTGGAATCAACGTTCTTGTACGGCTTCCTAATATTTGTGAATGCGCTTTTATAATTATTCTGTGGTACTACCTTTATCTTCAAAATGTTAGGACAAAAGCTTTTAATGCGAAAATATTCTTCATGAAGCTTATTCGAAAAACCGTTATCTGCGTTTTGGGATTTTTACTTGGAGGCGGATGTTCATTCCTAATAGCGGTTTCTATGTACGGATTTGATGCATATTTTGGGATGATTTCATGGCTAGGTGCAGTATCTAAAGATGCAGAGGGCTCTCATTCTATGGCGAGTACTTTTGCGGCAACCTTTGAAGCATATTTTAAGACTCTTTGTGATATGAGATTTTTGTTCGGAGTAATAGTTTTGGAATTTGCAGCTATAGTGATTTTCCAAAAACTTTTGGATAGAAAAGGTAAAGAGTCTTCAATAGAGATTGGCAATAAGGCTTATAACAGTACTCGAACAGGATTTTTTGATTTTTCCAAAATAGAAACAAAAGGGATTTTACCTGTACTTTTACTTACTTTACCATTCCTAGTTATTGTGAGATATTATTTTGCAATAGGTGTTTATACTAGAAATTACTGGTATTATGATTCGATGTTTAAGGCAGCTATGATGTTTATTATTCTGTCTATAATATTGGATTTTATTGTTTTGATAAGAAAAACAGAGAGTGATTTTAACAGAGTTCTTGCACTAACTTCGCTCATGATAATAATAATTACCCCATTTGGAAGTGATAACTACACCTATCCTATCATTAACAATTTATTTATAACAGCACCAGTTACTTTAAGTTTTATTTACGATTTAAAAGGTATATTGAAAAAGTTCGTGCCGGTAGGTCTTGCTGTTATACTTATTGTCTTCATGCTAATCGGACAGGGAATCTTATTCAAAAAGGGATTTTCTTTTGTGGATGGTGCAGATGGAGTTGAAAGGGACATGGTGGTTACTAAAGTTCCTAAGGCTATGAATATGATAAGTAGTAGCAAAAACGTTACAAATCTTGAAAGTTTGTATGAGTATTTAAAAGAAGAAAGTCTTCTTGACAAAAAACTTCTTCAATTTGGAAATGCCCCTGGACTTTCATATCTGTTTGATATGAAGCCTGCCATTTATACGACATGGTCGCTTCTTCCAAGTAATATGTATGAGGATTTTGCAAAGTCTGTTGATAATATGTCAAAAGATACTGTAATTGTCATACAAAAACAGGATTACACAGTTAAAAAATCCTACATTCAAAAGAATGATTATTTGAGAAAATATATGGAACAGCACGGATATAAAATGACATTTGAAAATGATTTATATAGTTGCTATATTAATTATTAAAATTAAGAAGTCAAATCTTAAATTTGCACGGTGGTATTCATGGACTTTTTTTCGTTAGGTTATATACTTTTTGTGACAGTATGTCTTTTTTTGTACTACAGAGTTTCAAAAGAGTATCAATGGAAAATTTTGCTTTTAGGTAATGCTTTTTTCTATTTGGTTTCAGGAAAGTGGAACATTATTTTTATCTTAACAACTTCGTTTTCTATCTACTTGGGAGGAATTGTTATTGCCAGGATTTCTGACAGGTTCAAGGAAGAGAAGAAAAAGTTAAAGCTTAATAGAGATGAGAAAAAAGCTTTAAAGAAAAAATATCAAAAGTACAAGAGAATTGTTCTTTATCTATTGGTTGTTTTTAATTTTGGAATACTTTCTTATATGAAATATTTTCATATAGTAATGGGGTTAAATAAGGGGTTGGTACTACCTCTTGGAATATCTTTTTATACCTTTCAGGCAGTGGGATACATAATAGATGTTTATGGAGATAAGTATCCGGCAGAAAGAAACTTTGCGAAGTTTATCCTGTTTATTTCTTTTTTTCCACAGCTTATCCAGGGTCCTATTAACAGATATGATAAATTAGAACCACAATTTTCAAAAGAGCACGCCTTTGATTATGAGAATTTTAAGAAGTCAATGCTTCTTATTTTGTATGGACTTATGAAGAAATATGCAATTGCAAATATGCTCTCTGACAGTATTTCCAGGGTGTTTGATTATGAACATACAGATGCATCAGGAGCTTTGATTGTATTTGGTATTTTGATGTATTCAGCTCAGCAGTATGCAGACTTTTCGGGTGGTATTGATGTGGTTCTTGGTGTTGCCAGACTTTTTGACATTGAGATGATGCCAAACTTCAGACAGCCTTATTTTTCAGTATCTCTTGGAGATTTCTGGCGCAGATGGCATATTTCGCTCGGTGCATGGATGAGGGATTATGTCTTTTATCCGTTTGCACTTACAAAGACAATGCAGAATTTTGGCAAGTGGTGTGGGAAACGCTTCGGCAAGCATTTTGGAAGGGTGCTTCCAGCAGGAATTGCAAATATACTTGTATTCTTAATTGTAGGTATCTGGCATGGGGTAAGCCTTCACTATGTATTATGGGGACTTTATAATGGAGTAGTTATTGCCATAAGCGATTTGGCGCAGCCTTTATTTGACAGTATATCTGCAAAGCTTAATATTAATACTCAAAGCGGTAAAATGCACATCTTCAGGATAGTAAGAACCTTTATCATCGTAAACATAGGATGGTATTTTGATCGAATTGAAGATTTTGGAAGATGTATGCGTTATATGAAGAAATCGTTTACTCAATTTGAAATAAGAGCATTTTCAGAAGACTTAAATGACATTATTCTTAATCCTGATGTTGTAAAGCCAATATATGTTATTGGAGGAATGTGCATAAGCGTTATAGGAATTGTGGCAGTATTTATCATTAGTGTCCTTAAGGAAAAAGAAAAAGATATTTACGTTCTTCTTACAGGAAGAAAACACATATTTTATGAATTTGCTGCATTGTTTTTACTTATACTTATTTTCTCCTCTTTTATTTTTACTACTTCAACCGGAGGATTTTTGTATGCAAATTTTTAAAAAATACAAAAGAGTTATCGCCTTTTTGATAATGTTTTTTGCGGTAAATCAGTTTTTTTCATTTATACTGATACCTTTTAGTGCCTCTGGTTATGAATTATGGCATGGATTTGAACAAAAAAAGGGAATTAACTGTATATATACTGGCTCGTCTCACTGCATTTGTGATATTAATCCTGAAGTTGTTGATAAAGCTACAGGTCTTGTTTCCTACAACATGGGCAGCAGTATGCAGTCCATACAAAGCTCCTATAATTCAATAAAACAGGCAATTGACCAGAAAAAAGTATCTAAAGTTGTGCTTGTTATTGATCCGGAAATAATGGAAATGGACAGAAATACAAATTTTAGAGCAGATGCCTGTTTTCAGAAATATATGACTATGACGTTGTCACCTGTGAAAAAAGTTGTTTCTGATATTGAATTTATTACCTGTTCTGATTTTATAGGAACTCCGTCTTCAATAAACTACTTTATACCTTGGACTTATGACAGAGTAAGTGATGTTGGAAATAATATAAAGGAAAAACTTTCAGGAAAAATTATTGCCAAGGCAGAGCATAGAGACTTAAATGGTTTTCTTCCTTCAGACAAGGTTTATGAAAACGGTGATAGGTATGTGGATTATGATAGCGCTTCTAAATGGAGCAGTGAAAAAAGTGACCTTCACAAGATTGAGATGACAGATGAGAATATTTCTACATTGAAGGATATATGCGAAATCTGTAAAGAGAACAAGGTCGATCTTCTTGCGATTACAGCGCCTTTTTGCAGTGCTTTTACTTACTATGATTTTGAAAGTTATACAAAGTTTGGATTAGAGATTAAGAGTATATTAAAAAAATATAAGTATCAGTATATTGATTTTAACTATCTAAAAAAAGAGCATTTTAATATCATAGATACGTCAAAGTATAGAGATAATGGACATTTGAATACAAATGGTGCAAATGAATTTTCATTAATACTTGCTGGTATTTTGAATGGAAATGATGCAAAAGGCTTATTTGTAAAATAATAATTCGTTTTTTAGATTAGAGGTAAAAATGAACACAGAACAATTAAAAGAAATTGCAGTTAAATATGGAACTCCTTCTTTTGTTTTCGATGAAGAGATGCTAAAGCAAAGAATGAGAAAAATTAAGGAAATTGTAGGAGATAGCATTTCTCTTTGCTTTAGTATTAAGGCTAATCCTTTTTTGATTCCAGCTATGTTGGAAGTTACAGATAAACTTGAGGTGTGTAGTCCGGGAGAACTTGATATCTGCAAGGCTTTAAAAGTTGATGCAGGTAGAATAATATATTCTGGTGTTAATAAGACTTTTGATAATGTCATTGACGCAGGAGAATATAAGGTTGGAACTTACACTGCAGAATCAGTCAAGCATGTAGCTCTTATTCAGGAAAATGGCGTAAGAAATAATGAAAAGTATGATGTGCTGCTACGACTTAATGCAGGAAGTCAGTTTGGTATGTCAAAAGAGGACATTTTCGCCTGTCTTGAGGAAAAAGATAAGTTTGATCATATAAATTTTGTTGGAATTCATTATTTTGCAGGAACTCAGAGAAAGAAATTAAAGCATCAAATAGAAGAACTTTCTATGCTTAAAGATTTCTTTGAAGAAGTTAACGAAAAATTTGGAATAAAGCTTGAAAGACTTGAGTATGGACCAGGACTTTACGTTCCATATTTTGATTCTGAGGATTTTTCGGATACTCTTTCGCCTGTAAAAGAACTGTCTTTAGAGCTTAAAGAAACTGCAAAATGGTGCAGTTTAACGATTGAAATGGGACGTTTTTTTGTTTCTGAATGTGGATATTACTTGACAAAAGTAGTAGATATGAAGAACAATAAAGGAATAAATTATTTGATTATTGATGGTGGTATGAATCATGTAAATTATCTTGGTCAGATGCTGGGTATGAAGAATCCTATTATTGAGCATATTGAAAGAGACAAAGATAACGATTGTGATGCAGATGTTGTTGAGAAATACTTTGGCATAGAGCATACGAAAGCTTCAAAAAATGAGGAAATAAATTATGCTGTATGCGGAAGTCTGTGCACAACATCAGATGTTTTAGTAAGACAATTGCCACTAATAAATCTGCAGATAGGAGATATACTTGCTTTTTGTAACATAGGAGCATATTCTGTAACGGAGGGTATTCATTTATTCCTTAGCCGAACAATGCCGCAAATTCTTTTAAGAAAAGAAAATGGCGATATTGTTATTGCAAGGGGCTTTATGGAGAGCAGCCCGATAAATACAATAAAAGGGTAAAAAGTTACTGGATGCGTTTATTTTCTTACAGTAACAAATATGGGAGAAAGAGGACAAATATGGAAGAATTAATCGAGTTATTATCAGAAGTTAAGGAAGATGTAGATTTTGAGAATGAGACCGCTTTAATTGATGACGGCATTCTTGATTCTTTTGATATTCTTCAGATTATCAGCACTTTAAATGAGGAGTATGATATTTCTATTCCTGCATCTGAGATTATTCCAGACAATTTTAACAGTGCAAAATCACTCTACGATATGGTTCAAAGACTTGTGGAGGAGTGATGAAAAAGTTAAGAGATCAGATTTTAAAGTTCGGCGTTGTTGGAGTTGTTTGCTTTTTTATTGATTATTTTATTTACCTTATTTCAAATAAAATAATGGTGGCTACAGGATTTGCAGCTTCTTTTAAGTATTATGATTTGATATCTTCATTCTTTGGATTTACAATTAGTGTTATTGTAAATTATATTTTAAGTTTCAAGTTTGTATTTGAAAGAAGAGAAGATATGGATCAGAAGAAGGAATTTGTTATTTTCCTTGTTCTGAGTGTTATAGGACTATTTGTTAATGAGGCATGTATGTTCGTTGGTTACCATGTCATTTATGAGAATATTTCTTTATTGCAGAAGATAATGAGCGAAAACTTTGCTGTTAATGTGTTCTTTAAGTTTGCAGCAACAGCTGTTGTTATGGTCTACAATTTTGTTACCAGAAAGATTTTTTTGGAGAAAAAAGACAGATAACAGCTATAGTTAGGAGGACTTATGGAGTATAAAATACCTTTTAATATTCCACCTTATACAGGTAAGGAAATTGATTATATTAAGTTAAGTTGTGAGAAACATAAGATTTGTGGTGATGGAGAGTTTACTGCAAAGGATAATGAGTGGATTGAGAAAAAGACTGGTGTTACCAAGGCGCTTCTAACAACATCCTGTACTCATGCAACAGAGCTTTCTGCTATCCTTGCAGATATAAAGGAAGGCGATGAGGTTATAATGCCTTCATTTACTTTCGTATCTACTGCAAATGCTTTTGTCCTTAGAGGAGCGAGAATTGTGTTCGTAGATATCAGACCTGATACTATGAATATTGATGAGACCAAGATTGAAGCGGCTATTACTCCCAAAACAAAGGCTATCGTTCCGGTACACTATGCAGGTGTTGGATGTGAGATGGACACTATTATGGATATTGCAAAGCGTCATAATCTCGTTGTAATCGAGGATGCTGCTCAGGGTGTTATGTCCACATATAAGGGAAAAGCACTTGGATCAATTGGAGATATGGGTAACTATAGTTTCCATGAGACCAAGAATTATAGCATGGGAGAGGGCGGTGCACTTCTTCTTCGTGATGAGAAATATGTAAATGACGCTATAATTGTACGTGAGAAGGGAACAAACCGTACTCTTTATCAACTTGGAAAAGTTGATAAATATACATGGCTTATGCCAGGTTCTTCATATCTTCCAAGTGATATGAATGCAGCTTATTTGTATGCTCAGTTTAACATGGCAGAAGAGATTAATGATAATAGAAAAAAGAGCTGGAACAAGTATTATCAGGATCTTATGCCATTAAAGGAAAAAGGTCTTATAGAGCTTCCTTATGTTCCTGAAGAATGTGAACATAATGCACATATGTTCTATATTAAGTGTAAGGATTTTGAAGAAAGAAGAGGTCTTATTAAACTTCTTACTTCCAATGCCATACTTCCTGCATCACATTATGTACCACTTCATACATCTACAGCGGGTCTTAAATATTCGCGCTTTAATGGTGTTGATAAGTACACTACAAAAGAAAGCGAAAGACTTTTAAGGCTTCCTATGTATTACAACTTAAAGCCTGAAGAAATTGATGAAGTAGTAGGAAGAATAAAAGAATACTATCATTTTAGTTGAGGTGAACTTTGAAGCAGACAAAGAGACAAATTTCTATATCTTTCTTTATGTCAGCATTTTTAGTAATAATGCTGGTGCTTATTTCAAATAAATGTGGTGATTACTATTTTGATTTGAATGATGATGTTTTGATGAAGAACATCATCAGCGGAAATTATACAGGAAGTCCTGCTTCGCATAATATACAGATGCTGTATCCGATAAGCCTTGTAATAAGCCTGTTTTACAGGCTTTTTCAAGGAACTTGCGTATACAGCATTTTTTTGTGTTTGTGTCAGTTTGTTTCTTTATTCATCATTATTTATCGAAGTATTACAGAGATTAAGACAAGTAAAAAGAAATATTTACTTGCAGCAATTATTTTTGTATTTTTCTTATCATCAATATTAGGGCATCTTATTTTCGTGCAATATACCTTTACAACTGCGATGCTTGCAGGTGCCTGCGCTACTGTTATTCTTACTGGAAAAACAAGCAAAAAGGATATGTTTTTTGCTTGCATCTTAGTTTTTCTGGGTTTTTTGATAAGATCAGAAATGATGCTCTTGATGCTGCCTTTTTTGGGAATAGCTTGGCTTACCAGATTTTTGTCAGTGTTTATTAATGCTAAAGAAAAAAATGTTTTAAAAAAATATCTTGTGTGGGCTATGGTTTTGTTTGCGGGACTTTTTGTATGCATTATGCTGGATAAAGCAGCTTATAGCAGTCCTTCGTGGAAAGAGTTTAGGAGCTTTTTTGATGCCAGAACAAAGCTTTATGATTATTATCAGATTCCAGAATATGAGGAAAATAAAGAATTTTATAGCAGTATAGATATGTCAAAAGAACAGGTGGAGCTTTTGTTTAACTATAATTTTGCAATTGATGATGAACTGAATTCACAAAAACTTTGGGAAATAGCGGATTATGCAAAAAGTATTCATGAAGAAACTCCATTTAAAACAAGAATTGTACAGGCTCTAAAAAAATATATCTGGAGACAGCATAATTTTTCTAAGCAGAAAAGCTTTGAATATCCGCAAACTGATGCTCCATGGAATATTTTTACGATTCTTTTATATTTGATAGTCTTTTTGTTCTCTTTTATTAAGGAAAGACAAAAAACTCATAAAAACGGTATTGTTACAGCGCTTATGGCGATGCTTCTTTTAATAATAAGGACTATGCTGTGGATGTATATTCTTTTGGGAGAGCGCGACCCTATAAGAGTAACTCATGGAATGCTTTTTGTAGAAGACTGTATTTTGTTAGCATTTATGAACAGAGTGATACCTGAAAATAAACTACTTTGCATCATACCTTTTCTTGCTTGTTTGGCGATACTTGCAGTATATGTTCCTAATCAGATAGACATTTGCAGAAAAGAAATGGACTATAGGAAGGAAATGAATGCTCCTTATAATGAGCTTTACTCACAAATATGTGACGATAGTTCTAATTATTATTTTGTTGATGTATATGCAAGTGTAGGATACTCAGAGAAAATGTATCCAGATGATATTAAAGAGAGAAAGCATGCTTTTGCAACTCCGGTTAACTATGATTTTTGCGGAGGATGGGCAGCAAAAAGCCCATTGCAGAAGGAAAAATTAAAAAAGCAGGGTTTTGAAAATATAAAAGATGCATTATTACAAAAAAACGTATACTTTGTAACGAAAAACGATAGTTCGACTAAATGGCTTGTTGCATATTATAATAGTGAAGGTGTTGATGTTGATATCCGGGAAATCAGAACTGTTTCTGATAGATTTAAGATAGTAAAGGTAGAGTTATGCAAAACGAAAAAATAAGCTTTGTCATTCCCTGTTACTGTTCAGAGAAGACACTTGAAGCTGTTATAGCTGAAGTTGAATATACAATGGAAAATGAGATAAAACAGGATTTTGAAATCATTTGTGTAAATGATGGTTCAGCCGATGATACCTGGGGAGTTATTAGAAAACTTGCAGATACTAAGGATTATGTCATAGGGGTTAATTTTGCCAAAAATTTTGGACAGCATGCAGCTATTATGGCAGGTCTTTCCAATACAAGCGGAGATATTATTGTGTGTCTTGATGATGATGGACAAACACCCGCAAATGAAGTAGGAAAGCTTCTTGATGCTATTAGAAGTGGAAGCGATGTGGTGTATGCAAGATATTCTCATAAGAAACACTCTATATTTAGAAATATGGGATCACTTATGAATGAGTGGATGGCTAAGACTATGATTGGCAAGCCTAAAGATCTCTATGTTTCTAGTTATTTTGCTGCAAGAAGATACGTTGTTGATGAAATGCTTAAATACAAAGGTTCATTTCCTTATGTCGTAGGACTTGTGCTTAGAACTACCAGTAATATTTCAAATGTAGACGTTAATCACAGAAAAAGAGAAGTTGGTGCAAGTGGATATACTCTTAAAAAGCTCCTTAATCTGTGGGTAAATGGATTTACAGCATTTAGTATCAAACCTTTACGCGTGGCTACTTTTGGCGGTGGAGTTTTTGCGTTTTTAGGGTTTATTTATGGAATCTATACCATTATTAAAAAGATTGTACTTGGAAGTGTCGTTCAGGTTGGTTTTAGTGCACTAATGTCAGTACTTGTTTTTTCAAGTGGTATGCTCATGCTTATGGTGGGAATGGTTGGAGAATATATTGGAAGATCATATATTCTTTTAAATAGTAGCCCGCAATATGTAATAAGAGATGTAGTAACAAAATCTGATAAATGAGAGAAAAGAACATGAATAAGAAAATAAACAGTAAAGTCGCGGCAGCGGTAGTAGTAGGCGTTATTGCGCTTATTATCATTATGTGTCTGTATCCTTTAAGATTGCTACGGCAGAGAAGTGAGTTTATTATAGGAGAAGTGAGTGGTTATACACAGGGAATTGACAGCACTCATGATGCTATTCAGGATTTTGAAGCGCAGTATAATAGAATAGATTCAATAGATGTATATGTGGGTGAGGTCTTAAAAGGCAGATATATGAGAATCTCATTCTGGGATGTTGATAAGTGGAAGATGCTTTATACAGACATCTGTGATCTTGGAGATAAAAGAGTTCCCGGATATGTGAACATTCCTCTTGGGATAGATATTGAAGTTGGTAAAAATTACAGACTTATCATGACATCAGATCGCAGTACCTATACAGTTGGTGTCACCAATATAGAAAATGTGAAAAATCCTGCTGTTAAGATGTTCTATTATCAGGATACAGAAGTTCCGGATAAGGCACTTGCTGCGATAATAAACTATTCTGTACCTGTTTCAAAGACATTATCGCTTTTTATAATGGGAGGCATATTATTAGTAGCCGCAGTTGTCATTTTCTTCTTGATTAAGGCAGGAAAGAAAAGTGATAATATAGTTACTGTTCAGAAAGTTCTTCAAATAACACTTAATCCGATTTTTACTGTTATTTACCTTGTGCTTGCTGTAATGGTATTTCCTCTGAAAAAATTTGATGATAGAGTGACAGATATTATTTTTTATGAAGCCGGACTGTTAATAGCATATTTATTTGGAATATTTTTTGTAAATCATAAACGAAATGAGCATTTCAGAGAAACAATAGTAGATGAATCCTGTATCTATGAGAAAATAAGACCTTTTCTACAGACTGTTTTTGTGGCACTTACGATGCAGTTTGGATGTGAATATATGAATGGGCTCTATACTATTTTCCATACAGTTGCAGAGAGAAAACTAATAGCAAGCCTTTTATTTGTGATTATTTTTTCTTTTACAAAAAGAGAACTTTTTAATATTCTAAATCTTTTTTGTACCGGAATTCTTGGAATAATAGGAATTATCTATTATTTTCTTCATAGAATGCCGGTTTCAGAAAAAGAAGCTGATTTAAATAACATAGCACTTTTCTTTGGAATTGTGATTTGCATTGAAACTGTGGTGATTCTTGTTAATATTATTTGTGTTCTTAGTAACAGGAAATTCAGAGTTAGACATATAGCTAAACGAAAAAAGACATTCCTTTTGGTGCCTGTAATTGTATTTGCAGCTCTTATGATTATTTTTAGATATGGAAAATGGTGGGGAATAGTAATGACTCTTGCATTTTCCTGTTTGTATTTTAGATACTATATATCAATGGGGCAAAGCAGATGGATTAAGATAGTGTCAAATGGTCTTATACTGCAGGCCATGTATTCTGTTGTATTTTGTATGGCGCACAGGTATATGGTAGGTTTTTATTCCGGAAGATATGCAATGATGTTCCATACTGTAACTGTTACGGCAGAGTATCTGACTGTAATGCAGGTAGTATCTGCGGCACTTTTAATTTCCAAAATTGCAGGTATAACCTCAAAGGTTGGATTTTTATCTGTGATGAAAAAATGCTACAAGGAAATGTTATTCTTTGGAGTGATGTCTTCATACATGATTCTAACTGAATCAAGAACAGGATTTCAGGCATTTTTATTCAGCTTTTTTGCGATGATTGTTCTTCTTGTTATTAGAAAAAGAAAAGAAACCTTAAGATGCATAGGAAGAATTATAGTTTTGAATGTGGCTGCACTTCTATTATGCTTTCCAATGACATTTTCATTGCAAAGAATGATTCCTTTGATAGTGGGACATCCGGTAATCTATGAAGTAGATGACTTTGTGGCAGATGCGTGTGGTTCAAAAGACTGGGATGATTATAGCTATTTATGTCTTGAAAGATTTACATCTCTGTTTATGGAGAAGATTCTGGGAGTAGATGGTCTTGATTACAATTATCCTGAAGATCCGTTTAATTATGGAGAAAATGGTGAAGAGTTGTATGACCAAGATGGAAATCTTCTAAATAAACCATCTGGAAAGCCGTCTATAAGGCCAGCAGATACAGTTGCTATTGCCAAAGGACAGGAAGTAGAAGTGGCAAATGCGTCTGAAGAATCAAATATCAAAGTAACTGATGAAACTTTACCAAAAGGCGATTCAGAAAGTGAATCTGGAGGTATTGCAGAATACAGTAATGGACGTCTTGATATTTGGAAAGCTTATCTTAAAGATATGAATCTTACAGGTCATGCGGTAATGAGTATGGATCTTCCAAACGGAGAAAACGTTATTCATGCTCACAATGTATATGTTCAGGTTGCACACGACTACGGAATTATTGCAGGAATAGTATTTGGTATAATAATTGTTGCAGCTTTCTTTATAAGTGGTTATTATTTTATATGCAGCAGGAAAATAGGAAGACTTCTAGTGGTATTTTCCATAGTAAGCGGTTTTGCTTTTGCAGGGCTTACTGAGTGGAATTTTCAGATGTGCAATCCGATGACTATTGCGCTAATGTTTGCTTTTCCTGTTATCTTGTTTCCGTCGATGCCTAATAAAGATGGATTAAATAATCAATCAGGAAGATAAAAAAATGAGTAAAGATAATATTAAGAAGATCAATTATACAAAGTTGTATAGGCAGATTGTATTGATAGTTTATGATGTTGCCAGCATCATCATTGCAAGCTATCTTGCTGTTGTCATGCGTTTTGAATTTCATATTTCAGATGTTCCGGAACACTTCATGACTCCAATTGATGATTTTTTGCCTTTTAATATAATTTTGACATTGATTATTTTTACATTGTTCAAGTTATATAGCAGTTTGTGGGCTTTTGCAGGCGAGACTGAACTTCAGAATCTGGTCGTTGCATGTGTTATTTCAGGAATAGTGGATGCAGTGGGGCTTCAGATGTTCAAGGTTGAGAAACAGCCAGTTCCTCAAAGCTATTACTTTATGTATACATTTCTGCTCATCTCTTTGATATTTGTTAGCCGTTTTTCGTACAGGTTTTTCAGATCACAGAAACACAAACAAAGAAAAAGAGAAGATGCCTCTTCGGTTATGGTAATAGGCGCAGGTGAAGCTGCCAATGTTCTGGTTAAGGAAATGGTCAACAGCATGTACCTTACCATGAATATAAAGTGCATCATAGACGATGATCCTAATAAGTGGGGAAGATATATTCAGGGAATCCGTGTTGTTGGAGGAAGAGATAAAATAAAAGAATGTGCTGATTTGTTCGAAGTAGATCAGATAATTCTTGCAATTCCATCTGCACCACGAAAAGAAATAAGTAAGATTCTGGAAATCTGTAAGGAAACCAACTGTCAGATGAAGATTCTTCCTGGTGTATACCAGCTTGTAAGTGGCGAAGTAAGTGTTTCGAGACTTCACAATGTTGAAATTGAAGACCTTTTAGGAAGAGATCCTGTGTCTGTTGATATTGATTCTATTCTTGGATATGTTAGAGGCAAAGTAGTCATGGTTACAGGTGGAGGCGGATCTATAGGAAGTGAACTTTGCCGCCAGATAGCAGGTCATCAGCCAAAACAGCTTATTATTTTTGATATTTATGAAAATAATGCTTATGATATTCAGCAGGAATTAAAGACAAAGTATCCTGATCTTAATCTGGAAGTTTTGATAGGTTCTGTCAGAAATACTAGAAGAATTAATTGGGTATTTGAGAACTATAAGCCTCAAATTGTATATCATGCAGCGGCTCATAAGCATGTTCCTCTCATGGAGGATAGTCCTAATGAGGCTATTAAGAATAATGTGTTTGGAACATGGAAGACTGCTATGGCTGCAGCTATGAACGGAACAGAAAAGTTTGTAATGATATCCACAGATAAAGCTGTAAATCCTACAAATATCATGGGAGCCAGCAAGAGAATTTGTGAAATGATAGTGCAGACTTTCAATAGACACTTTGAAACAGAGTTTGTAGCAGTAAGATTTGGTAATGTATTAGGAAGTAATGGTTCAGTTATACCTCTGTTTAAAAAGCAGATTGCTGCAGGAGGCCCTGTAACAGTTACAGATCCTAATATCATACGTTACTTTATGACAATTCCGGAAGCAGTATCACTTGTACTTCAGGCGGGCGCTTACGCAAAGGGTGGAGAAATCTTTGTTCTTGATATGGGCGAACCTGTAAGAATTTTGGATTTGGCAGAAAACCTCATAAAGCTTTCAGGTTATAAGGTTGGAGAAGATATTAAGATAGAGTTTACAGGACTTAGACCTGGTGAGAAGCTGTATGAGGAAATGCTTATGGATGAAGAAGGACTTCAGGATACCAAGAATAAAATGATTCATATAGGAAAACCTCTAGAAGTCGATGAAGACAGATTTTTCAAAGAACTTGAGATGCTTAATGAAGCATCACGAGGAGAAAGTGATCATATAAGAGATATTGTAAGACGAATTGTAAAGACTTACCATCCTAATATTAATGATGCAGAGCAGAAAACTGCAGAACACGTGATGGAACTTAGAAGAGTTGCAGAAAGAATAAATTCAACTGATTAATCAAAAACTATACTTCATTGTTACTTATACTTGATAAATGAGTTTTGCTGGCTTGTAATATTTCATGAGCAGAACTGTATATAAACGTTGGTACTTAGGTTCTGTATTTTAGAACCTTATGTACCATTACGTTTATAATCAAGCGAAAGCGTGTCTGCGACGAAATATACAAACAGCAAAACGGATTACATAAAACAATAAAGTATAGGTTTTGGTTATTCTAGGGAGAGGAAAATGGAAAACTCAGGAAAAAAGAAAAATAAGCTGATTAAGGTGCTATTATTTCTTGCGGCTTCTTATATTGGCCTTGATTATTTAGCTAAAAAGAAAGAAGATTCGAAAGATATAGATGATAATAATCAATATCTTGAGGAAGCTAAGACAAAGCATAAGAGCAGTAAATTTTTGATTTCACAGGATGAAACTTTATACGTTTCGGTTATTAAACCACTCATAGGAAGGTTTGGGGCACTTATTGCGCTTATTTTACTTAGTCCTTTATTTGCTGCTATTTCCTTTGCGATTTATATTGATGATCCAGGACCGATATTTTTTACTCAGAAAAGAGTAGGAAAGAACAAACATTTCTTTTCACTTCATAAGTTTCGTTCTATGAAAATGTCAACTCCTCATGATGTGCCTACTCATCAGCTTTCAAATCCTGATCAGTACATCACAAGAGTTGGAGCTTTTCTTAGAAAATCAAGTCTTGATGAACTTCCTCAGCTTTGGGATATTTGGAGAGGTAAGATTGCTTTTTGCGGACCAAGACCTGCTTTGTGGAATCAAGATGATTTAGTTGCAGAAAGAGATAAATATCATGCTAACGATATTCTTCCAGGCCTATCAGGTCTTGCACAGATAAACGGAAGAGATGAATTAGAGATTTGTGAGAAAGCGCGTATTGATGGTATTTATGCTAAAGCACTTAGAAAAAGCAGCATTTCCGGATTTATTATGGATGCAAAATGCTTTTTTGGAACTTTCTCTAGTGTATTAAAAAGTGAAGGTGTAGTTGAGGGCGGTACGGGCGAAATGGAAAAGAATATGGGATCAATGGAATATGATTCTGAATTAAAGGCCTATATAGATTGCAAAAATGGTGTTAGAAATCGTTCAATTGATGGAGATAACAGGGTTCTTTTTATCTGTAATCATGTAATTGGAATTTATAATTTCAGACTTGAAATTGTTGAGAGAATGCTTGATGAGGGATACGAAGTGCATATATGCTGTCCTGCTTTAGAACACATTGATGAAGTAATAGGACTTGGATGTGTATTCCACCCGATTACAATCGATAGGCATGGAATGAATCCTTTTGAGGATATAAAGATTTATCAGCACTATAAAAAGCTTTTTAAGCAAATAAAGCCTCTTGTGGTATTTGGCCTTACAATTAAACCAAATATTTATGGAGGAGTTGCAGCCAAGAGAGTTGGTGTTCCATTTGTAGCCAACGTTACAGGACTGGGAACATCAATCGAAGATGGTGGACTCAAAGCCAAAATAATCGTTCCTCTTTATAAATTTGGTCTTAAAAATGTGCAAAAAGTTTTTTTCCAGAACGAAGCAAATTTGGAGTTCATGAGGAAAAATGGCATTGTAGGTGACAATTATGAACTTCTTCCAGGTTCTGGAGTAAATCTTTCAAAGCATACTTTTGAAGAGTATCCAGAAGATACAGATAAGCTTTTGTTTACAACAATCGGTCGTGTAATGAAAGATAAAGGAACAGATGAACTTCTTGAAGCTGCGAAGATTGTTAAAAAGAGTTATCCAGATGTAAGATTCAGAATGATTGGCTTCTTTGATGATGATTATGAAGAAAAAATAGATGCAGCTGTTAACGAAGGTATCATAGAGTATATACCTCAGCAGGCAGATATTCATCCGTTTATGAAAGAAACGCATGCAGTTATTCACCCATCTTACCATGAAGGCATGTCAAATGTCTGTTTGGAAGCAGCAGCCACAGGAAGAGTGATTCTAGCTTCCAATATTCCTGGATGTAGAGAGACATTTGATGAAGGAATAACAGGTTATGGTTTTGAGGCTAAAAGCGCAGAAAGTCTTGCAGAGACAGTTATTAAGTTCATTGAAACTTCCTATGAGAAAAAAGTCGAAATGGGTAAAAAAGCAAGAATCAAGATGGAGCAGAATTTTAATAGAGAAATCTGCGTTGAAAAATATCTTCACGAAATTCCGGGATATTTCAACTAAAGGATAATCGTCGACAATAACCTATACTTTATTGTTTTTATATAGTCCGTTTTACTGTTTGTATATTTCGTCGCAGACACGCTTTCGCTTGATTATAAACGTAGTGGTACGTAATGCGCTAAAAAACAGCGCATAAGTACCAACGTTTATAAACAGTTCTGCTCATGAAATATTACAAGCCAGTAAAACTAATCTACTAAGTATTTAAAACAATAAAGTATTACTTCTTGTCACTTACATTCAGAAACTCGCATTTACGGCGAGTTTCGTGAGAACAAAAGTCAAGTGGCAAACTGGTCAAAGGCGAACCCTTTTCAAATGGCCA
>NZ_AUKC01000030.1 GCF_000424545.1 Butyrivibrio sp. NC3005 | reverse complement strand
ATGTATAGAATAATATTTACTCAAAGTGCTAGCTCCTTTCAATATTATTATACATCATCAAACTATAAAATTCAACATCTATTTATATAGTTTTATAAGTATCATTCGACAGTTATTAACCTCTTTCATTTTCCGGACTCCTTCTGTAAAAATATTTAAATAGTTATTACTACATATCGGTCCATGGATCATAAGGTTTAACATTTCTTTTGCCATAAAAGACAACGATCAATATGCCTGCTATGGTCATAACAGCCACAGCCATGAACGTTCCCTCAAGACCGAAATCAGCGTTGTATACTAAACTATTCGTGGCCGATGCTGCTTCAAGTCTAAAGACTGAGAATGGAGTTACCTGTCCGCTATTTGGAAGCCCCAGTATCACATTTTGTGTATAGTTCCATGCTGTATGGGCTGCCATGGCGCACCAGATACTGTCCATGTAATATACCATCAGCGAGAAAAATATCCCCGCCACAAACACTGCCAACATCGGAATCACACTGGCGCCGGGATTAAATAAATGCATCACCGTAAACAATAAAGCATTCAAGATAATAGCTACTGCCGGATGGCGATATCCTCTTCTTAAACACTGATATATGAATGCTCTGCAAACCAATTCTTCTGAAGAAGACTGTATAAACACCGCGATGAACAGCAATAACAGCCTGATAAAATGAAAAGAATCATAATAAACTGCAATATCGCTGTTCAGTATTGCTGCAATTGCACATATCATATTAAGACTAAATCCTATCAGCAGGCCGATTCCCAGATATCTGATATTATTCCCCTTTGGAGCTGTCCATAAGGCCTTAAGAATTGGCCTGTTTCTTTTGAAAATCAAACATAAAGGCAGGAATACCACCCAGACACCTATGAATTGGAAGTACAAGCAGAACACCTGCCAAAAGCCGGTTTCATCACTTTCATAAAGATGCATAAATGGAGAAATCAGCAGTCCTCCAATAATTTCATGTGAAAAAATCATAATAGCAGCTGCTATAAACAAAACTATTAACGCTGCATCATACCATTTAAACCGTTCTGTATGAATTTTCATAAACAATCCTCCTATAGGCCACCTGATTACAGCGCTCCTTACTATTCACTTGTGTTTCAAAAATCAGACAATCTGAAACACAATTAATCAACTCAATTTACTGCTGATGATATTGCGCAAAGATGCATAAATACTATATTTGTATTGTAAATTATAATGTTTTATATAGTCTTCTTATCGGAACAAAATTCTTCGCTTTAAAGAGAATTATTATTTTTTATTTCGTTTTGTTTTCTCTTTACACCTTCTGTAAAATAGCTTTCTTTAAACCATAATTTTTCTTGTGTACCTTTATAGGAGGCATATAAAAACAGGTGCAATTAATGCACCTGTTTTTATAATTTATTTTCTATTGCTATTAATGGGAGGATGCCAGGTAAGCTCATGCTTATCTGGCACTTAATGAAAAAGTATTTGTCTTCTTAAACAACGCTCTTGTCCACTGACAACTATACTATACTAGAAACTTATGTCTAAATCTTGTTCTTGTATTAAACTTTTACGAATATATTGTTAATAAATTGTTACATTTATTTCGGAACTCTGATCGTAAAAGCCTTTCTCTCCACCGTTATATCAGCTTTGGTATGACTTCCACCATATTCTCCATCCAATGTCCACGGCATTTCATCCTCTGTTTCTATTACAACATGACTGGTCTTGAAGTTGAATAGATGCGGTGACGGAGGAAGATGGGTACGTCCCAGCATTGTTGATACGATACCAGGAAGTTCGATTATATTCGAAGGTCTTCTTACCAGGGTCACTTCAAATTCTCCATCATCAAGACTGACATTCTTTCCTGTTATTCCTTTGATTCCTCCCACCTGGACAGAATTGGTAATCATGCCATAAATAAATTCATCTTCTATGACAGTTCCATTCCCATAGGTTATTTTCGCATGATATGTTCTTATCTCCTGCAGTTCACGTACGCTTTGCAATAAATATGCTGTATGACCAAGAGCATTTTTAAGTGTCTGGTTAGTACTATAAGAGATGTCTGTGAACACTCCAAAAGCTGCACAATAGACAAATGCTCTTTTGTTTAATCTTCCAACATCACACAAAAAATCCCGTCCATCCACAATTGTGCCGGCTGCACGAATCATGGAAGATGGGATTTTAAGGCTGCTTGCAAAATCGTTTGTAGAACCTGCAGGTACATAACCTATCGGTACTTGAAAATTTGACTCCAGCATGCCTGAAACAACTTCATTACACGTACCGTCCCCACCGCTACAGACAACAAGTTCTATGTCATCTGCGCGTTCTCGTACGCGTCTTTCTCCATCCTTTCTAGACTGCGTAGGATATGCAATTACTTCATATCCTGCCTTGGTAAAAATATCTATAATCTCGAGAAGATGGCTTTTTATTGTTTCTTTTCCGGCATGCGGATTATAAACAAATAAAAGTTTTGGTGACTGTATCATAGTCATCACCTCTTTTACAAACGAATTTTATTATATATGTAGATATGTTTAATAGAAACGTGAATGTACGCCCTATTTAAAGCACTTAGATGCTCTAATCATATCTTGATTACGCCAGAGTTTTAACTCCCTGAAGATAATTCTCGATTTCAGAAACAGCATTCTCTTCATCTGTTCCATCTGCAACTACTTCAATAGATTCACCAGAATGAAGCTTCAATGTCATCATTCCCATAATGCTCTTTGCGTTAACTTTCTTAGTCTGTGCCTCAATGTGAATTACACTATCATACTTGCTGGCAATCTGTACCAGCTCAGCAACAGGACGTGCTTCCAAACCATTTGGCAACTTAATCTCGATAGATTTCTTAATCATAATACCTCCTAATGATTCCAACTCTAGGCTCATGTTCTGAGTCGGTCCGCAAGTTCACTTAACTTGCGTAAACGATGATTCACACCAGATTTTCCAACAGGTGGATCAAGGAAAGCTCCAAGCTCCGCCAATGTTGCATCAGGATGCTCCAGACGAACTTCTGCCATCTGACGCATTCCTTCAGACAGCCTGTTAAATCCATAATGCTGCTGTATATATTGAATGTCTTTGGTCTGTCTTGAAGCTGCATTTACTGTTTTGGTAATATTTGCAGCTTCGCAGTTCACGCGACGATTCACCGAATTCCGCATATCTTTGTAAATGCGAAGATTTTCAAGTTCCATAAGGCTTATATGCGCCTCCATGATATTTAGAAGATCAACTATTTCTTCGCCTTCCTTCAGATATACTACATAATACTTCTTTCTGATAACCATTTTGGGCTGAAGTTCAAAATCTCTAAGGACATCAAGAATTTGGTTCGCCTGTTCCTTGCTTTCACATACAAACTCAAGATGATATGACTTCTTAGGATCTGATATAGAACCTATGCACAAAAATGTATCACGCAAAAAAGCACGCTTACAGCATTGATTCCGCAACAAAAGAGGACTTACAACGTCACGATTTTCTCGGAGCGTTCCGTCCTCATTAATTTCTTTCAATGCCATGAGAATTGAACTGACCGCATCAGCGTCATTTACTATCGCCTTATAGACGTGGCCGTTTTCGCGTTTCTCTGCTACTGTATCTAGAATATCAGTATCTATATTAAATGCTTTCTTTAATATTGTAAAGCACTTTCTTAGCGAAATAACGTTATCAGTTCTAATATATATCGTTCCACCGCCCATTTCATGCAGTGTTACACTACCTTCCATTTTCAATATTGCAGCAAGACCCGCCAGCTGACAATGCCTTGCTTTTGCAACATGAGACAGTAATTCTTCTTTTACTCTCATTGAGTAGGTTATTGCCATACCAAAATACCTCTATTTTTTATTAGCACCTGCTGCCTTATCCACATCCCTGTGAGCAATTTTCAGCCCATAATTTCCCTTTCCATACATCCTAGCAAAAAGCTCATTTGCAATAGTCACGCTCCTGTGCTGACCGCCTGTGCATCCTATTGCAACTACAAGCTGATACTTACCCTCTTTAATATATCCAGGAATAAGGAACTTAAGCATATCTTCAAGCTTATCAACGAACTCTCCGCACTCAGGAAAACTTTTAACATAATCCTGAACATCTTTATCATTTCCAGTCTGCGGCCTTAGTTTCTCAACATAGAAAGGATTAGGAAGGAATCTGACATCAAAGACAAGATCCGCATCCTGAGGTATTCCATATTTAAAACCAAACGAAAGAATCGTCACTATCAGATTATTGTAACTTGCGTTTTCTACAAAAATCTTATTAAGTTCGATTCTAAGCTCTCTTGTCAGAAGTCTTGAAGTATCAATGACATAGTCAGCTTTAGCTCGAATACCAGCAAGAATCTCCCTCTCTCTCTTTATACCTTCTTCGATTCTCTCACCCTGAGCAAGCGGATGGAGCCTTCTCGACTCCTTATACCTTTTGACCAAGACGCTGTCATCAGTTTCCATGAACAGGACTTCTACAGGAACACCTTTTTGCCTTAGCATATCTACAACTTCAGGCATTCCTCTAAGTTCTTCTCCGCCTCTTACATCAAGCCCTAAGACAACTTTGTTTTTTCCACTGTCCGGCAAAAGAATCAGCTCAACAAACTTCTCTATTAAAGAAAATGGAAGATTGTCAACACAGTAATAACCTGCATCTTCCAGCATATGAATAGCAGTAGATTTTCCACCGCCGCTCATTCCTGTAACTATTACAAAACGCATGATTAGAACTCTCCAAGTAGAATAACTTCTTTTTCTAAATCAACACCTGAATTTTCTTTTACTCTTTTTTGAATTTCACAAATAAGCTTATTCACATCATCGGCAGTTGCATTTTGTTTGTTAATAACAAATCCGCAATGTTTCTCAGAAACCTGCGCGCCTCCAACGCTAAAGCCTCTAAGACCTGCTTCTTCAATGAGCTTACCTGCAAAATTTCCTTCCGGTCTTTTGAAGGTCGAACCAGCACTTGGATATTCCAAAGGCTGCTTCTCTTTTCTCTTACCGGCATATTCAGCCATAGAAGCCGAAATCTCATCCTTATTTCCAGGAAGAAATCTTAGAATAGCTCCTGTGATAATATATCCCTTTTCTTTTGCAATACTGCTTCTATATTTAAACTTCATATTCTCATCAGAGATAGCCAGAGTATTCAAATCTTTATCCAGTACTTCTACAAACTCAACAACATCCTTCATCTCACTGTTGTAGGCACCTGCATTCATGTAGATTCCCCCGCCTATACTTCCGGGGATTCCAGCAAGTGCTTCGTATCCCGTAAGAGAATTATCTTTTGCAGCCTGCGCAATCTGACCATTCTTGGCGCCTGCGCCAACGTGCATTCTGTTGCCAAAGATTTCTATCTCATTCATCTGCATTAGAGATACAATAACCCCTCTGTAACCATTATCCGACACCAAAAGATTACTTCCATTTCCCATGACAAAATATGAAATTTCGTTCTTTTTCAAAAATGAGAGAACATCTTTTAATTCGTTAACGCTCTTTACAAATACAAGCGCATCACAATTACCGCCAATCTTAAAAGTCGTATGAGAAGATAAGGGTTCCTTAACAAGAACCCTTTTCTCCTCTGTCAAAGCCTTTATCTCATCAATTATTTTTTCATCTAACATAATATCCAATTAAAACTCCAAATACTTTCCAGTTTTCAAAAAACACGCAAATCTGTAATAAAAAGATTTATTTTTAATCAGTTTGCCACCAGTATTTTTTAGGCAAGAACAAGTCTTGCAGCTCCGCAGATACCTGCATCATTTCCAAGCTCTGCCATAGCAAACTTAGTCTCTCTACAGCCTTTGAACAAGAACTCATCAAATGAAGGACGAAGAAGATCAAAGAGAATGTCTCCGCACTTAGAAACACCTCCACCTATTACGATAACTTCAGGATTAAGTACGTTAGCGCAGATTGCAAGTCCTTTTCCAAGATAATATCCATATCTCTTAGTAATTTCTACTGCAACTTCATCTCCGTTTTTAGCTTCATCGAATATTCTCTTGCTGCTGATTTCTCCGCTTCTAAGAACGCTATCCTTTGTATCTTCTGCAAGGCGTCTCTTTGCAAGTCGAACAATTCCTGTTGCACTTGCATACTGCTCGAAGCAGCCGTGATTGCCACATCCGCATTCTTCTTCTTCGTTATCTACAAGATGAATGTGACCAATCTCACAGCAAGAACCCTGAGCGCCATTTATGATGTGGTCGCCTATTACAAGTCCACCACCTACACCTGTCCCAAGTGTAACCATAAGCATGCTGGAAAAACCTCTTCCGCCGCCCATCCATGACTCACCAAGAGCTGCCACATTGGCATCGTTACCAGCCTTAACAGGAAGCTTAACCATAGAATGAAGAGTCTCTTTTAAATTAAACTTGCCCCATCCAAGATTTACAGCCTGGTAGATTACTCCATTATCATCTACAGCACCAGGAGCACCTACTCCTACTCCTGCAATATCACTGTCGTTTAATCCTTTTTCATTTATCTTATCTCTGATAGCTGCAGCAATGTCCGGAAGAACTTTACTTCCATTATCTTCTGTACGTGTTGGAATCTCCCATTTTTCAAGAATCTTTCCATTCTGATCTAGAAGCCCCATCTTTACTGTTGTTCCGCCTATATCTACTCCAAATGCATACTTCATTACTCAAAAACCCCTTCCTCTTTTCTTTAATCAATCTTCATCGTCAGAGTCACTCTTTTGTAAAGAATTCTGAACACGATTATACAACTCTTGTGCAGCGTTATAACCCATCTTTTTCTGTCTTCTGTTAACTGCAGCAGCTTCGCAGATAACAGCAAGATTTCTACCTGGTCTTATCGGTATTCTATGACATACTATTACATTTCCAAGATACTCTGTATACTGCTCTTCAAGTCCTAACCTGTCATATTCTTTGTCTTTGTCCCATTCTTCCAGTTTGATGACAAGATCAATAGTCTTGGAATCACGAACACTCGAAACACCGTATAAGGTCTTAACATCAATAATCCCAATACCTCTAAGTTCAATAAAGTGTCTGGTGATATCAGGTGCGCTTCCAACAAGCTGTTCATCGCTTATCTTCCTAATCTCTACCACATCATCAGATACGAGTCTGTGGCCTCTCTTAATAAGCTCTAGCGCTGCTTCAGACTTACCTATACCACTTTCACCTGTAATAAGAACACCTTCGCCATAAACGTCTACTAAAACGCCATGAATAGAGATACATGGTGCAAGCTTTTCATTCAGATATCTGATAGTCTCTGCCATCATAGCCGATGTAGCTTTTTTGGTCATGAATATCGGCACTTTTTCCTCTTCTGCTATCTTGAGGAAAAGGTGATCTGGAATAAGCTCTCTACAGAAAATAATCGCTGGTATATCAAAAGAAAGAAAATCTCTGTACGCTTTCTCTTTTCTATCCTCTGGAAGATTCTCCATATAAGTATACTCTACAAAACCTACTATCTGAAGCCTGGTCGCCTCAAAATGTTCAAAATAACCTGCTATCTGAAGAGCCGGTCTATTAATATCCGGCTGTCTGATTTTAATCTTATCAAGATTAATGTCAGGTGTAAGGTTATCGAGTTTTAACCAATCAACCAACGTTTTAAGTTTAACACTTGTCATATCCTTTCCTCCAATCCTTCCTTCACAAATCTGATTTTTTATGGAAATAGTCATAGATTATTCTAGCCTGGCTTTCAGGAATTTCCGGTACACTCGATAATTCCTCGATACTTGCATCTTTAATCTGATTTATTGATTCAAAATGCTTCATAAGTGCCTTACGTCTTGCAGGACCAATTCCCGGAATATCATCAAGAGACGATTTCACCTGAGTCTTCGAACGCAAAGAACGATGATACTCTATTGCAAATCTATGTGCCTCATCCTGAATCCTTGTTATCAGTTTAAAGCCTTCGCTTTCTCTATCTATCGGCAATTCCACATTATTAAAATATAGACCTCTTGTTCTATGATTATCATCTTTAACCATTCCGCATACAGGAATATCTATTCCAAGTTCATTAAGAACATCAAGACAAATATTTACCTGACCTCTTCCGCCATCCATCAGAATAAGATCTGGAAATTTTGTAAAACTTCCATACTTTTCATCTATACGTTTTAATTCAAGGTCGTTTTTCTCTTCAAGTCCATGCATAAGTCTTCTACTCAAAACCTCATGCATACATGCATAATCGTTTGGTCCATCAACAGACTTTATCCTGAACTTGCGGTAGTCGCTTCTCTTTGGCTTACCCTTCTCGAATACTACCATAGAACCAACATTTGCAAAACCACTGATATTAGATATATCAAAGGCTTCCATTCTATTTAAATCCGGTATTCCCAGAATATTTGCAATCTCTTTAACCGCCCCGATTGTCCTTCCTTCTTCTCTCTTTATCCTTTCTCTATCTTTGGACAAAACAAGTCTGGCATTCTCAGCAGCAAGTTCCATGAGTTTTTCCTTCTGACCTCTTTCCGGAACTTTAATGTACATCCTACTGCCCTTACGAACAGACAGCCATTCTTCAATTATCTCCATGTCTTCAATAGCTGTAGGAAGGAGAATTTCTCTGGGGATAAATGGAGTTCCCGCATAGAACTGTTTTACAAAATCAAGAAGAACCTCGTCTTCTTTCTTGTCTCCTACATGCGTCATGTAGAAGTGTTCTCTTCCTATTATCCTACCTGCCCTGACAAAAAATACCTGAACGACTGCATCCTCTTTATCAAGCGCAATAGCAATAATATCCTTATCTTCCATAGAGGCATCTGTCATCTTCTGTTTCTGTGCAACTGTCTTTACATCATTAAGAAGATCTCTGTAGTGAGCCGCTTTCTCAAACTCCATTTTTTCAGAAGCATCATACATTTTCTTTTCAAGGTCATCGATTATGACGCTGTAATTACCTGAAAGGAAATCAATCGCCCTGTTAATTCTCTCTCGATAGTCTTCTTCAGACACATCCCCTATACAAGGGCCGCAACACCTTCCCATATGATAATTAAGGCATGGTCTCTGATTTCCGATTTCCTTTGGAAGATTCCTATTACAGTCTCTAAGACCATATATTTTATTTATTAAATCAATTGTACTTTTCAGTGCCTGTGCACTGGTAAACGGACCAAAATACTTCGCCTTATCTTTTTTCATTATACGTGAAAAAAGAATTCTGGGAAATTTCTCCTGTATTGTAACTTTAATGTAAGGATAGGTTTTATCATCCTTTAGCATCGTATTATAACGAGGTCTATGTTCTTTTATTAGATTATTCTCTAGAACAAGAGCCTCCATTTCAGAATCAGTTACAATATACTCAAACCGGGCTATCTGCTGCACCATCTGATCAATTTGAGGTCCACGTCCCACTATCTTTCGAAAGTAGGACTGGACTCTTTTATGCAAATTGACCGCCTTGCCGACATACATAATAGTATCATCAACATCGTGCATTATATAGACGCCCGGTTTGTTTGGAAGTTTTTTCAGTTCTTCTTTTATATCGAATTTCAATCTTTAATCCTTTTTATCAAAATCGTCAGACACATGAGAAAAACGTCCGCGGGTAGCCTCTTTTTCTTTGCTATCTTTCAAAGAGTCTTCAGAATCAGAATCTTTTGAATCAGAATCGTCTTCTTCAGAACCTTCAGTTTTTGAAATTCTAGTTTCATAAAGCTCTGAAAAATCTTCTCTATCTTCATCATCATCATCTTCTTCCAGGCTGTTACCGTAAGAATCTTTACCCGTAAGAACTGACATAGGATCATCTTCATCTTCAGCTAGTTTAATCTTTGGCAGATTCAGCACAGATGCTAAATTCAAACCTATTTCCTCCTGAAAACGTCTCGCCCTCTCAGAAAAGCCGCCATCATCAGGTTCATCATCTTTGTTTTCATTCTTGTCAGTATCATCTATATCTTCACCGATAAGTGCTGATTCCGGTCTTGTAGCATAGATTCTAAGCCTTGGAGTTTTCTCGCCTTCCTCTGGTTCTGGAATATTTTCAACTTCACGATAAATCTTCATGAACTCTTTTCCAGAAATTGTTTCACGTTTAATAAGATGCTCTGCAAGCTTATCCATAGCAGGAAGATGCTCTGTAATAATACGTTTTGCCTCTTCATAACATTCCATAAGAAGTTTCATTACTTCTGCATCAACTTCAGCAGCTGTCTGATCTGAACAATTCATCTCTCTTCTTCCGTCAAGATATCTGTTCTGCACAGACTCAAGCTGCATTAGGCCAAACTTCTCACTCATTCCGTACATGCTGATCATGTCTCTTGCAAGCGCTGTAGCCTTCTCGATATCATTCTCTGCACCGGTTGTAACTGTATTGAAAATAATCTCTTCTGCTGCACGTCCGCCAAGTGCCACGATGATATCATCACGCATCTCATCTTTTGTACTAAGGAACTTTTCTTCTTCAGGTACCTGCATTACATATCCAAGCGCACCCATTGTACGTGGCACGATAGTAATCTTTTGCACAGGTTCTGTGTTCTTCTGTACTGCACTTATTAATGCATGTCCAACTTCATGATAGGATACGAGTTTTCTTTCTTCCTTGCTGAGTATTCTGTCTTTTTTCTCTTTTCCTACAAGAACCTGTTCAACTGCCTCCATAAGATCTTTCTGAGAAACAAATGCGCGCTTACCTTTGACAGCATTAATAGCCGCTTCATTTATCATATTGGCAAGGTCTGAACCAACAGCTCCGCTTGTAGCAAGTGCAACTTCTTCCAGATTAACAGTCTCGTCCATCTTAACATCTTTGGAATGAACTTTAAGAATCTCGATTCTTCCCTTCAAATCCGGCTTGTCAACAATGATTCTACGGTCGAAACGTCCTGGTCTAAGAAGTGCCTTATCCAGAATCTCTGGACGGTTAGTAGCACCCAACACCAAAACACCCTTACTAGAGTCGAAACCATCCATTTCAGAAAGAAGCTGATTCAAAGTCTGCTCACGCTCTTCGTTTCCGCCACCAAACTTACTATCTCTGCTTCGTCCAATTGCATCAATCTCATCAATAAAGATTATACATGGAGCATTTTTGCTGGCTTCTGAGAAAAGATCTCTTACTCGGCTAGCACCAACACCAACATAAAGCTCTATGAAATCAGAACCAGAAAGAGAATAAAACGGAACATGAGCCTCACCTGCAACTGCCTTTGCAAGAAGTGTCTTACCTGTTCCAGGAGGTCCTACAAGAAGTGCGCCCTTTGGAAGCTTTGCACCTATCTTGGAATATTTCCCCGGATTATGAAGGAAATCTACCACTTCTACAAGTGACTCTTTAGCTTCATCTTCGCCAGCTACATCCTTAAATGTTATTCCGGTTTCTTTCTGAACATAGACTTTAGCATTGCTCTTGCCTACATTAAATATTCCGCCAGAGCCTTTTGACATCTTCTTAAAGAGCATAATCATAAGAACCCAGACAAGAACGAGCGGCAAAATATATGTCGCAAGGAAATACAATATGCTACTACTCGAATCAGGAACTTTTGAGTTATATTTAACATGCGCCTTTTCCAGCTGTTCCTGTAAATCGGCATCAGATAAAATACCGGTATAAAAAGTAGTTCCGGTTACGGCTTCTGTCTGCTTGGCCTCACGTTTTTTGTTATAGGCTTTGATGCCTGCCTCAGTGGGAGTTATTGTTATCTGACTATTCTCTATCGTTACAGACTCAACCTGACCAGCATCAAGAAGTTGTATAAACTGGTCATATCGAATTTCGATAGATGCCCCCTGTATTGCAAAATATCGCATCAGATACGACAATACGAACATGCATACGAGCGCCACCAGCAAAAACATGAACAGACTCTGCCCCTGCGGATTATTGCCACCCTGCGGTCCACGTTTATTCTCATTATTATTTTCCATGGTATAATGTCCATCCTTCGAAGAAAAGATTTAAATCTACTATTTATAATAAACGAAAACACTGCAATTATCAATTTTATTCTTTTTGAAATATGACTCCTAAAAAAGCAGCAGACTATATGTCCACTGCTTTTTAATAGATTTCCTCTTACTCATTCATCAAAACGTTCACATCTACTTTATCTGTTTTTCTTGACGCCAAATATCCTGCCAAAAAGGCTGTAACAATTCCTATGACAAAAGGCAGCACGTATATAATTACATTAGAATTATTTTTCCACTGAAGAATTGTTATTACCAAAGCTGAGAATATAATACCCAAAAGAGTTCCAATTACGCTTCCCTTTACCCCCAATAGAAGACTCTGCAAAACATATATCAATCGCACTTGTTTTTGTGATGCACCTACTATTTTATAGACTGCAATATCTTTATGCTTTTCTTGAATCGTAATAGCAAATATATTGATAATATTGATAGAAGCAATTGTTCCTATAAGCAAAATCAAAAGAATAATAAACAAAGCTATATAATCAAACCAGGTTGAAAGCATGTCCTTAACATCTTTACGCGATGCTACAATCGGCGAGATTCCTGTTCCATCTAATGCATTTTTAAGATCCTTGTCTGTATTAAGCTTTTTGCATATATTTTCTCCTGTTTCTGAAAGCTTATTTACATCTTTAGCAATAGCAGATATATATCCATATTTACTGTCTAACACATATTTGCTTTTTACATTGACCGCTATCATTTGATTTATTTCTGATGGTACTGTATTAAAAGCCTGCTCTTCCTGATAATCGATAACTCCGCTAATAACAAAATCAGTCTCTTTTCCGGAAACTGTAACCTGAATTTTATCTCCAACTCCAAGTTTAGTTGCCTTGGAAATCGAATTACCAACCAGCACTTCTTCATCTTTTTGAGGCATCTTTCCTTCGCTGATTTTTATCCCCAGATTATCAAGATATGATTTATCTATTCCATAAAGTGTAGAGGTAATTATCTGCTTACCATTGTCATACGTAATGCTATCAACACCAAAACCTTTGACACCTGTTGCACTTTTTACTCCTTCTGCACTTCTGACAAGTTCGATATCTTTATCTGTGTATAATGTCAGATACTTATAGTTAAGCGAGTTAACTTTATTCCCAAAAGCAATAGTTAAAACCTCTTCCCTGGAAATTTTCATCTCACTAAGCATATATCCATAAAATGAAACTCCCATATTCATAACCATACTTATGAGAAATACGGATATTAAAATTGAAATCATAGTAAGTCTATTTCTTTTTTTATTAACCTTCAAATCTCTAAATGCAAGCTTTTTAATTTTCTTATTCATATTTAACTCACTTTCACGTCAGCTTCATACTCTGTTTCAGTTAATTTGTAATCTGAGATTGTATATAGTTTATCCATATTTAAAGCCATATTCTTACTATGTGTAACTAAAAGAATAGTCAAATCAAGTTCCTTATTTATTCTCTTGAACAATTCAATAACTGAATTTTCATTCTTTAAATCCAAATTTCCGGTAGGTTCATCTGCAAGTAATAATTTAGGATTATTAATTAATGCTCTGGCAATAGCAACTCGTTGCTTTTCACCACCACTTATTGTATTCACACTCTGTCCTAGAATCGAACTTGGAAGTCCCAATAAATCCAACAGATTCTTGATTCTAACCTCGCCATTTTCATAGAAAAAACGTGGCAGCATAATGTTTTCTTCAACTGTAAGCGAATTTATTAAATTAAAATTCTGAAAAACACTTCCAGTAGTTACCCTGCGAAGTTTTTCCATAGACTTAGCATTTTCAGAATCTATTACCTGACCATCAACTTCTATTGTTCCTTCGTCTGGATTAATTAATCCTAAAATCATCTTTAAAACTGTAGATTTTCCAAGCCCTGATCTTCCAATAATACCTGAAACCTTATTTTGGGGTATTATAATACTTGAATTATCTATTATTATTCTCTTTTCTTTACCATCCTCAAAAAACTTTGAAACACCGTTAAATTTAATCATTTTTCTCCTATTTGATTCGTAGATAGTGTTTAAAATCACTATCTACGAATTTATCAACATCCCAATATACAGTTACATATTCAATAGTTAATTAGCAACCCATTCCTGTATTTGTACAGCCACAACCACATGCTGGTGCAACCATTTCCTCTTGATTATTAATTATCTTTTGATAACGCACATTTAAATTATCAAACAGGCGTTCTTCAAAACTATAGATTTTTGTCACTGCGTTCCAAAAACTACGCAAACTGGCCATTTAAAAAGGCTTCGCCTTGGACCAGTTTGCCGCTTGACTTTTGTTCTCACGAAACTCGCAGTAAATGCGAGTTTCTGAATATAAGTGACAAGATGTCATAGATTTTTGTCACTGCGTTCCAAAAACTACGCAAACTGGCCATTTAAAAAGGCTTCGCCTTGGACCAGTTTGCCGCTTGACTTTTGTTCTCACGAAACTCGCAGTAAATGCGAGTTTCTGAATATAAGTGACAAGAAGTCATAATTTCCTGATAATACTATTAAAGGGATTTTTAGACTTTTTTCAATCCAATATCTAAAATCATACCCCTCCCCAATTCCAAAACACATTGGTGGTGAAATTTCTATATGATTTACTTCCATTAATTTACTAATCGTAATTTGTCTACAATCTCCGCTCATATCATCTCCAACAAAACATTATCAATAATATTTAACAAGTTAAAAAGCAGTTCAAATCATTTATTATTAGTAACAAAGCGATATTGCAATTATAAAAGTTAGATTTTTTTAATTAGAATTGTTTTACAAAAAAATTATATGATTCCAAGAAAGCAATGTCAACAGTTTTTGATATATTCTTAATTTTTATTTAACAAAAAAGACTGCCTCTGCGATAAAACAGAGGACAGTCTTTGCAAAAACATATTTCGCCTACAAAACATCAAAGTTGATGTCTTACAACCTTATATTCATCATCACCGTTATAATAAGGACAACTCTTGGATCTTCTTGTCAGAAAATGATACATCTCATCTTCATCGAGCGAAACCATACATGAAAAAGAGTCATCATCCTCATCATAAACATAATTTGTACAGCTATCACACTCCATAAAAAACTCCTTTACACCACTAAAAATTCAAAGCTTCATAGTACTTATCGTCAAATCCATCTTCCATCGAAAGATTTATTTCATTATTTCTCTTCTTTATAGCAGAAAGCTCGTTTACCGCCTTTTCCATTCCAACAGCACTTTCTTTCTGCATAAAGCATACAGTCCCATTAAGCGAAGCGTTCCCAAGTATTCTAATATTATCTACATATCTGCTATCATAGAGTTGTTCCGGAAACATCTTAAGGCTGCGAAGTCTTGCAAGATTCATCTTACTGCAGAATCCTCCCGCAAGATAAATATCCATTTTTTCACCATGAATATTTACACTACTATCTAACACCCTGCTCTTATCCAGTAAAAATGATGCCGCCGTAAAAACAGCCGCCTTAGCCAGTTGAACTTTTCTGATATCTTCCTGATAAAACCTTATGTTTTTCTCTTCATCCAGAATTATTCCATTCTCAAAAAAAGGCTCAGCCAAAAGGCCATTAGCATCAACCATTTTATTTCTTACCAGTTCTGAAGTAAGCTCTAAAACTCCCGAGCCGCATATTCCTGTAATGTCACCATTTTCAATCGTCCACAACTTTAGCCTGTATCCATTTTCCATTACTCTAGATGTGACACAGCTATTATCAGATCTTTCCTCGCCATCTTTGCAGATTACAGCATTGCTTATAGCACCTTTCACGCTAGCTATGCCATCTCTTATACCACCGCCTTCAAATACAGGTCCGGCGGCAGTTGAAAGGCAATAAATCTTTCCATGCACAAATAGTGCCATTTCTCCATTTGTACCAAGGTCAATCAGCATAAAAGGTTTTGACAAAGAAATATTATCGTTTTTATCATCTGCATTTAGAGTATCTGCCTGAATATGCCGGCCCTTTTTATCCTCATATTCACGAAGGTTTATAATCTCATAGATTCCAGATAATATATCTGCACCAACAAAAGATGAAAATCCAGGAAAAATAACCACTTGGCAGTCATTTTGAGATTCTGGAAATAACCCAGTCTTTTGCAAAGATAAAACCCTCGCATCAAGATTTTCCGCTTTATAAGGATATTTCCCTAGTCCCGAGCAATCATATCCCAGCAAAAGATGCAGCATAGTAGTGTTACCAGATATCACACAAAGCGATATGTCTGAAAGCTTCTTTCCGGATTTTGTTAACAAATCTGTAATTATCTTTTCCAGGTCATTACAGACAATTCGTCTTAGCTCTTTGGCTTTCCCATGAATAGATGCATTTTCAATTCGCGAAATAACATCTGCGCCATAGCTTTTCTGATGATTAACACTATAAGATCTTGCAGCCTCATACATCCCGCCATCTTTCAGTTCCATAAGCACAGCTTCAATAGTTGTAGTTCCTATGTCGATTCCTATCTTATATGCACAAGATTTTCTATCATCACCTTCATTTGCATTATCAGTTACACCATTTATCGAAGATACAAGGCGCATACTACCATCATCACTATCTGATGATATGCAACTTTTTTTTTCAAAAAGAAAAGGAAGACGATATGCATTATTATCTACAACAATATCTTCTCTACTTTCTACGATAATCTCCGCATTCTCTTTCAAAATAGCCATACAGGAAAGCCTGTAGCCTTCTGCACATAAAGATTCTCCAAGAAGAGCCAAATCTCTGGAAGTTGCCAAAGGAGCCCCTTTAACAAACAAGACTCTGCATTTACCGCATATGCCACGCCCTGCGCATGGATAACCCACAGGAATTCTATTATTTCTTATTACATCAGAAAGCTTCTTGCCATAAGGAACTGTATAAGTGTAACTTTTATCTGCTTTGATTTTTATGGTTATTCTATTCATATAGTTTTCTCAAAAATCACAACTCATAAATAGCGCTATACTTTTCTTCCAGATAATCAAGAAAATCTTTAGCTGTAAAATCTCTTCCTGTAATTTCTTTAATCCAAGGCTTTGGATCCATTCTATCTGCTCTTGCAAATACATGTTCTTTCATCCAGTCAAGGATTTTGTCCATGTGCCCTTCTTCAACTTCTTTTTCGACATCCATATCTTTTTTCATAGTATTGAAATACATGGAATTGTACATATTTCCAAGTGCATAAGTCGGGAAATAACCAAAACCATCTGACCAGTGCATATCCTGAAGAGCACCCTCTTTATCATTCTGTGGACGAATACCAAGATATTCATAGTATTTGTCACTCCAGATTTGCGGAATATCACTTACTTTTGCCTTTCCTTCCAAAATCATTCTTTCAATTTCATATCGGATGATTACATGGAAAGTATAGGTAAACTCATCAGCCTCTGTTCTTATAAGTGACGGCTCGACCACATTAAGTGCTTCATACAACTCTTTCTCAGTAACATCTGCCATTACATCAGGAAATACCTCTTGAAGTACCGGATAAATTAAATGTACAAAGCCTTTACTTCTGCCAATGATATTCTCATAGAATCTGGATACTGACTCATGCATTCCCATTGTCTTTTTATTAAGGTAATGGTCAAAGTTCTCTTTGGCCTGAAACTGCTCGAACAATGCGTGTCCGCCTTCGTGTATTACAGAATACATGCTGGAAATAAATGCTGTAGGATAATAGTGGGTTGTGATTCTAACATCATTATAGCTGTAGCTGTCTGTAAACGGATGCTCACTTGTTGTAAGTGCTCTTCTGTCCTTATCCATACCTAAAATATCCATAAGCTTTTCTGCAAGTTTTCTCTGAGCATCATCTGATACAGGCCTGGACAAAAAATCTGTACGAATTTTTTTGTTGCTATTCTTGATTCTGTTAAGAAGCGGAATAGCTCTTTCTTTAAAATACCCAAAACATTCATCCAAATCTTTAGAAGTTACACCCTTTTCATAATTATCAAAAACGAAATCGTATACATCTTCATATTTCTTCTCGCATAATTCTCTCTGTTCATAGGTTATATCCACTATTTTCTCAAGCTTTGGAGTAAAAATACTAAAATCCGCCTTCTCTTTTCCTTCAAGCCAGGCAACAAATCCATCATTGTAGATATTAGAATATTCAAGATTCTTCTCTGGAGTAATATTCTTTATTCTAAGATACTGATCATGCAGGCAGATGACCGCAGATCTATCAAATTCATCAAGTTCATCCAAGTGCTCATAAAGCTTGTTCGCAGCATCAACAAACTTATCGTCCTTGAACATAGTAAATGCTATATTGTAAAGCTCACTTACTATCTCTCCCTGTTCTTTCATTGCCGCCCTTGGGCAAATGGTTTCCTTGTCATATTGCAGTACTCCAGCTGCATGCATATACATCTTCGCCTTCTTTTGTACATCATATAAAACTTTCAAATTCTCTTTTGTTGTCATATCTTTCCCCTCTAGATAATTTTAGTTTATAGCAAAAAAGGATTGAAGCCTTAACTCCAATCCTTAGAACCAGTGGACCGCCAGGGTCTCGAACCCTGGACAACCTGATTAAGAGTCAGGTGCTCTACCAACTGAGCTAGCGGTCCATATGTATTTTATTGTGTCGCTTTCGTGTTTCTGTAGTGCCTCGCGACAGTTATTATTTATACCACGTTTAAAATATAAATGCAAGTACTTTTTTTAAAAAAAAATTATTTTTTTACTTGCATTATTTGTTAGCTTATGCTAATATAGTTTTTGTTAGCGATGGCTAACTAATTATTACCAGCTGTTAAGCCGCTTCCCCATTTGGGACGGATCCTGCCAATCCGAATCGTTAACATAGAGAAACATAGTCTGTAAATCTCCTACCTAAAGAGAGAGCGACACGAGAAAACTCCCGTTTCGCTCTCTTTGTTTGATTTTTCTATGCGTTCTTCATCTGCTTCTTCGCTTTACTACCAATATTTTCTTTTTCAGATCAGTACTCCGCCATCCATTCTATATACCTTGTCACACAAAATATTTATGTCTTCCGGATTATGACTGGCAACAAGAATAGTTTTTCCCATCTGTTTCATTTCCAATAAGAGTTTTCTTATTTCCTGTACACCATTATTATCGAGTCCATTGAAAGGCTCATCTAATATAAGATATTTGGGATTCTCCATTATACTTATACTCAATATCCTCACAAATAGCATCAGCATACGCATACGCTGATGTAATAAGAATCATAAGTGAAAAATTGCTAAATTCCACCAGAAAAAACACACTGACAACATCACTTCTGCAAGAAATATTATCAATTAGAGTCACGAATAAAACTGAAATTGTTCCAATTAATGCCAATATAAATTTCAATGAAAAAAATGCTCTGCAAAAATCAGTAAAAAACATTCCTGTTTTCATTTTTTTACTCAATTTTAAAATTGAGAACATATAACAATTTCCTTTCCAGTCTGAGCATCTATTACTGTTTCAGTATATCTTCCATCCACAGTATCCTTGCCTCTTGCAACCCAGCATGGCTTAATCTTGAAATTATCTTTATTGTAGGCATAGTTTTCAACATAGTAAAACAGTTTAATTTCATTTATTTCAATTGAACCATCGCCTATTATTTTATTATATTTTTTGGAAATTCGATTGATAACTTCATCAAATGAAGCTACAGAAGTAACCTGTTTTTCATCCTCGAAATTAAAAATACAGCCTACATAAAGATCCTCAACTCCATTTTGGGAAACCATAGCTTTAATTGCATTATACTCATCACCTGCAATATTCTTATCACTTGCCATTCCGTTCATATAATAGACTGGAAGTCCCTGATAAAGCTGTCTTATATATAATTGATAGCAATCTGCATCATTTGACCACGGCTGATATTTTTTATCAGAATCTTCATATGGTACAGACTCTTCATTAGCTGCTAGAACATTATGATCCAGTGCACAATATGAATAATCTAATTTTTCATCTAATCCGCACTTTTTCAATTCATCTTCAACCTTAGTAAACGCCTCTTGTCCTGAAGCAAAACTAAAATCCTTACTTTTCTGGAATACATCTCTATTATATCCAGATATTGCCTCTTCATCATTATAGGAATTTACAAAATCGTATTTATAATAATAACCTGTACCAAATGAAATAAATGTAGTATTTTCGTTAAAACTAAGATGCTTATCTCCTAGTGTTCTATTATATTCCTTAGCACCATTTTCATCGACTTCGTCTTCAACTTTTCCGTTATCACCATCACTCCACAAAGCCGAATATACATTATTCCATTCAACACTCTTTTTCTTTGCCTTTGCAACATATAAACTGTTTACATCGTTGCCTGCAACAATATTACAATTAAATTTAACTTTTCCGTCCACTTTCTGATATGTCTTAGGAAAATCTAATTTTATTGTTTTTTTATCTGAAAAAGCTTCACTTTTTGCTGCTGTATCGTCACTACCAGCATTCGAACATCCAAAGAGCATACATGCTGCAAGTACCCATAAAAAACCTGCACATCTTTTTCCCATCTTCTTCCTCCACATACAGTTAAGCCACCGTAAACCTCTTCTGGCGGCTTAACCAACTTCTTAACAAACAATCTTTTACAGTTACCTTCCTGGCCAGTAATGTTCGAACAAATATCATTATAATCACAATATTTTGTAATACAATACTTTTAAGCATACCATTTCCTGAACGACACGTTTTTTTCCTGAACGACACATTTTATTTTATTTTTCCCTATTGATTCCGACCTGTAATTGATGTAAGATAAAACAAAATTGTTAAAGGAATATTAATTATCATGATGACCGCACTGATTTTGACAGATTATTTGATTAAGTTTTTGGATAGATTTTTCTTTGATTTTTTTCTGAAGAAGTGTTATGCTACCACTTCAAAACACTCCCCTATAAGATATGTTTTCTTATTTATATTTGGCATATTTCTTTGTTTGTGCAGGCTTTGTAACTGTTCTTATATTAGCCTTCCATTTATTATGCTGTTTTTTAACATTTGCTATTTCTACTTTCCTTTCAAGCAGATGATTAAACGACTGAACCGCACCTATAAATCCTCGTATCGCCTCACAAACGGGTTCGACAACTACGACGGTGCCAACTATGATCTCGCGCTTTGGGTTGCTTATTACAACTTACTTCGTCCGCATAAGATCCACAACTATCGGCGTCCATTGGTTGAAAATGACATCATTTCAAACGGCGGAAACATGCCGGGTAAATGGCAGTTAATAATCTTTCTCGGTCAACAGACCATCCTCGAAATGCAGAAGGAAAAGTCAGCCTGATCCCGGAGCGGAACCGTTGTCAAGGGAACCGTGGAATACCGGAACCGGCGCAGCCGGTGAGGATATGCCGCGAAAGTCTCTTGACATAAGGTTCACGGATCATCCTATATCTTAGGTCAGCAAGTGTGCTTGCTGGCCTGCTTCCGGCGAGGACGGGTGCGGGCAAAGCCCGCAAAGTGGGTCAAGGGACTCGGAGAGCTTTTCGGTATAAATATTTGCAATTTTCAACGTACCATGGCTGCATCGCACTCACAGCCTGTTATGAAAATAGCTTACTTTCTTTCTGCCGATAATTAATTTGACAGGACAGAACTTGGTCACACCTTGGTGGATTTTAATACCCCGATTTTCAACGTGAGTGCCCTGCCTTTGAGCACAGCATATTGTTGTATCTTCGGTTAGCACGCGTAGCAAAGTTCGTATCATCTCGGGCAGGACTCCTGTCATTTACTATTATTGGTAGGAAGGAGACCGTTATGAATGATATTCTTAAACGTTCTTGTGGTCTTGATGTCCACAAAGAAAAAATTGTTGCAAACGTACTGTCTGGTCCAATTGGAGCGACACCTTTATCTGAAACCAGAGAAATTCTCCACACTGATTCCTGATCTTATAGCTTTGCGAAAATGGATTGTTTCATGTGGATGTCATGATGTTGCTATGATCATAATTTGTCAATGTGCGAAGCTTAAGTTAAATATTCTTTGTATTCATACTCATAAATACTTATTCTATTCAATAATATTTCTCCCTCTGTAACAGCATATAATCTACACAAAAGCTTAACAATTGTAGATTTCCCAGCTAATCCTACAAAGGAAACAGCAATTCATTTTTTCAGTTGTCATGAAGTGTTATTTGATCATATAAAGGATTTTCTCACTCATTGAAAGCTCTTTTTGCTTAATGGTCTGTAGTTTTCCGCATATCTTGTTAACAATCGACTTATCTTGAAGTAGATTATACTTTAAGACCATATTCCTCACTACCAATAACAGTTCCTTAATCTCAACGCACTCTTTCTTTATCGTTTCAATAGTGCAATCATCAAACATTCTTAGTGTAGCCATATATTTCAATCTTCTTATCATCAGTTCCTGTCTGTCATATAATATGTGAATTGGCTTACTATCAAACGCTTTATCTCCTTCCATAAACTTTCCCAACAAATAATCATACACTGATATGCCGTACCATATTCCACTTTTGTTATAGCTTTGATAAGAATGTTCAAAATACCTGAGACTGTCATCAGCATTCAAAAAATCACTAAGTTGAGTCCTTAAGAGATCCACATTCCATTCATAATCGGCTTCCTGATATTTATAAAGATTAATCAAATAATCATTATTCATGCTCTTTTCCAGGCTTTCTATATCTACCCAATGATCATCGTATCTTTTTTCATTAAAGAAATCATGAATTCTGACCCGGTTATTCTCATAATCAATTTCAGATAATAACGCTGTATGAATGAAGTGTTCTTTACTGAATCTATACGTAAAACTAAAGTAATACTGATCAAGACAAGGCTCCACATAATATCCTTGCTTAAGACAAAAATCCAAATACTCTACAAGGCTATTACCCCGAATAATTGAACTGCTAACTCTCATCCAGCTGATAAAGGGACATCCATAAATAAGTGAAAAATAATTATCAATATCTGCATGATCATAAAAATCTACTACTGCAGATTCTTTATTTTCCCTAACAATTACTTGTACGAACCTATCACTGATCCAAGGAATGATTTTCTGTTCGTTACTAAAAAGTATAGAAAATATATGAGCAATCTCTGGATATGATGTTATTGGTGGATATACTACAGGCAACTTTACATTTATCATAATATTAAGGCTCCAACTTTTTTCCTATTAAACATAATTATCACTACGGATTTAGCAAACGCATTCTAATCTTGAATACAGCTCAGATAATACCTTATTATCATCTTCGCGTATTCGTCTAACTGTTTCTTTCATTTTTTCTAACAGTAATTTACTCGGACACATCTCATACTTAATTGCCTGCATGTGAATTATATTGGCCAATTCATTAATACTCCGATAGTCCTTATACTGATTTTCCCCCAGGGAGTAGTCGTCATTTAAAAATCTAATCAAATAATGACCTCTTTATCAGGTTTATATTTAATTCATATGAATTCTTTATCGGAGTAATAACAAAGACATCATCAGCCCACATTCGCTTTTGATAAACTGAGTCGTTACTTGATACTGCCAAAAGAAACTCATCAAACCCAAGAATCATTTTTGAGATTTTGCCCTTATCGTCATACCCTAGGACCCCAAAGCCGCTCTCATCATATCCAGTAATCATTTCATCATGAATAAAGGTTTCTTTTCTGTATTCATCTCTCTGCGGTATATAAAATTCATCCATTTTCAGATACACATAACAGTCCAGCTCTATGCATTTCTTAAAAAACTGTATTAAATCCATATCTGCTCTTTTAAGAAAATCCAATGAATACTTCTGTACATTCAGATACGGTGCATTTATACCAACTTCACCATAAAATACATTGAAAACCTCTTTTTCCTTTACGATATCATCATGACAATTTATTTGAATATAATTACTATAAAGCCACTTCTTATAGTCAATACCATTTGCTTTCATTATTCCTAAAGGGTATGCTTCATATACAAATGTGATTATTTCAGGTTCAACAAAGGGCAGTTCTTTAATCATCCGTCTAAATCTTCTCCCGTTTTCTTTTTTAAAAATCAAACAATTCGGTCATATCATTTTTCTGAATTTCGCTACTACATGGCTCACCGAACGATAAATAAACTTTAGGATCCGCTTCATCCTCATATTCAACGATCATTGAAAAAACAGTCCCCATTTCATACGGCTCCTCATTTGAGAAATGTCTGCAAATAGGCGCGTCTCCGTCATGTGACCTCAAAACGTCATAAACATCGTCCACCGATACCCTATCACGCCTTACCAATTCAGAAACCTTGCTTTTCAATGCATTATATCTACCGGTAAATTCAATGTATTGTTTGTCTCTCAGCTTTCTGCACTTTAACCAATCACTCAAAATATGATTTGTGTGCAGAATGGAATTACTCTCACTTCTTCTTATAAATATCCAGGTTGAAGTTAATTCATAACTTGCAGGTTGGTGTTCCTTATCACAGCACATGATGTGAATCGAGAATGCTATTGGGGATCGGATTATTGCGTTTTGTAAATCAAATGCATTGTCAGATTCCAAAGCCCTTCTTAATAAGATATGGTAAACTGCACCTGAATAAGTAGTCTCCATAACACTTATATAATTCAGAAAAACACTTACACCTTTATTGTTGACACCGATATTTGCAAGCACACCCGCTTCTGTTACTGTCATAAAAGCTCTCTGATTCTCATCTTTTTTCTACAAGAATGATCATCCTTTCACTTGCGTCTTTTATCCAATCCCATGTTTGTGCCAAAAATGTCCTTTTCCCATTATCAGTTTTAATTGAGAATGTAGAACAGCCTTCATGAAGAGAATTTATCCCCCACAACTGATTCATGAGTTCAGATTTGACATTTAACAACACTATTTCTTTGAGGCTGACACCTGCGCCATTAGCAATTCCCTGGATTTCTTCAAGTAGGCTCTTATCATATTTTTTTAGTGCCGGTATGAATTTATCTGCATTATCAAATAAAGTTTCTTTGTTTATTTTTCTGTATGATCTGCATAATTCTATACATTGTCTTATATTCTCTTTTATTTCTTTTTTACAGATTTCTCCATACTCATAGCCTCTTGAATAGCTATTGCCTTTGACCTTAACAGTTTTGATTCTTTTCCCGCTTATAATCACTACATACACCTTGCCATATCTTTTATTTTTTCGACTAATTGTTCGCAACAAGATTAGCTGTAAATTCTTCTACGCTTCGATCCGCAAACGCCAACAATTCATCACCTACTGTTAACCCACTTTTCGTTTCCAGAAAAACGACCAATTTTATAAACTCAAGAGAATCAACACCCAAATCCCAAAATGTCTTTTTTACAATCTCATCCTCAGTATAGTCAGCACCTTTAACCTCTTTGATTCCTTCACAAAGCATTTTATAAATATCTATTTTATTCGGCATAACATTCCAACCTCCACTTCTTCATTTTTATTCTATATGCTATGTACAACATCAAATTGGATCCTACCCATGCCATAACTTCGCCAACAAAAAATCCATAATATCCTATTTTGCTAGTTAATAAATATGCACATGCGATTCGCATAAACAATTGAGCAAAACTTGATATCATAGACATAAACGTATTTCCCATTCCCTGCACAACTGCATAAAGCACATACAAAATATAAAGCAAAGGAAAAAAGACAGCTAAGAAGTTTAAAAATTCTTTACCAATCGTTATGGTGCTCATATTTACGGTACCTTCTTCTTCTAAGAACAGGCGTAGTATTGGCTCTCCCAGTCCCAACATGATTCCAGACATAAATGCCCCCATCACAATTGCCATAACTACTGATACCCTAAATCCTTTGTTTACTCTTCGATAATTGTTCGCACCTTTATTTTGTCCTACAAACGTTCCAACTGCTCCATTTAGGCCCCATGCTCCTATTTCTAACAGACCATATAGTTTATTCGCTGCAGTGTAACCAGCTATAAATATCGCTCCATATGTATTTATGACAGCTTGAACCGCTACTCCTCCAATACCAATCACTATGTTTTGGAAGCATAACGGGGCTCCAAGCTTGATCAACTCATACATTTTTCTTGGATTTACATTAAATGAAAAATGCAGCTTATCATCCCCAAAAATCTTCACAACATACTTGGTACAATAGATCAAAGAACTTAACTGCGCCAGCAATGTCGCAACTGCAGCTCCCACTACTCCTAACTTAAAATGGTAAATAAACAGAAAATCCAAAAGAATATTCACAATAGAAGATAGAATCAAAGCATTTAAAGGGGTAACGCTGTTACCATATGATCTCAATATTCCAGAAAACATATTATAAAAAGTTGTTATGGCAATTCCCAGTATAAGAATTCTCAAATAGCTCCAAGATAAGTCAATAATTTCATCCGGTGTATTTAATGACCTCAAAAGGCTTTTGCCAAATATCAAACCAACTGCCGTTATGATTATTGACAATAACACGCACACATTTATTGATCCTTCAATAGCCTCCTCTAATGTCTTACTATCCTTTTTTCCTGCACTTTGTGCTATATCTATTGAAAATCCCTGAGTAAATCCCTGAGCTCCACTGATTATTATGAAAACAATCCATTCAACAGTTCCCAATGCAGCCAATCCATTTGTTCCTATATATCTACCCACAAACAGCGTATCGAAAAATACATACATCTGCTGCAGTATATTACCGGCTATTAATGGAATAGCGAATTTTGTTAGCTTAGTTGCTATTTTTCCTTCTGTCATATCTATTGTCTTCATTTCAGATTACCTCATTCACAATTAACTGCTTTTCTAAAAACTCAACACTCTCTTCAGAGTATCTATAACCATCATAGATAGGCACACATCTATGATGTTCTGCCACCCATATGCTATTAGGAAGTTCCAAGTCTAATTTTTCTACATTATGGCATAGATCTTTTATGCCAAATACTCTTCCGGTTTCCTCAGTGAGATTAACATCAAATGCAATATATTTATAATATCCAGACTGCATTCCTTCGGGAAAAACAACTCTTTTATCAAAAATCTGATCATACTTAGCAGCTAGTTTTCTCTTTCTTTCCAGAATTTCATCCAGTCTTTCTAGCTGTACCAGTCCTAATGCCGCGTTGAACTCATTCATTCGGAAATTAAAGCCTTCTGCCAAGTCATATAAGACTTTTCCATCTTCCACTCTTTTTCCATAATTTCTAAATTTCTCAAACCAATTAATGAACTCTTCGTTTTGACTGACTACCATTCCACCCTCTCCAAGTGGCAATGTTTTTGTTGCATAAAATGAGTAAAATCCTGCAAAACCAAAACTACCGGCGCTCTTCCCATTCCATGAAGCCCCATGTGCATGTGCACAATCCTCTATAAGATATATGCCTTTTTCTCTACAGTAATCTGCGATTTCATTAATTTGAAATGCTATATGTCCTCCAATATGAACAACCACAACCGCTTTTGTATTTTTTGTGATCTTCTTTTTCATGTCATTAAAGCTGAGACATAAATCTTCTTTATTGCAGTCGGCATAAACAACTTTACCCCCTGCCATCTTAATGGCATATGCATCTGCAATAAATGTGTTTGTAGGAAGTATTACTTCCATCCCTTCAACATTTATATACTTTAAGATAGAGTAAAGACCTGCGCCCCCTGATGATACAGTCCTAGAAAACAAATTTACTTTTTCGCCGAATTTCTTTTCAAATAATTCATTTTTACTTCCACAAGACCAAAAACCATCCTCGAATATTTCTTTTTCATATTCAAAAAACTTACTGATATATTCATCTTCCATAAAGATTTTCATTTTATATTTATATCCTCCAACTTCATAATTTATATAAAATCAATCGTCTTTATTCTTCTCATGCTATCAAAAAAAAGATTGTATTTACTAATACGACATTGTGGACATTTTTTTTCACAAAAAGATATATCCTTTATCATTTCCAACTGTCTTATTCTTTCTTCCCCATTCCAAATATCTTTGAACGTAGTTTCCTTTATATTTCCAATTGGTTTTAACCAATCATATATATTTAATCGCCCACAAATATATACATTTCCATCCCCAGAAATGATAGAAGTTAATGAGCTGGCATAGCATGGAACTCCTCCATTCCCTTTAAAAGAATTATTTTTGAATCCACTGGTATCAACATAGAATTCTTTTGACTCAAAATTTTTTAAATAATCAAAATTAACATTTGCAAGTTCTATTGAAGGACAATCAACTACAGGTCTTAACTGTACATAATCAACGCCAATATCTCTAAGCCTAACAATAATATCATCTAAGTTTTTAATATTATTTTTAGTTACAACATAACCAATTCCAACAGTCTGACAATTCTGCTTATATTTTTTCAAATTCTGAAGAACTACTTCAAATGCATCAACCCCTTTTAAAGCCTTATACTCATCAGCGTTTGATGCATCTAAACTAACTCTTATCCACTGAAATTCTTTCAGCGTTTTTTTACTAAGATTACTTGTTCCATTAGTTATAAGGCCTACACTCATTCCAACCTCTTTTGCTGTCTCAATTATCTTATCGAAATCTCTGTGCAAAGTAGGCTCTCCACCACCTTCAATCACTATACCTTTTGTTCCACCATTTTTAAGATCAATAAAAAGTCTTTTTAAAATTTCAAAGCTCAGTTCTTCTGATATGCCTTCTCTCTCTCTTAATCCTTTGTCAGAACAATAGCAGCAATTAAGATTACATCTATTAGTAAGTGTCAGTTCCACACTTACTGGATATGTATTCATATTAGAAATATCATTTTCCAATATTTCTTTTACCTTCTCCGTATGCAAAAATACCTTCTCTATTCCCGTTTCGCTTATCCTTGCTAAATTATCCATTGCTTTCTCCCAAAACATCAAAAAATTCAAATGCTAATTGCTCATCTAATGACAAAAACTCTTCAAGATTATCACATGAATCATTAGCATAAATACTTTTATAAATTTTATCTATCAAAAAATGTCTATTATCCAGAAATCTTTTCCATATATCCTGAACCATACGATCATTTTCAGAATACTTAGTAAGTATTCTAGTCATTGCCTCTAAGGACAAATAATACTTTCGTCTATTACTTTGCATATTAGCCTTAGCCAAATAATCTGCAGTATTCATATTTTTTATAAATTCTCGTATACCATTATGAAAATTACTTTTTATCATTTCACATACTTCAGCTTTAATTTCTCTCCATCCAATAGCTTTCATACTATTCTCAATGATATACGTTTTTCGATAATGTTCTGTCATATTATCATTGTTATCGCAAAACATATGCTCACTTTCTAGAATTATTTGTTTTAACATTGCAAAGGAGATCCATTGTGTTGCTACAACATCTGCTGTGAAGATTCCTTCGTCAATATATTGTCTTATCAGTTCGCGATCAGCAATTTTGAATATTTCTTTTTCTTCATCAATTCCACAGATTATGACCCCATGATCATAAGTACCAGTTCGATAATATCTGCTATATGGCAAAGCTCCATACTTAAAAATGCACAATACTAAATTATTATTTTTCAAAGCATTTACTATTGTATTAAATGTATCTTCTACACTTTCACTTGTTTCCTCATACAACTTTCCATATAAAACTGAGATTATTCTTTTTCTTACATATAGCCAATCATCTGAATTATTCAAAAAATTCCATGACATGATCAATAAAAAAACATAAAAAAAATAATTATCCCGGCTATATATGCTACAGCATGCCGCCATTGGAATATCAATACAATTAATCTCCTTCGTATAAAAACCATCCATAAATAAATCTATACAGTTATCAATTCTCATTCCAACACACTATCGCCTTAGACAAAATTTCTATGAATTATGTCCCCGTATTCCTCCTGCGTTAATTTGATTACCTCGTCATATTTAACTTTCCCATTTTTTAGATAATTCAGCATTTCGTTCTGTGGTCTATAAAAGCATGTTTTACACATTTTCTTTCTGTCTTCATGATTCTTTTTCCAATTATCTCTACTTGCACCTTTAAGCCACTTTTCATAACCTTCTTCTATGTTTCCCATATTATAATCTTTGTTAAGATGAATCTGAGGACATGGGTACATACAGCCATTAGCACCTAAAGCTGTTACAAATTCTGAATAATAACAGACATCAAAATCACCTTCTATCTGATCAGTTTTCGTCATTGCTCCTCGATTAAGTTTTGGTATGGATACTTCAAATTGAGCATCTGAAAGTTCCTTTGCTTTTTCCAATTCTAATTCAATTTGCTCTAAATGATCATATATAGTCTTATGTGCTAACGCAGAATAAAATTCAGGTTCAAAACGAATATAGTCGGCTCCATATTTCTTTGCCTCTTCTGCAGCTACAAAGATTTCTTCATAATTATCCATAGTAATAACAAAATTAAGACCTATCCTAAATTCACTTTCTGCACTCTCATTTTTCAGTTTGCTTACTGCCTCCAAAATAGCAGAAAATTTATATATAGTTGTTGATGTGATTCTGCTATATGTTTCTTGACTTCCAGCATTGAGTCCAACTCTTACCCAGGTATGCGTTTTCTTAATACAATTAAGAATTTTTTCATTTGTCAGCATACTACCATTGGTTATCAAACCTATTTGAATTCCTACCTTATTAGCATACTCGCATATCTCAACATAATCAGGATGAATAGTCGGCTCTCCACTCCCGCATAAAGTTATTGCCTTTCCTCCATTTTTCGAAAAATCATCCAAAAAACTTATCATTCGATCCTTATCCATAAAATCTTCAAAAGAAAACTCATCATAAAAATCTTTTTCATTTTCCGAGTGAAAATTGCAAAACTTACATCGTAAATTGCACTTATTTGTCAGTCCAATCCGGCAATGTATTGGATTAATGATTTTCCCTTGAATAAAATCTTCGACTGTTGTTTTATGGGCCAATAGTTTGAACGGAAAATGTTCTTTATCCAATTTTACCTCTATCATTTTTTCATCATTTTGTGGATATAATTTTTGTAATATGTTCATAATTCTTCTTCCTTCCTCCACATACAGTTAAGCCACCGTAAACCTCTTCTAGTGGCTTAACCAACTTCTTAATAAACAATCTTTTACAGTTACCTTTCTGTGTTCGAACAAATATCATTATAATCACTATATTTTGTAATACAATACTTTTAAGCATACCATTTCCTGAACGACACGTTTTTTTCCTGAACGACACGTTTTTATTTTATTTTTCCCTATTGATTCCGACCTGTAATTGATGTAAAATAAAACAAAATTGTTAAAGGAATATTAATTATCATGATGACCGCACTGATTTTGACAGATTATTTGATTAAGTTTTTGGATAGATTTTTCTTTGATTTTTTTCTGAAGAAGTGTTATGCTACCACTTCAAAACACTCCCCTATAAGATATGTTTTCTTATTTATATTTGGCATATTTCTTTGTTTGTGCAGGCTTTGTAACTGTTCTTATATTAGCCTTCCATTTATTATGCTGTTTTTTAACATTTGCTATTTCTACTTTTTTTACCAGAAAAGTATTAAGAATAGTGTTTTTTATGGTGTAGCATACTCCACTCTTTGCCACATTTCATTTCTTCAATCTGCTGGTATTGCTGCTCTTTTATCGCATAATAACTTGTCTTCCTTACTTATACACAGCCTGGTGAAAAGTTTTTCTGAATTTTTATACCTTTTTTTAATATATTTATATACTACTCTTCTCTCACATTATGCAGATTCTCTTGAAAGATTAGCTTCTAACAGCATTGCTATACTTGCACTTCTTATTCATGTAGAAATAGTTTCTTCCAACTATTTGCTAACTTCATTTCTAAGAAATGACAAACCATCTTCAAAAATGCTTTTTGTTTTTTCTATATCGAATACAGTTTTTCTTGTAATATCAATATTATATTTAGTAAAAAACGATATTAGTAGAGAAAATCTGAATACTATTCAAAACCTGATTCAGAAAAAAGATTCGTCCAAAGAGATTATGAACGATATTAATGAGCTTCAATCAGTTAAACATGATTTAAAACACTTCAATGACACTTTAACTGCATTTTTGCGCGAAAAACCTTCTGACAAAGAAGAGTTAAAAGACTATATCAATAAAGTCCAAAACAATATTGCCTGCTCTTTAAAAAGCAGCTACTATACCGGCAATAGCTTACTAGACAGCATCATCAATTTCAAATCTGATATTTGCAAATCAAAGAAAATAAAAGTAAATATCAATTACGTATTAATAAAAAGTCTAAAACTTGATCCTATATTTATTACCACTACACTGTGTAATCTATGGGATAATGCAATAGAATCATGTGAACGATTGCAAAACAGGAGCGATGCATTAATAAATTTTTCGATTAATCTTACTGAGAATCATATAATTATTCACATTGATAATCCGTATAAACAAGATTATCTCAATAAAGATGGATTATTATACAAATCCTCTAAATCAGATTCTGGTCATGGATTTGGGCTAAGAAACATCAAAAGACAAGTTGAAAAAATCGGCGGCTTATTATATGCAAATGAAAACAATGGAATTTTTGCAGTAGATATTCTTATTTTCAAGAATCAGGAGACCCAAAATGTTTAACATTATACTTATCGAAGATTGTAAAGAAGATATAATAAATGCAGAATTTATTATAAATGAATGGGCATACGATAAAGAGGTAACTTTTCACAATTTCGCAACCCCAGAGCTTTTCAAAGAGTATCAAAAAGATAAAGACTTTAACCAAATAAACCTTTTCATCCTCGATATTGACTTAAAAGGTTCATCTACAAATGGAATATCTTTTGCAAAGCATCTTAGAACAAGCGGATATCAAAACGATATTCTCTTCCTAACTGCCTTTAAAAATTTCGTATTTGAAGGATATGACTCACGTGCAATAAACTATTTGCTCAAGCCTGTCAGTAATTGCAAAGACAAGTTTATTTCATGCATTAATTATTCATATGGTTCCAATATAGATAATACATCGCCTTGTGCCAAGATGATGGCCAAACACAATGTCACCTTTTCTGATGTGATATATTTCAAGGCAAACAGCCATTATATTGATGTGTTATCAACCAAAAAAGAATTCAGTATTATAACTACGCTTGGCGAAATATCAGAACAAATGCCCAGCAATTTCGTTCGCATACACAAATCCGCTATTGTAAACATGAGGCACATCATCAGATGCAATAAAACACGTATCTTAATGGATAATGACGAGCATTTCAAGATTGGAAGAGCCTACAAAGATGATTTCCATGAAGTATATGGAAATTATATAACTTCGGTTTACAATTAATCTTGACCATCAGAAAATGTTTTCTGATAAATTTTTCTTCGCTCTAGCATCCAAACCCCCACTGTTGTTCTTATTTTTCTTAACAACAGTGGGGTTTGTATCAGCCAACGCTTAGCTGCTCTATATCTTTTGGTCTTAAGACTGTTTTAGGATCTTGACCACTCTTTTTTAATTGTTTAATCTGTTTCATTATTTGTTTATTGTACTTTTTAGCATCATCTGTATACCCTAATACAATATGCGGATTAGAATAGCGACATCTTGCAAAAATTTGTTCGTGAACATCCTTGCAGTTTCTCTTCCAGACTTTATTTGCTATTGTATAAGTCTTTCCATCTAATGTTGTAAACTTGATGCAATCGATTGTTTTTATAAAATTGTATCTATAAGTATAATTATACATCCAGACAATATCTGCATAAGGAATTACTACATGGCTATATTCTGTACTAACAAGATAATGACGTGTCAAATACACTTTAACTTTATCCAGTCTTATTACCTGTGGATCGCTAAGCTCTATATCTACCTGACTGGCATCAAAATCTGAAACTTTCCTAAAATTCAGTGATCTGATTCCTTCAGATACTCCTCCTATAAATGAAGGAATAAATAAAATTCCGCAAACACAAGCAAGTAGCAGATAAACTATATATAAATCTGTCGTTCCATGCTCTCCATATTCGATTATATAATTACCAAAATATTTATCATACTCTTTCTCATCAAAGCCCTTAACTTCATCAGCAAAAACTTCTATTGCAAGTTTCTTAACATCATCGTCTATAGTACTAAGACTTCCCCTTACTACTGCCTTGCCATTTTCTTTTACATACTCAGTAAGGTTGATTTCATCCTCTAGAGTCATCTTTACCACATAAGTTCCATTTACACCTTTTACAAAATAGTACTTATCTGATGCTTCTTCTCTTTCGGCAAATCCATACGGCGCTTCAGATATTGTAGCACATACTGCATTGCCTGATTTAAGAGTGGTAATTGAATTGTTATCTAGATTTGTTACCTTGGAATCTGCTTTCTCTTCTTCGTCGGACATCTTACAAATGCTAAACACTGTCACTACAAGACAAACTACTGCGCAAGCAAAATATATCCAAATACACTTAAATGATTTCTTGAATATTTCATTATTCATGTGTTCTCTTCCTCCATTAAGCACGCGTTATTTTCAAACGTTTTTATTATACTCTTTTTATCTGCAAAGAAAACCTTTTCCAGACAAAACGTATCAAAAATCCGACAAAAGACCCTTTTTACAAGTGAAAACATCCAAAAATAATTATAAAATATCAATTAACCTGTCAGAAATGAATTTAAAAAATCATTAAAAATTAAATATGGTGTAATTACATTGATTTTATATCCGAAAAGCAATAAAAGTGTTATTATGGAAAAGGTGCTGATTTAAAGTCAGCAGCTTTCAAAGTTACTGCACACTCTACAATAAACTGTGGGCAGCAATTATTTTTACCTAAAAGGTTAGGAGTTTTCTTGATGAAAAAAAGAGATTTAAGAGCTGCATTTTACGAAGCAGCAGACGAATTTTTAAAAGATCATAAGGTTATACAGATGAAGAATTTTATTCAGCACGGAAATGTTACTACATATGATCACGTTCGCCATGTGGCAGAATGCAGTTATCGTATGAATCACCGTTTTCATCTTCATGCAAATGATTTCGAGCTTATTCGCGGAGCTATCCTCCACGATTATTTCCTTTATGATTGGCATACTTTCGGAGATGGGCTTCATGGATATCATCACCCAGCCAGAGCACTCAAAAACGCTGAGAGAGATTTCGGTCTTTCTATGAGAGAGAAGAATATCATTTCTTCACATATGTGGCCGCTTACACTAAGAAGCTGTCCAAAATGTCGTGAGGCATGGATTGTATGCCTTGCAGACAAGATTTGTTCAACATATGAAACTATTAGAATGCGAAAAGGAATGGCGTGATGTATATATCTAAACTGTTTTGTCAATTTATCTTTTTCAGCTTTTTAGGATGGATTTGGGAATCATTTTACTGTGCCATGAAAGAAAAAAAGTGGGTTGACAGAGGTTTTATGTTCGGACCTGTCTGTCCAATATATGGAAGCAGTATGTGTATTGTTTTATTAGTGATACAACTTTTTCCTAATTTTTTGAATCCTGACAGACCAGCCTATGTATTATTCTTGTTCTCTATGATAGGCAGCGCGGTAATGGAGTACACAACTTCTGTTGTGCTGGAAACACGATTCGGTGCAAGATGGTGGGATTACGGGGATATTCCACTTAATCTAAATGGCAGGATTTGTCTTCCGGCCAGTCTTGGTTTTGGAGCTGCCGGTGTAATTGTTATTAAGTTTTTGATTCCATTTTTCTCAGGTATACAATTAAATATCCCTAATTGGGTATTCGAAACTGCATCTATACCGCTTGCCGCTCTTTTTGGTGCAGACCTTGCTCTTACCGTTGCAAGTCTGTCAACTCTCATTAATACGGTTGAAGCTTACAAAAACGAGTTCAACTTGAGAGCAGAAGTTACTGTTAATGCAATTGCCTCCACTCCCAAAAGGGTTGAAGCCGCTTTTATAAACAAGAAAGATCAGATTAAAGAGCAGTTTCCACAGATTGGAAAATATGTAAAGTTCATGTCCCCCTTTCAAAAGCGGGTGATGAGAAATGTTAAGATTTTCATTCCCAAGTCTGATGGAAAAAGGGCATCCATTATGATGAGGATGAAAAACTATATCGAAAATTACAAAGAAAATTCTCAATCGTAGCAACAAAAGGGTTTCTTTTGGTATAATATGTTATTGATAAATTAACTATTTACTTGGGGAGGATTTTCACTTGAATTTCAAAAGACTATTCGGCTCGCCGCTTAACAACGGGGTGGTAGATGTTTCGAAATGCAGATTGACAATGGCTATTGTATCTTATATTTTATTTACCATTGCAGCTTTATTTTTGATTGTACTTAGCCAACCGGATATAAGACCATCCAAATATCCGCTTCCTTGCTACATGGTATATATTGGTGGAGCTGTATTTGCTTTGCTTTTAACAGTTTCACTTTTAATTAAAAGCATTCATGCTTATTTTTACTGTATAAAGAATAGAATTGAAATAGATTTAATCGGGTTAGAGCATAATATTTCTAATCTTCCTGCATTTCACAGGGCTATTGTATATGATATTGTTTATGTATGCATAAAGCTTTATTTAACTATCATGCTACTTAGCTTTTTCATTGGTATTTTATTTTTCAATTAATTATTAAAAAGGTGCCAGAACACATAACTGGCACCTTTTAACATATATATATTCATTAAATTTTGGGAGCTTAATTAGGTATTTTTTAGTTCTTTGCAAGAATCTTTCCACCACGTTTGGATACTACATCGAAGATAACTGCTGCAAGGAGTACTACGCCTTTTACTACCTTCTGCATGTTAGCATCTACGCTCATAAGTGACATACCAAGGTTGATAACACCCATGAGTACTGCACCGATGATAACACCTTTTACTGTACCGGTTCCACCATAAGCAGATGCACCACCGATAAAGCAAGATCCAATAGCATCCATTTCGTAGTTCTGACCATATGTTGGCTGTGCTGAAGTAAGTCTTGCAATTGTAACCATTCCTGCAAGTGCTGCGAGAAGTCCCATGTTAGCATATGCAAGGAAATAAACCTTGTTGGTATTGATACCGGAAAGCTTTGTTGCCTTCTCATTTCCACCAACTGCATAGAAATAACGACCAACTGTAGTATTGTTAGTAATATAGCCATATACAAGAACTACTACCATTACCCAGATAAGGACTGTTGGAATTCCTTTGTGCTGTGCAAGTTTGTATGCAAAAAACATAATAACTGCAGATACTACTATAATTCTTCCAAGAAACGCAAGCAGATGTTCAACTTCATAATTCTTCTGTTTTCTCTTAAGACGAGCGCTAAATTGCAGGAAGATAAACAAAAGTGTTGCAACTGCGCCTCCGAAAAGGCATGTAAGGTTAAGTTTACCATTTCCAAAAAAGTCATGAATATAGCAATCTGCTCCGCCTCCAAAGAGGTTTACAAATGTTGTCTGCTCTTTAATTGAGATTGTTCGTCCCTGCAATACTACATTTGAAAGGCCTCTGAATACCAGCATACCAGCAAGGGTTACTATGAAAGGGGGTATTCTTACGAATGCTATCCAGAAGCCTTGGAAAGCGCCTATAAGTGTTCCGATTACTATCATGATAATGATAGAAAGCCAGAATGGAAGATTTTGTTCTACCATTAGAAGTGTTCCAACTGCACCTACGAAACATACTACTGAACCTACAGAAAGATCAATATTTCCACCTGTAAGAATACACAAAAGCATACCTGTTGCAAGGATAAACACATATGCGTTCTGTGAAATAAGGTTACTTACATTCATGGGCATCAAGATCTGTCCATCTGTTCTCCATGAAAAAAATGCAACTACAATGAGTAAGACAATTACCATTGTATTTTTTTTCAAAAATCCAAGAATCTGGTTTGTATTCATTTGCTCTCCTCCTTATCAGATGACTGCAGGATTATAGACATAATCTTTTCCTGAGTTGCATCTTTTCCATTCAATTCTCCCACCATTCTTCCCTCGTTCATTACGTATATTCTGTCGCACATTCCGAGAATTTCAGGAAGTTCAGAAGATATCATGATGACTGATTTTCCCTCTGCAACCAGCTGATTTATTATGCAGTAAATTTCATACTTTGCTCCTACATCAATTCCTCTTGTCGGTTCATCCAATATCAGTATGTCCGGATCTGCGAACATCCACTTTGCTAATAGAACCTTCTGCTGATTTCCTCCAGACAAATTTCCAACGTTCTGCTCAACTGTTGGAGCCTTTGTTCTTAACTTATTCTTGTAATCAACAGCTACCGAAAACTCTTTATCTTTATCTATTACTGTTTTATGGCTTACCCCTTCCAGATTTGCCATTGTGGTATTTGTTTTAATAGGATTTGTCAATATGAGTCCATTTCCTTTTCTATCTTCTGTTACATATGCAAGCTTATGTTTGATTGCATCATGAACAGATTTTAAATGAACTTCTTTTCCTCCTATATAGAGCTGGCCGGAAATATTCTCTCCGTAGCTTTTTCCAAAGATACTCATGGCAAGTTCTGTTCTGCCTGCACCCATGAGACCTGATATGCCGAGTACTTCACCTTTTTTTACATTAAAGCTTACATTATTGACGATTTTTCTATCACTATATAATGGATGGTAAACATTCCAGTTTTTTACCTCCATCATAACATCGCCAATATTCGGAACTCGTTTCGGGAATCTGTCTGATAATTCTCTTCCTACCATTCCTTTGATGATTCTATCTTCTGAGAAATCATCTACTCCCTTTGTAAGTGTCTCAATCGTAGAACCATCTCTTATGACTGTAATCTTATCTGCAACATAAGAAATTTCATTAAGTTTGTGCGAAATTATGATAGATGTAAGATTCTGCTCTTTTTTCAACCTAAGCATCAGATCCAGCAATGCTTTTGAGTCTGTTTCATTTAATGATGAAGTAGGCTCATCAAGAATCAGTAGCCTTGCATTTTTAGAAAGAGCTTTTGCTATCTCTACAAGCTGCTGCTTACCAACACCGATATCCTTTATTCTTGTTTGTGTACTTTCTTTTAATCCAACAATATCGAGATATTTACGCGCAAGTTCATTTGTTTCATTCCAATTGATTCTATATTTAGCTCCTTTTTCATTTCCAAGGAACATATTTTCCGCTATTGACATGTATGGAATAAGTGCAAGTTCCTGATGAATAATAACAATACCTTTTGATTCACTGTCTTTTATATTATTAAATTTACATACTTCTCCATCATACTTTATATCACCCTCATACGAGCCATATGGATAAATTCCACTCAAGACATTCATCAAAGTAGATTTACCAGCGCCATTTTCCCCTACCAAAGCATGAATTTCACCCTCTTCAACCTGAAGATTTACATTATCAAGGGCTTTCACACCAGGGAAAGTTTTCGTTATTTGATTCATTTCCAATAATATCTTCGCCAAGTGTACCCCTCCCGTTCCCAACTTGTTTGTAGAATGTAGTTTGTTTTACTGCCTGTATATTTCTTTATGAAATAGTACAGGCAGGCAAAACAAGCTACTAAATAGTAAACTGCTTTAAACTTTGAATTCCTGCAGCTAAATGTTTTAACTTAAGCAGGAAATTGTTTTACTTAAGCTGATCTTCTGTGTAATATCCTGAATCAATAAGAAGTTTCTTGTAATTGTCCTTGTCTGCAAATACTGGCTCGCAGAGGTATGAAGGAATGACACCTGTTCCGTTATCATATGTTGTTGTATCGTTTACAGGAGCTTCAGAGCCCTTCATGATAGCATCTACCATCTTAACTGTCTGAGTTGCAAGATCACGAGTATCTTTGAAAATAGACATTGACTGCTTGCCTTCGATCATGTTCTTAACGTTGGCAACGTCACAGTCCTGACCTGTGATAATCGGCCACTCGCCTGTATAGTTTGCTTCAAGTGAATTTGTTACACCAAGTGCTGTAGAATCGTTGGAGCAAAGTACTGCATCAAGCTTTGTTCCATCAGCATAGTTGGAAGAAATGATTGCATCCATTCTGGACTGTGCTGTTTCTGTTGCCCAGTTAGCTGTTGCAACATTATCGAAGTCAACCTGCTTGGACTTTACTACAAGTGTTCCTTTATCAATGTATGGCTTTAAGATATCCATTGCGCCGCCATAGAAGAATCTTGCATTGTTATCACCTGGATCACCTGTGAAGATTTCGATGTTGAAAGGTCCTTTTGCATTTTTTAGATCGAGCTTTTCTTCGATGTACTCACCCTGCTTCTTACCTACCATATAGTTATCAAATGTTGCGTAGTAGGATACTGCATCGGAGTTCATAATAAGACGGTCATAAGCAATAACCGGTATGTTGGCTTCTTTTGCCTGAGCAAGAACTGTTCCAAGAGAGTCGCCATCGATTGATGCGATTACAAGAACTTTGGCTCCTCCGCTTATCATGTTTTCAATCTGGGAAACCTGAGTTGAGATATCATTAGAAGCATACTGGATATTTACTTCATATCCTGCATCTTTAAGCTGCTTCTCCATGTTTTCGCCGTCCTGATTCCATCTTTGGAGATCTTTTGTCGGCATTGCAACACCTACAATATTTCCGGATCCTGATTCATCTTTTTTTGATTCATCTGTTTTCGATTCATCTGTTTCGTTGTTTGATGCCTGACTGCCATCATTATTTGATGAATTTCCGCCACCAGAGCATCCAACAAGTAAGGATGCTGCCATCATTGTAGAAAGAAGTGCACCTAATATTTTTTTCTTCATCTTGTGTTCCCTCCCTTTGTGAACAAGATTTATTAGATTACATTTGGGATATGCGTTACCTTCTCTTTTCAACCTTTTAGTAACCTTTCGCTCCCTGACTTGTTTACAATTTAACATATATTTAATAGTACAAACTTGCGAAAAACAGTATATTTTCATCTTCACAGCGCATAAAAAAACACGCATGATAGCATTTTTTTGCCATCATACGTGCCTCACATAAATTTCTGCTAAATCATTTTATCCGATTACTTTCTGTTTACATTTAGATATACATCTTCCTGTAAATGAAATCCACTTTTTATTATTACATCATCTATATTTTGAGCTGTTACGCTTACCGGATCTATTTTTAGGAAAGCTATTTTTCTATTGTCATCTTCAAACTCCGAGAGATCTGTATCATCAATTTCCTCTCCTTTAGCCAGTATTACTGCGCACTCTGCTGCCTTTCCTGCAAGTTTTTCTATAGGCTTATATACAGTCATTAGCTGCGTGCCTTCGACTATTTTCTGGCATGCTTCCAAGTCTGCATCCTGTCCTACCACTATTTTTTTACCTGCAAGACGCTTTTCTGCAAGTGCATATATGACACGGCTTGCAAGGTCATCATTGCCGCACATAATTCCATCTACTTTCATGACTTTATCCATGTTTTCATAGATATATTCGCCTGCAGCTTCTGCTCTCCAGCCTTCTGCATACACCTTATCTATGATTTCTATATTGTTTTCTTCCATGACTTTAGTAAAGCCTTTTTCTACTATAGCTACGTTGTTATCAGACAAAGAACCACAAATCATTAGCACTTTTTTGTCAGGAAGTCCTTTATCCACCATTGATGTTGCCATCATTTCTCCTACCTTCTCGTTGTCAAAAGAAATGTACAAATCCACATCGACTCCTTTTATAAGTCTGTCGTATGCAATTACTTTTATTCCCTCATCCCTTGCCCTACTAACTGAATCTTTAATCGTATCAGAATCTATGCAGATAACCACTATGACATCCATGTCTTTTTTTATAAAATAATCAATTTGTTTCTTCTGTACTTCTGCATCCCCATTTGCATTTTGTACATTGACTTCTGCTCCCAACTCTTTTGCCATGGATACGAATACATCTCTGTCTCTCTGCCACCTTTCGATTACAAAGGAATCGAAACACATGCCTATTTGAATCTTTTCTTCCTTCTTTTTCTCTGCAAAAGAGTCTGTTTTCTTGGAATCACCGCATCCTGCCAAAGAACATGCACATATAATCACCCCTAAAAAAAGTGCCAGCCTTTTTGCAATAGCTCTGATATACATTTGTAACCTCCCTTCTGACTTCTTTCGACAAACATCTAAAGTTTATTGTTACAATATTGTCTGTTTTGCTGTTCGTATATTTCGTTGCAGACGCACCCCCTACCTGTCTGCATTCTGGTAACAGATTACCGAAGTCTTATATTCTGTCGGTGTTACTCCAACATTCTTTTTGAAAATGCGGCTAAAATAGTTAGGATCTGTATATCCGCAAAGCACGCATATTTCTTTCATGGAATAATCTGAATCTTCTAAGAGTTCTTTAGCTTTCGCAATTCTTACACTTGTAAGATACTCTACGAAATTCATTCCACTTTCTTCTTTGAATACTTTACTAAAATAATATGGAGATATATCTACTACTCTTGATACATCATCTAGAGATATATCCTTGTCAAAGTGAGCATCTATATAGTTTTTAGCATCCTTTATTATGTCATTTGATTTTTCTTCACGCTTATTCATGACGTTTTGGCAGGATGTTATTACTTTATCCAGAAACCAGTCTTTAAGTCCCTTACTATCTTCAATCGCCATTACATCAGGAAGGTAGTTATCTCTTCCTGAATAGTGGTAGGTCTGACCACCATTTTGATATGCGAGATGTTCAGCATAAAGAGCAAACTCCAGCACTTTGAGGCGCATCGACATTAGTGTTCCTTCTTCTGCACTCTTACACATCCAGTCAGCATATTTTTCTGCTATAAGTTTGGTAGCTTCAAGATCTCCGTGTGATATAGCTTCAAACAACGGTTTCTCTAAATCTTTTGGATATCCTTCATCATAATCGCAACTAATAGAAAGGTCATCTACATGTGCCACGCTTGAAGTTGTTGCAAGAAGTGCATTAAGTGCTTCTCTGTAGGAATCCCCTAATTCCTTTAATTTCTTGACTTTACCTATTCCTATGCGCACACTTATATCAGTTTTTTTCTTAAGATATCTTACAAGTTCTCTTGAAGTATCTATAAGTTCGGTTCTTGTGGTATAATCCATACTCTCATCTTCAAACGGGATAAAAACTGCAATCTTGTTAGACATAACGTTTCCCATTTTGCAGTTAAAGAACTCTTTGACACACTCTCTGATCTCACTGTATTTTCTGGAAAGTTTAACTGAACTTCCTACAGCATTAGTCATGTGTGTTCCTTCCTGATCATCTCCGCACACAATAGAAAGCATATATCCGTAGTTTTCTTTTATCCCGAGCATAGTTCTATAATTCTCTATATCCTCATCGAACTCTTCCTGAAAAAGAAGATCATAGATAAGCCCGTTTTCGATAATAGGCTCTACTATTTCCAGTTTTTCCTTGATAATAAGGTCACTGCTTCGTTTCTGCCTTGAGGTTTCTATCTGTTTCATTGCAGAATTTAGTACACTTATTATCTTTCTTCTGTCAACAGGCTTATTTAAATACTCTAGTACTCCGAGTTTTATAGCTTCTTTGGCATAATCAAACTTATCATAGGCTGACATTATTATAAAAAGAGTACCAGGAGAAAATTTCTTAATCTCTTTAATAGCTTCTATTCCATTTATTCCCGGCATATGTATATCCATAATTGCTATGTCGGGTCTATAGTTTTCTGCAAGTTCGATTACGCTTCTTCCGGTTTTGGCATATTTAATTTCACACTCGTCGCCAAATTCTTTCTCTATAATGTATTTCATAGAGTCTATTACTATACCTTCATCATCTGCTATCATTATTCTGTACATATATCACCCCTGATTTACTCTTATACACTTCTATAATCTTATTATATCTGTTATGCCATTATCGTTGCAGCTTTTACCCTATAGTGCCCACTATTTTTGACTTATAAAAGGTAATCTTACGATTATCTCGCACCCATTTCCTTTACTGCTAATGATGTCTATTACATCTTTCTTTTCCGCGAACAGCTGGAGTCTGGAAATGACATTATCCATTCCTATTCCATTGTTGTCATACTGATTTTCCTTGCATTTCCATTTACCGTTTAGAATCATTTCTGCATCTTCAGGGCTCATACCTTTACCATTATCCTTAACACTGACACAAACGTCACTTTCATCTTCATAGACAAAGAGTGTGATTTTACCCTTATCTCCCATTTCTCTTATTCCATGATTGACTGCATTTTCTACAATTGGCTGCAGTATCATGCTGGGCATTTGCGTCTGTAACAGTGAATCGTCGACCTTTTTTTCGTAATGAATATCTCCAGAAAAGCGAACATTTAAAATCTTAATGTAGTTATCTACAAGTTCTATTTCTTCACCCAGTGTTACGAGGCTTTCCTGTTTCCTTACATTATAACGAAAAAAATCTGCAACTGTCTGAACATATTCATAAGTTCTATCTGCTTCTTCCATCATTGCCAGCTGCGCACCGGCATTTAATGTATTAAACAAAAAGTGTGGATTTATCTGCGCCTGCAGATACTTTAACTGAGCATCTTTTAGGTGTGTTTCCATCATCAGTTCTTTTTCCTGCATGTAGCGCTCTTTTTCCATACTCTCTTTAAGTTTGTCTATATACTGTCTTATACTAAAAAGCATCTTGTCAAAAGCACTTATAACTATTCCTATATCATCATGAATCACCACTTCCGGAAGCTTTACATCAAAGTTTCCATCAGCGACTTCATTCGCAGAGTCTGCCAACATACGAAGCGGTTTTATAATCATTCTTACAAAATTTGTTATGATGAAAATATTTATCACCATAAGAAGGCACATAGCAGATACACTGACTGTTTCAAATACTCCAAAAGACTTTGAAAGTCTATTGTAATGCCTTGAGTTACTTGCAAACTGCTCTATGTTCAAACTTCTGATATAGGAAAAAATATAATCATAAATCTGCGTGGCATTTTCATAATGAGTTCTGTATTTCTCTACGTTTCTACCTCTTTTGGCCTCAATTGTCTGTGTAACTTCATCCATATATGTTCTGGACATATTTTTGATATTTCTTTCCATTCTGTGAAATGAAATGTCTGTAACTTCGTCATTTAAATCTTCATACAGTTCTTCGAATTTCTGCGCTTTTTTGTAATATTCTTCGAGCGAATCTGACGTTTTGACATTAAGGTAGTTGGTCATGCACTGCTGCACATCCATTAGCGAATTGGACAGTTCATTCAAATGTCTATTATCCTGATATACCATTCCCATATCCAGAGTCATTCTGTTTATTCCCATAATAAGGAAGATATTAACAATAAGGATAAGGAGATTTGCAAAAATATATATACTGATAATCTTTATCTGTAAGGGAAGATTATAGAACTTAGTCATTTTGATTATCCTCCCCTTTTTTCATATAGTTTTTGACATTGTCTTTATTAATAAGTGTTACATCAGCAGAATAGTACTGATTGGTATTACCAATTTCATAATAGTCAGAAAGTGCAGTTACACAATATTCTCCTAGCTGCCTGGTATCAATAGAAATAGTGGCATAGATTACACCTCTATCAATTGCCTTTAGTATCATGTCGCTGTCATGATATCCCAATATATTGACTTCTCCCACTTTATTATGATCAACTACTGCCTGATATGCACAGATAGTATTAAGCTCGTTTAGACATATCAAGATATCTGGAATTTCTTTTTTCAAGAAAATATCTCTGATAGATTCTTCTGCAGAAAAAGCGTTGGTATTTTCCACTGTAACAAGTGAAACTGAAAACTCTGAATCCGAAGTCTTATCCCCCATAATCGTTTCCTGCAAACCTGATATTATAAGATTCTGTCCTGTATCCTTTGAGTCAGAATTTACCAAAACAGCAATCTGCATAGTCTTTCTATTCTTCATCTTCGAAGCTTCCATGAAGTCTTCTTTTCGTTTTTCTTTGATAATATTCAGGACCTGTCTGCCATACTCACGTCCTATATTAAAGCTTCCAACGCCCGCAAAGCTTATTCTACTTGTGTCCGCATGGTCTATATACAGTGTTACGACAGGAATGTCATTTTTAGATGCTTCATCTATCAGTTTTGCCATATGACTAGACTCAGTAGATGAAATAACTATTCCATCTACTTTGGATGCTATAGCTATTTTCATCAAATCTTCCGAAGAATAGTTGCCGGATAGCTTTTCACCTAATAAATCTATGTAGGTGTTATTCTTTTTAGCTTCCTCTAACGCCCCCTTATATACCGACTGCCAAAAATCGCTCTTGTAATTATCTGTTATCATTACATAGTATTTGTCGTAACTGCCTACTTCTGACAAATTTTCTTTCCTGGTCATGTTAAACCGAAGAAGTGTCATTGCTATAAAGATTGCTACAACTAATATAAATGACAATAAAATCGTTAATAATAACCTCCTTCCGATTTTATTGTTTAAGTTTTTTTTTGAACTGCTCATTTGTATCCCCTAAATCTTTAGTCCATTTTGTTGTTTATTTATTCCCTATCATCGAGATTAAGTTCAAAAGCTTTTCTTTTTGTTGCTTTTTCGAAAAGTTCTTTTTCGCTTTCATCATGACTTGTCATAATAATTGTCTTTTCTCTGGTAAGTTCCCCGATAAGATTTATAGTCTGTTCTTTGGTTATTCTATCAAGACCTTTCATTGGTTCATCCATTATTAAAATATCGAAATCTGCGATAAGTGCGCGGAGTATAGCTACCCTTCTTTTCATACCTCCGCTAAATTCAGATACTGGTTTATTACTGATATCTTCAATCCCTATCTTATGAAAACAGCTAACAATCTCAGCATCTGAATGTCTGTTATTATTGTCAGTTACCATTTTAACATTTAATAGCGCTGTTAAATTATCACATAGTCTGTTTTCCTGAAAAACTGCGCTTATTTTTCTGTTATCCATGCCTTTTAAACATCCGCTTTCATATGTTTCCAACCCCATTATTATACGAAGAAACGTAGTTTTTCCTGAGCCTGATTTTCCCTTTACTATCGTCAGACTGTTATTTTCAAAGACATGAGAAAATGAGTCTATAACTTTTTTATTGTCATAGCTTTTAGTTATATTTTCAGCAATGATATCACTTTTCGCCATAATTCATTCCTTCTAATTTCATCACTATTTTGTTTATTAACATCATCACTATTTTTTCCATTATTATCCCCAAGACAATGATGGTTACTGTCCATGCGAACATCTCTGGCGTACTAAGGTAGATTTTCGCTTCGTATAGATTCTCTCCTATAGACCCTTTAGGAAGCCCTATTATCTCTGCTGCCACTCCCGACTTTACGCAAAGTCCAAGACTAGTCATACATGCTGCTTTAAAAAATGGTAAGACGTGGGGAATATATATATATCGAACCTGCTTTATAAATGATAAGCGGAATATTTTCGAAAGTTCGAGCATTTTCTCGTCCATCTGATACAATCCCTGTAAAAGATTAGTATAGATTATAGGAAATGCCATTAGAAAAGATATGAACACTGAAATATTCTTTGATGGAATCCATATCAGCACCAGTATTATGAAAGAAGCTACCGGTGTAGATTTAACAACTGATATCGGAAAAGATATAAAATCTCTTAATACGCTGCTAATATAGGATAATACGCAAAAAAGTATTCCTACAGTCACAGCCAGAACAAAACCTGACATTATTCTAAAAAAGCTAAAGAAAACAGCGCTCCAATAGCTTTGTGTTTTCATCATCGAAAACAGACATACTGCCGCCTGTAAAGGTGATGAAAGCAGTATGTCTGAGTTCAAATACATGGCAAGTAGCTGCCATATGATAATCCATATGAGAATCGACCATATAGGTATTCTTTTTTTCTTTTCAAAAAAACGCTTAATATCAGGCTTCATAAGATATATTCTTTGTAGTCGTATATTTATCGGATTATATTAATTTCAAAACCTATAGGTTATTGTTTTGAATACTTAGTAGATTAGTTTTACTGGCTTGTAATATTTCATGAGCAGAACTGTTTATAAACGTTGGTCTGGGGTTTAAAGG
>NZ_AUKC01000029.1 GCF_000424545.1 Butyrivibrio sp. NC3005 | reverse complement strand
CTCTAAGTCATCTTTTTGTTTTTGACTCGATACTCGGCAATATCCAATTGTGATACGATTTTTAGGCTTTACATTCATTACTTGGTTAAGTTGTTCATCAGAATAATATCTATAACCACTTGCTGTAGTATGATGTGGATGAAGTTTTCCGTTAGCATCCCAATTTCGTAATGTCTGCGCAGATACACCTATAATCTTTGAAAATTCATGTATAGAATAATATTTACTCAAAGTGCTAGCTCCTTTCAATATTATTATACATCAGCAAACTATAAAACTCAACATCTATTTATATAGTTTTACAAGTATTATTCAACAGTTATTAATCTCTCATTTTATTCAAAATGATCTTTTCTGCCTGATTAAAGGTCTTACTCCTAATATTTCTTCGAAGAATCCAGCTCTATTGTCAAATAGTCCGCGTTCTATTGTAATATCGCTTGTAGTATCAACTGTAATTATCAAATCATCTTTGAGTACTACGCTAACATCTTTGAATTTCTGCTGATGTGTTCTGTCGAGCGCATTTGCTAATCTGAGTATAGCTGTGAGCTTAGAGATAACAAGGTAGTCTTCTTTTGTCACATTTGCATAGTATATGGATTCATCTTCGAAATATGCAAAGGGTTCGTGGTTGAATCTTACCACGTTAGCCACTATCTCTCTTTCTCTATGAGAAAGTCCTATAATCTCTGTAGACATGATGATGTTATAACTGCAGTCACCCATGTTGATAAGGCTTATATATTTGCCGCAGTCATGGAGGATTGTGGCCAGTTGCAAAAGAAGTCTTTGCCTTTTGCCAAGTCCGTGGAGTTTTTTTGTCTTATCAAAGATTGGCATTGCCAAAGACTCAAGGGTTTTGGCACGCGATTTACTTCCTCCATATCTTTGGGAAATTGACGAGGCACATGCAAGGATATCTGCTTCGAAATCGTGTGTTATAGGAATATACTTTTTCTTTTCAGCAAATTCATAAGCCATTCCATCGCATAAAGTCACTCCTGGCGACCACAAAAGCTTTGTATGGAGCATTTTGGTAATTCTAGATATTAGAAGTCCTGTTGTATAGAAAAGAGCAACATTTTCAAGAGATATCCCAAACTTTTTGGAAATTCTTTCGTTAGAGATATCTCCTATTTCTTTCAGTGTTTTTTCAAAATCTTCTATTGTTAAAAAACCGTTTTCAAATCCTTCTGAGGCTACTTTCTGCAGCATCGGTGATACATAATCGTCGATTATAATAAGATTTTGATATGTTCTATCATTTAAATAAAATTTGGATAAGACTTTGAGCTGTGAATCTACCAGTTCAGATATAAGAATAGGGAGTCTGTCTTTGCTTGCAGACAGGGTTCTTAATGTATGCTGCAGTCGAAGAGCACCTATTTTAAGGTTTTGTGTTGTTACAAGTTTGTCTTTATCAAAGAGCGAAACCTGGATGGAGCCGCCCCCAATATCCACTATAGCAGTCGGTTTGTCTATTAGTTTCATGAAGGTTTGAGAGTGCAGGGCTATTGATTTGTAATCCAGAAATCTTTGTTCTGAATTGGACAATATGCCTATTTTCATGCCGCAGCGTTGTTCCAGAAGCGATAATATAATACTGATGTTATGGGTTTCTCTAAGCGCACTTGTTCCATAAGCCTGCATAGAAGTAACTCCATAACTTCGCATTATATCTGTAAACTCATTAAGCAGTTTGGTAAGTTCTACCACGTGGTCTGTACTTATTGCACCTGTTGCATAGGTTTCTGTTCCCAAATCAATCCTGTGTCTGATATGGTCAAGGCTCTTCAAACCGTTTTTCTTGGAAATCTCATATATTTTCATGGTAAGTTCATAGGAACCTACATGAACCGCTGCAAAAGTTTCGCTCATTTTTCCTCCTATTTTCCGCCAAGCAAGTAGTCGATAAACTGCTGAGCACTCCTTCCTGAAAGACCTCCATGAGCCATTTCCCACTGATTTGCTTTTAATAACAATTCTTTTTCTGGCATATCAATGTTGTTTCTCTTTGCAAGTTCTATGACAATTCCTGCAAATTCTTTAGGAGAAGGCTTTCCAAAATAGATGGTGACTCCGAATCTGTTTACAAGTGAAAGCTTTTCCTGAACTGTATCATTTGCATGAATATCACCATCATCAGAAAGGTTCTTCTTGTCAAATACAGTTTCCTTTATTAAATGTCTTCTGTTAGAAGTTGCATATATAAGCACATTTTCAGGCTTTTTCTCAAGTCCGCCCTCTATAACAGCCTTTAAATACTTGTACTCGATTTCAAATTCTTCAAAAGACAAATCATCCATATATATGATAAAGCGATAGTTTCTTCCCTTTATCATAGCAATCAGTTCATTAAGATACTGAAACTGATGTTTGTATACTTCTATTATTCTAAGTCCTCTGTCAAAGTATTCATTGGCAATAGCCTTGATACTGGAGGACTTGCCTGTGCCGGCATCACCGTACAAAAGGCAATTATTTGCAGGCTTTTTATTTAAAAAGCTCTCTGTATTATCGGTGAGTTTCTTTTTGGCAATTTCATAACCGACCAGGTCGTCAAGTTTAACATGACGAATATTTTTGATCGGTTCAATGATTATCTCTTCGCCTTTTTTATCTATTCGAAACGCTTTGTGGAGTCCAAGCTTTCCAACTCCATATGTTTTGTAAAATAAAGTAAGTATATCTTTGAACTCTTCAACAGTCTTAGCAGCTGCAAGTTCTTTGGAAAGTTCACAGATTCTGTCTCTTATTCTGTGATTGTACATAAACGAGTCGTTAGATACAGGCGTATAATCTGCGATTTTCTCCATAAGTGTTACGCCGTACTTCTCATCTATTAGTTTCAAATCATAGGAAAACAGTTTTCTAAACACTTCCATGTCATGATAGGCCATGTCATTCACGGTTCCTGTAACTTTTCCTCGCATTTCACAGGCAATTGAATAGGCATTTTCATTATTTACGAGAATAAGTGTCAGGTAATCATGAAAGAGATTCCCATAAAAGCCGCTTTTCCCAGCAAGTTCTACTAACTTAGATGAGATTTTATAGATATCGCAGTCTTTTTTTTCATTGAAAAACTTCTGCATTTCATCAATAATGCAGGTGTCTTCAATGTTTCGATAGCAAATTAGTTCTTTTTTCATTATACCATGTTCTCCTTGTTTGTTGTTTAGTAATTTCCAAGTACTCTTAGTGATTTACACTCTTCTCTAAGGCCTCTTAAAACGTTTTTGACTGCACTGTCGGCAAGATTTCCTTCAAAGTCTATGAAGAATCGATATTCCCAGTTTCTATCTTCTATTGGCCTTGATTCAATTCTGGTCAAATTCACATGGTTGTAGATAAAGTGCGAAAGAATATGGTAAAGGGAACCAACTTCATCTCTTATCTCTACCAGAAGGCTTATTTTTCCTGCATCAGGAAGATATATCTTCTGATTGGTTACAATAATAAATCTGGTAGAATTAGTATCCGAATGATTTATCTTTTTCTGCAGAATTTCCATATTATAGAATTTTGCTGCATATTCGCTGGCGATGGCTGCCTGGGTTTTGTCTTTGTCATTTGCAATCTTCTGCACTGCAAAAGCATTATTCTTCATACTGATTTGTCTCCAATCAGGATGGTCGTTCAGAAATCTGCTGGATTGCATAAGCGACTGTGCATGCGAATAGACTGTCTTTATATCAGATATGTTTGTCCCTGGTACTCCAATAAGGCAGTGTTCAATAGGGATTATCTGCTCTCCTACTATGAAGTTTTCATATTCATTCAGCAAATCGTATATGTCTGTAACAATGCCTGCTGTTGAATTTTCAATTGGAAGAACTGCAAAATCTGCTGCCCCGTCCTCTATTGCGACCATCGCATCTCTGAAGGTATCTACATGGAAATTATTCACATCTTCACCGAAAAATTTGAACATGGCAGCCTGAGAATAAGCACCCTCTGCTCCTTGGAAAACTACTCTGCTGCCTTCTTTTTTGAGTGAATCAACTTCAATAAACGGAAGTCTTCCAAGCGCTCCTGTTTCCGAGAGTTTCTGATACTGAAGTTTTCTGCTCATTGACATTAGCTGTTCAAATAGCTCTTCTACTCCTGTAGCATTGAAATCGTTATGGGTAAGCGATTTAACCGCTTGTATTTTTTCTTTTTCTCTTGCAGGATCAAAAACTTTTTTGCCTGCACTTATCTTATAATCTGCAACCTGCGAACATAATTCCATTCTTTGTTCGAACAGTTCTACAATCTTTGGGTCTATTTCATCTAATTTTGCACGTAATTCTTTTAAATCCATATTTTTTCTCCAATTTCTTTATTTGGTAATTTATTTTCCAGTTTTTTGCAAGCTTGAAATAATTAAGTTCATGAGCAAAAAGGACTTTATTATTATCTTTTCTATAGACTAATCAACAATTAAATAATGCCGATAAATAGGATATAGCGTCTTGTTGTGTAAGTTTTTTGGAACTTTTTTACATTAAAGTGATATAGTCAAATGAAATTTTAACGCAATTTTCCTCTCACTGCAATGGATAAAAATTTGGAAGGAGTAACTTACTATGGCTAAACTTCGAAATACCATAATAATTATTATCTGCATGTTCGCTATTGCTTTCGGAACTTTATTCTATTTATTAACCCATAAAATCCCCATGAATGAACCAACAAATGTGGGCAACAGCAGCGGAAACATGGTAAACGGCGGATATTTCTGTGAAGATACAAGTGGCAGAGTTTTTTTCAAAAACAATTATGACCACAACTGTATGTATTCGATGAATGCCAACGAAAGTGATGTTAAGCAGGTCACGAATATGAATGTCAGAAATATCGGAACCTGCGGTGAATATCTGTATTTCTATATGGATTCCACTAATACTTCAGTCAATAGTTCAACCGGTCTTAATGCTGTTACTAATCAGTATGGTCCATACAGAAGCAAAAAAGACGGCACTGGTCAGGTATGCCTTATCCGTGAATATGTAGGAAATATCAATCTTATTGGTAGTTATGTTTATTATCAGCTAAAAGGCGAAAATCTCGGAACTCTCGAGCGTATCCGTATTGACAAGAGAGATAAAGGTCATGTTTCTGACGAATATATCGATCCTTCGAGTGCATTTAATGGTGTTATTTTCTATACGGGCGTAGAAAAAAATCGTGACCTCCACACCCTTGATACAAAGGGAAGCTTTTCCTCTAAACAAATACGTTCAGGTAGTTCCTTTAATCCCATTGTAACAAAAGATTATGTTTATTATCTTGATGGCGAAAATGATATGCGTGTTTCGAGAATCCCGATAAATGGCGGTAAAGTAGAAGTTATTTCTAAGGAAAAAGCTGACTATTTCAACCTCAATGATGAACACATCTTCTATTCAACTTCTTACTCGGAGTCAAACAACCTTACCAATAAGGTTTCTGCGCTCCATGCTGCAAAGCTTGACGGTTCGGATGATAAGATTCTCATTGAAGGCATTTACAGCAATATAAGTGTCACTTCAAAGTATGTATATTTCGAAGGTTACAAAGATAAGAGTAGAATCTGGCATGTACCTGTTAACCTTTCAGAAAAGCCTAGTCTATTCAACCCTATAAGAGAATGAGTTGTGAAAGTTTCAAAAAATAAAAAAGTTTAAGTTGTCAAAATACCGGTCTTCGAAAAGTCAGGTTTCATAATCTTTCTTTTCGTGGACCGGTACTTTAATTTATGCCTTTTATTCTGGTTGATAATAATCGTTACTTAAAAATATTTCCTATATGGAAATATGCTACCTTTTACTGACTTCTTAGTTATTTCTTTTTATCTATGCCAAATCTTCTATACAGCTTTGGCATTATAGCCAGGTAACATCCAAAAAGGAACAACCCAGTAACAAGCCATGTACTTGCATTTGCATAGCATATACTTGTAAAGTTATTACTTCTAACTGCGAAGTTTGCAGCTATTGCTCTGCATATAAGTTCTACTACTCCGCCCATCATCGGCCAGAAACTGTATCCGCTTCCCTGAAGTATATTTCTAAATACAAATATCATTCCAAGCGGGAAGAACATTAGTCCGCACAGATGAATATACTCTTTTACATATCCGGTAATTACCACTATGCTTTCAGCACTTTCCTTGCTGTCTACAAAAAGTTTTACAAAAAACGGACATGTATTAAACAATATAGCATAAATAAGAAGCGCATAGATAAAACAATACAAAAGAGCATATCTTACGCCAAGGTTTATTCTCTTTATTTTGCCGCTTCCAACATTCTGGCCGCTGTATGTTGCACAGGTCATTCCCATCGCTGAAAAGAACTGTGTAAACAGCTGTTCGATTTTGCAGGCTACGGTATATGATGCCATCGCCACTGTGCCTAAAAGGTTCAAGGCACTCTGCACCATAATAGTTCCAATTGCTGTGATTGAGAACTGAAGCGCCATTGGGATTCCCATCTGCAACTGATTCTTCACACATTGATGATCTAAGTGAAGATCACTTGTTGAAGGCACTAGTATTTCAACTTTTTTCCAGGTGTAGGCAACGCACAAAACTCCGGATATTCCCTGTGATATAAGTGTTGCAAGCGCTGCTCCCAATACTCCCATGTTGAAGTTTGCAATAAATACTATGTCGAGCAAAATATTAAGTCCAGCTGATACTATGAGGAAATAAAGAGGGATTTTACTATTGCCTACTGCTCTGAGAAGACTCGCCATAAGGTTGTACAATACATTGCAGCAGGTTCCATAACATATGGTTATGATATAGGTTTTGGACATATCATATACATCCTGCGGTGTATTCATGACGCTTAGCATAAAATCCATAGCAAGACAGCTTCCTATGGTAAAAATAACAGTGATTATCAATGATAAAACCAGCGCATTTCCTACACTTTTTTTAACGCCTCTTACATCTCCTGCTCCAAATCTCTGCGAGGTTATTACTGCAAATCCCTGCAAAAGGCCTGTAACAAATCCAAAAATAAGGAACATAATATTACCGGTTGCTCCAACGGCTGCAAGAGCCTTTACTCCAACATAATGTCCTACAATTATTGTATCTGCCATATTGTAAAACTGTTGAAAGATATTTCCAAGTACAAGTGGCAGCAGAAATTGCAAGAGCAATGACGATGGATTTCCTTTTGTCATATCAATTTCTTTTGCTTTTAACATTTTTTAACCTCTTTTTTGAATATTTACTCAAATAAATGTTGCACTCTATTTATTTCCATGTTATCATACCAAAGATAAAAAATGTTAGTCACTTTTGTAGAAAGGAAGAAATTAATTATGCGTAACTATATTTTCAAAAACAAATACCGTAATTCTCATTTTTTCCATTCACAATCTAATAATCAGTATTTATTAATTTATAATTGTTATTTAATTTGAAGAGGTATTATTAATATCTCTTCTTTTTTTGTCTATCTAAAGCTGTAACATTATACAATTGGAGGAAAAAATTAAAATGAATGATTTACGCCATTTGATGAGCCCTATGGATTTCTCTACTGAGGAACTAGAGAATTTATTCGATGTAGCAGTTGACATCGAGAACAATATGTCAAAATATGCTCACATGTGCGATGATAAGATTCTTGCTACATGCTTCTATGAGCCAAGCACAAGAACAAGGCTTTCTTTTGAGACTGCTATGCTTCGTCTCGGCGGCAAGGTTATTGGCTTTGCTGATGCATCAAATTCATCTGCATCAAAAGGCGAAAGTGTAGCCGATACCATTAGAGTTATCTCCTGCTTTGCAGATATCTGTGCAATGCGTCACCCAAAGGAAGGTGCTCCTATGGTCGCTGCTGATCACTCTCTTATTCCTGTTATTAACGCTGGAGATGGCGGACATCAGCATCCAACACAGACTCTTACCGATTTACTTACTATCCGAAACCTTCACGGTAATCTTCACAATTTCACTATAGGTCTTTGTGGCGATTTGAAATTTGGACGTACTGTCCACTCTCTTATCAATGCTCTTTCTAGATACACAGGTATAACGTTCATTTTTATCTCACCTAATGAACTCAGAATTCCTGATTATATTACGGATATGCTTAAGCACAAAAACATCCCTTATAGAGAAGTCATTAGACTTGAAGATGTAATGCCTGAGCTTGATTTTTTGTACATGACACGTGTTCAGAAGGAGCGTTTCTTCAATGAAGAGGATTATATCAGATTAAAAGATTTCTATATTCTCGACAAGGCTAAGATTCAACTTGCCAAAGAAAATATGTACGTTCTACATCCGCTTCCTCGCGTAAATGAGATTTCTGTAGAAATTGACAATGATAAAAGAGCTGCCTATTTCAAACAGGTTCAGAACGGACTTTATGTCAGAATGGCTCTTATTCTGACTCTGCTCGATATGACTAAGTCACACATTAACCACAACCTGTTAAAAGAGTATTAATATTACCAAAGGAGATTAAACCATGTTAAATGTTGGAAAAATCGAAGAAGGTTTTGTTCTAGATCACATTAAGGCCGGAAAAGCCATGTCAATATATCATCACCTTGGACTTTCTCAGTTAGACTGCACTGTTGCCATCATTATGAATGCACGCAGCAATATAATGGGAAGAAAAGATATTTTAAAAGTTGAATGTCCTATAGATTCTATGGATTTAAATATCCTTGCATTTATTGACCACAATATCACTGTCAACGTTATCAAAGACGGAGCTATTATTGAGAAAAGAGCTTTGACACTTCCTATTCAGATAAAAAATGTGTTAAAGTGCCATAACCCAAGATGTATCACATCTATTGAGCAGGGACTTCCTCACATCTTCTATCTAGCAGACGAGCAGGAAGAAATCTATCGCTGTAAGTACTGCGATGAAAAATACTCCGAGACTGATGCGGATTTTGTAAAAGATTCACATTCAAGGAACTGACAATAACCTATAGGTTATTGTTTTCATCAGGAAAATCAATAACCGTATCAGACCAAAATTTGTCGTTAAGACAAATTTTGTCCTGCAAAGCAGGATTCTTGCTGATGATTATCCTAAATCTCAGCAAGAAGTCATAGGTTTTAATTGCCACATTCAACGCTTATCTGGTTGAATATGTGCATGATTTCTTCTGTACTTATAGTCTTTTTTTCTTCATCTGCCTTATCCAGTATTGCTTTTCCTTCATGCATCATAAGGATTCTGTCTCCATATTCTACTGCATAACGTAGGTTATGTGTAACCATGAGCGTTGTGACTTTTTTCTCATGGACGATTTTATCAGTCATTTCCATTACTATATCTGCGGTTTTTGGATCAAGTGCTGCTGTATGCTCATCCAGAATAAGAAAGTCTATTGGTGTCATAGTACTAAGAAGAAGGGCAAGGCATTGTCTCTGGCCGCCAGAAAGATAGCCTACCGGAATATGAATTTTGTCTTCAAGGCCAAGTCCTATTGTCTTTAGCAGCTCTTTGTAATATTCTTCTCTTTTTTTGGAAACACATCTTCCTAATCCAAATATTTTTCCTTTATTATCAGCAATCGCCATGTTTTCTAAAATGGTCATAGACGGGCAGGTTCCAAGCGCAGGATTCTGGTAGACTCTTCCTATTGTCTTATGTCTTACATGTTCTGATACTCCAACAAGATTTACAGTTTCTTCTTTACCTGTTGAATGATTTCTCTGTGTAAGAATAATTTCTCCTTTGTCTGGTTCCATGCTGCCGCAAATAAGTTTTAGTAGCGAGGTCTTTCCTGAACCGTTACTTCCTACTACTGCTACGAACTGTCCATCCGGTACTTTCAAATTAAAATCTTCATACAGACACATTTCATTAACTGAACCCGGATTATATGTTTTATAAATATGATTTAACTCAAGCATAAATTTCCCCTATTTTAATTCCACGTTTCAAGATGCTTTTTTTCTATCCCTTGTAGCAAGCAGTATAACAAGGAGTATAGATGCTGAAATAAGTTTCATAAGAGCTGGCTGCATTCCAAATTTAAGTGCAAGTGCCACGCAGGCTCTATAGATAATTGCTCCTATTATAACCATTGTTGTCACATTTATAAATTTGCAGTGCTTTTTTAAGTTTGTTCCTATAATAACGCTGGCAAGTCCGATAACAGCTGTACCTGTTCCCATGGATATTTCAAAATAGCCTTGCTGCTGAGCAAAGATGCAACCCGAAAGACATACAAGTCCATTCGCAATTGCAAGTCCTATTATTCTAACTTTGCCCTTATCAACTCCCATTGATGTTACAAGAAGGTCATTATCTCCTACAGCTCTTAGCATATATCCGGATTTAGTCTTCATGTATAAATCTAAAATCCATTTAACTACAAGTGTAATAACGATAAGTACTATAAGTCTTTGATATCCTCGCATTGATTCTGGAAATATGCCGTTAAGAAGGTTATTATCAAAGATATTGAAATAATCATACATAGGAAGATTTGCCTGACCTGCAATCATCAGATTAACAGAATACAAACCTGTCATCATGATTATTCCAGCCAGAAGGTCTCTTACTTTTCCATATACATTTATTATTCCTGTAATCATGCCGACTGCTGCGCCGCACAAAAAACAGATTGGAAGAGTGGCGCAGGGAAATACTCCCTGACGAATCATTACAACAGACAGTGCAACTCCCATTGGAAAACATCCATCGACTGTCATATCCGGAAAATCCAAAATCTTATATGTGATGTACATTCCAAGAGCCATGATGCCATATATAAGCCCCTGTTCTATAAAACTGATGACGAAAGCCATGAAACAAATCCCCTTTTTACTTTTATATTTACTCTTTACTTACTGATAATCTCATCATATACTTCTGCTGCCTTTGATTTCTCATCATCTGAAATTTCAAGTGAAATCTTCTTTGCTGCAGCTGTATTGATATAAAGTGATGGTTCATCAATTACTTCAAACTTCATATCTTTTGCGCTGCTTTCTTTTTTGAGAACTTTAGCAGCCATCTTTCCTGTCTGAATTCCAAGCTGGTAATACTCAAGTCCCATTGATGCAACACAGCCTTTCTTAACCTGCTCAATCTCAGAACCAAAAACAGGAATGTTTTTCTCTGTTGCTCTGCTAATTACTGTATCAAGTGCAGAAACAACTGTGTTATCTGTAAGGTTGTTGATACAATCAACGTTTTCAGCAAGAGCAGCTGCTGCGATGTCAACATCGCTTATTGTACTAATTCCTTTTTCCACTATTTCAAAACCATAGCTACCTGCTTTTTCTTTGTACTTCTCAATCGTGCTGACTGAGTTGGCTTCACTTGTTGTATAGATTATTCCAATTTTCTTTGCCTTAGGAAGAATCTCTCTAATCATCTGAAGCTGGGCATCTACTGCAAGATAATCGGATGTTCCTGTGATATTGCCTACACTTGTTCCATCTTCATTTGCAAGCCCTGCTGCCACCGGATCAGAAACTGCTGTATAGATAACCGGTATATCTGTACTCTTAGCTGAGTTATACGCACTCATTGCCGACGGAGTTGCAATTGCACAAATCAGATTAACTTTGTCTGAAACAAAGCTGTCTGTAATAGTACTGGCAATTCCTGTATCTGTCTGCGCATTCTGATATTCAATTGTAAGGTTCTTTCCCTCAACAAAACCTTCGCTTGCAAGACCTTCTATAAAGCCGTTTCTGGCATTGTCAAGTGATCCATGCTCTGCAAACTGTGAAATACCTATTTTGTAATCTCCCTCTACAAGCTCTACATCATCACCTGCACTAGATGTTTCTTTATCCGTAGTCTGCGCACTATTTGCAGAGTTTCCCTGATTTGTACTCTTCTTATTGGCATCTTGTGAACATCCGCAAAGAGAACTTACTGCAAGCATTGTTGATAAAATTGTTACAAGCATCTTCTTTTTCATAACTTTCCCCTTCCTTAACAACCAAAAAAGTCCCGTAAGAATAAAGAACTTCACATTCTTTATTCTTACGGGACAGGTTCACGAAATTATAAACACCTGCGGTGCCACCCGAATTGATTATCTATTTCTATCTTAATCTTCAATCATAGAAACAGGATAACCCTCTCAATCATCTGCCATCACAGATGCTGCTTTGTTAACGGAGGCAAAACTCCGGCGCACCTACTCATGTTCATTTTCGGATTGCTCTCAAAAGTCCATTCCACATCTTCCATTTGACTGCTCTCACCAAACGCAGCTCTCTGTACAAATTTATAGATATGTACTCGTCTTTCTCATCGATTTGTAATTATTATTCTTTAACAAGTAAAAGCGGTAAACTAATTACTATAGTACACTTGAACTAAATTAATGTCAAGAATAATTATTTTTAATATCCAAATTCCTGTGCCCAGAACCATGCTCCTGTTTCAGTCTGGAAAATAGCAATTCCTACACTCTTAAAGCTTCCATCAAGGATATTGGCTTTATGAGTCGGACTGTTCATCCATGCAGTAACTACGCTGTCTCCGCTCTGATAGTGCTTTGCAAGGTTCTCGCCATACATGATATTACTGTTAACTGTCCACCACTCGGATCCGTCTGGTCTTGTGTGACTGAATGAACTAACTATTTCCTTTGCGCGAACTTTTGCAGTACTGTAAAGACCTGTGTTCCATGCAAGTGCCGGAAGTCCTGCGCTTTCACGCTGCTTGTTAACGAGGTTAAATGCAATTGCTTCTGCTGCCGCAATGTCCTGAGTAGATGCTGCACCGTCTGCAAGAGCAATAGCTTCATCATCAATAAATGTCTGTCCTGCGCCTTCTCCAGGTCCACGAGTTGCAGCTGTATCATCAATTGAAGATTTGCTAGATGAACATGCAGCGAATAGCCCCAGTATTGTGACTGCCATGATTAATGATATGACTTTTTTGAAACTGTTCTTTTTCATAATTGTATGCCCCTCCATGGTCATAAATAATAAAATCAACTATTTTATCGCAATTCCGTTCAAAATAATGATATCATATTTTTCAAAAATAATCAATAATCTAATTGTTTTTATGATTTTTATTCTGAAACCAAAACACAATGCACTATAAATCTCTTATCTGTTCCAGATGCACCTGAACAAGTTGATAAATTTAATATTTCGGGTCTTTTATAAAAATCCACATACATAGGAGTTTTATAACCGCTGTGTTTCTGCATTCTATTAACATAAGCATCATACTCATCGGTGCTTTTTACATAAGAATAAGCATTTTCATCTGCAGTTGTAGTGAACTCATATCCATACACTACATATTTCAAAATCTTCTCTTTTGTATAAACATAGACAAATTGAGGTGTAGTCTTTAAAATATCAGAATCTTTTGTTCTATAAATATTATCAATAGAGCCGAACATCGTTCCGTTCTTCATATTATGTCCAAATAAAAAATCCGAATATCCTTTAAACTTCGCATCAGAATCTACATCCATGAATATACACCCAGCACTATTTGAAGTTTTTTCAAAAGTAGTATACAGATACTCATTTACATAGTTTTCTTTGACTATCGGATAACTTATTGTAAAATCCTTACTGTTATCCTCTACATCAAAATTCCAATAAAGCCATCCTACGTAATCTTTGTTCGCCTCTGAAAGCTGAACATGATTTACGTCAAGCATTACTTCTTTAGACTGTATTTCGTCATCCGTTTCTGTTTTTTTAACTATCGAATTCAATTTATTTTTATTAACTTTTACACATTTTTCTTGAAGCGATTCGTATAAGGATACCGCCTCCTGTCTTTCTTTTAATTCTATTGCTATTTGATAAAGCTCATAACAAATAACGCCTAACAAAAATAATACAATGATACTGCTAATAACTCTTCCGGCAGTTACTCCAGACTTTCCACTAGCTTTTTTCATATTAATCTCCATTCTGCTACTGTTTATTGCGTCACAAATAGTAAATAAAGCCAAAATATAAATTCAAGTTTTTAAACGAATTTTATAAAAAGTCATAGGTTATTGTTTTCAAATTATCATTTAATAATTTTTGCATATCTTCTGGAATTGGTGCATCAAATTGAAGTCGCTTACCGGTTACAGGATGTGTTATCTCCATGTGGCTTGAATGAAGTGCTACTCTTTTCATTCCATACCAGTCTGAAAGATTATCTGCATACAGACCGTCTCCAAGAAGCGGATGACCTATTGCTTTCATATGAACTCTTATCTGGTGTGTTCTGCCTGTTTCAAGGCGTAGCCGTACAAGTGCATAATGCTGTTTTTGGGTCACTACCTTATAATGAGTTACTGCATAATCACCGTCTTCGCTTATTCTTCTAAGCATCCTTACTTCTGGAACCTTGCCTATAGGAAGATTTATAGTTCCTTCACTTTCTTCTTCCTTGAATACTCCATCACATATAGCAAGATACTCTTTGACTTTGGTGCGATTTTCACTCTGCAAATTCAGCTGTCCCGCTGCAAGTCTGTTTTTAGCAAAAGCGATAAGTCCTGATGTTTCCCTATCTAGTCTTCCAACTGGCCTTAATACGTGTTCCTCATTATTTTGCTTAAAATGCCATGCGATAATATTACTGAGACTATTATCAAAATAGTTATGTATAGGATGAACTACTAAATTTGAAGGTTTATTAACTACTATTATATCTTCATCCTCATACACTATATCAAGGTTGCCCTTAATCGGAACAATTTCAGATGCACTATCCATATTTTCATGAAGAACCACTTCTAATAAATCGTTTTCCTTTAATTTGTATTTTACGTTAACATGCATTCCATTTACTGTAATTCCGTCATCAAAGCCTTTTGCATGACTAATTTCTTTTACAGAAAGATGAAATTTAGACTTTAAATACTCTTTAACTAAATGCCCTTCATCTTCCTTTTTGGCATAATATTGTAACTTTCTATCTGACATCTGTAACTCTCTATTTCTCTTTTTTATGTAAAAAAATCTTTACCTTTATATATTGACTTATCTCCAAATTTACTATTAATCTCACTGGACATTTGCTTTAGCTTCTGCATTTTATCAAAACGTTTTGTGTCTTCGCTTTTGGTATCAGTCATCATATCAAAAAGATTCATTTGTCTGTACTGGCCATCATCAAGATTGGTAGCAGATACTCCGACTAATCTAACCTTATATCCCTGAGAAAAAAGTCCATTCTCTCCTAGGAGAAGTTCATTCATTAGTTTTTTTGAAATAGCCAAAATATTCTCGTAGTCATTAGTCGAATCTGATAATTTTAGCTGTTTGGATCGTCTTTGAAAAAGATCTGTTTTGACACTCACTCCAATTGTTCCTGCAAATACACTATCTCTTTGAAGTCTTCTGCTAACGCTTTCACACAGATACTGTAATGTTTTGTCCATTTCTCTTTCATAGTTTTCAAAAGTAATATCAAACCTGGTAGTTGTTTCGTTTGAATAACCTTTTGCATCTTCCTTTTGAGGCTCTACTTTATCGCTGCCGTATCCATTACTACTTTCATGAATATACTCACCGGATTTTTCTCCTAAAATAGTGCATAGTAGTTCTTCGTTTTCTCTTGCGACTTTTCCAATAGTCCTAAGTCCAAGGCTATTTAACCTTGCGGCAGTCTGTTTTCCACATCCAAAAAGATTTCCGATAGGAAGTGGCCACATTTTCTCTTGTATTTCATTTCTAAAAAGAGTATGCACTTTATATGGCTTTTCAAAGTCAGAAGCCATTTTCGCCAGGAGTTTATTAGTCGAAATGCCAACATTTATAGTAAAACCAAGTTCTGTGAATACGGTTTCTTTTATCTTCTCTGCTTCTTTAATCGCACTCTCTTTAAGACTTTCTTCAAGATATTTTTCTTTATCATTTGCGTTTTGATATTCATCAAAATGCTTAATTTCATTTCTTTTTTTCTCCCAAAAGCCTGTCATATCAATAAAAGCTTCATCTATTGATACTTGTTCAACGCTATTAGAGAATCTTTTCAAAATAGAAATAAACAATCTGGAAAACTCTCTGTATATCTTAAAGTCGCCTTTAGCAAGAACGAGATTCGGGCATTTCTGCAAAGCTTTTACTACAGGTTCTCCTGTCACTATTCCGTATTTTTTTGCTGGAATTGACTTTGCAGTAATAATTCCGTGTCTGTCATCTACGCTTCCTCCAATGGCAGATGGTATGGTTCTTAAATCGACATCGTCAGGATTTTCTTTTAGTCTTTTTACTGCAGTCCATGATAAAAAGGCGCTATTAACATCAGCATGAAATATTAATCTACTCATAGTTTTATTCTAACACAAAAAAGCCTTAGATGCGCTTTTATCACATCTAAGACTCTTTTGCTATTAAAGATTTTAATAAAGTAAACGATTATAAAACAACTGATTAAACATTTTTTATGCTACGGAACGTTTAACTTCCATTGAAGTGTTCTTGTATGGATCTTTTCTAACAAGCATGTAAACAATTCCTGCTGCAAGTACAACTGCAAGTGCAAGTCCTACTACATGAACATTTCCAAGGACAGCGCAACCAATCTGGTAGATTATAAATGATACAACATAAGCAAATCCGCACTGATAAAGAATTGCGAACCATGTCCACTTTGCATCACCCATCTCTCTCTTAATAGCACCAATTGCAGCAAAGCAAGGAGCACACAAGAGGTTGAATACAAGATAAGCATATCCTGCAAGAGCAGCTACAGAAGCTGAATTTGCATTGATTTCCTTAAGTCCATTAGACATCGAAGTCCACATTGGTGTATCGAAAAGAATACCAAATGTGCCTACTACGTTCTCTTTTGCAATAAGACCTGTTACTGCAGCTACAGCAAACTTCCAATTTCCAAATCCAAGTGGCTTGAATACAAATGCCATAACTGTACCAATCTTTGCAAGGATACTGTGATCAACAAGTGATTCATCGAGCATCTGGAAATGTCCTTCATATACACCAAATCCATTCAAGAACCAAATAAGAACTGTTGCAAGAAGGATTACTGTACCAGCCTTCTTGATAAATGCCCATGCTCTCTCAAGCATAGAATGAAGAATTGTATAAGCTGTTGGCATATGATAACCTGGAAGTTCCATTACGAATGGAGCTGGATTACCTGCAAACATCTTTGTCTTTTTCAACATGATACCAGAAACAACAATTGCTGCAATTCCGATGAAATATGAGCTTGTAGCTACCCATGCAGAGTTATCAAACAAAGCGCCGGAAATCATAGCAATGATAGGAAGCTTTGCAGAACATGGAATAAATGTTGTTGTCATGATAGTCATTCTACGGTCATTATCATTCTCGATTGTACGAGATGCCTGTATACCAGGAACTCCGCATCCTGTACCAATAAGCATAGGAATAAAAGACTTACCTGAAAGACCGAATTTTCTAAATACTCTATCCATGATGAATGCAATTCTTGCCATATATCCGCATCCTTCAAGGAATGCAAGGAAGAAGAAAAGTACGAGCATCTGAGGTACAAATCCAAGAACAGCACCAACACCAGCGATAATACCATCAACAACAAGACTCTGAATCCAATCTGCAGTTCCGATTTTTGTTAAGAAGTCAGATGCTACAGACTTGGCACTTCTTGCCCAAGGACCGAAAGCTGAAGGAACAAGTTCTCCATCTTTCATCTTGTCTGGATTTTCTTTTTCATAGTTCTTAATAGTATCAAGTGCATCATGATACATCTGTGGAGTAATTTCTTCGCTCTCAACTTCACCAGAATCTTCATCTACAGTCTTATAAACTTCAAATGACTTCTGAGAAGTTGCTGCATCTTCACCAGCTTCACTTGCTGCATCTTCGTATGCACTTACAATTTCCATAGGATCAGCGAGCTCTTCTACAGCACTGTCATAAGCTTCTCTTCCCTGACCTGCCCAGAACCAGCCGCTTCCTGGATCACCGAATACATTATCGTTAACAAAATCAGTAGCTGTTCCACCAATTGTTGAAATGGAAATATAATAAACAAGCCACATAACTGCTACAAAAATAGGTATTGCAAGGAATCTGTTTGTAACAATCTTATCGATTTTATCAGAAGTAGATTCTTTTCTTGGCTTTTTCTTTATACATCCGTCGATTAAATCTGCAATTGATTCATATCTTGCATTAGCAATTACAGATTCGATATCGTCATCTTCAGCCTTTTCAATATTCTCTCTGATTTCTTTAATCTTTGCATTTACATCGAAGCTAAGTTTTGTATTCTCAACAACTTTCTTGTCGTTTTCAAGAAGCTTTATTGAATACCATCTTCTAAGCTTATCCTCACAAATATCTTTTGGAAGAATCTCAGAAACTTCATTTATTGCTGCTTCAACATCCTTGGAGAATTCGCATGCTTTCTGACCTTTTTTACTCTTTGCAAGAGCAATTGCCTCTTCACACAACTCTTTAAGATTTGTTCCCTTAAGTGCAGATGTTGGAACAACTTTACAACCAAGTTTCTTTCCTAAAAGATCAACATCAATCTTATCACCGTTCTTCTCAACAACATCCATCATGTTAAGCGCGATAATAACTGGGATTCCAAGTTCAAGAATTTGAGTTGTAAGGTAAAGGTTTCGGTCAATGTTGGTTCCATCGATAAGGTTGATGATAGCTTCCGGCTTATCATTAATAAGATAATCACGAGAAACAACTTCTTCCAAAGTATATGGAGAAAGTGAATATGTACCAGGAAGGTCAGTTATAATAACTTCTTTATTATGACCTTTCAGATAACCTTCTTTTTTCTCAACGGTAACTCCTGGCCAGTTTCCAACATACTGATTTGAACCAGTCAAGGTATTAAACATTGTGGTCTTACCACAGTTTGGATTTCCTGCAAGAGCAATTCTTACTGACATTTTTTATCCCTCTCTTCATCACTATCTTGTGCATTAGTTTAAAATGCACTTACTATTTAGCGAACTGTAAATTACTCAACTTCAACAATTTCTGCATCTTCTTTTCTAAGAGACAGCTCGTATCCACGGATTGTAATTTCGACTGGATCTCCAAGAGGTGCTACTTTTCTCACAAAAATCGAACTACCCTTTGTAATTCCCATATCCATTACTCTTCTTTTTAGCATTGCGTCGGTACTGCTTAATTTCTTAACTTTAACAGTTTCTCCGACACTCACATTTCTAAGTGTTCTCATCGAACCCATCCTCCTGTATTAAAATATTATGATTTAAACCATAATCTTTTTTGCCATATCTTTATCCACTGCAATTCGTGCATCACGAACCTGCACAATCATATTTCCAGCAATTGAGCTAACTATTCTGATATCAGCTCCTTCGGTAAAGCCAAGATTATTAAGAAAACGTTTGGTCTCATCTAGTCCGCCGACTTTTTTAACCTTTAAGGGTTCACCCACTCTAGCCATTGTAAGAGGCATCACAGTTTTCTCCTTTCATTTCATTAATAACTTTTTGTCAGCTCTCATTATTCCATAAATGAGAATGAAAGTCAATAACATTCTCAAAAATTATTTTTACCCTTTTTTCTGGATTTTCCAGCAGTTTAAAACTATTTATTGTTCCTTTTTACCATTATTTCATTGCCACTTAAGCGACTTTTGGGAATAATTTCAGAATAAATTAATCTTGCTGTTCTTTCTTGTTGTTTATTACATCAAAAATTCATTTTCTCTTTGATGTGAACATTCACATGAACGTAACACTACTATTTCTTATGTAACAAACAATTAAAAAGCAGCGTTTTTAGACTTATATAATCTAAAAACGCTGCTTTTTTATTACTTTTTAATACCTTTTTGATTATTCCTTTGCTTTGCATCAAAGTTCCAGGAAGTTTTTGAGAATGTCCATTCCTTTTTTGGTCATTATAGACTCTGGATGAAATTGAACACCGAATATTTTACCATTTTCATGTTCAACCGACATAATCTCTCCATCTTCATCCCTTGAAGTTATTTTCAAGACATCTGGAAGAGTGTCCTTATCTAGAACAAGAGAATGATATCTTGCCACTTCTATTTTCTCAGGAAGTCCCTTGTAGATTCTGGATGTATTATCAATAGTTATTTCTGACTTTTTTCCATGCATAAGCTTTTTGGCATTAACTATTCGTCCGCCATATGCTTCACAGATTGCCTGATGTCCAAGGCATACTCCCAAAATCGGAATCTTACCTCCAAAGATGCGAATAACTTCTTCGCAGATACCTGCATCTTTGGGTTCACCTGGACCTGGAGATAGAATTATCTTTTCAATGGGCATCTTTTCGATATCTTTAACTGTAACCTGATCATTTCTTACAACTTTAATATCAGGATTAATAGTACCTATATACTGGTATAGATTATACGTGAAACTGTCATAATTATCGATTAAAAGAATCATAACTCCTCGCTTTCTTTAATTGCCAGAACAACTGCCTTTGCCTTGTTAATGCATTCTCTGTATTCATTTTCCGGAACAGAATCTGCTACAATTCCTGCTCCACTTCGAATAAAGAGTTTTCTGCCTTTTTTGAAAGCAAGCCTTATTGCTATGCAGGTATCAAGATTACCTGTAAAGTCCACATATCCTATCGCTCCTCCGTATATTCCTCTTCTATTATTCTCTAATTCATCAATAAGTTCACAAGCCCTAATCTTTGGAGCTCCGGATAAAGTTCCTGCTGGGAGAACGCTATCTATAGCATCAATTGGATTTCTACCCTCCTGCAATATTCCAGCTACTTCTGATCCAATATGCATAACCTGTGAATATCTTTCGATTTCCATATATTTTTCGACATTGACACTACCAAATTTACTGATTTTGCCAATATCATTTCTTCCAAGATCTACTAGCATGTTGTGTTCTGCAAGTTCCTTGCTATCGGACAAAAGCTCTTTTTCAAGTTCTTTATCCTCCTTATCAGTTACCCCTCTTGGTCTTGTACCGGCAAGCGGGAAAGTTCTTACTTCGTTATCCACCACTTTAACAAGTGTCTCAGGTGATGCTCCAGCAATTTCCATATCGCCTGAGAAATAAAACATATACGGAGATGGATTAGTAGTTCTGAGGATTCGATATGTATTTAACAATGATCCTTCAAATTCCGCCTCCATCGGATTAGAAAGAACCAGTTGAAAAATATCTCCTTTGTAAATATGTTCTTTAACTTTCTTAACTTTCTCACTATACTCTTCCTCGGTAAAAAGAGGTTTTATCTCAGAAAGAAGCTTTCCTTTTTCGATAGTAGCTGGAAGACCACTGCGAATTAATTTCTCCATTTCATCAAGTTTCAAAACGCCAGCTTCATAGGAAATATCAAGTGAATCAACACTAATATTTGATATTAGAATAATCTTTTGTTTTAAATTGTCATAGCATATAACATTTCTGAACAGCATGAGATCCATATCATCAAAGTCATTAGCGTTTTTAGACGAAAACTTTATCGCCTTTTCTCCATACTGCATATACTCATAGGAAAAATATCCTACAAATCCTCCTGTAAATACAGGAAAATCGTCAAGTTTTGGAGCTCTGTTTTCTTCGATTATCTGACGTATATACTCTCCTGGATGTTCAACTTCAAGGTGAATATCTCCTCCTGCTGATATTGTCAAAGAGTGATCCTTGCATTTTAATGTCATTTCCGGAGAATACCCGAGAAAACTGTATCTTCCAAGACGTCTGTTATCCTCACAGCTTTCCAACAGGAAGCAATGTTTGCTTACTCTCTGCAAAGCTCGTAAGGTTTCTAAGGGTGTTCTTACATCTGCCAATATTTCTCTTTTTATCGGAATAAGCTTGTAATCTCCGCTTTTCGCAATCTTTTTCACTTCGTCTAATGAAGTTTGTTTCATAACAATCCAATCTCCCTTTCTTGTAAACCCTTTTATATGAAACAAAAAATCCCTGATAAAATATGCTTTTACACACATTTTATCAGGGACGAGTTTTTCAAAAACTTACACCCGCGGAATTACCCACTATTTAGTGCATTTCTCGTGATACAACTGAAATATACTATCCTCTAAGTGCCCGTTTTAGTCTTATATTTAGAACATTACCAGTTTACCGCATTACATTGTTATATAAGATTAAAACTCATTTTTCTTCAAAAAACAAGTGACAAAATTAATCATTTATGACTTCTTGCTGAGATTTAGGATAATCATCAGCAAGAATCCTGCTTCGCAGGACAAAATTTGTCTTATCGACAAATTTTGGTCTGGTACGGTTTTGGGTTTTCCTGATGAAAACCAAAACCTATGGCTTCTTGCTGAGATTTAGGATAATCATCAGGAAAATCCAAAACCTATAATTTTCCACCAATTCCACCATGTGTATGTCCTGACGACGATGAAGTATGGGTGGATGTTCCAGAACTGCTCTCATGTTGAATTTTGGTTCTTGTTAAATTCTTGTGAGTGAAATAGTCTGATTTTCTGTGAAGAATAAGTCCCTGTCCACTTTCGTATGCATTTGCACTGTTATTATAGCGAACGGTCTTCATTCCGCTTACCATAGTTGCTACTGTTGCGCCCCCTGCGACAAGTCCGAGGACTACGCAGATTAACATTTTCAACATAAAATCATTATTTTTTTTATTATTAACAGTATTGTATCTGTCATATACTTTTTGACCGAGTGTTTCAAAAGCTTTTATGTAATTATCACTTTTTAAATCACTAGACATGCTTTTAACAATAGTCTGCAGGCTTGCATCATTGAAAGTAGCTATAACTCCACTTTCTGTTGCAAATCCAAATGTAGTATCAGATGGGCTGTAAACAAACAGTAATGCTCTGTTTGTATCTTTGGCAAATCCCCAGTCATTGTTATCCATTACATAATCAGCATACTTTAACGTATCCTCGTTATTTTCTTTTTCCATTAAGAGAGCACCAATTTGAATATCGCACTTTTTTCCATACTCATTCAAAATTTCAGCAATTTTTTTAGTGTCCTCTGCTGATAAATATCCCACTTCATCAAAGCAAAAACCGTATTCGGTAACATTACCCAGACCATATGATGACTCAACACGAGATTCATTAGTCTTGGCACTTACGCTAAATGTACTTATCATAAAGGTAAGCACCATAAAAAGTGCACAAATCCCTGCAATAATCCTATTTCTATTCTTTTCAAAAATCATTCTCAATCTCCTCAAAGTTTCAAGATTAACTCTAAAATAATAAACAATATAGAAAATAAGACAGATGATATTCCAAAATATGTAACTGCCTTTTTCTTGTCAACCGGAAGATTTCCAACCATTTTTCCAGTCTGACCGTTTATCGCAAAAAGAAAATGTTGATTATTCCAGGTAGTCGATAACAACCATACCGGATAAAGAGCATAGTCAATATTGGTAATGGTAGAATTAGCATTTTGAGAAAGTGTATTGATAGAGCTATAACCGCTTATTGTATTTTTAATTTCATTTACTACGGTATTTGTCATTCTCTTTTTAGCTCGTTCAATATTAACATTCTCATCTTCATCATATTGATTGGCTATAAAACCAGCCAGATACGCATCATCAAACTGCACTTTTTCTTTGATATTATAGGGTTCAATTGATTCTGTAAGATCATTTGGCATTTTAGAAGAACCATCTACAGGTACTGCTTCAAAAGAAGATTCTCCATCTCTTGCAATATTATAATAACTTGTTTCCATATACTGATAATCTGAATCAGACCAGGTTCTTACCTTAGTACCTACACAATCCATACTTACATGCGATTTTCCGGCATAGAGCCAGTATGGGATATATACACCTTTGATTTCATCGATATGATTTTCTTCTGTAAATGAATTTGGCAAAAGATATTTTCCTTTAGTAAATCCTTTATATTTTTCTTTTGCCTCTTTTTTGGAAATTTTAAAAGGAATAATATAATCCGGACGTCTTCCCTTATGAAAGACTTCCTTAAAAGTAACATTATTTCCACAGAATGGGCATGTTGCCGCCCCCTGATTCTGATCAGCAATTATTTCTCCACCACAGGACTGACATATATATACAGCTTTATCTTTTCCAAAACCTGCATTTTCTACTTGTTCCTGAGAGAGCTTATGAGGATTGACACTTTCTGTTTCTTCGGTAGAAGTTCCCCCTGCTTTTCCCGAATTTGCTGCACTCTCTGCCTTGCTTTTTGCGACCATGTCTTTATATTCTTCAACTGACATTTCTGTATCACAAAAAATACATTTCAACTTCTGCGACGCTGCATTAAATTCCATAACACCGCCACATGCAGGACATTCATATTCCTGTGTTCCCATAAAACTTTCACTCCTATTATTCTTATTTAATCTTAAGTCAAAAGAATTATCGAACGTATTGCTACGCCCGATAATCTCTTTTGGATTTCATTTTATTTATAGTATTTTGTGTTATTCAAAATCAAATTATGCTCTTGGCTTTCCGCAATTACAACAGAAATTTCCTGTATTTTCTGTTCCGCAAGAACATGTCCAAGATGATGGCTGTGGTTTTGGCTTTCCACAATTAGAGCAGAAATTCCCAGAATTAACTGCTCCGCAAGAGCATGTCCAGGATGATGACTGAGCCGGTGCTACTGGCTGCTGCTGCATTGGCTGCTGCTGCATTGGCTGCTGCTGAACTGGCTGCTGCTGCATTGGCTGCTGTTGCATAGACTGCTGTTGCATAGACTGCTGTGCTGACATCTGATAAAGGGTATTAGCATTCATGCCGCCCATGTTATTAGCTGCTGCCATATTCTGGAACGCGAACATAGGACCAGTAGCAGTATTAGCTGCTGCACTCTGCATGGCTTGTGCCTGTGCTTGGGAAAGATTAGCTGCTGCCATACCAGGATCACGATATACAGCTGTACGCTGTAAGTTCTTAATCATATCTTCATCTTCTTTAGATGCAGATACAGAACTGATACCAAAGCTAACAATTTCAATACCACGAGTATTCTGCCACTTCTCGCTAAGTACTTCATTTAAAGCATCTGCGATTTCAAATGTATGTCCAGGAAGATCGCTGTAACGAACTCCCATAGCACTTATTTTAGCAAGAGCTGGCTGCAAAGCTGTTAAAAGCTCTGTCTTAAGCTGAGAATCAATTTCGTCTCTCTCAAATTCTCTATCAAAGTTTCCACACACATTCTGATAAAACAGGAATGGATCAATAACTTTATAGCTATATTCACCATGAGCTCGTATAGAAATATCAATGTCAAGACCAATTCTCTGATCTACAACTCTAAATGGAATAGGATTAGCTGTTCCATATTTATTTCCCATGATTTCTTTTAAATTGATGAAATATACTCTCTGATTTGTTCCAGCATTTCCGCCAAAAGCAACGCGCTTTGCAAACTGGTCAAGAGTGGCTTTGATTCCTTTAGATAAACCGCCATAGAAAAGTGATGGTTCTGAACTTGTATCGAATACGAATTCTCCAGGCTCTGCAGATGCCTCAATAACTTTACCCTGATCAACAAGTATCATACATTGTCCTTCATTTACTGCAATGATACTTCCGTTAGAGATAACATCAGGATTGCCTTTCTTATTACCTCTGTCAGTACGCTTCAAAGCCCTAACAGCCAAGACCTCATCTCCAATTGAATCACAATAAAAATAATCTCTCCAAGAATCTGCTAAAACACTTGCAGCAGATGAGATTCCAACTTTTAATAATCCCATTTTAAAAGTTCCCCTTTCTTTTTTCAAAAATAAATTTATATTTAGTCAGGAATTGTCCCAAGTAAAAAATATGTATTTATCATTTTACCACATTAATTTGATTTTGCGTATTAATATTTTTGATAAAAAAATGTGGCTTTTTTCAAAGCCACATTTTCGCCGAGTACTGTATTATCTTCAAAAAAGATAACGATTTTCGCTTATAATCGATTTGCACCTAAAATGCAATGATTTTTGGGAGGAGGGACCGTTCAGCGGGGACTGAACGGTCCGGTATGAAAAAAGTTTTGTTGGGGAATCAGAGGTTGTTCGCCTCTGATGTTTATATATTACAATATGAATATGTACGAAATTTGGACAGTTTCTAAAGCATTTATAAAGTAAAACTAAAAAAGAAATATAATAGCAAGCAAGGTTTTCAAATTCAAATTCTCTATCTGCTATAAGCTTAGTTAGAAACTGCATTTGTAGCACCATTACTATTTGGAACCGGCTGCGGCGCTACAGACGCACCGATATTAACATCATTTTGATTACTTGCTCCACTGCCTGCTTTCTGTGGCACAGTACTTGCAGCATTTCCTGTATTATTATCCTGAGATTGGCCTTCTGCAGGTGAAGTTGAAGAAAAACTAGAAGAAGAATTAGCTTTATCTGCACCATTATTCTTTTCATCTTTCTTTTTACTTCTATTTTTCAGATAAGATTTAACCTGCTCAGGTTTTACTCCTCCATATACAATTACGGCCTCGCCCTTCTCAACATTTTCAAAAACTTTCTTTGCAACACTAACAGGAAGATTAATGCAGCCATGAGAACCGCTTGTTACATATATATCGCTTCCAAACTTTCCTCTCCAGTCAGCATCGTGAAGTCCAACATTTCCATTAAAAGGCATCCAGTATCTAACTTTTGAAGCATAGTTTGCTCCTCTGAGTGTAGCATTTCTTTCCTTATATGTTATAGAATAAATTCCTTCTGGAGTTATCCTATCCTTAGTTGCTTTTCCCGATACACAATCAGTCTCTACGATAAGTTCACCGTTTTTGTAAACATATACGTGCTGATTGTTCAAATCAACTTCTACATAAGTGTTTCCAAAATCATAACCATCAAAGCTTACTGCTTTTTGAAAATAAACTGGTTCAAGTTCTTCTTTCTTGCCGCTTTTGATAGCCTCTATCAAGTCTTTGGTGGTTGTCTTTTTATCCATCCACCATCCATAGTCGCCTTTAGAAATCTTTATTTCGTTGCCAAGAGAAGTCTTAAAGGTCCTTTTCCTTCCAAAAGTATCATATTTTCTAGCTAGAGAATCAATAAAGCCTGTAACAGCACTTTCATCAAGAACTGGTAATCCTTTTTCAATAGAAACCCAGTCTTTTATTACTTTTCCATCAACTTTTTCAACATTGCTGCCAAATGAATATGTTATTTTAGCTGCTACGAATTTATTCAAAGCATCCTTTTCCTTTACGAGTTCCTTATCATCACTAAATATTGATGGTTTTACATAAACATCAGCCTCATCAAGATCAATACTTTCTCGCATGGTCTTAATAGCATTTTGTAATGCATCAACAAGCTTTTTATTATCAACTTCCTGTCCAGAATTCTCAGGCACAACTACATATTCAGTTGCATCATCATCAAAATTTAAATATGCATTTTCAGGCTTTATACAATTTTTTTTCTCTAAAAAAGATAATTCTTTAATTCTCTTATTCAATTTATCTTCTGAATACTCTACAACCGAATCTGATACTACGTGATTTTTAAAAACAAGTGTAACCGGCCACCTTAATCCGTTTTCAAATCCCAGCATATTATCTAGAGTGCTATCAAAGACAACTTCTAAATCTATTTCATCAGCCTTTATTTCATCAGATAAATCACCTCTGCCATTTATCAAAATCACATAAGAAGACGCTTCATCTCTAATTATCCTTTTAACTTCATCAATTGTTTTACCTGAAATTTCTTTTCCGTTAAAGTTTGTACCAGGAAGATAATGCACACTATACCAACCTGCCACTGCTAGATAAGTGCATAATAGTACACCACATATTCCTAACCATAAATAGATTTTTTTATTCTTCATAATCTCCTTTTAGTCAGTTTTCCCTAGAAAAGGCACTAACTCTCACTAGGTAGCACCAAAAAGTTCTACCCTATCTGCTCCCTTGTTTATTTTAATACGATGATAAATAAAAGATATTTTCTGTTTTTCGTTTGAAAAACATTTCAAAATAGTTCCCTTTTTTCGGGGGACGAATGTCAACTTGAAGTTAATTTAGTCAAAAAATATTCTAATAATACCGTCTAGATTTAAGTATATCAGAATCTTAGCGAAATAAAAGATGAAATTTAAAAATAAAAAAGAATGTTTATGCCAAAGCTATAAACATTCTAAATCTCTTGTATATTTTTTATCTGAGCATTAGACGTGCAATCGAATAAACTGTATTAGGAATTATATCATATGCACAAAAAATCATCTGAGCCAAAAGAGGTATGTAGAGGTTTTTGGACTTCACATACATAATCATAAGTGGCAACGAAACTATAACAGATTCTATAATTCCTACAAAACCATGTGCATGCATCAAAGCACCGCAAAATAGTGAAATAGCCACTGTGATAACTGTAAGTTTCTGACTTCTAAAAGAAACCATTGCTCTTCTCAAAACCATATTATCAGCAAGAGGCTGTAAAATAACCATCGTAACTGCATATAAAATAAGCATTCCATAGTTTTCTTTAAGAAGAAGATTTACTTCTCCTGTAGAAACGCCTTCAAAAAATTTCATGCTGACATTGACTTTCAAGAAATTCACTGCGAATACAACCACTGTAGTAATCGCTGCAAAAATCCAGTATCTTATGTAAGTCATACTCTTAACCGCTTTTTTAATAGAAAAAGACTTATGAAAAACAGCTATCATCAAAGCATAGAATATGGCATATACTACTACTCCCTGCTTTGCAAACACAAAATCTGTATCCATTCGAATGGTAAGTGCAAGGAATATAGCAAACGAAACACCTGCAATCGCCCATCTGATAATCTCTGATTTTCTAATTTCACGAACATTATATGAAGTTGTACGTACTTTCTGATGACGCTCCTCTTGGGCACGCCCTAAATATATCGAACTATCCATTTGTTTTCCTCATCTATCAATTTTACGTAAAAACTCTTCCCTATCATACCGCTAAAATTTACAAATTACAATATGCAAATAAGATTTTTTTCTTTCAGCCTTTATTTCTGCAATTATTTTGTAACAAAAAGTAGCGGATATTTCCTGTTTTTTAACAGGTATATCCGCCACAAAAATCTGCCACTGTAAAAATGTATTCACATTTCTACAATGACAAATTTACACATTCAGCCCTATGCACTCATAGCCTTAATATAAGATACAATTATCAAATACAAAGAGTACATCTGAAAAACTATAATAAAGAAATTATTAATATTCGAAGTAGTAATTGATACTAATATGCTTGTAAATAATAAATAACCTACAAATAGTCCCCCTAAACCGAATGCCAACGTTAAAAACAATTTTTTCAAAACAACGGATGTATCAACGTTTTTCTGAGGTGTCATACCTTTTCCTCCAATTCTTTTGTTATAAATATTTGCTACTGATCAATATCTTATTTCCAATCTGTAATAACAAACATCTTTACTTCAAAATCAAGTACTACCAAAATAACACCTTAGAGCTTTCTTGACAATGCATTTTAGAATATTTTTCATTGAATTTATAAAGATTTAATGAAATAGCGTCAATAGTTTTTGGATTATGTCTTATTCCTGATTCCATCGTATTTATCTTTTTCTGATAAATCTTCAAATAACAGATTCCAAACTTTGATTCCTGTGTATTTAGTTGCAAGCTCGCATAACTCTTTCGAACCATCGATTGCTTCCACACTATATCCTTGTTCTAAAAAATACTTTGTATCTCTTCCTGAACCGCATCCAAAATCAAGAATCTTACCACCTTTTGGGATGTATTCCAAAAACAGGTTCTGTGTAGCGCTAAAATCTACATTTCTTGTGTTTTTGATAAAATTTTCTGCATTGTTGTTGTAATACTCTAATGTCTTATTCATTTTGGATTTCAAACCGCCTTCTACTTATATTCTTGAAAATATTATATCATTGTCAAAAAAAGCTTTGTCAAAATAAATAACAGGCATTTGCATATCCGCATTTGCCTGTTGTCATTATATTTTAATATCTTCTTGTATAATATCTAGACGTTCTTTTTCTTTTTCGAGGCTGTGTCCTGACTTTCTTTTTAAATGGTACTATCTTCTCCGAATATTGGATATCTCTTTTTCTTATTTTTAACTCCATACCATAGTTGATATAACACACCAGCGCCCCTGTCACCATAAGAATAAGTCCGGCAATTATTATCTCCATAAGAATCAAACCTCCTTGTTTTGGGCTAAAATACCATCCTATTATCTCTTTCGGCCAATCAAAAAGATTTTATTAGTCAAATCTCAAAATACAAAACTAATGTTTTATACAAATCTACCGATATACTCTTTGCCATCACTATTATGAATCAGAAAGAGAGGTATTACTTATGACAGATATGAATTCCAAGCCTATTTCAAGTATAGATATTTTCGATAAACTCTGCTCTGAAAAGATGGATTTAAAAAAGACTTCAGAAGGATATAGACTTCTTCCTGATGAGTCCAATTCTGTTTATTATGTTCTTCGTAATCCTATGGAAGAAACAGCTGACAAGAAAGAAAATTAGTCATCTTCCAATATAAAATTTAAATTCAGAATGTTTTTTGATTTTTTTTAATTATACGCTTGACTTTTTTTATCAATTCCTGTATAGTATTTAATTGTTGTGGGGCACAAAGTCTTGCGATAAAAAGTTTTGGGCTATCGCCAAGCGGTAAGGCAACGGACTCTGACTCCGTCACTTCGCAGGTTCGAATCCTGCTAGCCCAGTGTTTAAAGCATCCTGTTAGCAGGATGCTTTTTTGTTATTCAGAAGTTTAAACTAAAACACATCAGCAAGCAGTCATATAATCATCCAAAACTCACATAACAAAGTAAAAGAGCATTATCTCAATTCTTTATCTAAAGAAATGAAATAATGCTCTCTTATATTAAAATTTGCTATACCCCTATACCAAATTTCACAATCCACGATGTGGATTTTTTTATCACTGCATGCCCCGCTTGCAAAGCAGTAATCCCCATACCTTCTTTTTATTTCTGCATTTTACGAAGAAGTGCCTTACAACTAATAATATTGTCCCAGTTACACTTTCTAACAGGAACCATCATTCTATCCTGAATGGTTACATAATGATAAAACTCATACATTCCCTTACGTACAAGATCATCAGAAATACCTGTTATCTGAGCAAAATGGTGAATATACGGTTCTTCCTCTTTGGTATATGCAAAAACGAACATTCCAGAACTTACATAGTCAAATGCAGTTCTGAGTTTAAGATTCTTACGCGGCTTATGATGAGGGATTGCTTTCAAAAATCTCTCATCTTCTTCACGCTCAAATCCGCTTGGAAGCGGTCTGTCTAAAATACTGTTTCCGCTGTTTGTGACATGATTCATAACCCGTTCTAAATGTTCCTGCATAAAATTGTAAAACAATTCAATGTAGGGTGAATCACATCCAATTCCAACAAAGTAGAAATTCTTCATCTCAGCATTATATAAAACACCGTTAGACGTCTTGACAATATCCCCGTCTGGTCTGTGCAAAATAATCTGAAGATTATCAGCTACGGAATCCAAATTATTATCTTCGCTTGGATGTTCCATCATATATACTAATGCGTCTCTAATAGGTTCAAAATTTTCCGGATTATTCATTCCGTTTTTATTAGAAGGACCAACACTTTCTAGTCCGATTGAAATGGCACCATTATCATCACAATATATCGCTAATTCGAAACCATATTCGATTATTAACGGTTTATCATTTTTGGTAACCAGCTCCATATATGCTCTCGATGTTCTCAAACTACACCTCCCCCAACAGAATAATATTCTCATACCAAATAAACGAATATTATCTCCGTTCGCCTACAAATACTCTATCACATTTTCACAAAAACAGGAATAGATATATTGCTTTTTTGTGTATTTTTCACATTTTGCACAAGTAAGTTTCGCAAGATGTTTTTTTCCGATTGCTAGTTATCGTTTTTTTGTGTCTGAATATACTTTTCCAAAACAAATAATGCGTACATCCTGCTACGATGCACACATTATAAGTGGGTTTACGATATTTTACAAGTAATAATACAATTTTTTTATGGTAAATAGAACTAATGTGCAATTTTACCTATAACAATCCCTTTTACCATGTTTTTTTGTTACTTGGCTTATTTTTTCCTATACCTTTGGTCTTTTCATAATTATCATTATGATCAGACATTGACATTTGCTGCTGTTTTTTCAACTGTTTTTTAATCTGATTGCCATTTTTTGTTGATTTCTTTTTGGTTGGATTAGAATTGTTTTTCTTTTTACTTGGTTTATTATTTGAATTCGATTTTTTTTGAGGCTGATTTTTAAGCATTTCTTCAAGCTTCTTTATTTCTTTATCAATGTCATCGCGCAACTTATCAGCCTCTTTGCAATGGCCCTCTTTTCCATCTTTTCCGGCACAGTCTTGACTTTGTAATTCTTTTTTTATTCCTTTAAGCTTTTTTATAGTCTTTTTGATTGATTCCTCGCTTTTAAGATTATCAAAATCAATCTGCGCAATTTGTGATAATGCAAGGTTTATATGAATCTTACACTCTTTTTTAGCTGGTATGTTCCTGCTGAGAGCTTCCTCATAATAACTTTCAGCTTCTTTATATTCTCCTCTTTCATAAGCTGCATTACCAAGATTATATTTAACTACGTATTCATCAACAAAGTTCCACGAATCTATAAACTCTTCTGCCTTCGTATTAGAACCTGTATCTTTTTCCATAGCATGAACAAAAGATGTATTAACAAAAAGCCTGAAGCCTATAACCATTCCGGATGCTAAAAGAATCAAAGAAAAAAGAAATATTCCAATAGTTAAAAGCGTTTTTTTGCTCATCCATTTGCCCCTTTCATATTTTCAAAGCTTCAATTGGCGCTTTTATCCTCATTCCACACAAAGAATAAAGGATTATTCCACCAATAAATAAAGGCAAGTATTCAAACCAGATATCATCATAGAGTTTCTCTGTACTTTTGTCTTCTATACTATGAGCCTCTTTGTAAATCTGTTTAAATTTTGCTTTAATTGCATCCCTATCTGATTCATGATAATAATTCATTTCCATATCCGATGCAATCTGCTTTAAAGTTGTATCATCCATATGTGTATATGCCGTTTCATATGATATAGGTGTTTTTATTTCGTATCCATTACAATCAAACATCTTGGAACCTTCTTTTGTTCCAAATCCTATTACTATTCCATCATCAAAACATTCTTTAAATTCCTCGTAGGACTTTAATTTGGAATCATCTGTAATTTCGCCATCACTCAAATATACAAGGATGTTTAAATAGTCTTCCTTTTCTCTCATATGAGAATTAACCTTAGAAATATCTTCCATAGGAAGATTAAGGTTACTTCCCTGTGCATAAAAATAGCTTGGTTCTGCAACAGTCATAAATGCATCTTTCAAAGATTCAGCATCCTGCGTAAGTGGAAGTTTTATATGGGACTCATCATTAAAAACTATTAGTGCAAAATTACCACCGCTTAATTCTTCTAATGATTCCTGACATATTTGGGCAGCGGATAATATTCTTTTTTTGTTATTATATCCATCGTCTGCCCACATACTTATAGAATTATCCAAAACATATAGGACATTCACTGCTGGTCTATTAACCTTTGAATCTTTTGCCTTCTCCATCGGTCTAAGACACATAATCGTAAGACTCGCTGCTATCATCACAGCGAACACTATTCCAAATATTCGTTGTAATATGTTAATTCGCATTCTAAAAAGTCTTAAAATCAGCAAGACTGTAAGTATTGCACCAATTATGCATATGGAGTCTTTATCATAAATCGGATCTATTGTCATATTAAAAGTCTTTAAAAACATTTTCATCTCGTTTTACTCTCTTATCGCAAACTTGCAGGCTGCAAATATTACCAATGAAATAAACACTCCCATAAGAGCATAATTTGGTAAATCTATCTCTCTCTTAATAGTAATATCATTGACTTTCATTGCTGGATGTTTCTGAATTTCCTTTAATATATCGCCACTGTTAAAAGAGTCTCCGCTAAATGTATAAAATGCTCCGCCGGTATTCTCAACAGCCTCTTCGAATCCATTTTTACAGGAATCATAATTCTGATTATCTTTTTTGTAAAAGAACTCATCTGATGGAAAAATGCCAAACACAGTAACTCTTGAATCCCTACAAAGGAGCGATGCATCAGAAAGATTTATTACCTGCGAATCTGACGAAAATGCATTCAGCTGATTATCTGTTGACATTATTATTATTCTGGTTCTCTCACTATCAGTAATAGACGGAAAATTATATAGACATGTTCCAAGTCCATCACCTATAAGCGAACTACCTTTGGAAATATTATCATGAAGTGTCCCTTTATCAAATAATCTAAGAGTCATAAGTAAATCTTCAGATTTACTTACTTCATCAGTATGCAAAGAAGGATTATCATCAATTATATCCTGCAATTCCATATATTCACCCTGCATTTTAAAATATGATTTCAGTTCTTCTAGTTTCTCAATTGTATAAGTTCTATCATCTGTCATTGGCATAAACAACATTGAAGATGTATTGAACATTGAAATCCCCAGTCTATCACCTTCAAGCCCGTTTACCAGCTTTTCCAAATGATCTACCAAATCGTAATTTTGTTTATACAAGGAATAAGAAACATCAAGACAAAGAAAAAGATCCCTTTTCTGTCTTCCTATTTTTTTAACTTGGATAGTTGATGGTCTGCCGGCTGCAATAGAAAGAAAAACCAGCATTGAGCAAAAACTTACAAGTGCAAGTTTTTTCATTACGAAAAAGAACTTTTTCTTAAATCTGTATTCTGGAATTTCCTCTAACATCCACATCTGTCCATATGGAAGAAAATCAGGATTATAATCGGATTTTTTAGCTTTAGTTTTGTAAAAATATAAAACTACTCTTCCAAGTAAAAAAATAATAAGAATTACTATACCAATCTTTGGTATAAGTGGCCATTTATAATACTGATCTTTACCAAGTAAAAATGTCATTAATACCATGTCATCACCAACTTTCTAGCCTCATCCAATAACATAGTATCATCTTTTATAGAAGGCTTTGAAAACTCTGGACCGTATAGATGACTAATAAGCTGTGTAACCTGTGGCTGCTGCCAGCTCCTAATCTCCATAAGCGATTTTTTAGTAATCTCATATCCGGTTACTGCAAAAATAAAATCACGGACTGTCTTACTAATCGCAACAGCTCCGTCTCTAGCGCTGATTTTTCCTTCTCTAAGATTTTTCTCGATAAGTCCTAACTGCTGCAACGTCTGCTGCCTTATAGCTTCTTTATTTATACCTTTTAAAAATCTGAATCCATTTGCATTCTTCTTATCTTTATTCGTAAAAAGAACTATTATTTTAAGAATTGTAATCGCAAATAATACACTTCCTACCACAAAGACAATTCCGCATCCCAAAAACCACCAAAATGAATCCATATAAAAAGGCTGTCTTGCTACTGATATTTCCATAGATTCTCTACAATCCTCTCAGATATATTTTGAATATCTTTAATCAAAACAAAATTCCCGCCAAAATGTTTAACTCTAGATTCTATATCATTTAGAAATTCTTGTTTTTTGGCATTAAGCTTTTTTCTTAGTTTATTGTCAAAGCAAAAGAAATCTTCTATCTTACTTCCTTTTTTTACATCATATATAAGACTTTGCCCAAGTTCGATGTCATCGATACAAAAAAATGTATACTTTCCTGCCTCACATAACTGTTTCAGGTGTTTATCTGTTATATTCCTGCACCCATATATATCTGAAATAATTACTATATCTGTTTTGGATAATCCATTTGAAAAACAGCTTTCTACAAGTTTTGAAACATCATACTCGTTTTTATTATCCAGATTTTTAGAAAAACACTTTTCATAATTACAAAGACTCTCTTCCAAAAAAGCCGGTCCATTTTTATATCCTGTAGACACATTAATAATTGTGTGCTCATCACCTGTGATTATCTGAAAATCTGCACCCGCTTTCTCATAAGAAAAAGCTGCCGTAGCACAGGTAATAATTGCTGCATGTTTCTTTGAGTACTTTACCGACATCATTCCTGACATATAACATGAAGCATCCGCAATTACCAGTGCCTTTTTTCTTCTTTCAGAAACATAATTTTTAACTACCAAATCTCCCATTCTTGAAGAAGTTTTCCAATCTATATCTCTGATATTGTCGCCTGCATTGTATGGTCTTAAGTCATCCATCTGCATTGACTGGCCTTTGTAAACTGACGTATAGGCACCATCTGTAACATGAGCTGTCTTTCCTCTACTTTGTAATATCCTTTTTCCTATTATCGTGGACAAATATTCATAGTTTGGGCGAATTTTTTTGTTTTGAATAGTATTTTCTGTTGTTTTCTTTTTAAAAAAACTCTTTTTCATATGTTATAAGCTTTCTTTTTACGGAGTGTGGACAGAAGCAAGCAAAGAGTCAATAATTGTCTCTACTGTTATTCCATCCGCAGCTGCCATATATTTTAATGATATTCTATGTCTCAGAACCTGTCTTGCTACAAGTTTCACATCATCAGGTGTTACGAATACTCGCCCCTGCATAAGAGCTATTGCTTTACTCATCTTCATAAACGCAATAGAAGCACGAGGACTTGCCCCAAGTCCAACATATCCTCTAAGCTGTGGCTGCAGGAATTTATCTGGATATCTGGTAGCTGATACTATTGATGAAATATATAATTTGAGAACGTCGTCACAATAGATTCTTGATGTAATATTTTGGAGCTTTTTAACATCTTCAACTGTCATTTGACTCTTTGGAGGTGCAGCTTTATATTCAGCTTCTTTCCTTCTTAATATTTCCTGTTCTTCTAGCGCAGTTGGATAGGTAATTATTTCTTTTATCATAAATCTGTCGGACTGAGCTTCTGATAAAGGATATGTTCCCTCCTGTTCAACAGGGTTTTGAGTTGCCACTACAAAAAATAAATCTTCAGGAAGTGAATAAGTTACTCCTCCAATTGTAACCTGCTTTTCCTGCATGGCTTCAAGCATGGCACTTTGAGTTTTGGCACTTGACCTGTTAACCTCGTCTAAAAGAACAAAATTAGCAAAAACCGGCCCAAGAACTGTCTCAAAGTTTCCTGTATTAGGCCTGTAAATCTGTGTTCCAATAATATCACTAGGCATCAAATCAGGTGTACACTGTATTCTCGAAAACTTTCCTCCAACAGCATCGGCCACAGCCTTAGCTGCAGTAGTTTTGGCAAGTCCAGGAACAGACTCCAGCAAAACGTGTCCATTTCCAAGAAGTGCTGCAATAAGCGCTCTTTCAAGATTTTTTTGTCCTACAACTGTCTGTTCAAAATAAGCCGCTATTACCCTAATCTTACTCTGTGCCCAGTTAAATTCGTCTTGTGTTATATCTGTATGAAAAGCCATAAACTATTATCTCCCTCTACTTTTAGGAAAAGCTTTACACTTTTCCTGTTCTTTATCTATTTTACATAGAAAATTTATAAATTGTTAAAATACTGACGAATAACATTTTTTATACGACAAGATGTGCTATAATTTACAAATATCATTGATTTATTCGGAGGATTCACAAATGAAACTTGCTATATTATTTCCAGGAATTGGATACAACAATGATAAACCGCTTCTATATTATAGTGGAAAACTCTTCAAAAGTCATGAATTCGAAGTGGTAAAAATTGAATATTCCAATCTTCCTTCAGATGTTTTTTCTAATAAAGACTCTTTTAATAAATGTCTTGATCTTGTATATGAGCAGACTTGCAACCAACTTAAAAAAATTGATTTTGCATCATTAAACGGAGATGATGATCTTATATTCTTTGTAGGGAAAAGTATCGGAACTGTAGCCGCAGCACGATATGCAAAAGAAAATAATCTTACAGTCGGACAAATTATTCTTACTCCTCTTAAACAGACAATAGATTATCTTGAAGATGGCTGTAACCTTGTATTCCACGGAGATGATGACAGATGGGCTGATTCTGATGAAATCAATATGCTGTGCGCTATGAAGCACATCGAGACTTTCACCATCCCTGATGCTAATCATTCTCTCGAAGTCGGAGACATTGGAGAAGATATTGATAATCTTAATGAAATTATCAGCCTTATTGAAAATTATATTTCTGATTACGAATAAATTGAAAAAAACTTACTATTATTTAAAAAAATGTGCTATACTGTATGATGTTTGAATGTTTTACACTTTAAAGCATCAATGCACAAAAGTGATATATTTTTGAAAGGGGAAAATAGTATGTCTTTTTCATATAGTCAAAAACTACCAACTCCACAGGAGATAAAAGACGAATTTCCATTACCGGAAGAATTAAAAAAAATAAAATTAGAGCGTGATAAAGAAATTGCTGATGTATTTACTGGAAAAAGTGATAAATTTCTTGTAATCGTAGGCCCTTGCTCAGCAGATAACGAGGAAGCAGTCGTTGATTATGTTAATCGTCTTGCTAAAGTCAATGACAAAGTCAATGATAAGATTATCCTTATTCCAAGAATCTATACTAATAAGCCACGAACAACCGGTGAAGGATACAAAGGTATTACTTCACAGCCTGATCCTGAAGGTGAGACAGATTTTAAAGCTGGTCTCATTGCAATGCGTCATATGCACATTCGTGCAATCAAGGAAACTGGTCTTACTGCTGCCGATGAGATGCTCTATCCTGAAAACTGGGGATACGTCGACGATATTCTCTCTTATGTAGCTATCGGCGCCAGAAGCGTTGAAGATCAGCAGCACAGAATGACAGCAAGTGGATTTGATGTTCCTGCCGGTATGAAAAATCCTACAAGCGGATATCTTACTGTAATGATGAATTCAATCTACGCAGCTCAACATCCACATTCCTTCACATATCGCGGATATGAAGTCAGCACCAATGGTAATCCTCTTGCTCACTGTGTTCTTCGCGGTGCGCAGAATAAAAACGGTCGTAATATTCCAAATTATCACTACGAGGATCTTTCGCTGGTTGAACAATTATATGCAGAAAATCCTGGAATTATGAATCCTGCAGTAATTGTTGATTCTAATCATAACAACTCAGGAAAGATGTATAAAGAGCAGATTAGAATTGTTAAAGAGGTTTTGAGAAGCAGAGAACACTCTAACAGCATCAAGAAGCTTGTTAAAGGTGTTATGATTGAAAGCTACATCAAGGAAGGATCTCAGAAAATCGGTGAGGGTATTTACGGAAAATCAATTACTGATCCTTGTCTTGGTTGGGCAGATACAGAAGAACTCATTTATAAAATTGCTGACCTTTGCTGATTATTTATTCAACAAACTAATAATTTCAAAAAGGTGGTCACAATCATAATTATCTTTTTAAAAGTGCGCTAGGTACAACTAAAAACAGCTATCACTTTATTTTTCCAAAGTGATAGCTGTTTTTGTGTATATTATCCAATATTACTATACACAGCAAAAATTTCTTTAAATATTTTTTAATTCTTCTTCAATACTTTTATACACAGGAAGTTCATCAAAAGTTGCAAAATAATCTCTTAAAGTCTCTGGACGTCTAATACACTCAACATTTCCGTTTTCTTTAAGTAAAAGTTCTGCACTCCAAAGTCTTCCATTGTAATTGTAGCCCATTGCAAATCCATGAGCACCGGTATCATGAATAAATAAGTAATCTCCCATATCAATCTTAGGAAGCTTTCTGTCAATTGCAAACTTATCATTGTTCTCGCACAAGGAACCTACGATATCATAAGTTTCTGTACATTCATCATTTTCTTTTCCGAGAACTGTAATATGATGATAAGAACCATACATTGCAGGACGCATAAGATTTGCTGCACAAGCATCAACTCCAATATATTCTTTATAAATGTGTTTCTCATGAATTGCCTTTGTAACAAGCGCTCCATATGGTCCCATCATGAATCTTCCCATTTCAGAGAAAATCTTAACGTTATTCAGGCCTGCCGGAATCAGAATTTCATCATATTTCTCGTGTACACCTTCACCGATTTTTCTGATATCGTTTGGCTTTTGATCTGGAAGGTAAGGAATTCCAACACCGCCAGACAAATTAATAAATGCAATATCTGCTCCTGTCTTTTCGTGAAGACGAACTGCAAGGTTGAAAAGTTCTCCTGCAAGTTTTGGATAATACTCGTTTGTAACTGTATTACTAGCAAGAAATGCATGAATACCGAAATGCTTTACACCTTTTTTCTGCAAAATCGTGAAAGCTTCAGCCATCTGGTCTTCTGTCATTCCATACTTAGAATCTCCTGGATTATCCATAATTCCGTTACTCATTTCAAATACTCCGCCTGGATTATAACGGCAGCTCATAGTCTCAGGAAAACATGCACCTATATCTTCAAGATATTTTATATGTGTAAAATCATCAAGATTTATAGTAGCTCCGATTTTCTCAGCATATAAGAACTCTTCTGCAGGTGTATCATTTGAAGAGAACATTATTCTCTCACCCTCTGCACCAAGCGATTTACTAAGCACTAACTCAGCCATTGATGAACAATCAAATCCACAACCGTTTTTCAAGAGTATATCCATAAGTACTGGGTTAGGTGTTGCTTTAACTGCAAAATACTCACGGAATCCTTTATTCCAAGCAAAAGCCTCGTTAACAGCTTTAACATTCTCAATTATTCCCTTTTCATCATATATATGAAAAGGAGTTGGGTAAGTCTGAGCTATTTTTTCTGCCTGTTGCTTTGTCAAAAATGCTTTTTTCATAATAGTTCTCCATTTCATCAGCAATAATTATTTTGTTAGTGCTCACTTGCAAATCATAATCACTTTGATACACTACTATAACAAAGTAACATGAAAACAATAAATTGTACAGCATTTATTTAAAATTATTATTTTTTCAAATTTGGAATTTGCCAGTTTATTGGTGTGATTCCATTTTTTTCCAAAAATTCATTTGTCTTACTAAAATGTTTGCATCCAAAAAATCCTCTATATGCTGACAACGGACTTGGATGAGGTGCTTTCAATATAAGGTGTTTTGGATTATTGAGCATAGATGCTTTCTCCTGCGCAGGTTTCCCCCACAACAGATAAACAATTGGTCTATCCTGCATATTTACTGCCTTTATTATAGCATCTGTAAACTGTTCCCATCCTTGTCCCTTATGTGAAAAAGCTTGATGTGCTCTAACTGTTAGCAATGTGTTAAGCATTAAAACTCCCTGTTTTGCCCAATTCACAAGATAACCGTTATCGGGTATATAACATCCACAATCGTCATGGAGCTCCTTATAAATATTGACAAGAGATGGCGGAATATCAACTTCAGGTTTCACCGAAAAGCAAAGACCATGTGCCTGATTTGGTTCATGATATGGATCCTGACCTATAATAACAACTTTTACCTTATCCAAAGGTGTTAGATGAAGGGCATTAAAAATATCCTCTGATGGCGGATAAACAACGTGTTTTGAATACTCTTCCGAAATAAACTTATATAACTTTGAATAATATGGCTTATGAAACTCATCTCCAACTGCGTTCAACCATTCTCCTGTAATTGCTGACATAAAATAAAACTTCTCCAATCTGCTTTGTCCCAAAGATTTAGATTCTAATAGACAAACCTTTATCTTTTAAATACATTTTCAAATCATTTATTTCTAATTCCTTGTAGTGAAACAAAGAAGCTGCAAGTGCTGCATCTGCGCCTCCTTTTGTAAGCGCTTCATAAAAATGCTCCTTTGCTCCCGCTCCTCCTGAAGCTATAACGGGAATATTCACTGCATCAGAAACAAGTCTAGTTAATTTAATATCGTAACCATTTTTGGTACCATCACCATCCATGCTGGTCAAAAGAATTTCTCCAGCTCCAAGTCTATTGGCCTCTTTTGCCCATTCTATTGCATCAAGACCTGTATCAATTCGACCTCCATTCTTGAATACATTCCATCCACTTCCATCTTCTCTTCTACGTGCATCAATAGCTACAACTATGCACTGACTTCCAAATTTTCTGGCACCTTCACTTATAAGTTCAGGTCTATTAATAGCCGCAGAATTAATAGCGCACTTATCAGCTCCTTCGCGCAAAATAGCTTTCATATCATCTATGCTACGTATTCCTCCTCCGACAGTAAATGGAATAAAGACATTTTTTGCAACCTTTCGAACCATCTGAGTAACAGTTTCTCTAGCATCGGAAGTTGCTGTTATATCCAAAAAAACCAATTCATCAGCACCAGCATTACTATAAGCTTTTCCAACTTCCACAGGATCTCCTGCGTCTTTTAAACTCACAAAATTGATGCCTTTTACAACTCTATTATCTTTAACATCCAAACATGGAATAATTCTCTTAGTTAGCATTGATTCCCCCTTATTCAGTAAGTAAACTCAGTTCTTAACAGCAACAAAATTTTTTAAGATTTTCATACCTATTTCTGCACTTTTCTCTGGATGAAACTGACAAGCAAATACGTTTTCTTTTTCAACTGAAGCCTCAACTTTTACTCCGTAGTCTGTTGTAGCACGAACAATTGATTTATCCTCTGCATCAAGGTAATAAGAGTGAACAAAATATACATAAGAACCAGCTTCTATACCTTCAAAAAGTCTTCCCTTATTTGGATAGTTTAAACTATTCCATCCAATCTGAGGAATCTTAAGACCTTCTGTGCTCGGAATTCTTTTAATTTTACCTTTTAAGACTCCAATCCCCTGAACTCCTGGTGTTTCATCGCTTTCATCAAATAAAAGCTGCATTCCAAGACATATGCCCAAAAAAGGAATTTTAGAATTTACAACTTCTTCAATCACGCTGATAAGATCAAACTCTTTTAGTTTCTGCATAGCATCTCCAAATGCTCCAACCCCTGGCAAAACCACATGATCAGCACCAAGAATCTGATTTCTGTCACGAGTAACAATAACTTTTTCTCCTAACAGGTTGAACGCATTCTCTACGCTTTTTATATTTCCTGCATCATAATCAATAATTGCTACCATTTTCCCTCACTCCCGCGCTTTTTTATATTATAAGCATTACCTTCCGGCACACATTTTGCATGATTATAACACATTTATCCAAGAACTGCTATTATTGAAAATACAAGTTTTTGAAGGAAAGAATTCAAAAATATTGTTAAAAACATAAAAAGAAAGCATCTCTATGTTTTTATTAAGTGATGCTTTCTTTTTTTAGTTATTTACCACATATTCTATGCAACTGTTTTGAATAATCTTTCTTTTTTTCAAGATTTAATAGTTCATTAGCTTTTTCAAGTGATACTCCATACTTATTCATAAGAGTACTCTGAATATTGCCATATGTTGTATTAATCTGTTTTGCTACCTCGCTGTCATTTGTTTCTTCAACAATCTGATAAACTTCAGGATATGCTTCTACTCCTTTTAGCAGCTGGTTAAGCGCTTCGACATCAAGATTCTTAGCTGCAAATACTTCATATGTTCGATAATAGTAATCCATCTTGCTAACAGCACGAGCCTTGCGATAAATAAGAACTTCTGATTCACTTAGCTTATCTGCTTTGTATAAACTATACAAATCTTCATATGCTTCCCTGTAATTGCCATTATGATATTCTGCAATTCCTCTACTCTTAGCATTTCTTTCAGGCATTACAAGACCTGGAATAATAGCCATAATACCAATCGGAATAACTATCAGAAAAGCCATTATGTATTTTTTTCTTGCCATTGGCTTTTCAGGCGGTACAGGCGGTTTTGGAGGCTTTGGTTTTTTCTCCTTCTTTGGCTTAGGTTCTTTTGGCTTTTTCTCTTTCTTTTCTTTAGGTTTCTTCTCTTTCTTTTCCTTAGGTTTCTTTTCCTTCTTTTCTTTCTTCTTTTTCTTACCGCCCTCAAGTTCATTAAGAACTTCCTGATTTTCTTGCGTCAAAGATGCAAGTTCATTATTTTGAACATTACCTTCTTCGTCTTCCTCATCATCTTCAAATAAAGCAGCTAAGAGTTTACTAAAGAAACCTTTCTTTTCTCCACCTTCGCCTTCTTTTTTCTCCTTTTTAGGCTTCTTTGCTTTCTTTTCTTTGACTTTTTTACCTTTTTTATCTTCTGCCTGACTCTTTTCAAGTTCAATATCATCTAATTCATCTGTAAGCTCTTCTGAAGATGAAATCTCTGTAGAATCACCACCTGAAGAATCAATATTTTCCTCTGATAAACCATCTAACATAGCTTCATCAGTGCTTTGTGCTGCATCAGTATTATCCGTCATATTTTCGTCTGAAAGAGAGTTCATAATAGAATCTATGTCCTCACTATCTGATTCATTTAATGTAGTCATTCCGATTGGTTCATCCGATTTCTCATTAATATCTTCTATTGGAAGTTCATCTACAGATGAACTTCCCTCTGATAGAATATCCTCAACTGGAATATCATCAGCAGGTGGTGTCGCATCAGCCGCGTCATCATCAGATGCTGCTAACAGTGCTGCTATTTCGTCTGGAGTCATGACATGATTTGGGTCATCCGCTCCCGATGTAGGATTCTGATTCTCTGCCACGGTCGCACTCCCTTCCGACTTATCGTCTTTATTATTGGTTAAATCCGATACAACTTCCTGTTTATCAATAGCTTCTAAATCACTACCTAATTCGGCTTTTTCTTTGACTATGCCGTCTTCTATACTTTCGCTGGTATCCTCTATATTAAAACTGTCTTCTATGTTTTCACCGGCATCTTCTACATTTAAACTGTCTTCTATATTTTCGCCGACATCTTCTATATTTAAACTGTCTTCTATATTTTCATTGATATTATCTTCTGCAAATGCATCATTAGCTATATTCGTATCAGGCTTTTCTCCAAAACCTGCTAACATCATATCTTCCGGGATAGTATCATCATCCAAATCAAGCGGATCATCCAATTCCTCAGAATTTTCCGCATTTTCTTCTAAATCATTGCCTATATCAACATTTTCTTCAAAATTATTAGTTAATCCCTCGCCTTCATCAATATGAGGCAAACTATCAAAAGTCTCTTCTAATCCGTTTTGTTCCTCAAAAACTTCTTCATTACTTACAAAACTATCTGTATTATCATCAAGTCTGTTTTCTTCAGTTAAATCATCTTTGGATTCTGAAATATTATCCAGTTTTCCTTCAAAACCATTTATTTCGCTAGACTCTTCAAGGCTAGAAAGAATATTATTATTATCTACTTCATCATTTACATTCTCTGATTCAGATTGATTACCTGCAAATGAATCTTCAGCGCTTAAATCTATTTCATCTACTTCAGGAAAATCATCTAATCCTTCTAAAGCAATCTCATCATTTTGAGTCTGTTCCGGAAAGTTAGGGGTATTTTCAAGTAACTCTTCCTGCGACTTCAGAAGATTTTCTGCATCTTCAATTGCTTTGTTAAGCAGTGTTTCTTCTTCGTCTTCCTCAAAAGAATCTGGTTCATCGCCAACAGTATACGTATAGATGTTTTCACTATTTATTTCAGCTTCTGCATACTGCTGCTGTTTCTTTTGCATGGCTTCATCAACAAGTTCACCTTCCTCGACCTTGCCTAGCATACCATTTATTTCTTTTAAATCTTTGTTCTCTGTAATGACAGAATCAGATACATCCAAATTATCCACACCTGTTTCAGATGCAGAATCATAACCTTTATTCGATTTTTTTGTGATATCCTTTTCTGCCAAAGCCATTATTCATTCTCCTGAAGTACGTATTTAACAGAATTAACAGGTACAGATACTGCCTTATTAACAATTTCTGGTGTTAACTGATACAACGTCTCATTCACACGAATCATATATGCCTTTTTATTGAAATATGCAATTCTTTCAAATGGAAAACGTATCAAAGCCGGATATTCTAAATTCGTACCAAGCTCTAAAATCAGCAAATCTTGAGACAATGTTGATGCAATCCACTCATTGTATTTTTTCCATGATGGTAAATACGCGGACTCATTATATTTTACATCAATTTCTCTAGCTGACTTTTGATTTAGAATAAGCTCATCATTCTCATACATTAATGGAGAAAAACTGTCTAGATTTATTTTATTCTCAACAAAATCATCAAACTTTTGAACCAATTCTTTATATTCATTACTCAGTTCAGTATTGATAAGAACTCCATTAGCATCATGCTTCTTTTGAAGATATCGGATATTTCCGCATGGAAATACAGTTTTTTCTTCAACAAATCCAAATTTTGAAATTTCAACATCATCCAATGTTGAAATAACAAAATAGTCTTTGTCCGATAGCATACTATTTAATCTTTCAAAAGCCTCTTTTCTTGGGTCTTCTCTACGTTCTAAGTAGAATTTTTTAAAAAAAGGAACTAAATAATCACTTTTATCTTTTATAGCTTTAAAGGCCTTACCATAAAGCTCATCATTTTCAATATATGAATCTTTTAGTTTCCATTCATTTCCCAGTCCAACTAAAACTTTCTTTGTCTGTCCTATCGCAGCTGTCAACTTCCCCGACATGTATCTTAATCCTCTTTTCTCTTTTCTTTACTTTTTTTCTTTACTACTTGCTTTACATTTTGTTTTAACCATCATTAAAACAAAAAACTCCCTCTATATCTACAGATGTAGACCTGTCTACACTGCATCTACAAAGGGAGTATAAATAATTAATTAACCTTCGCCGCCACCAGGTCTTTCCTTGACATTAACCAAATCATCAATTGTCTGTACCAAATTTCCAATTTCAGGCTTAGAAAGCTGCTTATTAGCACCTAACTGCTCACCCTTTCTTCTCATTTCTTCATTGACAAGCGATGAGAAAATAACAAGTGGAATTTCTTTTGTAGCATCATCAGTCTTGATAAGTTTAGTAAGTCTATGACCATCCATGATAGGCATTTCGATATCAGTGATGATGCACTTACACTGCTCTAACTGACCTCTCTTCTTAAGGTTCTGAATATAATCATATGCAAGTTTTCCATTTTCAAAATGTCTTACATTATTATATCCAGCTTTATTCAAAGAATCAACAATCAGCTTATTAAGCAACTGTGAGTCTTCTGCCAAAACAATTGGTACATCTGTTCTGCTGCGCGGACCAATTTCTTTCAACTGATCAACATTAAGTCCGGTATTAGGATTAATATCTGCAACAATCTTCTCAAAGTCAAGAATAATAATAAGTCTATCATCGTATTTTATTATACCTGTAGATATACTCTCTTCTGCTTTAGAAATAGTTGCATTTGGCTTAATGATATCAGCCCATGAAACACGATGAATTCCAACAACTGAATCCACATGAAATGCGATATCAAGCTTGTTGAAATTTGTTACGATAAATAATCCTCCTGGCTTTGAAGTGCCACGCTGTAGGCAATTTCTAAGATCAATCGCTGTAATCATAGTATCGCGGGGCATAAATATACCTTCAATGCTTGGATGAGCGTTAGGAACTGGCGTCACATCCTGATAATTTATGATCTCCTTGATCTTCGCCACATTGATACCGTAACAATGGTCATCAATTTTAAACTCTAGTACCTCTAATTCATTGGTACCATTTTCCAATAGAATTTTACTTTCCATCCTTCTCACCTCGCAATGAAATATATAATGGATCACTAAATATATCGGAAAAGCGATTAAATACTTAACACTTAAAATGATTTTTTCAAATATATTATTCAAAAACTTATTGCTTAACATTGGTACTGATCAAGCAAGAATTTTGGTAAAAAAAATGCTCCTACTGCAACAGTAGAAGCCCCAAAAACATTTTTATGTAAAAAAATCGCTCCCTCAAAACCGAACACTGAATTCTAAACTAATCAATCTCTTTCCTATCTTGGTTAAGTCCTCGACCTATTAGTACATGTCAGCTGAGTGAATCTCTTCACTTACACCTCATGCCTATCAACCTTGTACTCTTCAAGGGGTCTTACCCATTTCTGGGGGATATCTCATCTTGAGGGGGGCTTCACGCTTAGATGCCTTCAGCGTTTATCCCTGCCAGACTTGGCTACCCTGCCTTATGCGATTGGCTTCGCAGCAGATACACCAGCGGTCCGTCCATCCCGGTCCTCTCGTACTAAGGACAGCTCCTCTCAAATATCCTACGCCCGCGCCGGATAGGGACCGAACTGTCTCACGACGTTCTGAACCCAGCTCG